>NZ_JBFAZZ010000003.1:0-477049 GCF_040689425.1 Actinoplanes sp. NPDC051475
ATCGATCACCTTCGGACTCCCCGGCGCCAGCAACACATTGTCCGGCTTCAAATCCCGGTGAATCACCCCCGCACCATGAATCCCCACCAACGCCGCCGCCACCCCCACCGCCAGCGAATGCAACCCCGCCGACCGCAACGGACCCCGCTGCTCCACCACCTCACCCAAACTCGGACCATCCACGAACTCCACCACCAGATACGGCGGACGATGATCCAGATCCGCATCCAACACCTCCGCCGTACAAAACGACGGCACCTGCCGCGCCCGCTCCACCTCAGACCGGAACCGATCCCGAAACTCCGGATCATCCGACAACGACGCATGAATCAACTTCACCGCCACGAACGCGCCGTCACGATCCTCCGCCAGATACACCACACCCATGCCACCCGAGCCGAGCCGGCCCGTCAGCTGGTACTCCCCGAGCCACTCCGGATCCCCCCGGCGCAGTGGACTCACGCGGTACGCGGTGTCCACAATCAACTCCCCACTGAGGTACGGCGGCGGCGGGACAGCAGGAGCGCTGCCAGCACGAGGCCGGCCAGCATCAGCGCGAACCAGCCCGCGCCCAGCCTCCCGACCAGCCCACTCAACTCGTGCTGGATACCGGTGGCAAGATTCACGACGGGATCCTGCCCGGAAGTCCGCAGATTCCTGGTGAGACGGATCTCGTACCAGCCGTACCAGGCCACGTAGGCGCCGGCGACCAGCAGCACCGCGCCGCCGGCCCGCGGGACGTAGGCGGTCACGCGGCGCAACCGGGTGACCGCGGAGACCCGGACCAGCGCGATCGCGATCGCCGTGACGCCGATGACGAGCCCCATCCCCGCCGCGTAGCTGACGAACAGTGCCATTCCCTCACCGATCGACCCGGCCCGCAGGCTCGATGCGACCAGCGCCAGGAAGGGCCCGATCGCGCAGCCGAGCGACGCCACCGCGTACGCCATCCCGAAGAGCACCATCGACGCGGCCGTGCCGGTCAGCCGCGGTGCCCGCAGGGCCCGCCCGGGCGCCGGCAGCGACCGGCCCGCCAGCAGCCACCCGCCGAGCAGCGCCAGCCCGGCGCCGAAGACGACCGTCAGCCACGGCAGCCGGGGCTGCAGCCACCCGGCCAGCGGGGTCAGCAGCAGGCCGAAACCGGCGAAGACCGCGACGTACCCCAGGGTCAGCGCCGCCGTGCAGCGCAGCGCGCGGCCGACCGCCGCGATCCCCGCCCGCGGCCCGCTGTGGTCACCCGCCACCAGCACCGACAGGTACGCCGGCAGCAGCGCGAAGCCGCACGGGTTCACCGCACCGAGCATCCCGGCGGTGAGCGCGAGCAGCAGCGGCGCTTCCACGCCTCAGGCCACCAGCGCCTTGACCTTCGACGTCAGCTGCAGGTCGTCGAGGTAGCTGGACACCACGACGCGGCCGGTGCGGTCGAGGATGACGTACGTGCTCTGCTCCGTGATGCCGAACTTCCGCCAGATCGCCCCGGGCTCGTCGTCGAGGTGCGGTACGGCGCCCACCTCGAGGTCGGAGACGAACTCGTGCATCTCCTTGTTGCCGCCCATCCCGGCGATCCCGAGGATGTTGAGCCGGCCCGCGTACTCCTTCTGGATGTCGGCGATCGACATGGCCTCGCTGGCACAGGTGGCACACCAGGGCGCCCAGAACCACAGGATCGTGGGCTTGCCGGCGAGGGTCGACGCGTCGAACTGCGTACCGTCCAAGGTCTTGCCCGTGAAGGTCAGCGCCGAGGGCACCGCGGCGGCCGGCGGCGTCGCGGTAGCAGTGCCCCCGCACCCGGCCAGGAGGGCGACCGCGGCGACCGTCGCGAGCAGGACCTTGATCCTCATTTCTTGCCCGCCTCCGTCAGTCGCAGGGCCAGCGCCGGGCAGACGTTGACGGCCTTGCGGGCGCCGTTCTCCAGCCACGGCGGCAGCGGGGTCTGGGGGAACGCCGGGAAGCCGTTCGCGTCCAGCCGGATGATCTCCGGGGCGACCGCCGAGCAGAGCCCGTGCCCGTCGCAGCGCGACCAGTCCAGCGCCAGCTTCCGCGCGCCCTGCGCCTGGTGGTACGGCAGCGGCAGTATGCCGCGCACCTGCTTGCCGCAGCCCTCGCCGTTCGCGTGGAGTTCCACGTCGCGGGCGAAGACCTCGAGGGCCGACAGGGCGAACCGGGAAGTGCCGTCCGGGTGGCTGCAGGCGCCGCGGCCCTTCACGACGCCGGCCGCCTGCCGCACGTTCTCCAGGGCGCTGCCGCCGAGCGCGACGAGAGTCACCGCGCGGGCGAGGTCGGGCAGGCCCAGCCGGCACGGCCCGCACTGCCCCGCGGACTCGCCGGCCAGGTACTGCACGACCTGGGCGACCTCGCCGAGCGGGCAGGTCTGCGAGCCGATCGGGATCAGCATGCCGGCGCCGAGCGTGCCGCCGACCTTGGCGAAGCCCTTGCGCGAGATGGTGACCGTCCTGGCCGCCTCCGCGCTGATCCACTTGCCGTGGTAGCCGCCGACGAGCAGGCCCGGCCCGATGTCGGCGCCGCACATCTCGAGCACCTCCATGAGCGGGGTGCCGGTGGGCGCCTCCACCACGGCGGGCGCGGTCGACGAGCCGCCGACGGTCAGCATGACCGTGCCGGGCTCCTCGGGGATGCCGACCGCGTTGTACTCCCAGGGGCCCAGCCGGGCGGCGATCGCCAGCTGCGAGTACGTCTCCGCGTTGGACAGCAGGGTGGGGAGCCCGGCCACGCCGTTGTCGCTGGAGCGCACCTTGCGGCCGGGCGGGATGTGCGCCTCGCCGTTGATGCCGCGGACCAGGGCGCCGCCCTCGCCGGAGATGAAACGGTGCGGCACGGTGACGATCCGGGTCGGCACCGGCATCCGGCGCTCGCCGAGGGCCGCGGCCAGCGACTCCTGGCCGATGCCGTCGTCGGCGATCCCGATGACGATCTCCTCGGCGTCGAGCGCGGCCGCGGCCAGCGCGGCACCGTCGAGGATGAGGTGCGGGCCGCGGGTGAGGATCGACTTGTCCTTCCACGACGGCGGCTCGCCCTCGGTGGCGTTGACCACGATGATCGGCGGCAGGTCCTGGCGGCGGCACGAGTCGAGCACCGCGCGCAGCTTGCGGGCGAACGGGAAACCCGCCCCGCCGCGGCCGCGCAACTCGATCCGGTCGGCGAGGCCGATCAGCTCACCGCTGGAAAGGGCCGCGAACCCGCCGTGCACCTCCTGGTGCGCCAGCAGGTCGAGCCGCCCGTACTCGTCGAAACCCGCGGTGATCCGCGGCGTCCCGATCGACGTCACGGGCGGAACCTTGCTGTCACTCACGCCGATTCCCCGCTTCGCGTGTCATCGCCGCTAGCAAGGTCACTGAGCCTCATGGTGATTCCGCTGCGCTCCATCACTGTGCTTCCCCTCGCAACTGCGCCCAGTACCGGTCGTCAGCTGCCTCATCGACCGCGCGTCCCCGGGATCCTCTGCGGGCCCCCCGGCCCGATCCGGTACGCACGGGTTCCTGCTGTGTCGCCTTGCGGGCGCGACGCTGCGCCATGTCGACGAGCGTCGGCGTGTCGTCGGGTTCCAGGTAGTTCGGGTCGTCGGCGGCGAGATCCACGAACTCACTGCGGCTGTGCCGTCCCGAGTCGGCGCGGTCGATGTCGGCGCCCCGGTCGCGCCGGGCCCGGGGCGCATCCTCGTCCTCCGCGGCGTAACGGGATGCTCGTGACCGTGAGGGGCGCACCGGCTCATCGTCGGCGTACCGGGCGGCCCGGCGGGGCGGCGGTGGGGCCTCCTCGTACCGGTCGTCCTCGGCGTACCGGGAGCGCGGGCGCGGGGCCGGCATGTCGTCGTCGGCGGCGTACCGGCGGGCCCGGGGGCGCGGCGCCGGTTCCTCGTCCATCTCGGTGTCGGCGTAGCGGCGGGAGCGTGGCCGCGGCGCCTCGTCGTACGCGTCGTCGGCACGGCGGCGGCCGCGCGACGCGGGCATCTCGTCGTCGTCGTAGCCGCGGAGGCCGTCCTCCAGGGCGCGGCGGGAGATCGCGCGGGTCGGCTCGTCGAACCGCTCGGCCCCGGCGGCGCGCCGCTGGCGAGGTGCCGGCGCGTCGTCCTCGTAGCGGCGCGAGCGCGGCGCCGGCATGTCGTCCTCGTCCTCGAACTGCCAGCGCTGAGTGGGTGCGTCGGTGAAGTCACGGTGGCGCTGGGCGCGCTCGTCCTCGTCCACGTAGCGGCGCGGACGGCGCTCGTCACGCTCCGCGGCGGAGACGGCGCTGACCGGGGCCGGGGCGGCGCTGACCGGCCGGGCGATCGGCTCGGGCGCGGCGGGCGGCGCCGGGCGGGCCGGGGTCGCGGGGATCCAGCTCTCGACGGCGTTGCCGCGGTCGGAGACGACCGGCTCCTCACGGCGCTTGCGGCTGCCGCGGCCCTTCACGATCGGCCCGGCGGGCGCGAGCTTGCCGACGGGCTTCATGCCGCCGGTGCCGCCGGCCGTGCCGGTCTGCGAGGCGAAGTCCTTGCGCCGGTTGAGGCCGACCGCGATGCGCACCGCGAGCCCGATGAGCACGGCCAGCACGCAGACGACGTAGCTGACGATGACCCAGACGGCGCCGGGGCGGCCGGCGTTCAGGCCGTGCATCAGGGCGATCGGCCACATCAGGTAGGAGACGCTGTGCACGGCGCGCCACATCCACGGCTTGCCGCGGCCGATGAAGCGGGCCCGGGCGATGCCGGTCCACATCACCATCACCATGATCCAGGCGGAGAGCGTGCCGAACCCGACGAACACCCTGTTGAAGCCCGGGTAGAGGAACGGGATGACGATGTCGATCAGCCGGATGTGGCCCTCGGCGAACTTGGTCCAGAGGTGGATACCGAGCGCGGAGATGGCCATGACGCCGGTGGTCCGGTGGGCGGACTGCAGCAGCAGGCGCTGGCGGATCGAGAGCACCAGCCGGTCGGTGGAGACCAGGCCGATCATGATCGTGATCGAGAGCGACACGAGCGTCAGCACGCCCATGTAGAACTCGAGGTAGAAGAAGATGTACACGTAGGCGACGCGTCCCGCGGGGATGAGCATCATCAGGGCCCAGATCGCCGCGAGGATCGACGTGCCGAACAGGGCGACGGTGAGCTTGGAGGGTGGGGTCCGGCCACCCGTGGAACCCATCTCGACGTCCACACGACTGGCGGATCGTTCTTTCGTCTTCGTCCGGGCCATAGCTCCTCGTTTTCCGCAGCGGTGTGGCGTCCGTCGTGGGCGTTCGCAGACGCCGGCATCCGTGGGGGATGCCCCGCGCTCATTACTGTCGGGCGGTCCGGTGGGTCCTTCCTTTCCTTACGGTGCGTTGTCCCCGGTCCCTGCCCTCCCCCATCTACGTGTGTGGGACCGCTTCGGATGAACGTTCGGGCACATCTTTGCCGGGAAGTTTGCACGGCTCTGCTAGCCCACCCCCTGAGACGGGGCCTGACCAGGGAGGACACCGGTTCGAAACCCCCGGCTAAGGCAAAAATAAAACTGCTGGACGAGTGATCCTCCACCGCGGGTGAACCTTTCGCGCCGCAGCGCCGAACTACCTGACGATGCGGGTCCATTCGTGATGTTGCGTAAGGGGATGATTGCTGTGCGGCATCGCGTGGCGCTGGTGACGACCGCTCTGGCCGTCGCCGCCGCGAACCTCGCCCTGCCCGGCCGGGCCACCGCGGTGGAACCCGGCTCCGAGGTGACCATCACCGAGCTGCCGGCCACGTTCGGGGCCGGCTCCGAGGGCCGGACGCTGACCGTCGTGGCGTCCACCGACCGCGTCCGCTGCCGCAAGGTGCGCTGGTCGCTGGTGCTGCGGGTGGACGGCCCCGATGTCGGCCAGGTCGACGTCGGCCGGGTCGAGGACGATGGCGATTTTCCCGTACGCGTGGAGACGGACGGCGACGTCGCCCGGATCACCGACGTGCAGTTCGACCCCGGCGAGCTGTGCCGTGGCCGGACGGTGACCGCCCGCTACCGGATCAGCTTCGACGACGACGCCGAGACCGGCCAGGTCCGCTTCCAGCCCCAGGCGTTCGATGCGGCGGGCAAACTCCTGCAGGAGACTTCGGGGCAGAGTTCCGTGGTGGGTCAGCAGTCACAGGCGACCGAGGCGCCCACCGAGACGCCGTCGCCCACGCCCGGGGAGTCCGACGACCCGGAGTACAGCGACCCCGGCCCGGAGGCGACCGGCGAGCCGGAGCCGGCCGAGTCCCGCGACACCATCGGTGCCGTCCCGGCCGCCTCGAACGGTGGCACCCCGTCGCTGCTGGGCCCGGGCCTGATCGTCGGCGCGGTCCTGGTGTTCCTGGGCGTCGCGCTGCTGCTGCGCCTGCGGATGCGCAGCCGGGAGAGCCGGCGGCCGGCGCCCACCCGCTTCCATCCCATCCGGTAAAGGTTCTTTACCGTAGTGGGTGGACGGTCGTAGATTCATGGCGTGCGAACGCTGCGGGGACTCACGGCCGTCATGACGCTGGTGGCCGCCGCGGCGCTGGCCACGGGCTGCGACCCGCCCGCACCTGGCAGGGCCCCCGCCGGCCTGCCCGCGACCGCTGCGGTCTCGCCGGAGTTCAACGACGCCGACGTCACCTTCGTACGGGCGCTGATCCCGCACCACCGGGCCGGCACGGAGATCGCCCGCATCGGCGCCGAGCGGGCCTCCCGGCCGGAGCTGCGCACGCTGGCCGGCGCCGTCGTGACCACCCAGCAGGACGAGGTCGCCCGGCTCAGCGGCTGGCTGACCGCGTGGGGGCGCCCGGCGCCACCGGCCCCGGCGAAATCACCGGCAGAGGTGGCAACGCTGGCGAAGACGCCGGGCACCGCCTTCGACGCCGCCTTCGCGCGCCTGCTCGCCGACCACCAGCGGGAAGCAGTCCGGCTGGCCGAGGCCGAGACGGCAGCCGGGCGCAACCGGGAGGCGCTCGCCTTCGCCCGGCAGGTGCAGGCGTCGCGTACGGCGCAGATCGACGCTCTTAACCATTCCCTGCGGAAGACTTGAGACGCGGCTAAGGCTCGGTCGCGGACCGTAGCCCTAGGGTGGGTCGGGCGCTACCCCATTGCGGACGCCCGAGACCTTTCCGAGGGGCCGGGTGCCGGTGCCCCGCCGATGCGGTGGGGCGCCGGCATCTTCCGGCGGCGCCCCGTCAGCCCACCAGATCCGCGAGACGGTCCACCTGATCCGGGTCGCTCGCCCAGCAGTAGAGCATGACCTCGTCGGCGCCGAGGCCTTCGCAGGTGCGGATGAAGTCCCGGATCCGGGCGGGCGTGTCGAGCAGTCCGGGATCGTAGCCGCCGCCGTAGTAGCCGGCGAGCGCACTCCGGGCCTGGGCCACCAGCCGGTCCGGGCCCAGCGCGACGTTGCCCTGGGCGACGAGCCGCGGACGGCCGGGTCGTCCGGCTTCGGTCCAGAGGGTCTCCACCGTACGGAACAACGTGCCGAGGTAGCGCGGCGGCGCCGCACCGAGGAAGCCGTCCCCGAAACGCGCGACCCGGTCCAACGCGGGCCGGCGGAATGCCCCGAACAGGATCTCCGGGCGTGCCGGAGGACCCACCGGCCCCTGCGACCACAGCCGCGCCAGCTCCGCCATCTGCTCGTCGAGGCGGCGCCCCCGGCGACGGAATTCCTGACCGGCGACGTGGAAGTCGTCCTCGCGCGCGCCCACTCCGAGGCCGAGCGTGAAGCGGCCGCCGGAGACGACGTCCAGGGTCGCGGCCTGCTTGGCCAGCAGGGAGGTCTGGCGCAGCGGCGCCAGCAGAACCTCGGTCTGGACGCGGATACGGCTGGTGGCTCCCGCCACGGCAGCGAGCGCCACCAGCGGTTCGGGGTTGCCGTACACGAGGCGGTCGAGCAGGCCGAGGGTGCGGAACGGGCCCGCGTCCGCGCGGCGCGCCCAGGTGAGCAGACCGGGAATGTCGCCGATGGGCAGGCCAATGCCGATGGTCATGGGTGGTTCCTTCCAGAGGGTAGGCAGCAGTGCTGCCGCTCCCTCCGGGCACACCTCGTCGGCGGCTCGGCTCCCACGCTGCGGCGTCATTCCGGGGAGCCGATGGATTGCGGGCGACTCTACCCGATCAATGCCTCGAGGAGCGCGGCGCGGGCGGAGGAGTCGGCGGTCCGCTGCCACGGGCAGGCGATGTCGAGGACCGCCACCCGGCCGGTGGCGCGCAGCCGGCGTACCGCCGCGACCACCTCGGACGCCGGCGGGCCGCCGGGTGCCGGGAAGAGCAGGCCGGGCAGCTCGGTGGGGTCCACCACGTCGACGTCCACGTGCACGATCAGCGGCCCGTCCGGCACCTCCGCGGCGGACAGGCCGGTCACCGTGGTCCGGCGGATCCGGCTGGCGGCCAGGAAGGACACCTCGGGCGGGTCGAGGTCGCGGGCGCCGACGAGCACCACGCGCTCCTCGGCGACCGGGCGCAGGCCCAGGTGCTTGCCCACCAGCGACGGGTCGCCGCCGAGGGCCAGCCGCAGCGACAGGCCGCCCGGATACCCGGAGGTGGTCGAGGCGAGGGTGTGCACGTCGCCGTGCGCGTCGAACCACACGAGGGCCGGATCCAGACCCGTGCGCTGCGCCCCGGCCACGGCGGCCACGCCGAGCAGGCAGTCGCCGGACACCATCGTCACCGGCTCGCCGGCGGCCGCCACCGCCTGCGCCACCGCCTCGTCGAGAGCGGCAAGGCGGGTCCACAGGTCGCCCGGCGGCAATTCCGGGTCGACGACCACGGCCGGTCGCCCGGCGGACAGCGGGAGCAGCGCGGCCGGCAGCCGCTCGTCCTGGTGATAGGGCACGACGATCAACGCCATCGGATGAGCCTAGGCCTCGCGGGCGTCCAGACGTAGCACCGTTTCCTCGATGTCGCGCCCGCGCGCCGTCGCGTACGCCACCTCGGTGCCGATCTTCCGGAAGCCGGCCTTGCGCAGCACCCCGAGCGAGCCGGCGTTGTCGCTGGCCGCCCGGGCCGTGATGGGCCGCACCGGGATGGTGGCGAGGAACATCCGTACGGCCGCCGTCGCGACGCCCTGCCCCCACCACTTCCGGTCCAGCCAGTACGTGATCTCGGTGTCCCCGCCCACCACGAAGCAGCCGATCGTCCCCGCGAGCTCGCCGTCCACCGTGACCGCGCGCAGCTTGATGTCCGGTGTGGTCCGGAGCCGGTGCAGGTGCGCGTCGAAGGCGGCCCGGTCGTCGGGGTCCTCGGCGGTGAACGCCGCCATGTGCACCGCCTCGGGGTCGCGCATCTGGTCGTAGATGGTGTCCAGGTCCTCGTCGCGTACGAGGCGCAGAGCGACCTCAGCCATCGCCGCCTCCCGTTCCGGCACGGAGCACCGCGGCCGTCGCATTGTCCTCGCCGCCGGCGGCCAGCGAGTCGGTGAGCAGGGTGTCCACGGCCCTGGCGGGATCCGCGGCGGTGCCGAGCACCCCGGCCAGGCGCTCGTAGCCGACCTGCTCGCTGAGCCCGTCGGTGCACAGCAGATATGTGTCTCCCGGGCGCACGGTCACGCTCAGCACGTCGGGCTCCGGCGAGCCGGGATGGCCCGCGTAGCGGGTGAGCCTGTACCGCGCGGCATGCGCCTCCGCGGAGTCGGCAGGCCACCATCCGTGGACCGCGCCGAGCCAGGCGACCGTGTGATCGGTGGTCAGCAGTTCGAGCAGGCCGCCGCGAAGCCGGTAGACCCGCGAGTCGCCGAGCTGCACGAGCCAGGCGCCCGGCCCCTGCTCGTCGGCGACGAAGGCGGTCAGGGTGCAGCCCGTCAGCTCCCCGAGACCGGCACCCGCGGCGCGGACCCGGGCCTGCACCTCGGCGACCGCGGCGTACAGCCCGGCCGGGTCGGCCACAGCCGTGGCGACGAAGGTGTCGACGGCCGTACGCCCCGCGATCGCGCTCCCCCGGCCGTCACCCATCCCGTCCGCGACGACGACGAGCGGCCGGGCCGGGTCGACATGCAGCACGTCGAAGTTGGCGGGATAGCGGTTGCCGGTGACGCTGCCGGCCGCCACGGACAGCCGCAGTCCCGCGGCCCGCATCCCGGCCCGCCGCACCTCGATCTGCTCGATGACCGCTCCCCCGTCTCCCGGTGGCGGCAGCCTACCGAACCTGCCGCACGTGCCGGGAGCGGCTCGTTGCCGAGCGACGGAAAGAGGTCCGAAAAGTTTCGGTGGTGTGACGTCTTGATGTCATGGGAGCGCTCCCATACGCTGGAGGCGGCGCCGGGTCAGTGACAGGCTTCGATCGGCTCGGCGGCCTCTTCCGGCTGTGCCTGCCCCGGGCACGACCATGTCTCGAGGAGCGCTCGCGCATGAGACCACGTCCCCACAAAGCGGCCCGCGGCCTGACCGCCGCGGCCGCCGTCACCCTCCTCACCGGCGCCGGCATCGCCGTCGCCGCGTCCCAGGCCAGCGCCGCGGCCGGCTGCCGGGTCACTTACTCGGTCAACCAATGGAACACCGGGTTCACCGGCAATCTCGCGGTGACCAACCTCGGCGACCCCATCTCCGGCGGCTGGACGCTCGCCTGGGACTTCGCCGGCGACCAGCGGGTCACCCAGGGCTGGAACGGTACGTTCACCCAGTCCGGCCGGCACGTCAGCGTCGCCGGCCCGTCGTACGCGAACAGCCTCGCCACCAACGCGACGGCCACGCTCGGGTTCAACGCCGACTACTCGAGCACCAACACCGCCCCGGCGAGCTTCGCCCTCAACGGAACCCAGTGCACCGGCTCGGTACCCCCGCCCCCGTCCAGCCCCACCCCGTCGAACCCCCCGCCGTCGGACCCGACCACGCCCCCACCGCCCGGCACGAGGGCCGACAACCCGTACGCGGGAGCCAGGGGCTACGTGAATCCGGAGTGGAAAGCCAAGGCCGACTCGGAGCCGGGCGGCAACCGGGTCTCCGGCAACCCGACCGCCGTGTGGCTCGACCGGATCGCCGCGATCGAGGGCACGTCGGACTCCAGCTCCAACGGCGCGATGGGCCTGCGCGACCACCTGGACGCCGCGATCGCCCAGGGCGCCGGCTACGTACAGTTCGTGATCTACAACCTGCCCGGCCGGGACTGCTCGGCGCTCGCCTCCAACGGCGAGCTGGGGGTCAACGACCTGCCGCGGTACAAGACCGAGTACATCGACCCGATCGCCGCGATCCAGGCCGACCCGAAGTACCGCAACCTGCGGATCATCAACGTGGTCGAGATCGACTCGCTGCCCAACCTGGTGACCAACACCAACGTCGCGACCTGCGCCACGATGAAGCAGAACGGCGGCTACGTGCAGGGTGTCGGGTACGCCCTCAACAAGCTCGGCGCCATCCCCAACGTCTACAACTACGTCGACGCCGCGCACCACGGCTGGATCGGCTGGGACACGAACTTCGGCCCCACCGCGGACATCATGCTCCAGGCGGCCCGGGCGTCCGGCGACGTCCGCAACGTGCACGGGTTCATCACCAACACGGCCAACTACTCGGCGCTGACCGAGCCGTACTTCACCATCGGCACGTCGGTGAACGGCACCTCGGTGCGGCAGTCCAAGTGGGTGGACTGGAACTACTACGTCGATGAGCTGTCGTTCGCCCAGGCGTTCCGGCAGAAGCTGGTCTCCATCGGCTTCGACTCCGGCATCGGCATGCTCATCGACACGTCCCGCAACGGATGGGGCGGCCCGAACCGGCCCTCCGCGGCAAGCACGTCCACCGACGTCAACACCTTCGTCAACCAGTCCCGCATCGACCGCCGGATCCACGCCGGCAACTGGTGCAACCAGGACGGCGCGGGCCTCGGCGAGCGGCCGAAGGCGGCCCCCGCCGCCGGCATCGACGCGTACGTCTGGGTCAAGCCCCCGGGCGAGTCGGACGGTTCCAGCACCCTGATCCCGAACGACGAGGGCAAGGGCTTCGACCGGATGTGCGACCCGGCCTACACCGGCAACGAGCGCAACGGCAACAGCCCGACCGGCGCCCTGGCCAACGCGCCGATCTCCGGCGCCTGGTTCTCGGCGCAGTTCCGCCAGCTGATGGCGAACGCCTACCCGCCGCTCTCCTGACGCCACGCCGAACGCGGCCCGGCACGTGCCGGGCCGCGTTCGGCGCCTACTGGAAGAGCTTCGCGGCGGTGATGGCGGTCTGGACGACGCCGTACCCGAGCAGGATCGCGACCAGCGCCCAGGAGATCACCAGGCGGACCGGCGAGGTCTTCATGCCACTGCCTCCTTCTCCTCGGCGGGCTGTTCATGGAAGCGCGGAGGCACCGGCCGCACGAGCAGGTTGGCGACGAAGCCGACCAGCAGCACCGCGACCATGGTGAACAGCGCCGGCCGGTACGCCGACGCCGTGAGGGTGCCCGGCTTGCCCTGGGCGTCCAGGAAGCCGTTGACGATCAGCGGCCCCGCCACACCGGCGGCCGACCAGGCGGTCAGCAGGCGGCCGTGGATGGCACCCACCTGGTACGTGCCGAACAGGTCACGCAGGTACGCCGGGACCGTGGCGAAGCCGCCGCCGTAGAACGACAGGATGACGCCGGCGAGCAGCACGAACAGCCCCACGGCGGTGTGCCCGACCGAGGCGAGCAGGGCGTACAGGACCATCCCGACGCCGAGGTAGATCATGTAGATGCGCCGGCGGCCGATCACGTCGGAGGTCGACGACCAGGCGAAGCGGCCGCCCATGTTGAACAGCGACAGCACCCCGACGAAGCCGGAGGCGGCCGCGACCGCCACGGTGGACGTGCCGCCGGAGTCGCGGAAGAAGTCCTGGATCATCGGGCTCGCCTGCTCGAGGATGCCGATGCCGGCTGTGACGTTGCAGAACAACACGATCCAGAGCAGCCAGAAGGCCCGCGTACGGATCGCGTTGGCGGCCGACACGCTCGCCGTGGTGACCAGCGGCTTCTCCTTGACCGAGGCCGGGTCGAAGCCGTCGGGCGTCCAGCCGTCGGGCGGGACCCGCACCGTGAACACGCCGAACATCATGATCGCGAAGTAGCCGATGCCGAGCGTCAGGAACAGCGCCACGAGCGCGCCGCCGGAGGCCACCGACGTCGCCACGTTCGGGTCGTAGCCGGCGTCGTAGAAGGACAGCAGCTGCCGCGACAACGGGCTGGCGATCAGCGCGCCGCCGCCGAAACCCATGATCGCCAGGCCGGTGGCGAGGCCGGGACGGTCCGGGAACCACTTGATCAGCGTGGAGACCGGCGAGATGTACCCGATGCCGAGGCCGATGCCGCCGAGCACCCCGTACCCGAGGTAGACGAGCCACAGCTGGCGCGTACCGATGCCCAGTGCGGCGACCAGGAAGCCGGCCGCCCAGAAGCAGGCGGAGACGAACATGGCCTTGCGCGGGCCGTTCGCCTCGACCCACGTCCCGCCGATCGCGGCGGACAGGCCGAGCATCACGATGGCGATGCTGAAGATGATGCCGACCGCGGTCTGGCCGGTGTCGAAGTGCGCGACGAAGGAGTTCTTGTAGACGCTGGTGGCGTACACCTGGCCGATGCACAGGTGCACGGAGAGGGCGGCCGGCGGGATCAGCCAGCGGCTGAAGCCGGGCGCCGCGACGGAATGCCTGCGGTCCAGCATGGAGAACATGGCTCATCATCAGCCCGGTGGAAAGTTGCCGCAACAAATAGCGCCGGGCCCGGAACGTCCGGGCCCGGCACGTGCCCCCAGGTCAGTTGCCGGAGGCGTACAGCTGCTTGATCTCCTGATCGGACAGCGCGCGGTCGTAGAGGTGGACCTGGTCGACCGTGCCGTCGAGGAAGTCGACGGGGTTGCCGTTGTACTTGCCCCGGCCGATCACGGTGTTGCCGGTCGGTGCGGCCTGCGGGAGGCACGCGCCGGTCCGGCCGGCGAGCTCGCCGTCGACGTAGAGCCGCAGCTCGCCCTTCACCGAGTCCCGGACGCCGGTCAGGTGGTACCAGCGGCCGACCTCGGGCTTGGCCGGGCCGAGCGCCCGTACGCCCGCGAAGCTCATCGCGAATCGCTGGTCGGCGCCGGAGTACTGGAGGAAGAAGTCGCTCACGCTCGCGCCGTCCTGGCTGACCACGGTCTGGAAGGCACCGTCGGCCTTGTCGAGCCTGACCCAGGCCGATGCGGTGTAGTCCGACGCCGTGTTCAGGATCGGCGCGCCGGTGTCCACGAACTGCGACGAGCCGTTGAGCTCGAGGCCTTGGCGCTTCTTGCCGTCGACGAAGCCGGGGCCGGCGACCAGCGTGCCGTCGTGGTCGCCGGCCGCGTCCTCGGCCGTGCCGTCCAGCGGGTAGAACGACACACCGGTCAGGCCGGGCGTGCCGGGCGGCGGCTGCGGTACGTTGCCCGCGCTGCCGTCGGCCTTGGCGATGATCTCGCGGTTGACGGCCCGGACCTGCTGGAAGTCCATCTTGCGCACCTGGCGGTCGTACGTCCAGAAGCCGTTGACCTCGCCCTCGACGTCGGTGATCTGGGTGTAGATCGCCGCGCTGATGCCGCAGGAGCGCGCCGAGTCGATCACCGCCCGCTGGTTCTCCACGTACTTGCGGGTGAGCGTCTCGGAGTCGGGCTCCATCTCGTAGGCGTGCCCGTCGCCGAACCACATGTGGTTGGAGACCTTGAGGCCGAAGCCGCCGTGCTCCCCGTCGATCGCGGCGCGGGTCCCGTCGGGCGACGGCGAGGCCGGCCCGAGGTACTGGTGGAAGTCGATGACGTCGCCCCTGCCGGAGTCGCCGTGCGAGTTGCAGCAGTTCACGCCGCTGTGCGCGTTGACCAGCCGGCTCGGGTCCTGCCGCTTGACGTCGTCGGCGATGCGCCCGGTGGCCGCGCGGTCCCACTCACCCCAGCCCTCGTTGAACGGCACCCAGGCGATGATCGAGGTCCAGCTGCGGTGCTCGCGGACCATCTCGTGCAGCTCGGCCTCGAACTGGTCGCGCCACTCGGCGGGGATCGGGCCGGTGTTGGCGGCCGGCATGTCCTGCCACACCAGCAGGCCCAGCTTGTCCGCCCAGTAGTACCAGCGGTCCGGCTCGACCTTGATGTGCTTGCGGACCGCGTTGAAGCCCATCACCTTGTGCTGCTGCAGGTCGAACTTGAGGCCCGCGTCGGTGGGGGCGGTGTTCAGGCCGTCCGGCCAGAAGCCCTGGTCGAGGGTGGCCATGTTGAACAGGATCTTGCCGTTGAGCGCGATCCGCAGCTTGCCGTCGGCGCCCTTGGTGGTGCCGATCTCGCGCATGCCGAAGTAGGACTGCACCGTGTCGACGGCCCGGTTGCCGTCGAGCAGCGTGACCTCGAGGTCGTACAGGAACGGGTCGTCCGGCGTCCACAGGTGCGGCCTCGGGACACCGATGCTGAGCTGCGTACCGGCGGCACCGGAGGCCCGGCCGACCACCCGGCCGTTGCTGCGCGCGACCGCGCGTACCGTCAGGCCCTCGCCGTTCACGACGTTCGCGGTGAGCTTCAGCGACGAGGTCTTCAGGTCCGGGGTGAGGCCGAGGTCCGCGATGCCGGCGGCGGCCACCGGCTCCATCCAGACGGTCCGCCAGATGCCGGAGCTGCCCTGGTAGAAGATGCCGTGGTCGCTCACGCGACGCTGCTTGCCGATCGGCTGGCCGGTGGCGTCGGTGAGGTCCTCGGCCCAGACGATGAGCTCCTGCGGCCCGGTGCCGGTCAGCGCGCCGGTGACGTCGGCGTCGAAGCCGTCGTAGCCGCCGCGGTGGGTGGCGACCTGCCGGCCGTTGACGAAGACCTTCGAGTCGTAGTCGACGGCGCCGAAGTGGAGCAGGAGACGCTGCCCGCTGCCGACCTTCCAGGACGACGGGACGGTGAAGGCGCGCCGGTACCACATCCGGTCCTCGTGACGCTGGATGCCGGAGAGCGCACTTTCGATCGGGTACGGGACCAGCACCCGCTCACCCAGCGCCTGACCGGCGGGCACCGCCTGGCCCACCTCGGCCTTCGCGAACTCCCACACGCCGTTGAGGTTCTGCCACTTGCTGCGGACCAGCTGGGGACGGGGGTATTCGGGGAGGGCGTTGTCCGGGCCGACGGCGGCGGTCCACGGGGTGGCGATCGGCGGGATGCCCTTGTGCCAGGCGGGGCCGGCCGGTGCGGGGGCCGCGCCGGCGGGTACCGCGGCGCCGACGGCTAGGAGAGTGACGGCGGCCACTGTCAGGCCGTACCGCCGGCGGGTCCGGGCTCTGTTCACGCGCGTGGTCCCTTCGGAGCGGAAGTGACGAGGGCAGCGCGGATCGACGCTCCACGGTGGACGACGGGACCACCGGGCACGCTTCAGCGGACCACCCATGAGTTCACACATCTCAACAAGTCTGCTCAGGTAACGTCAAGATTTACGGCGAAGAACTTCGATGGTCAGACACTTTCCAACATGGACGCCCACGCCACGGTGGAGCCCGTTCAGCCTCGTATGGGACGATGCATCCCGTGCCCGATGCGATCTTGGAAGTCATCGCGCTGACCCCCGTCGATGCGGTGGCCGCGCGCGAGGGCGGCGCCGACCGGGTCGAGCTCGTCGCGGACATGCGCCGGCAGGGACTCACCCCGCCCGCCGCGACGTTCGCCGCGGTCCGGGCGGCGGCCGGCCTCCCGGTCCGGGTCATGCTGCGCGCTCAGGACGGGTACGCGCCCGGCGACGCGGCCGCGCTCGCCCGGGCGGCGGCGGACCTGCGCGAGGCCGGCGCCGACGAGTTCGTGCTGGGCTTCCTGGACGCCGCGGGTGCCGTCGACCTCGCCGCGGTCGAGGCGGTCCTCGACGTGATCGACGGCTGTCGCTGGACGTTCCACCGGGCCATCGACCACGCCGCCGACCGCACCGCCGCGTGGCGCGCCCTCGCGGGCCTGCCCGGCCTGGACTTCGTGCTGACCGCCGGGGGCCCGGGTGAGGCCGGGGCCGGGCTCGCCACCCTGGCGGCCGAGGCGGGACGCACGCCGCGGGTCCTCGCCGGCGGGGGGCTGCGCCCGTACCACCTCGCTCCGCTGCTGGCGGCCGGCGTCGACGCCTTCCACACCGGCAGCGCGGTCCGCCCGGACGGCCGCTGGGACGCGCCGGTCGACGCCGGGCTCGTCCGGGCGTGGCGCGACCTCCTACCGTGACGGCGTGACGACCCGCGCCTTGGAGGTCACCCCGGGCAGCGGCGTACGGCCGGTCAGCACCGCGTCGTAGCGCTTGTCGCCGTGCAGGTAGCGCTCGTAGAAGGCGATCGCGTACGCGGCCAGCGCGTCCCGTTGCGCCGCGGGCGTCAGCTCCCGCTCGGGGCAGGTGCTGTCGTCCTCGCCGAACAGCGCGGGCGGCGTCCACCGGGTGTTGAAGTAGTTGTGGTTCGCGGCCGTCACCGACACCGAGTACGCCGGCACCCTCGTACGCCCCTCGGCGTCGTCGAGGTACTCCTGCCCCGCCTCGCCGGTCGCGCCGTCACACGTACCCGTCATGACCGCGACCGGGACCCGGGTGACCAGGGTGTCGCTGAAGTCCCCGGCCGGATCGTCGAACTTCACCGGCGCGAGCGGCAGCACCGCCCGGACCCGCACACCGGCCGGCCACTCCCCGCGGTGCTTGTCGGAGGCCTGCCACATGACGCCCTTGCCGCCGCGGGAATGCCCCATCGTGCCGACGTTGCCGATGTCGACGTGCCGGGCGAGGGGCCGCAGGACGCCGGCCAGCGGGCCACCGCCGTCGGCCAGCTGCCGCCACAGCGCGAGGTGGGCGTTGATCAGCCGGGCCCGGTCGCCGTAGTCGAACGACGTCTGGTTGATCCCGTCCACGCTGATGGACACCACGACGAAGTTGCGGGCGGCCAGCGCGGCGCCGAGGTAGTCGTAGCCGCGGTAGCTGGGGAACGGCCGGGCACCGCCCTCGCACGGCCACTCCGCCGCGTCCTGGGAGTCGCACGCCCACCAGGAGCCGTGCGCCTGGATGATCAGCGGGAGCCGGCCGGTGAACCGGCGCGGGTGGTGCACGACCGCGCGGAGCTCGCTGACCGTACCGCTGACCGGGTCGCGGTAGGCGGTGTCGCCGAGGTCGTATTCCGCGACCGTGACCCCGCCCTGGGCGCCCTCGCCGACCTCGAACGAGACCGGCCGGGGCGTCTCCGGCCCTTGCGCGCAACCGCCGAGCAACACCAGCATCGCCGCCGCGGCGGCAAGAGGAAGAATCCGCATGACCCCGCACGCTGGCAGGCCAATGTCAGGAACCTGTGCGTATTCAGCGACCGGTCGGGGTCAGGTAGCGGTAGCCCAGCTTGGTGAGCCGCTCGCGGTCGAGCGTGTGCCGGCCGTCCAGGATCACCGGGGTACGCATGAGCGAGGCCAGCTTGCCCCAGTCGAGGTCGAGGTACTGCGCCCACTCGGTGACCAGCACGACCGCGTCGCTGTCGTCGAACACGTCCCCGACCTCGTCGGCCAGGTACTCCACGAGGCCGGGCTGCTCACGCCGGAACCGGTCGGCGGCGATCGGGTCGTGCAGCCGGATGCGGGCGCCGCGCTCGAGGAGCATGCGGGCGATGTCCAGCGCCGGGGCGTCGCGCAGGTCGTCGGTGTCCGGCTTGAAGGCGAGGCCGAGCAGGCCGATCCGGCGGCCCTTGAGGATCCGCAGCTCGTCCAGGAGCCGGTCCACCACGAGGCGGCGCTGGAGCTGGTTGACCGTCCGCGCGGCGGAGACGATCGGCATCTCGTGGTGGTACTCGGCCGCGGTGGCGATCAGGGCGGCGGTGTCCTTGCCGAAGCAGGAGCCGCCCCAGCCGAGGCCGGACTGCAGGAACCGTGACCCGATCCGGGTGTCCAGGCCGATGCCCCGGGTCACCTGCTTGATGTCGGCGCCGACCCGGCCGGCCAGCTGCCCGATCTCGTTCGCGAAACTGATCTTGAGGGCGAGGAAGGCGTTGGCCGCGTACTTGATCAGCTCGGCCGAGGCGAGGTCGGTGGAGACCATGGGCACCGCACCCAGGTCGGCCGGGCGGGGCAGGTAGGTCGGCGGGGTGAAGGTCTGGTTGAGGATGGTGCGGTAGAGGCCGTTGAGCACGTCGAGGCTGCGGGGGTTGTCCGAGCCGACGACCACCCGGTCGGGGTAGAGCGTGTCCTGGATCGCAGCGCCCTGGCGCAGGAACTCGGGGTTCGAGGCGACCGAGAACTCGCCGTCGCTGCGCCGCTCGTGGGCGCGCTCGAACGACTCGCGCAGGATCGAGTCGACCCAGTTGCTGCTGCCGATCGGCACGGTCGACTTGTTGACCACCACCGTGAAGTCACCGCCGATGTGTTCCCCGACACTCTCGGCGGCCGATCGCAGATAGGTGAGATCCGGGTTGCCGTCCGGTAGCGAGGGCGTCTGCACGGCGATGAACACCACCTCGGCGTCCGGCACCGCCTTGCTGTAGTCGGTGGTGAACGTCAGCCGCTCCGCGGAGTCGGCCAGCAGGGCGTCCATGTGCGGCTCGTAGATCGGCGACTTGCCCCCGCTGAGCAGGTCGACCTTGGCCTGGTCCAGGTCGACGCAGGTGACGTCGTGGCCGAGAAACGCCAGGCTGACCCCGGTCGTGAGACCCACATAGCCCGTTCCGACGACGCACACCCTCATGTCCGCACTTCCTCTCCTCGCGTCGGGCCGGCGGTACCCCGACGCCCGAAACGGTAATCCGTCGTGTCGCGTGCCACGTCACCCCCGGGATGCTCAGGCGCGTCGTCGCGCTGCCGATCCTTGAGCCGTGACCCTGGGCAGCGTGGTGCGTACGCCGGGTGGCGACCTCGCCACCGGTGCGCTGCTGCCTGTGCTGGACGAGCAGGCCCAGCTTTTGGCGGACCTCGTCGAGGTCATGACCCGCGACATCCCCTCGCTCGAGCACATCCTCTCGATCGTCGACCGGCGGCTGAGCGTGGCCTGCGGCATGACGGGCGCCACCGTGTTCACCCTCGACCCCGACGACGGCAGCCTGCGGCCCGCCGCCACGCGCGGAACCGCCGCGCCCGACGACCTGCGGCTGGCCGGGCGCGTCTTCCGGGTCTCGGCCGGCGCTCCCCCGGTGCGCGTGGGTGACCGCATGGCCGTCCGCCTGCGCATCGGCGGCCAGACCGTCGGCGTCCTGGTGCTGAGCGGCACGGAGCTCGACCGGATGCGCCCGGAGATCGCCGCCGGCACGGCACTGCAGGTGGCGGCGACGCTCCAGGTCCTCGCCGCCGAGGTGCACCGGCAATACACGGCGCACGCCACCGCGACCATCCGCAAGCTGTTCGAGGAGGGCGCCACGGCCACCTCCGTGGAGGCCGCCGGGCAGCTGCTCGCCAAGGCGACCGGCGAGGCGTTCCGCACCGAGCGGGCGGCCGTGCACCTCGTCGGCCCGGACGGCATGATCCGGCACGCCGTCGGCGTCGGCCTCACCGACGAGATGAGCGAGGCGCTGCGCGACAACCTCGTCGGACGCCGGGCCGACGACTCACCGGTCTGGCAGGTCATGCAGAAGGTCGACGGACCGGTGCTGATCTCCGACACCACCACCACCGACGTCCGCACGGGCGGCTTCGTCGAGACGATGCAGCTGCGCTCGTTCCTGGCCATGCCGCTGATGTCGGCGGCCGGACCGGTCGGCGTGGTGATGTGCGGCGACAGCGGCGTCCGCAACTGGAGCGGCCGCGACCACACCCTCGCCCGGCAGGTCGCCATGGAGGGCGCGCTCATCGTCGACGGCGCCCGGATGCGCCAGGCCGAACAGCAGCACATGGCCGAGCTGACCCGCCAGGCCTACCACGACGCGCTGACCGGCCTGCCGAACCGCTCGCACCTGCTCGAGCGGGCGGAGCAGGAGGTCGAGGCCGCCATGGCCACCGGCGGCCGGATCGGGCTGCTCCTGCTCGACCTGGACGGCTTCAAGCGGGTCAACGACACGGTCGGCCACCACGCCGGCGACGCCCTGCTCCAGGCCGTCGGCCGGCGGCTGCAGGGGGCGCTGCGCGACCACGACGTCGTAGCCCGCCTCGGCGGCGACGAGTTCGCCATCCTGCTGACCCGCAACCCCGACGCCGAGTCGGCCGCGACCATCGCCGGGCGCATCCACGCCCGGCTGAGCAGGCCGTACGACATCGAGGGCCGGAAGATCAGCGTGGGCGCGAGCATCGGCATCGCCCTGTTCCCGTCCGACGCCGACGACATGACGACGCTGATGCGCGGCGCTGATGCCGCGATGTACCGCGCCAAGCGCGGCGGCGGCGGGGTGTGCTCGGCCGGCTGAGAAAGCTCGGCAGGTCACTGCGGGGCATCGTGGCCGCCCTTTCGGGCGGCGGGACTTCCAAGAATGGTTCGTCCAGCCTGATGGTTGTCTCATGCATGCCACTGCGAAGCTACTTCTGGCCTTCGTGACAGGAGGCGCTCTGACAGCCACTGGCGCGACACCCTCGTACGCGGGCTCACCAGCGGTGAAGAACGTGCCGAGGCCGTATGTCACATGGATCCGTTCCGCCGCCCGCACCTGCGCCGCCGTGAACGGCCCGCTGCTCGCCGCTCAGATCGAGCAGGAGTCGAACTGGAAACCACGGGCCGTCTCGCCGGCCGGGGCCAAGGGAGTCGCCCAGTTCAAGCCGGCTACCTGGGCGACCTTCGGCAAGGACGCCAACCACAATGGCAAGAAGAGCCCCTTTGAACCACCGGACGCCATCATGGCGCAAGGCACCTACATGTGTTACCTGGCCAGGCAGGTGAGGTCCCTTCCGGGGAACCGCGCCACACTCATGCTGTGGGCATACAACGCCGGGCCGGAGGCGACGAAGGCCGCAAACGGGAATCCACCCACGGCTGAGGCCCGTCACTACGCTCACCGGATCCTCACCGAACTGGTCCCGAAGTATCGCCCATGACGAACGCGATCGCCGTCGCTCGTCAGGCCGGGACGAACGCCAGCTGCCGGGCGAGCACGCCGATGTCCGCCTGGTCGGTGAAGAGCCCGTCGATTCCGGTACGCAGGAACGTCACCTGCTCGTCGATCGCCCGCCCGTACGCGGCGGGATCCGTGCCGATCCGGTAGTCCGCCGGCAGGAACTGGTTCTCCGCGCGGAACGTGTACGGCATGACCTTGAGCCCGGCGGCGTGCGCGTCGCCCACCAGCCCGGTCGGCGTGCCCAGCGTGTCGTCGGCCCGGCGCGGGATGATCTGCACCTTGTCCGGTCCGATGCCGTCGGTGTAGCGGGCGAGCTGCCGCAGCCCGGCCGGCGTCAGATACTCGGCGTAGCTCTTCGGGTCGCCGAACGGCCCGCCGGTCGCCGACGTGAGGAACACCAGCGGCGCCCGCAGCCTGTACTCGTCGTGCAGGCTCTCCAGGTTGCGGGCCTCGAACGACTGCACGAACACCTTGGCGTCGTGCCGGTCCAGGTGGTGCCGGCGCAGCGCCCGCACCAGCGGCGTCTCCAGCCCCAGTCCGAGACCGCGGAAGTACGTCGGGTGCTTGGTCTCCGGGTAGACGCCGATCTCGCGCTCCAGCTCCCGCGACAGCCGCTCCCGCAGCCGCAGGACCTCCTCGAACGTCGGCACCTCGAACAGCCCGTCGTAGAGCGTGTTGTGCTGGCGTACCTGGGGGATCCGCTCGGTGGCCCGCAGCGTCTTGAGCTCGGCCAGGGTGAAGTCGTGGGTGAACCACCCGGTCACCGCCATCCCGTCGAGCACCACCGTGCGCCGCCGCGACGCGAACTCGGGCCGCGAGGCGACGTCGGTGGTCCCGCCGATCTCCGGCTCGTGCCGGGCGACGAGCACGTGGTCCCTGGTCGCCACCAGGTCCGGCTCGATGTAGTCGGCACCCATCCGCGCGGCCAGCTCGTACGAGGCCAGGGTGTGCTCAGGCCGGTAGCCGGACGCGCCCCGATGCCCGATGACCAGCGACGGCGGCCGTCCGGGCCGGTGCGGGGCGGCCTCCGCGGGCGCCCCGGTCGCCCCGAGCACGGCGGGTGCCCCGGCTGCCAGTGCACCGATGCGCAGCACCTGTCGGCGGTCAGCCACGATCTCCTCCGCGCGGGCTCGCCCGGCGACGGTCGCGGGTGCCCTCCCGGGAAGTTCAGGCGATCACCACGACGTCCCGGCGAAGCCGCCGTGACCAGCCGGGAAACGACACCGGAAGGATCACGCGGACGTGTACGGCACCCCGTTCCGGGGAATGACATCGGTCAGACTCACCTGTCCGTTCATCCCTTGAGGCGCCTTCCCGGAGCGGCTTAGGGTGGTGATCCAAACGCTCACAGTGAAAGGCCTTCGTGGAGTGACACCATGGGATTTCCCGAGCGTCGCGCAGATCCGGATCAGCACGCGTACCGCCCCGACGACCGGTACGGCACCAAGCCCGGCCCCCGCAACGCCGGCTCCCACGAGCCCCTGGCTTTCCGTGACCACACCGACCCGGTAGACCCGCCGCCGGCTCCGGCACGCACGGACCTGACTCAGCTGCTGGGCCGCACGGTCCTCGAGGTCCGTGTTCAGCAGATCTGCCAGGAGTACGGCCTCATCCCCCGTACCGGCGCCGCGGTCGGCTCGGGTCTGTCGCGCTCGTACCTGGCCCGCGAATCCGGCGTGGAGCTCGCCGCCGACGCCCACGGCGTGGTGACCGCGATCTTCCTCCACTTCCACGGCGACAACGGATTCTCGTCCTACCGCGGAGAGATCCCCGGCGGTGCCGGCTCGGTGCCGCGCCGGGCCGCCTTGTGGGCGTCGCTGGGCCGCCCCGAAGAGTCGGGCGACCCCTACCGCGACCGCTTCCTGGGCGACTACGGCCCCTGGGACGTGTGGGCGCTGGAAGGCTTCGACCTCCACGCGCAGTACTCCTTGGACGGCGAAGCCGCGACCCGGGTGACCCTGACCCTCCCGGACCCTCAGCCCTTCAGGTAACGCAGCACCGCCAGCACCCGCCGGTGATCGGTGTCCGCCGCGGCCAGGCCGAACTTCCCGAAGATGGCGCTGACGTGCTTCTCCACCGTCCCGTCGCTGATGGCGAGCAGCTGGGCGATCGCGGTGTTCGAGCGGCCCTCCGCCATCAGGCCGAGCACCTCCTGCTCGCGCGCGGTGAGCCGGTCGAGGGTCTCCCGGTGCCGGTTGGCGCCGGCCAGCTGCACGACGACATCGGGGTCCAGCACGGTCTCGCCGGCGGCGACCCGGGTCAGCGCGGACATGAACGACCTGACGTCGGTGACCCGCTCCTTGAGCAGGTAGCCGACTCCCCCGGCGCGAACGGCGAGCAGGTCGGTCGCGTACCGCGCCTCGATGTACTGGGAGAAGACCAGAACACCGAGCCGGGGGTATGTACGCCGCAGCTCGACGGCCGCGCGGAGGCCCTCGTCCGTGTGGGTGGGCGGCATGCGGATGTCCACCACGGTGACGTCCGGGCGGTACTCGGCGACCGCTGCGAGCAGCGCCCCGGCGTCGGCCACCGCGGCGACGACCTCGTGCCCGTAGGAATCGAGCAGCTCGGCCAGCCCGTCGCGGAGCACGACGGCGTCCTCGGCGAGCACGACCCGCAGGCGAGAGGGCTGATGAAGGTCAGGCAAGCTCGGGTACCTCCACGGTGACGGTGCTCGGTCCGCCCGGCCGGCTGTCGACCTCGAGGCGGCCGTCGAACGCGCGGAGGCGCTCGATCAGCCCGTCCAGGCCGGTGCCACCGCCGAGGCGGACGCCGCCGGTCCCGTCGTCGTGAACCCTCAGGCGGACGGCCCCGTACCGTTCGCTCACGTCGACCGTGACCCGCCGCGCGCCACTGTGCTTGGCGGCATTGTTGATCAGTTCGGTGGCGCAGAAATACAGGCAGGTCTCCACCGCCGCCGACGGGCGGCGTGGCAGGGCGACGGACAGCTCGACCGGCAGGGCGCTGCGGGCGGCGACGGTGTGCAGCGCGGCCTCCAGACCCTTGTCGAGGATCGGCGGATGGATGCCCTGCGCGAGATCACGCAGATCACCGATCGCGTCGGTGGCGCCGCGGTGCGCCGCGTCGATCAGCGCGACGACGCGGTCCAGATCCGGTGGCGAACCGTCGTCCCCGAGCATGGTGCGCGCCATGTCCAACCGCATGGCAAGCGCGACGAGCTGAGGCTGGGCGCCGTCGTGCAGGTCACGCTCGATGGCCCGCAGCCGTACGGCCGCGTCCGCGACAGCGTGCGCGCGGGTCTGCTCCAGGTCGCGGATCCGGTCCGCCGGCCCGCCCCCGCGAAGCAGGCCGCGGATGAGCCAGACGTCCGGTACGACCGCCGCGCGGACCGCCCAGGGTGCCACGACGAGCAGAACCACCCCGGCTCCAGCCGTGGCCAGGGCCCTCGGCCAGGTGTCCAGATAGACATCCCCGACAAGACCCATGCCCTGCCGGGCGCGACCATGGCTGTCGGCCTGGGCCGGTACCAACGACCACCACGCCGGATAGGTGAGCGCCACCAGCCCGTACCCCCAGAAGACCACGCTCACCACCGCTGCCAGCAGGGCGAGCGGCGCCTTCACGACGCGGTACAGCAGGGCGCGCCACCCGGCCGGGTCACGCAGCCGTTCCCGGGTCCACCCCACGAGGCCACGCCCCGGCCTGCGCGGACCGGGCGGCTCCACGGTGGCTCCGAGCAGTCTCCGGGCCGCCGCACGGTCCACCCCGGCCGCCGATCGGGCGGTGACAAGCGCCAGGGCCAGCACGGGCAACCCGACAAGCGAGACCGACAAGGCGGTGCCGGCGAACAGCATCGCCGCCACGGTCACCAGGCTCACGGCGGCCCACGGCAAGCCGGTCACCGCGTACAGCAGTTCGGCGCGGATCCGTCTCATGAGCGGACCCCGGTCGGCTTACGAGTACGGGTGTACCAGCAGTAGCTGATGATCAACGCCGCCTCCAGCAGGATCGTGAGCAGATCGGTGTCCACATTGTGGGGCCCGCCGACCAGCAGCGACGGACCGTCGAGCCGGACGTGCAGCAACGCGTTGTGGTAGTCGTCCTCGCCGGCGACCCCCACGCCGAAGACGCAATCCTGGGCCCAGTTCCAGGCGGTATGGAAGCTGATCGCCGTCCAGAGGGCACCGGTCCTGAGCCGGGTGAGGATCATCAAGGAGGAGAAGAGTACAAGATCGACCAGCCCGATCACGGCATGCACCGGACCGGAGGATCCGCCCAGGAAGTGCCCGGACGCGAAGAGCAGGCCGGTGACACCGACCGCCCAGGCCGCGGGCAGCGCCTCACGGAGATTCTGGAAGAGGTACCCGCGGAAGGCCACCTCCTCACTCATCGCGCTCGTCGCGTAGTAAAGAAGCCCCACGGCCAGCACCCCGGCCGTTCCCCCCACACCGCGTTCCGTCAGCTCGACACCGGTGACCTTCGCGGTACCGAGCATGAGCTGTATCGCGAACCAGAGGCCGACCACCGCCATCCCGGCCACGAAACCACCGGCGATCGAGGCCAGCTGCCGGCGGTCCGGCAGGGCCAGACCGATATCGGCCCAGGGCCGCCGGTCCACGAAGCGCCGGAACACCGCGGTCAGGGCGACCCCCGCCCCCACGACCATGAGGTGCCCGGCCACATTGCGGACCGTCGTGGGCTGCGGCCCGGCGATCAGGCGCAGCACAACCCCGTAAAGCGCGAACCAGAGAACGAAGTATCCGAGGATGCGCCACCCGGTTCGGGGCCGGCGCTCAGCATCAACAGCGAGACGCGAGATCGACATGCGCCGAAACTATGGTTTTCGCCCGCGCCCGGGAACGAGGCTGCCCACCACCCCAGCCTGGGGGACAGCCCTACCGCGTACGCGGTGCCAGCGGGGCCGCCGGCGTCCGGTCGAGGAGCACGTCGCGCAGATCGGCCGGAGAGCAGACGAGAGCGACGAAGCCGCCGTCACCCCATGGCACGAGATCGGCTATGTCCACGTGGTCCTCGCCGATGCGAATGCCGATGTCCGTGTCCGGGGGCAGCGCCGCCAACTGTTCCACCAAGTCGTCTCGCATCATGGTGAGCCCTCCTTGCTCTGGCCGCAGCGCCATGCAGCGCCAGGCGTCAGAAGCGGGCGAGTGATCGGTAGCGCTTCGGTGGGTGCAGCCGCCCAACTGTGCGCCGATTCCAAAAGGCGGCGGCGCGCCGCTGTGCGCTCTTCCTCGTCATGGCGTGCGGCAGCTTCCAAGACCGTCTCACGCCCCTGCCTCCGCGGCGTCCACCCCAGATCCTCGAGCAGTTCCCGCCGACGACGTCGCATCCGGCACCGGAAAGACTCGCCGACGTGCTTCGCCTCTTCCATTCGGCCTCCCTACGGAGTATTCGATGTCGACGCCGCCGTGATCGCGATGTCCATCGATTGGTCAAGAGTACGATCGGAAACCGCCGTGCGGAACTGACCGCAAGTACGCGTAAGCGGTCCAGAGCAGAGCGAGAAGAGGACGCGCGTGGCGCACCGACGGAAAACCCTGACTGGTAGTCAGAGTTCGCGTACCTACGCTCCTGTCTCGGGCTTCATATTGCGACTTGCTCGCCAGTCGGCGGCCATGACGCAGGAGAAACTCGCCGAATTCCTAGGCGTCGACGTCAACACGATCCAGGGCTGGGAATCCGGTCGCCGGCCCCTTTCAGCCGTCGGCGCCGGTGACTTCATCCGCTTATGCGGTCAGCTGTGCCGCGCCGGGGCTCCGGCCTCGACCGGGCGTCACCTCCGTGAAGCGATCGAGGCGGATCAGGTGCTGGCGACCGGGATCACCGCTGCTGACAGCTGGGTGGACCCGGACAGTCATCCGCTCGCGGCGAGTGTTCACCGGTGGACGATCACCAACCTGATCCTGTGGCCCATTCTCGGCAAGAAGCCGCAACACCTTCAGCTGTTCGTGCCCCGGGTTGCTCGGCGCGGTCCTACGCCCGAGCATCCCTCGTTGAGCGCGGAGGAACGTGCGCGCTTTCTCGACCATTTGCTCACCGTGGTGGAACGTGCCGATCTCTCGACTGATGCGTTGCTGCGTCGTCAGGCCGTTTACCTTCTCGGCTTCGACGGCCGAGCGGAGGCCGCCAATTGGCTACGGGCCGAGTGGCAACGGGCGCGCAGACGTCGGCCGCGGGAAGGAAACATCACGGAGCTCTTGGAAGCGCGATCCGCGTCGGTTGCGATGGCCGTGGCCGGCGACAGCAGCTCCCTTCGCGACTTCGCCCATCACATGACAGGACAGATCGGCGAAGTGGCGAACCTGAATTACTGGGCTTACTGGATCGGAGAACTCGGCGACGAACAGACGACCGACGACTTCATGGTGGACGCCGACACGCGGGCGTGGGCCGGGGTACGAATGTTGCACCACCTGCTGCGGAGGGTCGATCCCGAATCGCCTCAGCTACCTCTGAACCTTTCCACTTTGCACACCCTCGTAGCGTCGCGCCCATCCCTGCTCAGCGGTCAGCACGCCGCCCGCGACTCACTTACCGAAGTTCTCGATAGGCTCGCGTCCTGCGACGCCCTCGCACGCAGCCAGCGTGATCAACTCGCAGGGCTCCAGTACGCCGTCCGTGCTGCCGACCGGTAGAGGGGAACATCGTGTCAGAGGACGCTGAGGGGCTCGCCGGCTTCGGATACGAGCTGGGGCTGTTGAAGCGCGTCCGGCGTTCCGGCTGGTGGCACGCCGGCGTCGACGATCCCGAGTCGGTCGCCGAGCACACCATGCGCGCTGCGCAGCTTGCCGCACTCATCGCAGCTGAGGAAGGAGCCGACCCGGCCAGGGCCGCGTTCCTGGCGCTGTGGCACGACAGTCAGGAGACTCGTACCGGCGACATCCCGCATACCGCCGGCGCATATCTGACCAAGCCGGACCCGCGGAAGATCACCGCCGATCAGACGGAACGGCTCCCCAATCGGTCGCGACAGCTGGTCCGCGACGCCGTGGCGGAGTACGAGTCGCGCGAAACCCTCGAAGCCCGCTGTGCGAAGGACGCTGACAAGCTGGAGATGCTGCTGCAAGCGATCGAATACCGGGAGGCCGGCGTGTCGCGCACCGAGGGCTGGATCGACTCGGCGCGCCGACACCTGTACACCGGAACCAGCCGCAGACTCGCCGAAGCCGCGATGAAACTCTCGCCGCTGTCGTGGCGGGATCGCTGACAGGGCCACGCTCAGGGTGGTCCACGACGGTTCCGCGGCGCTTGATCACAACGAGCCAGCGCATCTCGCCTTGAGCGACTCGACCGAAAGGCAGCTCAGTGACGACCGACGGCGGCAGGATCTTCCGTGAGGCGTGGATCGCCGGAGTAGTGAAACGTTTCCCCGGTGAGCCGAAGCCCGGCTACGTCGCCCCTTGGGAGGAGACTCCGGACTGGGAGCGGCGGAGTGCCGCCGCCGTCCACGATCTCGTCGTCGACCTCGTGCGCGCGAGCGAGGGCGCCGCCGCCGCCTGACCCGCACCCAGAAGAGCCAGTTCGTCGCGGCTTGCTGGACCGCCCAGATCTACCTGCACATCCCCGACCCGAAACCGTCCTACGTCGCCCCCTGGGAGGAGCTGCCCCTCTGGCAGCAGGAGGTCGACGCGGACATCTTCGAAGCCATCGAGGCCGCTTAGAGCCGCAGCTCCCGCCAGTCGAGCAGGCCCTCCCCCAGATCCCGCACCGTGGCGAGCAATCCCAGCCGCGCCGAGCGCAAGGCCACATCGTCCGCCATCACGAACACCTCGTCGAAGAACCGTGCGACCGGCGCGGTGATCGGCGCCGCCGTCTCGGTGAATCGCGTCAGATCCGGCGTTTCGGGGAGCGAGGAGCGGACCGACGACACCGCCTCGTGCAGCGCCACCTCCGCCGGTTCCTTGAGCTGCGCCGGGTCGTAGCCGGCCGGCGTCCCTGAAGGAACGATCCGGCGGGCCCGCTGCATCGCCTCCGCCACATCTCGGAAGTCCTGCTCGGCGACCAGCCGCCCGAGCTGCGCCAGCAGCCGGTCCACGACCGCCGGGCGCCCCGCGTGCGGCAGCGCGGCCCGGACGCGGTCGACCGGGTGGCCCTCCTCGGTGAGGATCTGCTCGAGGCGCCGTGTGATGAACTCTTGCGCGCCGGCGAGCACGGTCGGGTCCACCTCGACCGGTTGCAGCGACGCCGCCCAGCCCAGGGCGGTGAACAGGTCGATGCCGGACAGGTCCGGGTGCGCCCGGTGGACCGCGAGCAGGCCCAGCACGGCGCGGCGGACCGCGAACGGGTCGCTGCTGCCGGTCGGCAGGCCCACCGTCGCTGCCAGGCCCGCGACCAGGTCCAGGCGGTCGGCCAGGGAAAGCAGTGCTCCGGGTACGGACACCGGCAGCTCGTCGCCGGCGTGGCGGGGCAGCTCAGCCTCGTACACGGCCTGGGCCACGGCCGGGGACTCGCCCGCGTGCAGGGCGTAGTCGCGGGCCATCACGCCGGCGAGGCTGGTCATCTCGGTGACGAGCTGGGAGCCGAGGTCGAACTTGACGAGTTCGCCGGCGCGGTCGGCGATCTCCTCGTCGTCCGCCGTGACGCCGGCGGCCGGAGCGAGCAGGGCGGTGAGTGCGTCGATGCGGCCCGCGCGGTCGGCCATGCTGCCCAGTCTGTCGGTGAAGGTGAGGCGGTGGAGCCGTTCGCGCATCGCCGCTACGGGGGTCGAGCGGTCGGCGCGGTAGAAGAACGCCGCGTCCTCGTAGCGGGCTCGCAGCACCGCCTCGTTGCCCCTGCGGACCAGGTCGACGTCGACCGGGCCGTTGGCGACGGTCACGAACATCGGGAGCAGGGCGCCGTCGTCGTCGCGTACGGGAAGGTAGCGCTGGTGCTTGCGCATGACCGTGGTCAGCACCGGGTCCGGCAGGTCCAGGTGGCGCTCCTCGAAGCGGCCGAGCAGCGGGGTGGGCTGTTCCACGAGGTAGACGAGCTGGTCGACGAGGGTGCCGAAGTCCACGCGGCCCTCGCCGTACACGAGGTCCTGGGCTCCGGTGACGATCAGCTCGCGCCGGTCGTCGGGGTCGGCGAGGATGCCGTTGACCGAGATGGTCTCCATGAAGGTCTCGGCGGACGCGATGCTCAGCAACGGCGTCTGCGCCGTCCGCAGGATGCGGGTCTCGCGGCCCGCCTCGAGCGCGCCGACCGTGACCGGGATGAGGTCGTCGCCCCGGAGGGCGACCAGCCAGCGGATCGGCCGGGTGAAGGCGAGGCGGGGGTCGTTCCAGCGCATGTTCTTCGCCGAGCGCAGCCCGGCGACGGTCTTCGCGAGCACGCCGGCCAGCACGCCGGGTGCGGCGCCGCCCGCCACGTGCCGGCGCACGACGAGGTAGTCGTCCGCGGTCTCCAGCGCCTCCACCGGTACGCCCTGAGAACGCGCGAAGCCCTCCCGGGCCTTCGCCGGCGCGGTGACCTTGGGCCCCTTGACCGTCTGCGTGTGGTCGTCCTCGCGCGCGGCCACGCCCGGCACGACCGCGATCAGGCGGCGTGGGGTCGCGTACACCCGGACGTCGCCGTGGGCGAGGCGGGTCTGGCCGAGCTGCTCGGTGAGCGTGCGCCGCAGTTGGTCGCGGGCGTTGCGGGCCTCGGACGGCGGCATCTCCTCGGTGCCGACCTCGAGGACCAGCGTCCGGGGACCGTCGTCGTGCGCCGGCGCCGCAACCGGGGCGGCGATCTCGGGCAGCGGCCCGGCCACGCCGAGCGGGTGCCCGAGCTCCTCGCGGCGGGCCACCCAGAGCCGGGCGACGTCACCGGCGAGGCGGCGCATGCGGGCGAATTCGGCGGCGCGGTCGGCGGTGGAGACGGCGCCGCGGGCGTCGAGCACGTTGAACGCCTGGGAGCACTTCAGGACGAACGTGTGGGCGGGCACCGGCAGGCCCTCGTCGATCAGGCGCTGCGCCTCGGTCGCGTACAGCTCGAGCAGCTGCCGGGTCGCGGCCACGTCGGCGTCGTCGAGGTAGTAGCGCGACATCTCGTACTCGGACTGGCCGAAGACCTCGCCGTAGTCGATGCCGGGGGCGTACTCGATGTCCTTGAAATGGGTGACGCCTTGCAGCGCCATGATGATGCGCTCGATGCCGTACGTGATCTCCACCGAGACCGGTTCGAGGTCGAGCCCGCCGGCCTGCTGGAAGTAGGTGAACTGGGTGATCTCCAGGCCGTCGAGCCACACCTCCCAGCCCAGCCCCCACGCGCCGAGGGCAGGCGAGGCCCAGTTGTCCTCGACGAACCGCACGTCGTGGGCGGCGATGTCGATGCCGAGCGCGGTGAGGCTGCCCAGGTACAGCTCCTGCGGGTTGCCCGGGTCGGGCTTGAGGATCACCTGGAGCTGGGTATGGGTCTGGAGCCGGTTGGGGTTCTCGCCGTAGCGGGAGTCGTCCGGCCGCACGGACGGCTCGGGATACACCACCCGCCACGGCTCCGGCCCCAGCACCCGGAGGAACGTGGCGGGGTTGAGGGTGCCCGCGCCCACCTCGGTGTTCATCGGCTGGACGACCAGGCAACCCTGATCACTCCAGTACGCGGTGAGCCGGGCGAGCGCCTCCTGCATGGTGAGCATGAGCCCGAAGTCTAGTGAGCCGGTCATCTGGGTATGAGGCCCGCATGTCGGAGCTGCTCACGGGTGACCTCTACCGTTTCCAGGACCTGCTCACGCCGGAGGACGCGGAGATCGTCACCCGCGTCCGGGCCTTCCTCCAGGCCGAGGTGGTCCCCATCGCCAACGATCACTGGGCCCGCGCGGAGTTCCCGTTCCCGCTCGTGAAGGGCTTCGCCGATCTGGGCATCGCCGGCGCGAAGCACTCCAACCTGCTGTCCGGCTGGCTGGCGCTGGAGATGGCGCACGCGGACGCCTCGATGGCCACGTTCTTCGGCGTCCACTCCGGCCTGGCAATGGGCAGCATCGAGACGTGCGGCTCCCCCGAGCAGCAGGAACGCTGGCTTCCGGCGATGCGGACCTTCGAGGCGATCGGCGCCTTCGCGCTGACCGAGCCGACCGGCGGCTCCGACGTGGCCGCCGGCCTGCGCACCACCGCGCGCCGCGAGGGCGACCGGTGGATCCTCAACGGCAAGAAGCGCTGGATCGGCAACGCCACCTTCGCGGACCTCACCGTGGTGTGGGCCCGCGACCTGGAGGACGACCAGGTCAAGGGCTTCGTGGTGCACAAGGACAACCCGGGCTTCGAGGCGACGAAGATCGAGAACAAGATCGCGCTGCGGATCGTGCAGAACGCCGACATCACGCTGACCGACTGCGAGGTCCCGGAGGCCGACCGGCTGCAGAACGCCCGTACGTTCAAGGACACCGCGAAGATCCTGCGCCAGACCCGCAGCGGGGTGGCGTGGGAGGCGGTGGGGGTGATGCTGGCCGCGTACGAGATCGCCCTGGCGTACGCGAAGGAGCGCGAGCAGTTCGGCCGCCCGATCGGCAAGTTCCAGCTGGTCCAGGACCTGCTGGTGCGGATGCTGGGCAACGTGACCGGGTCGCTGGGCCTTTGCGTGCGGCTCGCCCAGCTGCAGGACGCGGGCGAGTTCCGCGACGAGCACTCGGCGCTGGCGAAGGCGTACACGACGACCCGCATGCGCGAGGTGGTCGGCTGGGCCCGCGAGCTGCTGGCCGGCAACGGGATCGTGCTCGACTACGACATCGGCCGCTTCGTCGCGGACGCCGAGGCGCTGTACTCGTACGAGGGCACCCGCGAGATCAACACGATGATCGTGGGCCGCGCGGTGACGGGCCTGAGCGCCTTCGTCTAGAGTCGCTTGGCGCAGGCCACCCGGCGCTCACCGCCGTGCCGGGAGAGGACGAAGGACGCGTCGGTTCCGGCGGCACACGGGCTGACCAGCGCCGCCGCGGGCGAGTCCTTGACGGTCTCGACCGTCACGACCCGGTAGCGGGTCTTCGCCTTGGCGCGGTCGGCGCACCGGATCTCCTGGACGTCGCCGCCGCTCGAGGCGGCCACGCAGTCCCCCACCACGATGGCGGGTCCGCCGCCGTTGCCCGGGTCGCCGGGGTGCGGCGCCTTCAGGTTGCGGATGCAGACGTAGCCGGCCGGGCTGTCGCCGTCCAGCGGCGGCCCCAGCTCGGAGAGCTCGACGACCACGTCCGTCGCGTCGGGACAGGCGATCGACAGGCGGCCCAGCTGGGCCGCCACACCCGGGGTCGACGAGACGGAGCGCGACAGGATCGAACCGGTCGCCGCGGGATCCGCGCAGGCGACCTCGCGATAGTCGCCGACGCCGGGGCCGGTGCGGGGACCGATGCACGAGCCGACCGCGAACTGGGCGGCCGGGGTCGTCCCGGCGACCACCGGTCCGGCGTCGCTCGCGCAGGCGGTCGCACCCATCGCGACGATTCCCATGACAGCTGCTGTGGACCACCGAACCCGCACGTCGCCTCCGCTCCCCCGATGCGTGTCCGGCAGTATAGCGACGGGCCCGGCCGGCCCGGGATTCATCACCACCGATAAATGCAACAAGCTGTTCCCGGAAAGGACCCATTTCTTCCTTAGGCTCTCCCATGGCCCGCGCCACACGAAGGCCGGGCGGAGAAACCCGCACAACGGGTGGAACACAAGGAGGAAGAAACAGTGAAGACAGCGACCCGCAGCGCCGCCGGTCTGCTCGCCCTCTGCGCCGCCGGCGCCGGCATTCTCGGCCTGGCCGCCCCCGCCGCGGCGGCCACCGCGCCCCCGGCCTCCACACTGGCGCTGATGGTGCAGGGCCCCGCCGGCCATCAGCCGAGGGTCACCCTGCTCAGCTGCCGGCCGCCGGCCGGCGACCACCCCCGCTCGGCCGACGCGTGCGCCACCGTCGCCTCCGTCGACGGCGACCTGGCCGCGCTCGACGTCGAGCCGGACGGCTTCTGCACCCGCGAATACATGCCGGTCACGGCCACCGCGGTCGGCTTCTGGGAGGGCCGGCCGGTCCGCTACAGCGAGACCTTCCCGAACCACTGCGAGATGCTGCGCGAGACCGGTGCGCTCTTCGACTTCTGATCGGCCGGAGGCCTGCGAAGGTGGTGTCCGGACGCCACCTTCGCCCCGGCCCGGTCAGGTCAGCTCGCGCGGCGTCTCCTTCGAGGGCTCCTCGCGCAGATACAGGTACCAATAGGACGTGGCCACGAAGACCACCGCGCCGACGAGATTACCGAGAAATGCGAACAACCAATTCCGCAGCGTGGCGTCCCAGCCGATGTCCGGCACTCCGGCGAAAATGGCGGCCGGCAGGAAGAACATGTTCGCGACGACGTGATCGAATCCCATCGCGACGAACGCCATGATGGGGAAGAAAATGGCCAGAATTTTGCCGGATACCGAATCCGCGGCGAGCGAGAGCCACACCGCGAGACACACCAGCCAGTTGCACCCGACCGCCCGCAGGAAGATCTGCCAGTCGGTTTCGTGCAGCCCCTTGGCCCCGGCGATCGCGGCGAGCCGGTCGTAGGTCATCGCCCCCGAGGTCCCGGCGTCGCTGCCGAGATGCCCGATGACCCCGGTCTGCACGGCGAGGAAGTAGGCGACGAACACGGCGCCGGCCAGGTTGCCGATCAGCACGAGGGTGAAGTTCCTGGCCACGTCGCCCCAGCCGAGCCGGCCCTGCATGGCGCTGATCGGCACCAGCAGCATGTTGCCGGTGAGCAGGTGCGAACCCGCGATCAGCACCAGGACCAGCCCGAGGGTGAACGCCGCCCCGGTGAACAACGTGGGCAGAGTCCCCCACGTCTTCGGGTCCAGCCCGGACGACACCGTGATGGCGACGAGCCCGCCGAAGGCGATGTACGCCCCGGCCAGGAACGACCCGACCAGGGTCTTGTCCCACCGCAGCTCGGCCTTCTTGACGCCCGTCGCCACCGCCGCGTGAGCGATCTCCGCCGGTTCCCTGGTCGCCACCGCACGCCTCCCGCCCGCCGCACGGCCCCTGAGCCGCAGCGTCACGCCGGAGATACCCGTGAATGGCCGACCTACTCCCCGGTCGTCCGAAGGCTCAGCCCTGCAGGGCCGGCGCCAGCCGGTCCGCCAGCCGGCGGGCCCTGTCGATGCCGGTCTCGATCGCGGCCGCCCGGCGCGCCTCGTCCATGTCCATCGGCTGCACGTTGACGAACTCGATGTCGGTGATCCCGACGAACCCGAAGATGGTCCGCAGGTACGGCTCCTGCATGTCGAACGGCTGCATCGGGCTGCCGGCCGAGTAGTCGCCGCCGCGCGACGTGACACAGACCAGCTTCTTGCCTCCGCACAGGCCGGCCGGCACGCCGTCGTCGCCGTACGCGAACAGGTAGCCGGGCTGCACGATCGCGTCGATGTAGTACTTCAGCGCGTACGGGATGCTGAAGTTCCACATGGGCGACGAGATCAGGCAGACGTCCGCCCGCTGGAACTGGGTGATGAGCCGTTCGATGCTCCGCCACGGAGCGGCCCGGGACGGTTCGATCGGGTGGCCGCGCATCAGGTCGTACTTGGAGTCGATGTTCTGGCCGGCGAGCGCGGGCATGTCGGCGGAGAACAGGTCCAGCGTCTCGACCTCCGTGGCCGGGCACGCGGTGCGGATCTGCTCCAGGAAGGCGTCGGAGACGCGCAGCGTCGCGGAGACGGTCGAGCGGGGTGTGGCGACGACGTGGAGCAGTTGCATCGGGACTCCTGGCGGAGGGAACGGGAGGACTTGGCCCGATTCTTCCGCCTTGAGGGGGTTTTCGAGGCGAGGGACACTCCGTCAGTCGGGCTGGATCCAGTCGAAGGTGCGTTCCACCGCGCGCCGCCAGTTCTTGTACTCCGAGTCGCGGCGGCCCGGGTCCATCGCCGGGAGCCACTGAGCCGCCCGGTGCCAATTGCGCCGCAGGTCTTCCAGGTCCGGCCAGTAGCCGACCGCCAGGCCGGCCGCGTAAGCCGCGCCCAGCGACACCGTCTCCGAGGCCAGCGGGCGGACCACCGGGACGTCCAGGACGTCCGCGATGTACTGCATGAGGAGGTTGTCGGCCGTCATCCCGCCGTCGACCTTGAGCGTCTTCAGGGTGAGGCCGGAGTCGGCGTTCATCGCGTCGACCACCTCGCGGGTCTGCCAGGCCGTCGCCTCCAGGACCGCGCGGGCCAGGTGGCCCTTGGTGATGTACGAGGTCAGCCCCACGATCACCCCGCGCGCCTCGGAGCGCCAGTGCGGTGCGTACAGGCCGGAGAAGGCCGGGACGATGTAGCAGCCGCCGTTGTCCGCGACCGTCCGCGCCAGCGTCTCGATCTCCGGGGCGCTGGCGATCAGTTCCAGCTGGTCGCGAAACCATTGGACCAGCGAGCCGGTGATCGCGATCGAGCCCTCCAGCGCGTAGTGGGCCGGTTCGTCGCCGATCTGGTACGCGACCGTGCTGAGCAGCCCGTTGTCCGAGCGGACGAGTTCCGTGCCGGTGTTCAGCAGCAGGAAGCTGCCCGTACCGTAGGTGCACTTCGCCTCTCCGGGGGTGAAGCACGTCTGGCCGAACAGGGCGGCCTGCTGATCGCCGAGCGCGGCGCCGATCCGTACCCCCGGGAAACCCGCCGCCGCGGTCCCGAAGACCGCCACCGAGGGTCTGACCTCGGGCAGCATGGCCCGGGGGATGCCGAAGAAGTCGAGCGACTCCGGTGACCAGTCGAGGGTGTGCACGTCGAGCAGGTTGGTGCGGCTGGCGTTGGTCACGTCGGTGACGTGCAGGCCGCCGGTCAGGTTCCAGATCAGCCAGGTCTCCATCGTCCCGAAGAGCACCTCGCCGCGCTCAGCGCGTTTCTGCAGGCCGGGGGTGTGGTCGAGCATCCAGCGCAGCCGCGGCCCGGAGAAGTACGTCGCCAGCGGCAGCGCCGCGCGATCCTGCACCTCGGCGGCGCCCGGCTCGGTGAGCAGGCGATTCACCAGCGAGTCGGTCCGGGTGTCCTGCCAGACCAGGGCGCGGCCGATCGGCACCCCCGTACGCCGGTCCCACACCACCGTCGTCTCCCGCTGGTTGGCGATCCCGACCGCGGCGACCTGGTCCAGGGTGATCCCGGCCCGGTGCAGCGCGTGCGGGGCGAGCCGTTCCACATTGCGCCAGATCTCCGCGGCGTCGTGCTCGACCCAGCCCGGCTTCGGGAAGTACTGCTTGTGCTCCTGCTGGGCGAGGGACACCAGCTGGCCGCGCCGGTCGAACACGATGCACCGCGTCGACGTGGTTCCCTGGTCGATCGCGACCACGTAGCGCTCGGTCATGAGGTCCCTCCCCTGCGGTTCAGTGCCGGGCGGCTCCCAGATCGCGGGAGACCGCACGGGCGGCGTCGCGGACGTAGCCGACCAGCCGCTGGTGCGGCCGGTACCGGCTGTCGCACATGCGCTCGACGAGGCCGGACACGCCGATCGCGCCGACGACGAGGCCGCCGTAGCCGCGGATGGGTGCCGCGACCGCCGCCTGGCCGACGGTGTACTCCTCGATCTCGGCACTCCATCCCACCTCGCGCACCTTCTCGAGATCGGCGGCGAGATCCTTGGCGGCGACGAGCGTACGGTGCGTGAAGCGTTCGGGCGAGGCCTCCGGCCGGGCGGCCCGGTACGCCAGCAGCACCTTGCCCAGTGCGGTCGCGTGCAGCGGCAGGAGCGAGCCGATGTCGAGGGTCTGGAAGGTGTCGTCGGGACGGAACACGTGGTGCACGACCAGCACGCGTCCCTCCAGAACCGTGCCGATCCGGACGGCCTCGCCGGAGCGCGCCGCCAGCGGATCCGCCCAGTTGATCGAGCGGGACCGCAGCTCGTTGATGTCGAGATAGCTCGTGCCCAGGTGCAGCAGGGCGGCGCCGAGCTGGTAATGGCCCGACGCCCGGTCCTGCTCCACGAAGCCGACGTGCTGCAGCGTGCGCAGGATCCCGTGCACCGTCCCCTTCGCCAGATCGAGCGAGCGGGATATCTCGGCGAGCCCGAGCCGCCCCGAGCCGCCGGCGAGCATCCGCAGGATCGCGGCAGCTCGCTCGATCGACTGGACCGTTCCGGGCACGTTACGGACTCTATGCCACGACGTAACCCGAGCCCACCGGTTCGCGTTCGACAATGTCGAACGGCCACCCCCGCATTCGTTCGGCAATGCCGAACGGCGTTCATTGCCCCGCTGTGACGTCGTTCATAGCTTCTCCCCATGGCAGCACGATTGAAGATTCCGGGACTCGCCGGCGAACTCGCCGCCGAGTTCGCCGGAACGATGATCCTCATCCTCTTCGGGGTCGGTGTCGTCGCGCAGGTAGTGGGCGGCGGCATCGGCGACCACGACAGCATCGCCTGGGCCTGGGGCCTGGGCGTGATGCTCGGCGTCTACGTGGCCGGACGCATCAGCGGCGCACACCTCAACCCCGCGGTCACCATCGCGCTCGCGGCCTTCAAGGGCTTCGAGTGGCGCAAGGTGGCTCCCTACTGCACCGCCCAGTTCCTGGGCGCCTTCGTCGCCGCACTGGTGGTGCGGTGGAACTACACCGAGGTCCTCCACCAGGCGGACCCGAACCTGACCATCAAGACGCAGGGCGTCTTTTCCACCCTGCCGGGAAACGGGACACTTCCCGTCGGTGAGTGGGGCGCCTTCCGCGACCAGATCATCGGCACGGCGATCCTGCTGTTCCTGATCCTGGCCATCACCGACGCGGCCGGCACCCCACCGGCCGCCAACCTGGCGCCGTTCATCATCGGCCTGCTCGTGGTCGGCATCGGCATGGCCTGGGGCACCGACGCCGGTTACGCGATCAACCCCGCCCGTGACTTCGGCCCGCGCCTGGCGAGCTACTTCACCGGGTACGGCGGGGCGTTCCGCGATCAGACCGGTTACCTGTACTTCTGGATACCGATCGTGGCACCGATTCTCGGCGGCCTCCTCGGCGCCGGGCTGTACCAGGGTCTGGTCGGGCGCTTCCTGCCCAAGGAGGAACCGCCGGAACCGGGCCGCCTTCCCACCCCAGAAACCCCCGAGACCGTGGAGGCACGACGTGGCTGACTTCGTCGGCGCAGTGGATCAGGGCACCACCAGCACCCGTTTCATGATCTTCGATCATGGCGGCAACGAGGTGGCACGCCACCAGCTCGAGCACGAGCAGATCCTGCCGCAGGCCGGATGGGTCGAGCACAACCCGAACGAGATCTGGGACCGGACGGCCACGGTCATCCGTACCGCGATGCAGAACGCGAACATCCAGGCGAGCGACCTGGCCGCGCTGGGCGTCACCAACCAGCGCGAGACCACGGTGGTGTGGGACCGGCGCACCGGCCGGCCGCTCTACAACGCGATCGTCTGGCAGGACACCCGTACCGACCGGATCGCCTCCGCGCTGGACCGCGACGGGCGCGGCGACGTCATCCGGCGCAAGGCCGGCCTGCCGCCGGCCACGTACTTCTCCGGCGGCAAGATCCAGTGGATCCTGGAGAACGTCGGCGGGGTCCGGGAGGCGGCCGAGCGCGGCGACGCCATCTTCGGCAACACGGACAGCTGGCTGCTCTGGCACCTGACCGGCGGCGTCGACGGCGGCAACCACATCACCGACGTGACCAACGCCAGCCGCACCATGCTGATGAACCTGGAGACCCTCGACTGGGACGACGAGCTGCTCGGGTTCTTCAACATCCCGCGGCAGATGCTGCCGGAGATCCGGCCCTCGTCGGACCCCAACACCTACGGCGTCGCCCGGTTCCCGGGCTCGCTGGGCGGGGAGGTGCCGCTCACCGGCGACCTCGGCGACCAGCAGGCCGCCACGGTCGGCCAGGTCTGCTTCAACGTGGGCGAGGCCAAGAACACCTACGGTACGGGCAACTTCATGCTGCTCAACACCGGCACCGAGCTCGTACGGTCGGAGAACGGCCTGCTCACGACGGTCTGCTACAAGTTCGGTGACGCGGCGCCGGTCTACGCCCTCGAGGGCTCGATCGCCGTCACGGGTTCGGCCGTGCAGTGGCTGCGCGACCAGCTCCACGTCATCAACTCGGCGGCGGAGAGCGAGACGCTGGCCGCCTCGGTCCCGGACACCGGGGGCGTCTACTTCGTACCGGCTTTCTCCGGCCTGTTCGCGCCGTACTGGCGTTCCGACGCGCGCGGCGCGATCGTCGGGCTCTCCCGCTTCAACACCGACGCGCACCTGGCCCGGGCCACCCTCGAGTCGATCTGCTACCAGACCCGCGACGTGGTCGAGGCGATGGCGCAGGACTCCGGCGTGACCCTGGACGTGCTCAAGGTCGACGGCGGCATCACCGTGAACAACCTCTGCATGCAGATCCAGGCCGACGTGCTCGGCGTCGCGGTCAGCCGGCCGGTGGTGGCCGAGACGACCGCGCTCGGCGCCGCGTACGCGGCCGGGCTCGCGGTCGGCTTCTGGAAGTCGACCGACGAGCTCCGCGAGAACTGGAACGAATCGCAGCGCTGGCAGCCGGAGTGGTCCGCCGAGCAACGCGAGAACGGGTACGGCCGCTGGAAGAAGGCCGTCGAGCGCACTCTCGATTGGGTAGACGTTGACTGACAACACAGCTCTTTCACCCGCCGGTCGCGAGGCGGCTCTGACCGCCATGGCCGAGGGCGAGCTGGACGTGCTGGTCGTGGGCGGCGGTGTCGTGGGTGCGGGTAGCGCCCTCGACGCCGTCACCCGCGGCCTGAACGTCGGGCTCGTGGAGGCCCGCGACTTCGCCTCGGGCACCTCCAGCCGGTCCAGCAAGCTGATCCACGGCGGGCTGCGCTACCTGGAGATGCTCGACTTCGCGCTGGTCCGCGAGGCACTGCGGGAACGCGGGCTGATCCTGCAACGGCTCGCGCCCCACCTGACCCGCCCCGTACCGTTCCTCTACCCGCTGCAACACCGGGTCTGGGAACGGCTGTACGCGGGCAGCGGCGTCCAGCTCTACGACCTGATGGCCACCACCCACGGCGGCCTCCCCCGGCACCGCAACCTCTCTCGCCGCGGCGCGCTGCGAGCCTGCCCGGCGCTCAAGAAGGACGCGCTGGTCGGCGCGCTGCAGTACTACGACGCGCAGCTCGACGACGCGCGGCACACCATGTTCCTGGCCCGCACCGCGGCCGCGTACGGCGCCCACGTCGCCTCCCGCGCGGAGGTGGTCGGCTTCCTGCGCGAGGGCGAACGGGTCACCGGCGTCCGCGTCCACGACCTGGAACACGACCGCACCTTCGAGATCCGCGCCCAGCAGGTGGTGAACGCGACGGGCGTGTGGACCGACGACACCCAGGCGCTGGTCGGCGAGCGCGGCCAGTTCCACGTGCGCGCCAGCAAGGGCATCCACCTGGTGGTGCCGCGCGACCGGATCCAGTCGTCCACGGGCCTGATCACCCGTACGCCCAGCAGCGTGCTCTTCGTGATCCCCTGGGGCCGCCACTGGATCATCGGCACCACCGACACCGACTGGGCCCTGGACAAGTCCCACCCGGCGGCGTCCAGCACCGACATCGACTACCTGCTGAACCAGGTCAACCAGGTCCTGGCGAGGCCGCTGGAACGCTCCGACGTCCAGGGCGTCTACGCCGGACTGCGCCCCCTGCTGTCCGGCGAGTCGGAGTCGACGTCGAAGCTGTCCCGCGAGCACACCGTCGCCAGCCCGACGCCGGGCCTGGTGGTCGTGGCGGGCGGCAAGTACACCACGTACCGGGTGATGGCCAAGGACGCGATCGATGCGGCGATCCACGGCCTCGGCCGCTCGGTGCCACGCTCGTGCACGGAACGCGTACCGCTGCTGGGCGCCGAGGGATACACCGCCCTGTGGAACCGCCGGCGCGTCCTCGCCGAGGAGTCGGGCCTGCACGTGGCCCGCGTCGAACACCTCCTCAAGCGGTACGGCTCGCTCGTGCACGAGGTGCTCGACCTGGTCACCGAGGACCCGTCGCTGGGCAAGCCGCTGGACGGAGCCGACGACCACCTGCGGGCGGAGATCACTTACGCGGCCGGCCACGAGGGGGCCCGTCATCTGGAGGACGTGCTGACCCGCCGTACCCGGATCTCCATCGAGACCTTCGACCGCGGGGTGACCGCGGCCCCGATGGCCGCCGACCTGATGGGCGACGTCCTCGGCTGGACGAAGGAACAACGGGCACGCGAGGTGGAGAACTACCGCCTGCGCGTGGAGGCGGAGCGAGCGTCCCAGGAACAACCGGACGACGAGACCGCGGACGCCGCCCGCCTCGGCGCCCCGGACGTCGTACCCCTGCAGTTGCAGTGACCCATACGGCGCGGCGTCCCACTCGATCGAGGGGCGCCGCGCCGGGCGGTGCATTCTGGGCACATGCCCGTCTTCCTGTCCCACAACCACCTGGACAAGGACGTCGTCCGCCAGCTCGCGGCCCAGCTGCATCTGGCCGGCGCGGACGTCTGGTTCGACGAGTGGAGGGTCCAGCCGGGCGATCAATTCCCGACCAGGATCAGCGAGGCCCTGGCAGCCGCCGACACGGTCGTCGTGATCTGGTCGGCCAACGCCGCGGCCAGCAGATGGGTGGAGGCCGAGCTGGCCACGGCGCTCGCCGCCCAGCTCGCGGGCGGCGCCACCCGCATCATCCCCGTTCTCCTGGACGATACGGACCTGCCGGCGATGCTCCGCCCCATCGCCTGCATCGACGGCCGGCACGACGGAACCGTCGCGGTCGCCCGCAGGATCCTCGGCATCGGGTCGGACGCCGAGTACATCAAGGCCGTGCAGGAGCAGATCGAGGAAGCGGGCCTCGAGTATCGGTACTTCCGCGGCTATGGCGTGGCGCTCGGATGCCCGGAATGCGGCCTGCTCGCGCGCGACCTCGAGCCCTACAGCCAGATCGACCGTGAGCGTGACGACCTGTACGCGGGCGTCCGATGTCCCCGGTGCGGCTGGAACGACGGCGGCGAGATCTAGGCGCGCCCCGGGGGAGCCCAGCGCGGCGCAGACCAGACGCGCCGATCAGCGTGGCCCATATCCGCGGCACCCCGATCGGATCGCGGACCACCGCGGTGGCGATGTCGTCGTACGGCGCCGGGTCACGGAGGACCGCCACCGCGCAGAGCGACGCCACCGGCCCGACCCGCGGCAGGCTTCCGGCGACCAGTATGAGGCCGCCTGCGAAGCGATCCGCCCGGCCAGGCCGAGGCGCTCGCCGACCACCACCACGTCGAGCTTGAGGATCTTCCCGCATCCGGCGCAGCACCGGTCTTCGCCCGGCCCTGCGATCCTCGCCGGGATCCGGACGCCGCAGCCGGTGCAGGCGCTCTCCCGGATCAAGCCGCGCAGATCGAGGGTCATGTCCATGGTGGTCGAGGGTAGGTACAGATCATGGCCGGGGGCGAGCGATTAACCACCATGGTCTTCGTGCCGGCGCGCGGATAGTGTCGAGTGGTGGCGGAGGATCTGTCGTGGCCGGTCCGGATGACGCAGGGCGACTTCCACGCCATGGTCGCGGACGGTGCCGAGGAGCTCAACCTCTTCCAGATGGATCCGCAGCGCATCCTCACCCGGCTTCCGCCCGCGGTTCTCCGCCTCACGCGCCTGCGATCGCTGCGGCTCGGCACCAGCCCGATCACCGCCCTGCCGTCGTGGCTGAGCGAGCTTCCCGGCCTCGAGACCATCGACGCGCGCTCTGTCGAGCTGTCGAGCGTTCCCGCGCTGAACGAGGCGTACCTCGCGGTCAACGCCGAGACGCTGTGGCGGTGCCGGGGCGGTTCGCTGCGGGTCGATCGGGTGTACGCCGTGCGGATCACCTCGCGGACCTCGCCCGAGGCGGTGCAGCATCTCACCCGGCTCGCCGACGAGGGGCGGCTCTCGCTGTCCAGTCTCGGCGTCATCTCGACCTTCACCAAGGGTGACGGCATGGCGGCCACGGCCGCTCAGTGGCGCGCCGATCTCGGTGTCGTCATGCGGTGCCTCGAGCGGGTCATCGAGAGCCAGCCCTACCTGCGGGAGCTGCGCATCATCGGGTATCCGCTGCAGGACATCCCCGAGGCGATGCGGCGGCTGACCGCCCTGACGCACCTGTCCCTGATCGGCGTCTGGCCGCCCGCCCTGCCGGAGTGGCTGTTCGAGCTGCCCCGGCTCACCTCGCTCGACCTCGTGCACAACGAGCTTTCGCGGTTGCCGGCGGCGGTCGACCGGGCCCGGGAGCTCACCAGCCTCGATCTCTCGTACAACTTGTTCGGGCAGGTGCCCGACGGGGTGTGGCAGCTGCCCCGGCTCACCCGGCTGGATCTGTCCTGCTGTCCGCTCGAGTGGATTCCCGCCGACATCCTCCATCTCGAGCAGCTGACGGAGCTGAACCTCACGTGGCACGGCGAGCAGCACTGGCTCCAGGCTCCCATCCCGCCGAGCCTCGTCGTGCCGCCGCCGGAGGTGGCCGCCAACGGGCTCGAGGCGATCAAGAGTTACTGGCTGCAGCGGCGGGAGGCCGGGCAGGACTACCTGTCCGAGGCCAAGCTGCTGATCGTCGGGGAGCCCGGCGCGGGGAAGACGTCGCTCGCCAAGAAGGTCCTCAACCCCTCGTACGCGTTGCGGCACACCGAGGAGACCACCGAGGGCATCGACGTCTTCCCGTGGAAGTTCCCCGCCGTGGTCCGCGTCGTCGAGAGCGAGGGCGAGCGCCTGCTCGAGCGCGACTTCCGGGTCAACATCTGGGACTTCGGCGGCCAGGAGATCTACCACGCCACCCACCAGTTCTTCCTGACCAAGCGCTCGGTGTACGTGCTGGTCTCCGACGAGCGCCGCGAGGACACCGACTTCCAGTACTGGCTCGAGGTCGTCAACCTCCTCAGTGGCGGCAGCCCGCTGCTGGTGGTCCAGAACCGCAAGCACGGCCGTACCCAGGCCCTCGACCTCGGTACGCTGCGGCAGGCGTACCCGAATCTGGTCGGCACGCTGAGCCTGGACCTGTCGGACAACAGCGGGCTGGAGGCGGCCGTCGGCCGGATCCGCCGTGAGCTGGAGTCGCTTCCGCACATCGGCACCGCCCTGCCCAAGACGTGGCGCGACGTGCGCACGACCCTGGAGAAGAACACGCGGGACTACATCACCGCGGACGAGTTCTTCGGCATCTGCCGGGCGCACGGCTTCGTCCGGGCGGACGACATGCGCCAGCTCGGCGGCTTCCTGCACGACCTCGGGATCTGCCTCTACTTCCAGGACGACCCACTGCTGCGCAAGACCGTCATCCTCAAGCCGGAGTGGGGCACCGGCGCGGTCTACCGGGTCCTGGACGACGAGGAGATCATCAACGCGCACGGCGTGTTCGGGCGCGAGACGCTGCAGCGGATCTGGCACGAGCCCATGTACCAGGACATGCACGACGAGCTGATCCGGCTGATGGTCAAGTTCGCCCTGTGCTATCCGGTGCCGGGCTCCGACATCTACGTGGCGCCGCAGCTGCTGACCCCGACCAAACCGGAATACGACTGGGAGGACCGGGGCAGCCTGTCGCTGCGCTACGAGTACGCGGTGATGCCGAAGGGGATCGTCCGGCGGGTCATCGTCGAGCTGCACGACCTCATCGAGGGCGACGCGGTCTGGCGTACGGGCGTGGTCCTGGCGTACAGGACGAGCCGCGCGGAGATCGCGGAGGACTACCACCGCCGCCGCCTGCGCCTGCGCGTGACCGGGCCGGACCGGCACACGCTGCTCGCGGTGATCGACCGCGCGCTGGTGCGGATCCACCGCTCCTACCCCGAGATCAGGGTGACCAAGTACCGGCCGTGCGACTGCGAGCTGTGCTCCGCCGCCGAGGAACCGACCATGTTCGCCATCGCCGAGCTGGCCGACTTCGCCCGGACCGACGACAAGATCCAGTGCCGGGCGAGCCGGCGGATGATGGACCCGAAGGCCCTGCTGGCCGACCTGCCGATGGACGAGACCACCGAGTACGCGGGGGAACCGGCGGGCGGCATGCGCGAGGGCAAGGCGGCCGCGCCCAAGGCCCCGCCGGAGGTCTTCGTCTCCTACAAGCGGGGCGGCACCGCCGAACGCCTGGTCGACGAGATCGAGCGTCGGCTGAGCGGCCGGGGGATGCAGGTACGCCGGGACGAGAACGAGGTGCGCTACCGCGACCCGATCCGCGCCTACATGCGCCGGCTGGGCGCCGGGAAGTCGGTGATCGTCGTGATCGACCAGGAGTACCTGAGGTCGAAGTACTGCATGTTCGAGCTGACGGAGATCGCGGCGCGGCCCGAGTTCGCCCGGCGCGTGTTCCCGATCGTGCTGCCGGATGCGAACCTGTTCGACCCGCTGGCCCAGGTGTCGTACGTCAGGTTCTGGGAGCGCAAGGCGGCCGACCTCAACCAGGCGATGCTGACGGTCCGGCAGAACGACCTGCAGGGCATCCGGGAGGATCTCGACCTGTATCACCGGATCCGCACGGTGGTGGCCGGGATCATGGATCTGCTCGCCGACATGGTGGCGCTCGCCCCGGACCATCGCGGGGTCGTCGACTTCGAGCAGCTGATCCGGGCGCTGGACGAGCACAACGGCCGGTGAGCGCCGCCCGTGCGGGCGGCGCTCACCACGCCGGAGCGTCCGGCCGGCTCGCGCCGGAGCCGGTCAGCTGCCTCGCGCGGAGCCGGTCAGCGGGCGAGGGTGCAGGGCGCGAAGCGCTCCAGACCCTCGGGCTTGGCCGCGTGCCGGCCGATCGCCGTCTCGATCCGGTTCAGGGCCGCGACGCGCTTGTCCGCCAGCGGGCCGAGGATGGCGTTCTGGATGAAGTTCGGGCCGCCCTGCCCGACGGTCGTCGCCAGCCGCCGGTTCGCCTCGGCGATCTGGGTGTCGAGCAGCTCGAGGTTGCGCACGACCTCGTCGCGGGCCTGCGCCGGGATCGACGGCAGGCCGCTGACCGCCGGGCAGGCGACGGTCGGCGCGGCACCAGTGCCCCCGCCGGCCGCGGGTGCGGCAGTTGTGACCGCCGTGGGCTCGGGGGCCGCCACGCCGCCGCCCTTCTGGTTCAGCGTGCAGGTCGCCAGCCGCTGCACGTCGAGGTTCGGCTTCGGCGCGGAGCGCCCGATCGCGGTCGCCATCCGGTTGATGGCGGCGACGCGCTTGTCCTTCAGCGGCCCGAGGATCGCGTTCTGGATGAAGTTCGGGCCGCCCTCGCCGGCGCTGGTCACCAGCCGCTTGTTCGCCTCGCCGATCTGCGTGTTGAGCAGCGCGAGGTTGCGCTGGATCTCGGCCTGGGCGCGGGCCGGCACGGCGCCCAGCGCGCCCGCGACGGCGGGACAGCTGACCGTGGGCGCGGCGGTCTCGCCGGCGGAGGCCACACCGAGCCCGGCACCGGTCAGGGCAACGGCGACCGCAGCGACGCCGGCGATCTGCCAGCGGCGGGCGGAACTACGGGAGAATTGCATCTTCGCCTGAGCCTTCCTTGTCAGAGGACCTCGGCGAGGAATACGGGAGCGCTCCCAGAACGGATCAATCCGCGGTGAGGGTCTTTCCGTCGAGTTTGCGGAAGCCGCTGATGATGAGCGCGCGCAGCACGTCCGGGTCGACGTCGGAGAGCCGCCGCAGGTGCAGGCAGGAGCGGCCGGTGCGGTGCGGGCCGAGCCTCGTCAGCAGGTGCTCGTCGTAGCCCGCGGACAGGTACACGGTCAGTGCCGTCTTGCGCGGGGACAGCCCGACCGGTGGCCAATCGCCCTGCTGGCCGGAGGCGTACCGATAGTGATAGCAGCCGAAGCCGACGATGCTGTCGCCCCACATCTCGGGGGCGGTTCCGGTGGCCTCGGCCATCAGGGCGACCAGGGTCTGCGCGTCGGACCGGCGCTTCGGGTCCGGCACTGCGGCCAGGAAGTCACCCACGCTGGCGCCCGTGCGTACCGTCTTGACTCCCGCCACCGCTCAGCCCGCCATCTCGAGGACGACACCGTCCGCCAGACGGTACGGGTTCGTGGCGACCAGGGCACCGATGGCACGCCGCAGCCGGGAGATCTCCGCGCGCACGGTGACCACGTGCTCGCCGTCTCCGTACAGGGCCTTGCTCAGCCGTCCCGCGGTCAGGCCGGAGTGGCCGGCGGCGTGCAGCAGGGTGAGGATCTCGGCGTGCCGGCGCGTCAGCGGTGACCGCCACGCCTCGCCCTCCCCCGTCACCGCAAGCACCGGCGCGCCGGTCAGGTCCAGGGTCGCGCGGATGCCGCCGGGCCGTCCGGCCGGACGGACGAGCCAGCCCTCGGCGAGGCGTTCGGGCAGGCACAATCCCATTCCGGGTACGGCCAGAGCGGTCCCGGCCCGCGGCGCACCGATCCGGTCACGGCCGGCGACGCCGCGGTTGTGCGCCACCCAGCCCTGATCGTCGACGACGAGCAGCGGACCGCCGGCCGCACCGGCCACGTGTTCCGCGGAGCGCCGCAACCGGTCGAGACGGGCCGCGTGGTGCCGCCAGAGTTGCGACTCGGCCAGCCGTACGCCGGTCTCGACCAGCGCCGCGATCGCCGGGTGCAGGGTGAGCGCCGGGCCGCTGACGTCGACGATGCCGAGCAGCTCGCCGGTCCGCGGATCGTGGAGCGGGTGGGCGGCGCAGTACCACGCGTGCTGGGCCTGCTCGAAGTGCTCGGCGGAGAAGAGCTGCACCGGGGCGGCCTCGACCAGCGCGGTGCCGATGGCGTTGGTGCCGACCACCGACTCCGTCCACATCGCACCCTCGCGGAAGCCGAGCCCGTCGGCGCGGCGCAGGGTGGCCGGGGCGCCGGCGCGCCACAGGATCACGCCGTCGGCGTCGGTGACGACCATGAGCGCGACGTCGCGGATCACATGGGCGAGCTCGTCGATGACGCCGTGCAGCGGCGACTCGCGGCGGCGGCGCTCGACCTCGTCGGGGCGGTACGGGTCGCGCGCGTTGGCCCGGTCGGGGTGCAGGCCGGCGCGCAGCACCCGGGCCCAGGAACGCTCCACGACGGCGCGCGGGCGCAAAGGCGTACGGCCGCCGCTGAGCACGGCATGGTGGACGCGCCTCAGGTCGCGGGCATGCCGTGAGAGATCGGTGCCCGGCAGGATGGCGTTGAAAGCGCCCATGTCCAGGCGACTGTAACCCGGCGCTTGTGATCGCCGCCACAGTCGATCCCGTGCAATACGGTGCAACCCTTTCGCGCGTACGGGGGCCGGCCGTGTCCTGAGGGCATGACGCAGACACGAGAGCGGGTGGAGGCGTGGCTCGGGGCTTTCGAGTCCGCGCTGCGTGACCGGGACGGCGAACGGGCTGCGGGCCTCTTCGCCGTCGAGAGCTTCTGGCGCGACCTCGTCGCGTTCACCTGGAACATCACCACGGTCGAGGGCCGGGCCGGCGTGGCCGCCCTGCTCGCGGACCGGCTGGACGACGTGGAACCGTCCGGCTTCGCGCTCACCGAGGAGCCGGCCGAGGCGGACGAGGTGACCGAGGCGTGGCTGCGCTTCGAGACCCGGGCCGGGCGCGGCACCGCCCATCTGCGGTTGCGCGACGGCCGGGCCTGGACGCTGCTCACCACGCTGCGCGAGCTCAAGGGCTTCGAGGAGCGCCGGCCGCAGGGCGTGGAGCACGAGCTGCGCAAGGGCCGCCACTCGTGGAAGGAGGAGCGGGAGCGGGAACAGGACGCCGTCGGGCGCACCGAGCAGCCGTACGTCGTGGTGATCGGCGGCGGTCAGGGCGGGATCGCGCTCGGCGCGCGGCTGCGGCGGCTGGGCGTACCGTCGCTGGTCCTGGACCGGCACGACCGCCCGGGCGACCAGTGGCGCAAGCGCTACAAGAGCCTCTGCCTGCACGACCCGGTCTGGTACGACCACCTGCCCTACCTGCCGTTCCCGGACACCTGGCCGGTCTTCGCGCCGAAGGACAAGATCGGCGACTGGCTGGAGATGTACACCCGGGTGATGGAGGTGCCCTACTGGTCGCGCGCCGAGGTCCGGTCCGCCACCTTCGACGCCGGCAGCCGCACCTGGCGGGTCGTGGTCGACCGCGACGGCGAGTCCGTGGAGCTGCGGCCCGCCCAGCTCGTGTTCGCCACCGGCATGTCCGGCAAGCCCAACCGGCCCCGGCTGCCCGGTCAGGACGTCTTCCGCGGCGAGCAGCACCACTCCAGCGAGCATCCCGGGCCTGAGGCGTACCGGGGCAAACGGGTCGTGGTCGTGGGCTCCAACAACTCGGCCTTCGACATCTGCGGCGCGCTCTGGGAGCACGATGCCGACGTCACCATGGTGCAGCGCTCGTCCACGCACATCGTGAAGTCGGCGTCCCTCATGGACATCGGCCTCGGCGACCTGTACTCGGACCGGGCCGTCGCGAACGGGGTCACGACGGACCGCGCGGACATGATCTTCGCCTCGCTGCCGTACCGGATCATGCACGAGTTTCAGATCCCGCTGTACGAGCGGATGGCCGAGCGCGACGCCGACTTCTACGCCCGCCTCGAGAAGGCCGGGTTCCGCCACGACTGGGGCGACGACGGCTCCGGGCTGTTCATGAAGTACCTGCGGCGCGGCTCCGGCTACTACATCGACGTGGGGGCCGCCGACCTGGTCGCGGACGGCCGGATCAAGCTGGCCCAGGGTCAGGTCGACCACCTCACCGAGGACGCGGTGGTCCTCGACGACGGCACGACCCTGCCGGCCGACCTGATCGTCTACGCCACCGGGTACGGCTCCATGAACGGCTGGGTCGCCGACATCGTGGACCGGGCCACCGCCGACCGGGTCGGCAAGGTCTGGGGCCTCGGCTCGGACACCACGAAGGACCCCGGCCCGTGGGAGGGCGAGCAGCGCAACATGTGGAAGCCCACGCAGCAGGAGAACCTGTGGTTCCACGGCGGCAACCTGCACCAGTCGCGGCACTACTCGCTCTACCTCGCGCTTCAGCTCAAGGCCCGCTACGAGGGCATACCGACCCCGGTCTACCGGCTCCAGGAGGTGCACCACCCGCACTGATTCAGTAGGCGAGCACCGCCCCGGCGTCGCTGACCGGGACGGTGTGCGTCGCGCAGCCGCCGCCGGTCAGGACGTGCAGCAGCAAGCTCGTCGGCTCCAACAGGTATCCGGGCGGCCCGGCGTCGTGCAGCCGCAGGTGACTCTGCCGGTAGGCGGCCGGGGCGATGCTGACGAGCGTCCCGGCGAACGGTACCGCGACGTTGCGGTGCACGTGCCCTGCGAGAATCCGCGTCAGCGTGCCGTGCCGGGCCACGACCTCGCCCAGCGCCGGCCCGTCGAGCAGCCCCATGCCGTCGAGGAACGGGATGCCGACGCCGGCCGGCGGGTGGTGCAGGCAGAGGAACGCCGGTACGCCCGGACGCGCCGCGAGCGCCTCGTCGATCCAGCGCAGCTGCTCCGCGCCGAGCTCACCCTCGGGACGGCCGGGAAGGACGGAGTTCACGACCAGCACGGCCGCCTCCGGATAGTCCACCCGGTAGGTCGTCGAGGAGCCGCCGGCGAGGTAGCGGGTGCCCGCGAACTCGACGGTCAGCTGGTTGCCGTCGTGGTTGCCGGCGACGAGGTGCACGGGGATCGGGCAGCGGTCGAGGATGTCGCGGAGGATCGCGTACTCGGCCGGATCCTCGGTCTCGACCATGTCACCGGTGATGACGACGCAGTCCGGCCGGGGCTCGAGGGCGAGCAGGCGTCCGAAGGCACGGTGCAGGGCCGCCGCCGGGCCGGCGCCGAGCGGCCCGGCGATCAGGTGCGAGTCGCTGAGGTGGGCGATCATCATGCGCCCGACGCTAGGTGCGCCCGGCGACCAGGTCACTCTCCGTACGTGCCGCGTGACCATACTCGCGGGTCATCGAGGTCCGCCGATCGGCCTGTCTGAAGTGGACGAACGTCGGCCCTGCACCAGGTCGGCGCGGTGCCCGCGATCTCAGGTGCAACTTGGCACGATGCCGCTCCCCCACATCCGGGCGACCAACAGAGAGTAGTGACCGGAGGCCCGGAGACGAGGGCCACAGTACGAGCGGAGAACCGGTGGACCACATCAGCGCAGAGCTGCTCAGTGCGGCGGTGGCGGTCGGGGGCGGGCTGGGGATCAGCGGACCGGTACGCGCGTGGATCCGGCACCGTACCCGGGTGCACCTGGAGCGCGAGCGATCGGCACGGACCGCCGCGCGGGCGGCTGGTCTCGCGCGGCTCGCCCGGAGTCGGGGCACGGTCCGCATCGACGAGCAGGACCAGGACGGCCGCCGGGTCGTCGAACTGCACGGTCCGTCGCGGCCGGACGAGGAGGCAGCGTGAGCATGCCCCATCCCCCGGCCGGCGAGGACGACGAGACAGCCCGCGCGCCGCGCCGGGCCGCCTTCGGTGCCTTCTTCCTGCAGCACCACCTGACCGTCGAGCTGTTCCTGCTGCGGCTCGAGCCGGACCGCGGGATGGTGGAGGACGTGACCCAGGAGGCCTTCATGGCTCTCTGCGCCAAGTGGGTCGGCGGCCAGGACTTCACGGACCCGCGGACCTACGTGCTGGCGATCGCCCGCAACATCCTGCGCCGGCACCAGAAGCGGCGGGGCCGCGTGACGACTCTCTTCTTCGACGATCTCACCATGCCGGAGATCGCCGCGCCCGCCACGCCACGGGAGGCCGAGGACCGGCTCGCCGCATGGATCCAGCTGCTTCCGCCGCGGATGGGCGAGGTCATCAGCCTGTCGCAGGAGAACCTGCCCGATCGCGCCATCGCCGAACGCATGGACATCTCGCACAACACCGTCCGGGAGTACAAGGTCCAGGCGCGGCGCAAGCTCAAGGAACTCGCGGAGGCCGACGGCTTCGTCACCCCGACCGGACGGAGACGGCGATGAACCTCGACGACATCATGGAGCTGGCGGCGGCGTACACCCCGTCGGCCCTGGACCGGGCGCGCAGCCGCCGGGCCCTGGAGCGGCTCCTGAGCGAGTACGTCGAGGGCGGCGACCGGCCCGGCGAGGCGGACGTGCCCGATCCCGACGAGGCGGCCCGGATCAAGCGGGCCGCGGAGTCGGCGGGAGCGGGATGGGTGATGTGGGACGCGGAACGTCACGAGCTGACGTGGTCCGCTGCCATGGCACGGATGTTCGGCCACATCCCCGCGACGGCCGTCGACGAGGCCCGGCTCACCGAGGGAGTCCTCGGGCCGGACCGCGCCGGGGTCCGCTCCGAGATCGAGCGGGCCTGGCGCCGCCGTGTCCCGGTCGAGTTCACGTTCCGGTTGCAGCGGCTGGACGGCCGGCTGCACTACGTCCGCTGCCTGGTGGAGCTGCTCACCCCGGACGGCGTGACGCCCACCGGCCTGATCGCCACGGCGCACGACGTCACCCGGCAGGAGCTCGAACGCCAGGAACAGCACCGCACCCGCCGCCGCGCGCGGATCGGCCGGGACCGCCTGCCCGGTCATGACCCGGTGAGTGCCTTCCTCGGCCGGGACCGGTTCGTCGACGAAGTCGACCGCGCGGCCCGCGGCGGGGCCGGCGCGCTGCTGGTCGTCGCCGTCGAGCCGACCCGCGACCTGACCGCCGAGCAGAGCCGGCAGGTGACCCGGGCGGTCGCCGGGACCCTGGAGCACGTGCTGCCCGCCGACGGCCGCCGGGGCGTCATGGGCCCCGCGGAGTTCGGCTTTCTCGTCCCCGACCGGGCGAGGGCCCTGTCGCTGATGGCGGACCTGCAGGACCGGCTCGGCCTGACCACCGTGAGCGGGGTCCGGCTGCGGGCCTGGGCGGGGGTCGTCCCGTTCGCCCCGGGCGACCGGGTGAGCGGGCGGGAGCTGATGCTCGACGCCTCCGCGGCGTGGCGAGAGAGCCGAAGGGGCCGGACGGCCCTCACCGCGACGCCCCGGCCGAGAACGGCGCCAGAACGCCGCACCGCCATCGAGGCCGACGTCGGCGGCGTCCTGCGAGCCGGCCGGTTGCGGCTCTACGCCCAGCCCATCCTCGATCTCGCGCTCAACGCGGTCACCCGGCACGAGATCCTGCTGCGGACGACGGACGGGCGGAACCAGAGCGAGTCGCCCGCCTCCTTCCTCGCGGCGGCGGAGCTCGGCGAGGACATCGTCGCCGTCGATCGGTGGGTGGTAGACCGCAGCCTCGAGCTGATCGCGCAGGCCGGGCCGGGCTCGCATTTCCAGGTCAACGTCTCCGGGCGTACGGTCTCCCGCCCGGGGCTGGCCGCGCACGTGCTGGAGGCGCTGACGCGGCACCGCGTCGACCCGCGGGCCGTCACCTTCGAGATCACCGAGTCCACCGCCGTCGACAACCTGACCGCGGCCGCCGAGTTCGCCGCCGCGGTCCGCCGCCGGGGCTGCGAGCTGGCGCTGGACGACTTCGGCACCGGCTGTTCGACGCTGTCCCTGCTCAAGTACCTGCCGATCGACCTGGTGAAGATCGACGGTGACTTCGTCGGCCGGCTGGGCGACTCGGCGTTCGACCGGATCGCGGTGCAGGCCATCGTGGACATGTGCCGGTCGCTGGGGGTCCGGACCGCCGCCGAGCGCGTCGAGGATCCGGCGACCGTGGACCTGCTGCGGGGCATGGGGGTGGACTTCGCCCAGGGGTACGCCATCGGGCATCCCCATCCGATGACCTCGTCCGCGGCGCCGTCGCGGCTGGACCGGGCGACGGGCTGAGACAGGGGCTCCGGCGCCCTGGCGGCGGGCCGGAGCTCCGCCGGCCCACCCGTTGGAGCGGGGGCGCCGGAGCTCCGCCGCGCTCAGAACGCCTCGGCGTCCGCCTTGCGGATGGCGTCGACCAGGATCGTCAGGCCCTCGCGGGCCTCGTCCTCGGTCAGGGTCAGCGGCGGCCCCATCCGCAGCACGTTGCCGTAGAGGCCGCCCTTGCCGACCAGCAGCCCGCCCCGGCGGCACTCGTCGAACACGCGCAGGGTCGCCGCCGCGTCCGGTTCGGTGGTGCCCGGGCGGACGAACTCCACCGCGAGCATCAGCCCCCGGCCGCGCACCTCGCCGACGATGCCCGCCTCGCCGACCGCCGCGCGCAGGCCGTCGAGCAGGATGGCGCCGACTCGCTTGGCGTGGTGCTGCAGGTCGTGCTCGAGGACGTAGTCCAGGACCGCATTGCCGGCCGCCGTCGAGATCGGGTTGCCGCCGAAGGTCGAGAAGCTCGTCGCCGGGACGGCGTTGACCAGGTCGGCGCGGCCGACCACGCCGGCCAGCGCGAAGCCGTTGCCGATGCCCTTGGCGAAGGTGATGAGGTCGGGCTGCACGTCGTGCGCCTGATAACCCCAGAAGTGCTCGCCGGTACGCCCCCAGCCGGTCTGCACCTCGTCGGCGATGAGCAGGATGCCGTGGTTGTCGAGTTCCTTCTTGAGCGCGCCGAGCAGGCCGTCCGGTGCGTGCACGAAGCCGCCGACGCCCTGGATCGGTTCGGCGATGAGGGCCGCCACGTCGCCGGCGGTGGTCGTGGCGAGCACCTCGCGCAGGTCCTCGACGGCGGCGTCGATGTGGTCGGCGTCGGACAGGCCCGCCATCCGGCCGCGGAGCCGCTCGCCCGAGTGCAGCCAGCTGACCGAGATCGGGCTCAGCCCGCTCGCCGACCAGCTGCGGTGCCCGGTGATCGCCATCGCCGCGAACGAGCGGCCGTGGTAGCTGTTGCGGATCGCCAGGATCTGGTTGGAGCGGCGGTGGTTGGTGGCGAACAGCAGCGCGGCCTCGTTGGCCTCGGTGCCGGAGTTCGCGAAGAAGACCCGGGCGTCCGGGATGCCGGAGACCTTGGCGATCTTCTCCGCCAGCTCGACCTGCTGCCGGATCAGGTACAGCGTGGAGCTGTGCACGATGCCGGTGGCGAGCTGCTTCTCGACCGCCTCGCGCACCTCGGCGATGTCGTAGCCCAGCATGGTGGTGAGCACGCCGCCGAAGAAGTCCAGGTAGGTCTTGCCGGCGCTGTCGGTGACCCGGCGCCCGGAGCCGGAGACCAGCTCGATCGCCTCGTCGCCGTAGTAGGTCGTCACCCAGGAGGGCAGCACAGCCTTGTGCCGGGCGAGCAGGTCATCGGTCACGGGAAGCCTCCATGAGCTAGCGCCAGCCGCGCGGGTGCGGGCGGCTACGGGATCCGCTGCCGCGGGCTCCGGCCCGGGCGGCGGCGGCGAAGAGGTCGGCGAGCTCGGCGTGCCCGTCGCGGATCAGGCCGACGGTGATCCGGACGTGGTCGGCCCCGAGCGGCGTCACGGCGAACGGGGCGCCGGGGGCGACGGCGATGCCGTGTGCGGCCAGCGCGAGCATCGCCATCTGCTGGTCTTCGACGGTCATCCAGAGGTTGATGCCGTCGCCCGCGGTCGCGGTGACGTCCCGCGCCGCCAGCTCGGCCAGCATGGTGGCGCGCCGCCGCGCGTAGACGTCGCGGGCGGCGGCGACGCGCGCCTCAGCCTCGGGTGAGGTGAGCAGGTCCAGCAGGACGGCCTGCAGCACGCGGCTGGACCAGCCGGGGCCGAGCAAGCGCCGGTCCGCCACCGCCGTGATCACCGCGGCGGGGCCGCCGAGCGCGGCCAGCCGCAGATCGGGGCCGTGGCTCTTGGAGAAGCCGGCGACGTGGACGGTCCGGTGCGCCAGCCGGGTGCCGAGGCTGACCGGCGGCGCGGTGGCGATGTCGCCGGCGTGGTCGTCCTCGACGATGGTGACCTGCGGGTACGCGGCCAGCTCGGCGGCCAGCTCGGCGACCCGCCGGGCGGTGAGGCCGGCGCCGGTCGGGTTGTGCGCCCGCGGCTGCAGGAAGACCGCCACCGGGTCGTACGCCTTGAGCGCCGCCCCCAGCGCCTCGGGCCGCATGCCGTGCTCGTCCATCGGCACGCCCACCACCGTGGCGCCGACGGTGTCGAGCAGGTCGAGCACCGGCGGGAAGGCGGGGTTCTCGACCAGTACGTGGTCGCCGAACCGGACGAGCGTGGCCGTCACCCGGTCCAGCGCGTCCAGGGCCCCGTCGACGACGGTCAGCTGCTCGGGCGGGTACGGCCACCGCCGCCGCAGCACGGTCTCGAGCGGCGGCAGCACAGGAGCCTCGAGGTAGCTGGTAGTGAGCCGGGCATCGCCGATCCGCTCGAGGGACCCTGTGAGGCCGGGCAGCAGGTCGTAGTCGGGTATGCCGGTCGAGTAGTCGCGGGCGACCGGGCCGAGTCCGGCGCCGAGCTGCGCGTACCGAAGACGCCGGCGCGGCAGCATGGAGCCGGTGACGTACGAGCCGGACCGGCCGCGGGTCTCGATCGCCCCGGCCCGGGCGAGGCTGCGCCAGGCCTCGCTGACAGTCGTGGGGCTGACGCCGAGTTCCCGGGCGACGTCGCGCACGGTGGGCAGCCGCGCGCCGCTCGCAAGTTCACCGGCCGTGACGAGACGGCTCACGGCAGCCGCGATCCCCCGGGCACTCCGGTCGTCGACGGCATTGGCGATAAGCCCCAACAAGAGAGGTCTCCGAAACAATTGATAACACGGCGGTCATTGTCCGCCCTCGGTTGTGTCATTAGTGTGCTCCATCATCGGCCCTGAATGTCAAGCCGGACGCTGGGGCGATGACACACGGTGGAGAGGCGATCACAATCGACGGGTGACCCGCGCCACCGCCGCCGATACGTCCTACCGAGAGGGGTAGCAGGCATGAACGGTGTTGTCCGTGCCGCCCTCGTCCAGACCACCTGGACGGGCGACAAGGAATCGATGATCAAGGCTCACGAGGACTACGCCCGCGACGCCGCCGCCCAGGGCGCCAAGGTGATCTGCTTCCAGGAGCTCTTCTACGGCCCGTACTTCTGCCAGGTCCAGGACGCCGCCTACTACGAGTACGCGGAGTCGATCCCCGGCCCCACCACCGAGCGCTTCCAGGCCCTCGCCGCCGAGCTGGGCATGGTGATGGTGCTGCCGATGTACGAGCAGGAGCAGCCCGGCGTCCTCTACAACACCGCGGCGGTCGTCGACGCCGACGGCTCGTACCTGGGCAAGTACCGCAAGCACCACATCCCGCAGGTCAACGGCTTCTGGGAGAAGTTCTACTTCCGTCCCGGCAACCTCGGCTACCCGGTGTTCGACACCGCGGTCGGCAAGGTGGGGGTGTACATCTGCTACGACCGGCACTTCCCCGAGGGCTGGCGTGCGCTGGGTCTCAACGGCGCGCAGATCGTCTTCAACCCGTCGGCCACGAGCCGGGGGCTGTCGTCGTACCTGTGGCAGCTGGAGCAGCCGGCCAGCGCGGTCGCCAACGAGTACTTCATCGGCGCGATCAACCGGGTGGGCTTCGAGCCGCTGGGCGACAACGACTTCTACGGCCAGTCGTACTTCGTGGACCCGGAGGGCAAGTTCGTCGGCGACGTCGGCGACACCCACGAGGCGGAGCTGATCGTCCGCGACCTCGACCTGAGCCTGCTCGAGACGGTCCGCAACCGCTGGCAGTTCTACCGCGACCGCCGCCCCGACAGCTACCACGGGCTGGTGCAGCCATGAGCTTCCTGATCAAGGGCGGCACGGTGGTCAGCCCCACCGGCCCGACCCCGGCGGACGTCCTCGTCGACGGCGAGAAGATCGTCGCCCTGTTCGCCCCCGGGACCGGCCCGGCGGAGATCGAGACGATCGACGCCACCGGCAAGTTCGTCATCCCGGGCGGGATCGACGCCCACACGCACATGCAGATGCCGTTCGGCGGCACCGAGGCCAGCGACACCTTCGCCACCGGTACGCGCGCCGCGGCCTTCGGCGGCACCACCACGATCGTCGACTTCGCCATCCAGCGCCTCGGCGAGGTCGTCCAGGACGGGCTCGCCGCCTGGCATGCCAAGACGGCCGGGAACTGCCACATCGACTACGGCTTCCACATGATCCTGGGCGGCGTCGACGACGAGTCGCTCAAGGCCATGGACCAGCTCGTCGCCGACGAGGGCATCACGAGCTTCAAGCTGTTCATGGCGTACCCGGGGGTGTTCTACAGCGACGACGGGCAGATCCTGCGGGCCATGCAGAAGGCGCGGGACAACGGCGCCATGATCATGATGCACGCGGAGAACGGCCCGGCCATCGACGTACTCGTCAAGCAGGCCCTCGAGCGCGGCGAGACCGACCCGTACTACCACGGCGTCACCCGGCCGCAGGAGCTCGAGGCCGAGGCGACCAGCCGGGCGATCTGGCTCGCGAGCGTGGCCGCGGACTGCCCGCTCTACATCGTGCACCTGTCCGCGTCCAAGGCCCTCGAACAGGTCGCGGCGGCCCGCGACGCCGGGCGCAATGTGTTCGCCGAGACCTGCCCGCAGTACCTGTACCTGACGCTGGAGGACCAGCTCGGCGCGCCCGGCTTCGAGGGCGCCAAGTGGGTCTGCTCGACGCCGCTGCGCAGCAAGCACGAGAGCCACCGCGCGGATCTGTGGCGCGGGCTGCGTACCAATGATCTCGCCGTGGTCTCCACCGACCACTGTCCCTTCTGCATGAAGGACCAGAAGGAGATGGGCGTCGGCGACTTCTCCAAGATCCCTAATGGCATCGGCGGGGTGGAGCACCGCGTCGACCTGCTCTACCAGGGCGTGGTCGACGGCAAGCTGTCGCTGGGCCGCTGGGTCGAGACGATCGCGACGACCCCGGCGCGGATGTTCGGCATGTATCCGCGCAAGGGCGTGATCGCACCCGGCTCCGACGCCGACATCGTGCTCTACGACCCGGCCGGGCGCACCCGGATCGGGGTCGAGACCCACCACATGAACATGGACTACTCGGCGTGGGAGGGCTGGGAGATCGCCGGCAAGGTCGACACCGTCATCTCCCGCGGCGCCGTCATCGTGCAAGGCGACGAATACAAGGGGCGCGCGGGCCATGGCCGCTACGTGCCCCGCGGCCTGTCCGAATACCTGGTCTAGGAGCCCGCGTGCGAGAAATCAAACACTGGATCGACGGTACGGCGGTCGACGGCACCAGCGGCCGGCAGCTGCCGGTCTGGGACCCGGCGACCGGCGAGCAGCAGGCGTACGTGGTGGCCGCGACCGCCGCGGAGACCGAGCGTGCGGTGGCGTCGGCGAAACGCGCGTTCCCGGGCTGGCGGGCCGCGTCATTGTCCCGCCGGGCCGAGGTGATGTTCCGCTTCCGCGAGCTGGTCGACGCCAACCGCAAGGAGCTCGCCACCCTGGTCAGCGCCGAGCACGGCAAGACCGTGGCGGACGCGGGCGGCGAGCTGGCCCGCGGGCTGGAGAACATCGAGTTCGCCGCGGGCGCGCCGCACCTGCTCAAGGGCGGCTACAGCGAGCAGGCCTCCACCGGCGTGGACGTCTACTCGATCCGCCAGCCGCTCGGGGTGGTCGCCGGCATCACGCCGTTCAACTTCCCCGCCATGGTCCCGATGTGGATGTTCTGCAACGCCCTGGTCTGCGGCAACACCTTCATCCTCAAGCCCAGCGAGAAGGACCCGTCGGTCTCGCTGATGCTGGCGGACCTGCTGCGCCAGGCGGGCCTGCCGGACGGCGCGTTCAACGTCGTGCAGGGCGACCGCGAGGCGGTGGAGACGCTGCTGCACCATCCGGATGTCGAGGCGGTGTCGTTCGTCGGTTCGACCCCCGTGGCAAAGAGCATCTACCGGACCGCCACCGACAACGGCAAGCGGGTGCAGGCGCTCGGCGGCGCCAAGAACCACATGGTCGTGCTGCCGGACGCCGACATCGGCTCGGCTGCCGACGCGGCGGTCAGCGCCGGGTACGGCTCCGCGGGCGAGCGCTGCATGGCGGTCTCGGTCGTGGTCGCCGTCGGCGCGAGCGCGGACCCGCTGGTCGAGGCGATCAAGGACCGGGTCGCCCGGATCGCGGTCGGCCCGGCCAGCGACCCGAGCGCCGAGATGGGACCGCTGATCAGCCGCGAACACCGCGACAAGGTGGCCGGCTACCTCGCCGAGCCCGGCCAGGCCGAGGTGGTCGTGGACGGCCGGGACGCCCCGATCAGCGACGGCCCCGGCTTCTTCCTCGGGGCGTCGCTGGTGGACAAGGTGCCGACCGACTCGCCGCTCTACACCGACGAGATCTTCGGGCCGGTGCTGTCGGTGGTGCGGGTGGACACGTACGAGGAGGCTCTCGCCCTGGTCAACGACAACGAGTACGGCAACGGCACCGCCATCTTCACCCGCGACGGCGGCGCCGCCCGGCAGTTCCAGTACGACGTCGTGTGCGGGATGGTCGGCGTGAACGTGCCGGTGCCCGTACCGGTCGCCTACTACAGCTTCGGCGGCTGGAAGTCGTCGCTCTTCGGCGACCTGCACATGTACGGGCCGGAGGGGCTCCAGTTCTACACCCGCAGCAAGGTCGTCACCTCGCGCTGGCCCGACCCGGCCACCTCCGAGGTCGACCTCGGATTCCCGAAGGTGCGGTGATCCGATGGACATCGGTGTGGTCCTGCAGTGCGACCCGCCGTCGAGCGAGGTCGTCGAGCTGGCGAAGCGGGCCGAGGACCTGGGCTACAGCCACGTGTGGACGTTCGACTCGCACGTGCTGTGGCAGGAGCCGTTCGTCATCTACAGCAAGATCCTCGGCGTGACCGACCGGGTCGTCGTCGGCCCGATGGTCACCAACCCGGGCACCCGGGACTGGACGGTGATCGCGTCCCAGTTCGCCACCCTCAACGAGATGTACGGCAACCGCACGATCTGCGGCATCGGCCGCGGCGACTCCGCGCTGCGGGTGCTGGGACTGCAGCCGAACACCCTCGGGCAGCTGCGCGAGAGCATCGGCGTCATCCGGGGGCTGGCCAACGGCGAGCCGGTGACGGTGCGCGGCCAGGAGCTCCAGTTCACCTGGGCGCCGCAGAGCCGGCTGGACGTGTGGGTCGCCGCGTACGGCCCGAAGGCGCTGGCCCTGACCGGCGAGGTGGGCGACGGCTACATCCTTCAGCTCGCCGACCCGGACATCGCGGCCTGGATGATCAAGGCGGTCCGGACCGCCGCGGAGAAGGCGGGCCGCGACCCGGCGGCCATCAAGTTCTGCGTGGCCGCCCCCGCCTATGTCGGCGACGACCTCGCCCACCAGCGGGACCAGACCCGGTGGTTCGGCGGGATGGTCGGCAACCACGTCGCGGACATCGTCGCCCGCTACGGCGCGGACGGCGCGGTGCCCCAGGTGCTGACCGACTACATCAAGGACCGCCAGGGGTACGACTACGCCGAGCACGGCCGGGCCGGCAACACACACACGACGTTCGTGCCCGACGAGGTCGTGGACCGCTTCTGCATCCTCGGCCCGGTCGAGAACCACCTCGCCCGGCTCGAGCAGCTGCGGGAACTCGGCGTCGACCAGTTCGCCCTCTACCTGCAGCACGACGACAAGGAGGGCACGCTGGAGGCGTACGGGAAGAGCATCATCCCGGCGCTCCCATGAGACGCGTCCTCAGCGTTCTCGCGGCGGTGGTCGTGGCCGTGGCCGTGTGGGAGGGCTACAAGGCGGTCGGCAACCCGGACGGAACCGTGCTGTTCGGCACCCGCGTCCTGCCCCGCGCCGACGACCTGTCCATGCCGCACGTCTGGGACATGCTGCGCCGGCTCGGCCGCCCGGAGCTCACGGGCGGCCGGCCGGTCTGGCAGGTGGTGCTCGCCGCGGCCGCGTTCACGCTGGGGATCACCGCCGCCGGGTTCGCCGTCGGTGCGGTCGTCGGGCTGCTGCTGGCGGTGGCGATGCAGCGGTTCCGGATCGTCGAGCGGGGGCTGCTGCCGTACGTGATCCTGTCCCAGACCGTGCCCCTGGTCGCGCTCGCGCCGCTGGTGGCGGGCTGGAGCGGCAATTTGTCCCTGGGGCCGTACCCGTGGGCGGATTGGATGACGGTCGCGGTGATCGCCGCCTACCTGAGCTTCTTCCCCGTCGCCGTCGGCATGCTTCGCGGCCTGCAGTCGCCGCAGGCGAGCGGGGTGGAGCTGATGCGCAGCTATGCCGCCGGCTGGTGGCGGACCCTGGTCAAGCTCCGCCTGCCGGCGTCGCTGCCCTACCTGTTCCCGGCGCTCCGGCTCGCGGGTGCGGCCGCCGTCGTGGGCGCGGTGGTCGGCGAGATCTCCACGGGTACGCGCGGAGGCATCGGCCGCCTCGTCATCGAGTACTCGCGGGAGGCCACCAGCGACCCCGCGAAGGTCTACACCGCCATGCTCGGCGCGGCCCTGCTCGGCCTCGTCGTCGCCGGCCTGGTCAGCCTCCTGGAGCTGCCGCTCATGCGGCACCGGCGTCGAGTCTCGGTGGTGACGATGTGACAGCTGTGTCCGTCTCCGGTGTCACCAAAATCTTCAACCAGAGCCGGCCTGACGAGGTCACGGCGCTCTCCGACGTGGACCTCACGGTCGGCACGGGCGAGTTCGTCTCCCTCATCGGGCCGTCCGGCTGCGGCAAGAGCACGCTGCTGCGGCTGGTCGCCGACCTCATCACGCCCACCGCCGGCAGCGTCTCGGTCGCGGGCCGGCCGGCCCGCCAGGCCCGGCTCGACCAGGCCTACGGCATCGCCTTCCAGCAGGCGGGACTCTTCGAGTGGCGGACGGTACGGCGCAACGTCGAGCTGCCCCTGGAGCTGCGCAAGCAGTCGCGGGCCGCCCGCCGGGCCCGCGCCTCGGACATGCTCGCGCTGGTCGGACTCAGCGACTTCGCCGACCACTACCCCGCCCAGCTCTCCGGCGGCATGCAGCAGCGCGTCGCCATCGCCCGGGCGCTGGCCGTCCAACCGCCGCTGCTGCTGATGGACGAGCCGTTCGGCGCCCTCGACGAGATGACCCGCGAGCGCCTCCAGACCGAACTGCTGAGCATCTGCGCGCAGACCGGCACCAGCACCGTCTTCGTCACCCACTCCATTGCGGAAGCTGTCTTCCTGTCCGACCGCGTGGTGGTCATGTCACCGCGCCCCGGCCGGATCACCGGCATCATCGACATCGACCTGCCTTCGCGCGATGAGGCGGTCCGCCAGTCCCCCGATTACTTCTCCTTCGTGACCCTGGTCCGTAAGACTCTGCGCGGCTCGCCGTGAAGCGCATCCTGGCCCCGGTGATCCTCGGCATCGCCGCCCTCCTCGCCTGGGAGCTGACGGTCTCGCTGGGTCACATCGCGCCGTTCATCCTGCCCGCGCCGTCCGCGATCGGCCACGAGCTCGTCGTGCAGCGCGCCAACATCCTGTCCGCGGCGGCGGCCAGCGGGCTCAACGCGCTGATCGGGCTGCTCTGGGGCACGGCGGCCGGCCTGCTGGCCGCCATGGCGGCGAGCCGGTTCCGCCTGCTGTCCGACGTGTCCCTGCCGGTGGCGGCGGTGCTCAACGCGCTGCCGATCATCGCGCTCGCACCCATCCTCAACAACATGTTCGAGTCGACCTCCAGCGTGCCGCGCCGCCTGGTCGCCGGGATCATCGTGTTCTTCCCGGTCTTTGTCAACACCCTGCGCGGGCTGCGCGAGGTGGACCCCACCCACCGCGAGCTGATGACCAGCTACGCGGCCCGGGGCTGGACGTTCACCCGGCTGGTCCGGCTGCCCGGCGCGCTGCCCTTCGTCTTCACCGGCCTGCGACAGGCGTCCTCGCTGGCCGTGATCGCCGCGGTCGTCGCCGAGTACTTCGGCGGCCTGCAGAACGGGCTCGGCTCGCGGATCACCTCCGCCGCCGCGTTCACCGCGTACCCCCGTGCCTGGGCCTTCGTGGTCGGCGCCTGCCTGCTCGGACTCGTCTTCTACCTCACCACGCTCCTGCTGGAGCGTCTCGCGATGCCCTGGAAAACCATTTTTTAAGGAGTCCGCGTGCGACGTCTTCTGCTGGCCTCTATCACCTCCACGGCTCTGCTGCTCACCGCCTGCGGCACGGCCGACACCCCTACCACCCCGGCCGCCCCGGGCGGCGTCACCCCGATCAAGCTCCAGCTCCAGTGGTTCTACCAGGCCCAGTTCGCCGGCTACATCGCCGCGGTGGACCAGGGCTTCTACAAGGAACAGGGCCTCGACGTCCAGTTGCTCGAGGGTGGCGTCGACATCGTCCCGCAGACCGTGCTCGCCCAGGGCAAGGCCGACTACGCCGTCGCCTGGGTCCCCAAGGCCCTGGCCTCCCGCGAACAGGGCGCGAACATCACCGACGTCGGCCAGATCTTCGCCCGCTCCGGCACCTACCAGGTGGCGTGGAAGGACAGCGGCATCACCGGCCCGGCCGACTTCAAGGGCAAGAAGGTCGGCAACTGGGGCTTCGGCAACGAGTTCGAGCTCTTCGCCGGCATGACCAAGGCCGGCCTCGACCCGGGCAAGGACGTCACCCTGGTCCAGCAGCAGTTCGACATGCAGGCGCTGCTGAAGAAGGAGATCGACGCCGCCCAGGCCATGAGCTACAACGAGTACGCCCAGCTGCTCGAGGCGAAGAACCCCGCCACGGGCAAGCTCTACACGGCCGACGACTTCACGGTCATCGATTGGAAGACCAACGGCTCGGCCATGCTCCAGGACGCGGTGTGGGCGAACACCGCCAAGCTGAAGGACTCGACGTACCAGCAGCAGACGGTGAAGTTCCTGGCCGGCACCATCAAGGGCTGGGCCTACTGCCGCGACAACCCGGAATCCTGCCGCGACATGGTGGTGGCCAAGGGCTCGAAGCTCGGCAAGAGTCACCAGCTCTGGCAGATGAACGAGGTCAACAAGCTCGTCTGGCCGTCGGCCGGCGGCATCGGCCTGATCAACGAGGCGGACTGGAAGCAGACGGTCGACCTGTCGATGACGACCAAGAACCAGACCGGGGACACGGTCCTGACCAAGCAGCCGGAGGGTACGGCGTACAGCAACGACTACATCCGGCAGGCGCTGGACCAGGCCAAGGCGGCGGGGGTGGACGTGGCGGGCGCCGGCTACAAGCCGCAGACGGTGACGCTGACAGCCGGGGGCGCCTGAGTCTCGGCGGTGCGGGCCCGGTCGTCTCCCACGGCGGGCCCGCTACCGTCCTCGGGCTCGTTCAGCGGCGTCCAGCGCCCGTTGGACCTCGCCTCCGAACGCACCGGCGCGCAGCAGTGGCCAGCTCGGGCCCGCGCCACGGATCTCCCGTTGGATCACCCTGCCGATCGACGGCGGCATGCGATCCGCGCCGGACGCATACTCCCCCAGCGCCGGCTCGTGGCCGAGGTCCGCCTCGATCATGCTGCGGAGGTACTCGAAGCGTTCGAAGGCCACGGCGAACTCGGCGTCGTCGAGGAGGTCGCCGAACACGGGCCGGATCGTCATCCTGAGATGCTTCGACAGCCCGAAGCGGACCTCGGCTCCGGCCCATTTCGGCATCCGGTCGACGAGGCGGTAATCCAGGACGGCGCGCGGATGGAGGAACTCGCAGAGCTCTTCCGCGCCCCGCGACGGTGCGGGAAAAGGCCCGGCCCGCATCACCACGGTGACGAAACGTTCCCTTGCGGCCGCCACGGCCGCGACGCCCGCGGAGTAGTACAGCCACAGCGCCGGATACCGGCGAGTGGGTCGCAGGGCTCCCGGCAGCATCTCCGAATCGTCGGCCGCCGCCGACCGGCACATCCGCACGATGGGGCGGAGCCAATAGGCGTCGTGCTGGTCCTCCCCGTGGTAGATGCCCGTCGCCAGGACTCGTGCGAGCCCGTCGGCCTCGGCCTCGAACGCGGCGAGGCGGTCCTCGAGGACGCGGGCATCCTCGAGCCGGTGCAACGGCGAGAAGGGGATCCGGCTGAGCCGGCGGAGGCAGTCGTCGGTCAGGGCCCTCAGCGACTCCTCCATCCGGATCCGGTGCGTGCCGTCCGTGACGCCGAGCTTGACCAGGGCGACGGTGGCCGCGACGGTCGTCTGTTCTCCGGTGGCCTCGGCCGCCGTGGTCACCAGTCCGGACTCATGGTCGCCGCCCGGTTCCCCGCCGAGGCCCAGGGCTTGGCGGACGTAGGCGGGCGGCCGCCCGAGCGGCGGCCGGGCCGGAACCTCGAAGACGGCCCGGATGATCCGCTCGAGCGCCGGTGACCAGTCGCCGTCCGGGTCGACGTCCTCGTAGACGAGGTCCCGCAACGCTTCCGGGACGTCGGCGTGGTCGAGGCGCACGACCATGACCCTGGTGGTGCCCTCGATCCGGCCCACGGTCGCCGCGTTGAGCTCCTGCGCGACCCATGGGCTGTCGGCGCTGTGCTTCGACACCACGAAGAGCACGGCGCGAGCGCGGCCGATGCCCTCGGCGAAGATCCGGTCGACGAGGCTGTCGCCGGGCAGCATCTCCCAGCGGTCGAGCCACGCGTTCACGCCGTTGGCCCGCAACCGCGTGGCGAACGGTACGACGAAGCGCGCCTTGTCCTCGCTCGCGTGGCTGATGAAGACAAGGGGCGCCTCGTCCTCGGCGACCACCCGGGGGCCCGCGCCGGCCGGCTCGGTGACCGGCTGGGCGGGCCCGGACGGCAGCTGCTGCTCGATCGCCGCGAGCTGCAGCATGATCCGCTGCCGCTCGCCGTTCACCGCCCGGTACATCTGGTCCGGCGGCACCGTGCCCTCGAGCAACAACCGGTAACGACCCGAGCTCGCCAGGTCGGGCGGGTCCTGGACGTGCCGGAGCAGGAAGGCCTCGACGTCGTCGTGCCACCTCAGGAAGCCCTGCCGCAGGTGCGTGGCGACGTCCGGCTGCGGACCCGCCGACAACCCGTCCAGGTTGCCGGCCTCCGTCCTCAGCCGACGCAGACCCTCGTGGAAGGAGTCCCGGACGTCCTCGGACAGCAGCCGATGTTCCATACGGACGCGCGCCCCCTCCCCGTGTCTCCGCGGCAGGGTGCACTGTAGCCCGTGCCGGGCGGCATCTACATCGAGGTCAGGCGGGCGGCCAGGGCCACGGCGGTGAGGTCGCCCTCGCGGAGGCGGGCCGCGGCCTCCGGCTTACCCAGGCCGGCCAGGCGTTCGGCCGCCGTACTGATCAGGCGGTCGTCGCCGCTGAGAAGCTTGCGGGCCACGTTGGCCTGGATCGGGCTGAGTTCCGCGTACGCGCACTCGTCCAGCGCCGCGATGGTGCCCTCGTCGAGCAGGCCGGCGAGGGCCCGTTCCGTCACGATGCGCAGGAGCCAGGACGGCCACCAGCTGTAGCGGCCGATCAGGTGGCCCGCGCGTACGGCGTCCCGGGGCGCCTGGCCGCCCTGGAGCAGGCGCAGGGTGAGCGGGATGTCGAAGCGTTCCAGGCGCAGCGCCGTGACGAAGAGGCGGTTCAGCTTGCTCGCGCCGACCAGGGGCTCCGCCGCGGCGGCCGCCTCGCCGTACTCGCCGCGAAGGGCCGCCAGGATCATGGCCGCCTCCTCGGTGGAGATCGCCGAGCCGGTCGAGCGTTCCTCGATGCGGGTCAGGCTGTGGGCGAGCCGGTCGACGGCGTCCCGGGCGTACCCCTGCCGGTCCTCGCTGGTGGGCCGCTCCAGGTAGCGGACCACCGAGTCGATCGCGATCTGGACCTCGCGGCGCAGCAGCGGGGCCTTGATGTGCGGGGAGATCAGGTCACCGAGGCCCTCGACCAGGTACGCCTGATCGAAACGGTCTGACTCTTCCAGAAAACCCGCCCACCACGACGCCAGGTGCCGCTCCACCCCTCCAGGGTGGCGGACCGCCGGAGCAGATGAGGGGCAAACGCCCGACGTCACCCGGCCGGGCCCCGATCGACGGGGTCCGGCCGGGCGGCGGTGCCGGGCCGGGCCGGCGGTCAGTCCTCGGACGGCGTCAGGACGACCGTCGCCGAGCCGCTCTGCGGCGGGGTTCCGGAGTCGGTGTACTCGGCCACGAAGACGGCGGTCAGGTTCTCCGCCCCGGTGTGGCCGCCGTCGATGAACGTGGTGATCGAGCCGGTGCAGCCGGACGCCGTGGAGAGCGGGTGCCCGTGCTGGTCGTGGCCCAGGATGTAGGTCACCGTCACCCGCGAGCAGTCGACCGGCTGGTCGTCGGCCACGGCGACCTGGAACGTGACGGTGTCACCGAACTCGAACGGCTGGTCCTCGGTCGGCGTGACGAAGCTGACCTGCGGGGCCAGCGTCCCGACGGGGAGGATCACCTCGGCGGACGCCCAGCGGCCCGTCGGGTCGGTGACCTTCAGCGTGGGCCGATAGTTGCCGTTCTCGGTGAAGGTGTAGACGGCGTTGGGCTGCCGGGAGTCGACGATGCCGTCGGCGTTGAAGTCCCAGGCGTAGCGCAGGCTGTCGCCGTCGGGGTCGGTCGTGCCGGCACTGGAGAAGGTCACCGTCAGGGGTGCCTCACCGCGTGTCGGCGTCGCCGTGATCTTCGGGATCGGGGTGCGGTTGCCGCGGACGTAGTCGATGCGGGCGAGCTGCGCCTCCGGGTTCTCCGAGAAGTAGCCGTCGCCGTACTCGAGGACGTAGAGGGCGCCGTCGGGGCCGAACTCGAGGTCCATCGGGTTGTCGAAGACGATCGACGGCAGCACCGGCGCGATCGAGGTGACCTCGTTCGCCGGCCCGAGCGTGAACTCCTTGACGTAGTCGCGGGTCCACTCGAAGAAGAGCGGCTTGCCGTCGTAGTACTCCGGCCACTTGGTCGCCGAGCCGTTCGCCGCGTCGTAGTCGTACGCCGGGCCGCCCATCGGGCCGATGCCGCCGGTGCCCAGCTCGGGGAACTCGGCGCTGGCGCCGTACGTGTAGATGACCTCGGCCTTCTCCACCGGGGGAAGCTCGCGCTTGCCGGTGTTGTGCGGCGACTCGTTCACCGGCGCCGCGCAGTTGAACGGCGCTCCGGAGGTCTGCGTGGCGAAGTCGTAGTCGACGTAGGGCATGTCCGGTGCGACGCAGTACGGCCACCCGTAGTTGGCGGGCTTGTCGATGGCCGCCCAGCGCCCCTGCCCGGCCGGTCCACGCCGGGGGTTCGGCTGTTGCGCGTCGGGCGAGTAGTCGCCGACGTACACGACGCCGGTCCGCTTGTCGACGGCGAAGCGGAACGGGTTGCGCAGCCCCATCGCGTAGATCTCCGGCCGGGTGTACGCCGTACCCGGCTTGAAGAGGTTGCCCTTCGGGATGCGGTAGCCGCCGTTGGCGTTGACCTTGATGCGCAGGATCTTGCCGCGCAGGTCGTTGGTGTTCCCGGCGGAGCGCTGCGCGTCGTAGGCCGGGTTGCGGTTCGCCCGCTCGTCCAGGGGCGCGTAGCCGTCGGAGGCGAACGGGTTGGTGTCGTCGCCCGTGGACAGGTAGAGGTTGCCGGCGCCGTCGAAGTCGATCTTGCCGCCGACGTGGCAGCAGATGCCGCGGTCGGTGGCCACGTCGAGGATCTTCTGCTCGGTGCTCAGCGCGAGCGTGTTGCCGTTCAGCTTGAAGCGCGACAGGCGCATCACTCCCTTGAACGGCGCGAAGTCCGCCGCGGTCCCCTCCGCCGGCGCGTCACCTTCGTTGACCGTCGGCGTCGCCGGGTTGTCGACGGGGGTGTTCAGCCGCGGCGAGTAGTAGAGGTAGACCCACTTGTTCGCCGCGAAGTTCGGGTCGATCGCGACACCCTGCACGCCCTCCTCGTCGTGCTGGTAGACGGGGATCGTGGCGGCGAGGACGTTGCGGCCGCTCTTCGGGTCGTTGATGCGGACGTCGCCCTTGCGGGCGGTGTGCAGCACGCGCCGGTCCGGCAGGACGGCCAGGGCGATCGGCTCGCCCGGGAAGTCGTCGAGGGTCACCTTCTGGAAGTCGGAGTCGGGCGGCGGCGCGGCCGCCGGGGCGGCCGAGGCCGGATGCGACGGTGCCATCAGCGCGGTCGCCACGAGCGCCAGCGCGGGTACGGCGGCATGGAATCGCTTCACAGGTCTCCCCTCAGAATCGCAGGTCGGCGAGGTAGTCGTAGCCGACCTCGGCGGTGACGAGCGCGTCGGCGGGGGTCCGCGGCGGGCTGCCGGCGTCGTCGCGCTCCACGATGTACTCGACGAGGCCGGCCTCGCGGGAGTGCTCGAAGATGCGGGCGAAGTCGATGAGCCCGGCGCCGGGGTCGGCGAAGCTGCCGGAGGGGGCGAGGTCCTTGACGTGCACCTGGCGGATCCGGCCCCGGTTCTCGTGGATCAGGTCGACCGGGTCGTGGGCGCCGCGGAAGGCCCAGAAGAGGTCCACCTCGAGGTGCACCAGGCCGGGGTCGGTCTCGCCGGTCAGGATGTCGTATCCGGTCCGGGTGCCGCCGTCCTGGCGGGCGAACTCGTTGTGGTGGTTGTGGTAGCCGAAGCTCAGCCCGTGCTCGCGGGCCAGCGCGCCGGCCTTGTTGAGGTCACTGGCGAACGCCTTGTAGACGGCGCCGTCCCGGATGGGCTGGCCGTCGGCTCCGGCGCCGAAGAACGGGTGGACGATGTACCTGTTGCCGACGATCTCCGCCTCTTCGAGGGCCCGTTCCCAGGCCGCGGCGTCGAACGGCTGTGGGATCCCGACGTGCCCGGAGGTGGCACGCAACCCGGCACGGTCCAGCGCGGCGCGGAACTGCGCGGCCGTACGCCCGACGAAGCCGGCGTGCTCGACGCGGGTGTAGCCGATCTCGGCCAGCGCGGCGAGGGTGGCGTCGAGATCGATGGCGAGCTGGTTTCGCAGCGTGTAGAGCTGCACGCTGATCTTGTCGCGCGGGATCCGCGACGGGCGGCCCGCCGAGCTGGCCTCGGCGGGCGAGGCGGCGATCGCGCCGGTGCCCAGTACGGCGGCGCCCGCTGCTGCGGCGCCCAGTAGGTGTCGGCGGCTGACGGTGGACTCGTTCTGCATCGCTTGCACTGCCTCCCGGTCGGTGGTGCGGGATTGACGTGGGCACGCGGAAGCGGCCGATCGGGCAGTGGCCCCCCGGCCACGTGCCACGCCGGAGCACGAAGTTGCATCGAAGTCGTTCGAAGACTGATGTTAATCACACGTTTCGCTGTAGTGGCGAAAAGAATCTTCGAAATATGCAAAAGTGTCGACGGGACAACGAATAAGTCCGTGTCAAAGCCATCGAGCCCGACCATGCGGACATGGCGGGCGATCGGCGGAGAAAGCGCCGCGCGGCCCCGGACGTGAGGGCGTCAGCCCGCGGCGAGCGCCCGGCGCTGGCGGGCCAGGAGCGCGGTCAGGTCCCCGGCGGACATCGGCCGCGCCAAGTGGTACCCCTGCCCCTGCGTGTAGCCGAGGGCGCGGAGCTGTTCCGCCTGCGCCTCGTTCTCGATCCCCTCGGCCACCGCGTCGAGGCGCAGTGCGCCGGCGAGCTGGATCACCGCCCGCGCGACGGCCTGACGCGCGTCGCGAGCCTCCAGCCCGGCGTCGTCGATCTCCAGGCCGTCCACGAACGACTTGTCGAGCTTCACGATCGCCGCCGGGAACGCCCGCAGCAGGCTCAGCGACGACTCACCCGTGCCGAAGTCGTCGAGGGCCAGCCGAACGCCGGCGCGGTGCAGCTCGTGCAGGCTCTGCGAGACCTGGCTGCCGCGCAGGACCGCGGACTCGGTCAGCTCCAGCACCAGGCGGCCGGTGGACAGCCCGGTCTCGCCCACCACGGCGAGCACCTCCGCGGCGAAGTCCGGGTCGTGCAGCTGCCGCGCCGACACGTTGACGGCCGCCTTCTCCGGCGCGTCCCGGCCGAACTCGGCCGTCCACGCGGCCGTCTGCCGGCAGGTCTCGCGCAGCACGAACCGGCCCAGCTCGATGATGAGCCCGGTGCGCTCGGCGACCGGCACGAACGCCCCGGGCATGATGAGCCCGCGCTCGGGGTGGTTCCAGCGCACCAGCGCCTCGACCCCCACCAGCTTGCCGGAGTCCAGGTTCATGATCGGCTGGTAGACGACCTCCAGCTCGTTCTCCTCGATCGCGCGGCGCAGCTCACCACCGAGGCGCATGTTCGCCAGCACCGGCTCGGCCATGCCCGGCAGGTAGCGGACACAGGCGGCCTTGCCCCGCTCCTTGGCGGCGTACATCGCGACGTCCGCCTCGCGCAGCACGGTGTCGACGGAGGCGCCCGGCTCCGCGGTCGCGATGCCGATGCTGGCCTGCACCATCAGCCGGTGCGCGCCGATCGGCTCGCTCAGCGCGTCCAGGATCCGCTGGGCGACGGTCTCGCCCACCGTCGTGCCGCCGAGCAGCAGCACGGCGAACTCGTCGCCGCCGATGCGCACCGGCAGCCCCGCGCCGGCCTGCTCGCGCAGGAGGTCGGCTACCGCCACCAGCAGCTGGTCGCCGACGTCGTGGCCGAGCGAGTCGTTGACGGTCTTGAAGTCGTCGAGGTCCACGAGCAGGACGGTGGCGCTCTCCCCGCCGCCGAGTGCCGCCTGCAGCCGGCCCCGGAACATGGCCCGGTTCGCCAGGCCGGTCAGGCCGTCGTGGCTCGCCTCGTGCTGCAGGCGCTCCTCCTGGGCCCGGATGTTGCGCAGGAGCCGGGCGTTGTCCCGGAACGCCAGGAACTGCCGGACGACCACGAGCACGCTGACCAGCACGGCCGCCGCCAGCACGACCCGGTCGGTCCAGCGCATCTCCCCCACCGCGAGGGCGAGCAGCGGCAGGTCCACCGCGGCGACCGCCAGGTACGGCAGCAGCGGCGAGGACCGGCGCGACACCCGGCCCCGGCCGAGGGTCGCCTTCCACTGCACCCGTACGGCCACCACCAGCAGCAGCGGCGCCAGCGGCAGCACGATCGCCTGCGACGGCGGACCGCCGGCGTCACCGTACGTGGTGGCGAGCACCGCCACGCCGGCCGCCGTGAGGCCCATGGTCGCCACCAGGCGCAGCGCGGTCCGGTCGACCGGCCCGTCGCCGAGGTACGACACCTTCGTCATCCCGCCGACGGACATGAGGAACGCCAGCCCGATGAGGACGAGCGTCTGCGGGCTCCACGGGTCGGCGGCCGTGAGCATCGGAGCGAGCCCGAAGTGCCAGAGCAGCGTCGAGCAGCCGAGGAACGCGATCACGCGGTCGAGGTTCATCCGCCGGCGCTCGCCCGGACCGGTCGCGCCCACCGGCACCCGGGCGACGGCCCACATCGTGAGCCCGAAACCGAGCGCGACGCAGGCGGCCGAGGTGAGCGGCATGTCCGGCGTGTCGTCCCCCACCGAGTAGCGGACCGCGTTGACCGCCATGAGCAGGTAACCGGCGGTCATGAAGAGGGTCCCGACGAAGAGGCCGCGCCAGAACCGGCGGGCCACGGGATCCGGCCGGACGACGCGCCACAGCCCGTACAGCGCCACGGCCGCGACGGTCCCGCCGAGCGGCATGGTCAGGTAAGCGATCCAGACCGGCCCGGCGCCCACGGTCGCCCAGAGCACGAACCACACCGAACTGGCGAGCGCAAGGGCGGCGACGATCACCACGTAGCGCAGGGGTGCGCGCCTGTCCTCGGCCATGACGAGTCGATCGGCTGTCGCTCTCGGCGGGTTAGGAAAAGGGGGTCGCGGGTCCCGCACCCGCCGGGGGTCGGCCGAAAGGCAGAGGGGTGCCGGGCGCAAGGCCGGTCCCCGGTCGGATGTGCCGCCGGTACGGGTACGGCGATGCTGGCTGCACCGTGCCGGCCGAGCTCTCAGGGGGAAACGATGACGTCCGGGCCGTACTCTTCCGAAGCCACACCGCTGGCGCACACGGACGCGCTCGTCCTCGACTACCTGGCGGCGCTGTGGGCCGCCACCGACGACCTCGACGCGGACCTGCGCGACGACCTGATGACCACGGTCGCCGACTACATCGCCCTGCGCCGCTCCGCGGGGGGCACGCCGGCCGAGGATCCCGCTCAGATCCTGCGCCGGCTGGGGTCACCGGAGTCGCTGGCCGCCGCGGCCCGGCGCGGGCGGATGCCCGCCCACCTGCGGCGGCCCGTCCCGGTGCCCGTCGTCCCGCCGGCAGCCTCCGCCGGCGCCGAGTACACCGGGCTGGCCCTGCTGAGCGCCGGGGCCGTCGTGCTGCCGGTGCTCGGCCCGTTCGCCGGGATGCTGCTGATCTCCGGGTCGCCCCGGTGGAGCGCCGCGAACAAGACGGCGGCGTGGGTGCTCGCCGCCGGTCCGGCGCTGCTCGGCTTCGCCCTGGTGGTGCTGGGCGTCATGTTCGGCGGCGGCCCGGACACGCTGGTGGTGTCGTACCTGATGATGATCGCCGGGGGTTTCGTCGCCGCGCTGACGCTGCTGCCGGGTCTCACCGCCCGCCGGCACTACCCGCCGGGTTACTGAGGGCCGCGCAGGGCGGCACGCGCCAGCATGGCGATCGACAGCGCCGCGTGGGCGGTCAGGACACCGAGCAACGGGTACGTCCCCACGAGGAACCCCGCGCCGAGCGCCCCCACGACCCCTGCCGTCACCGCGAGCCCGCCGCCGACGAGGGCCTGGGCCATGCCGTGGACGCCACGGGCCACCGCGGCGAACCCGGCCACCGCGGCCAGGAAGGCGATGAGCAGCGCGCCCTGACTGCCCGGCGTGCCGAAGACCGCCTCCCGGCCGACCTGCGGCAGGCCGGAGCAGAGGGCGGCCACCACGGGAAGCTCGGCCAGCGGGGGCAGCAGCCAGGGCAGCTGGGCCGCCCAGCGCCCGCCCGCCGTGCTCGCCGGGGATTCCACCATGCTCGCCTCCGTCGTCGTCGCGGTGCCAGTGTCCTCCTACCCGGCAACACCGCCGTTGAGCGGATCGGTGAGCAGATTCTCGAACGCGACCTCCGCCGCGCCGATCAGGGGCGCGTCCGGCCCGAGCGCTCCGGGGCGCAGCTGCAGGTGCTCGCGGGAGGCCGGCAGGGCCATCGCGTCGAGGCGGCGGCGTACGGTGGCGGCGCCGGCGGCGTACACCTCGCGCAGGGCTCCCCCGAAGACCACGACGTCGGGGTTGAAGACGTTGACGAGGTTGGCCACGCCGAAGCCCAGCCAGTCCGCGACGCCGCGCAGGGCGTTGCGGGCGACGGTATCACCGAGCGCGGCCGCCCGCAGGATCGCCAGCGGGTCCGTGCCGGCCGGGGCCCCGGCACGGCGCAGCAGGGCCGTCACCCCGGCCTCGGTGTCCCAGCAGCCCCGGGAGCCGCACCCGCACCGGTGGCCGTGCGGGTTGACCACCATGTGGCCCACCTTGCCGCTGCGGCCGCCGTGCCCGGTCACCAGGCGGCCGCCGGTCACGATGCCGGCGCTGATGCCCGGGTCGCCGTGCAGGTAGACGAGGTCGTCGATGCCGGCCGCGACGCCGCGGGTGTGTTCGGCCAGCGCGGCGAGGTCGGCCAGGTCGCCCGCCACGAATCCCGGAGCGGGCAGGCCGAGGGCGGCGCCGAGCGCCGCGGGGACCGTCTCGTCGACGCCGCGGGTGGAGTCCGCGACGGCGACGGCGCTGCCGGCACAGACGGTGTCCGCGCCGGGGTCCTGCCCCATCGCCCGGATGAGGCGGACGAGGTCGCCGACGGTGTCGGGCAGCGCGGTGCCCGACGCGCGGGAGGTCTCGCGCCGGTCGAGGATCTGGCCGCCGAGGCCGACGCGGGCCGCGCGCAGCCGCCCCGGCTCGATGCTCACCGCCTGGGCGTAGACCCGTTCCGAGCGGGGGCTGACCACGAGCGAGGGCCGCCCGGCCCGCCGGGCGGTGGTCGGCACCTCCTCGGTGACCAGGCCGGCGGCGGCGAGGTCGGCGGCCAGCGCGCCGATGGTGCTGCGGTTGAGGCCGAGCCGACCGGTCAGCTCGGCGCGGGAGGTGGGTCCGTGCACGTGGACGTAGCGCAGCACGGCGCCCAGGTTCTGGCGGCGGATCTCCTCCTGCCCGGCGGCCGGGGACGGCGACGCGGGCGGCGGCTGGTCGGGTGGGTCGGCTGGTCCGGCGCGCAGGCCGCGCCGCAACGGTGCGACCACGACAGGGCTCCTCTGGGGATGGGCGCAGACGGCGAAGGGTCCCCGGAAGCTCGCTCCGGGGACCCAAGGCCTTGCGGGACTACTTGGTGAGCGGCGCGAGCTTCGGGTCGTTCGCGTACGCCTCGGCGGCATTGTCCTTGGTCACGGCGACCGGCGGCAGCAGGAACGTCGGGACGACCTTGGTGCCGTTGTTGTAGGACTTGGTGTCGTTGATCTGCGGCTCGTTACCCGCCTGGATGGCCTTGACCATGTTGATGGTCTCCTTCACCAGGTTGCGAGTGTCCTTGTTGATCGTCATGTACTGCTCGCCGGCCATGATCGACTTGATCGACTCGACCTCGGAGTCCTGACCGGTGACGACCGGGACGGGCTTGTTGCGGCTCTTGATCGACTGGATGATCGCGCGGGCCAGGGTGTCGTTCGGCGACAGGACGCCGTCGAGCTCCTTGGAGCCGTAGGTCGAGGTCAGCAGCTGGTCCATGCGGGCCTGCGCACCCTCGGCCTTCCAGCCCTGGATGGCGGTCTGCTTGACGTCGGTCTGCTTCGAGCCGACGACCAGGTTGCCCTTGTCGATCTCCGGCTTGAGCACGTCCATCGCGCCGTTGAAGAACACACCGGCGTTGTTGTCGTCGGGCGAACCCGAGAACAGCTCGATCGTGTACGGGCCCTTCGGCTTCTTCTTCTTCATGCCGTCCAGCAGGGCCTGGCCCTGGAGCTGGCCGACCTTGAAGTTGTCGAAGGCGACGTAGTAGTCGAGGTCCGCGGTGTTCAGGATCAGGCGGTCGTACGCGATGACCTTGGCACCGGCGGCGTGGGCCGCGGCGATCTGGGTCGACAGCTGCGCGGCGTCGGTCGCACCGACGACGATGACCTTGGCGCCCTTGGTGGTCATGGCGGTGATCTGGGCCTGCTGGTCGGCGACCGTGGTCGACGCGCCGGCGTACTGCACGTCGCTCTGGAAGCCGGCCTCCTTCAGGCCGCTGGTGAACAGGTCACCGGCGAGTACCCAGTTCTCCGAGGTCTTCGCGGGCAGCGCCACACCGATGAGGGAGTTGGCGGCGAAGCCCTTGGTCGAGCCGCCGCTCGAACCGCTCTTGCTGTCATCGTCGCGGCCGGAGCCGCAGGCCGTCAGGGCCAGCACCGCGATGGCGCCGACCGCCACCGACTTGCCGAAAAGGTTGCGCATGGGGGGTTGTTGCCCTTCTTTTGGAGGTGTTGCGGGTGAGAGGGGGTCGGTGGGCCGTCAGCCGGCCACCGTCGTCTTGGCGGGCGTGCTGCCCGCTTCCGACGATGAAGCCGGCAGGGCGGTTGCCTCCCGGCGGAACGGGCGGGTGATGCTCCCGATGATCGAGAAGCGGCCCTGGCTCTTGTTGTAGACGTCCAGGGCGACGGCGAGCAGCAGGACCAGGCCCTTGATGATCTGGACCCGGTCGGTGCCGACGCCGAGCAGCTGCAGGCCGTTGTTGAGCACGGCCATGACCAGACCACCGACGATGGAGCCGGAGATCGTGCCGATGCCGCCGGAGACCGCCGCGCCACCGATGAAGACGGCCGCGATCGCGTCCAGCTCCCAGCTGAGGCCGTCCTGCGGGCCGGAGGCCCCGGATCGCGCCACGAAGATCATGCCGGCCAGGGCGGCGAGGATCGACATGTTCATCATGACCAGGAAGTTGACCCGGCGGAGCTTCACACCGGAGAGCTCCGCGGCGCGGGAGTTGCCACCGACCGCGTAGATGTGCCGGCCGCCGGCGGTGTTGCGGGTGTAGAAGCTGTACACGATCACCAGCACCACGAGGATGAGGCCGGAGATCGGGAAGCTGGTGCCGATCCGGCCGCCCGCGAAGCGCAGCGTCACGAAGATCAGGACACCCACCATGATGGCCATCCGGATGACCGAGACCCACATCGGCGCCGGCTCCGCGTTCATCTCCTTGCGGGTGTGCCGGGTCTGCATCTCACGCCACACCACGGCGGCGCAGGCCGCCAGGCCCAGCAGGAGAGTCAGGTTGTTGTAGCCGGTGTCGGGGCCGATCTCCGGCAGGAAGCCCGCCCCGATCTTCTGGAAGCCCTTGGGGACCGGGATCGTGTCGGCGTTGCCCACGAACTGGTTGGCGCCGCGGAACAGCAGCATGCCGGCCAGCGTCACGATGAACGCCGGGACGCCGATGTAGGCGACCCAGAAGCCCTGCCAGGCACCGATGACAGCGCCGATCGCCAGGCCGAACAGGATCGCCAGCGGCCAGGGCAGCGACCAGTCCGCCATCGACTTGGCGACCAGGATGCCGACGAACGCGGCGATCGAGCCGACCGACAGGTCGATGTGGCCGGCCACGATCACCATCAGCATGCCGATGGCCAGGATCAGGATGTAGGAGTTCTGCTGGAACAGCGCGATCAGGTTGTCCGACCGCAGGGTCAGGCCGTCCCCGAAACCCACACCGAGGTCGCGCGCGGTGAGGAACTGGAACAGCAGGACGATCGCCACGAGAGTGAAGATCATCCCGAACTGGCGGGCGTTGGAGGTCGTGCCCCCGAACAGGTTCTTCTGAAGGTCCTTGAATCGGCTCATCGGGTCTGCATCTTCTTCGTCGAGGTCATCTGCTTCATGAGGGTCTCCGGGTCCGCGTCCTGGCGAGCGATGTCGCCCGTGATCTGGCCTTCGAACACGGTGTAGATGCGGTCGCAGAGCCCGATCAGCTCGGGCAGCTCCGAGGAGATGACGATGACGCCCTTACCCTGGTCGGCGAGCCGCTGGATGATGCCGTAGATCTCGTACTTCGCGCCCACGTCGATACCGCGCGTGGGCTCGTCGAGGATCAGCAGGTCGGGGTCCGTGAACATCCACTTCGCCAGGACGACCTTCTGCTGGTTGCCGCCGGAGAGCTTGGAGACGCCCTCGTCCACCGTGGGCGCCTTGGTACGCAGCTCCTTGCGGTACGACTCGGCGGCCTGGTACTCGGCGACCTCGTCGAGCACGCCGCGCTTCGTGATCTTCGACAGCTTGGCGGCGACCGTCGACGTCTTGATGTCGTCGAGCAGGTTGAGGCCGATCGCCTTGCGGTCCTCGCTCACGTACGCCAGGCCGTGGTGGATCGCGTCGGCCACCGACTTGAGCTGGATCTCCCTGCCGTCCTTGAAGATCCGGCCGCCGAGGTAGACCCCGTACGAGCGGCCGAAGATGCTCATGGCCAGCTCCGTGCGCCCGGCACCCATCAAGCCGGCGAAGCCGACGATCTCGCCCCGGCGCACCTGGAAGCTCTCGCCCTTGCAGACCAGCCGCTCGGTGGAGATCGGGTGACGCACCGTCCAGTCGCGCACCTCGAAGAAGACCTCGCCGATCTTCGGGGTGTGGTCGGGGAAGCGGCTGCCCAGCTCGCGACCGACCATGCCGCGCACGATCCGGTCCTCGTCGACGCCGTCCCGCTTGATGTTCAGCGTCTCGACCGTCTTGCCGTCGCGCAGGATGGTGATCTCGTCGGCGATCGCTTCGATCTCGTTCAGCTTGTGCGAGATCATGATCGAGGTGACGCCCCGCTCGCGGAAGCCGCGCAACAGGTCCAGCAGGTGCTGGGAGTCGGCCTCGTTCAGCGCCGCGGTGGGCTCGTCGAGGATGAGCAGCTTGACGTCCTTGGAGAACGCCTTGGCGATCTCGACGAGCTGCTGCTTGCCGACGCCGATGTCCTTGATCAGGGTGTCCGGGTCCTCGCTGAGGCCGACCCGGGCCATCAGGTCCAGCGCCTGGCGCTGCGCCGACTTCCAGTCGATCGCACCCCGCTTGCGCGGCTCGTTGCCGAGGAAGATGTTCTCGGTGATCGACATGTCCGGGATCAGCGCCAGCTCCTGGTGGATGATGACGATGCCCGCGTGCTCGCTCTGCCGGATGTCGGAGAAGCGCACCTCAGAGCCCTGGTAAACGATGTCACCCGAGTAGCTGCCGTACGGGTAGACGCCGCTGAGCACCTTCATCAGCGTGGACTTGCCGGCGCCGTTCTCGCCGCAGATGGCGTGAATCTCACCGGCCCGGACCACCAGGTTGACGTCGGAGAGCGCCTTGACGCCGGGGAACTCCTTGGTGATGGAACGCATCTCCAGGAGGATGGGGGCGGATGTCGTCATCGCACGCACCACCTCGCGAACGTCATGGATGCCTCCGGGAGGGATCGGGTTGATGCGGTGTTTTGTTGCCGACGGCAACCTATTCCTCCGTGAAGAAGGCTCGCAAGTCTCGAGATCCACCGGGAAGGTAACAATCCGGCAATGAAGAAGCGGGCTGCCGTAACGACAGCCCGCTCCTACTCGGTTCAGACAGTGACCGGAACCTTCTCGGATGCCTGGTCAAGCTGCTTTCTGAGCTTTTCTCCCTCGATGTCGACGTTGGGCAGCAGCCGGTCCAGCCATCCCGGCAGCCACCACGCTGAGCGACCGAGCAGGGAGATCACCGCCGGCACGACGGTCATCCGGACGACGAACGCGTCGATGGCGACGCCGACCGCGAGCGCGAAGCCCATCGACTTGATGACGGGGTCGTCCAGCAGCACGAAGCCGGCGAAGACGGACGTCATGATCAGCGCGGCGGCTGTGACCACCCGGGCGCCGTGGCCCATGCCGCTGATCGTCGCCTCCTGCGGACCCTCGCCGTGCACGAAGTCCTCGCGCATCCGCGACACCAGGAACACCTCGTAGTCCATCGCGAGGCCGAACAGGATGCCGATGAGCAGGATCGGCAGGAAGCTGATCAGCGGCCCCGGCGTGGAGAGCCCGACAAGGTTCGCCAGGTGGCCCTCCTGGAACACCAGCACGGTGACGCCGAAGGTGGCCCCGACGGTGAGCAGGAAGCCGAGCGCCGCCTTCAGCGGGACCAGCACCGAGCGGAACACGAGCATCAGCAGGAGCACCGAGAGCCCGACGACCAGCAGAAGATAGACCGGCATGGCGTCGGAGAGCTTCGCGGACACGTCGATGCCGATCGCGGTCTGCCCGGTCAGGGCGATGTCGGCGCCGGGCAGGCCGCGGGTCCGTTCGCGGACCGTCTGGACGAGCGTCTCGGTGGCCTCGTCGGTGGGGCCGGTGGCCGGGATGATGCCGAGCAGGGCGGTGCGCTTGTCCTGGCTCAGGTTAGGCGGGGTGACCGCGAGCAGGTTCGGCGTACCCGCCAGGGCCTGGTTCACCTGGCCGACGGCGGCGGTGGTCTGCTGCGGCGAGTCGCTGGAGACGACCAGGGCGAGGCGGCCGGTGAAGCCGGGCCCGAAGCCCGCGGTGATGAGGTCGGCGGCCTCGCGGGCCGGCGTGCCCTCCGCGGCCGCGCTCGCGTCCGGCAGCGCGACCCGCATGCCGGCGGCGGGCAGCGCCAGCGCGCCCAGGCCGAGGATTCCGACCAGGATCACGGGTACGCGCAGCCGCGTCACGATCCGCGCCCAGCGGAAGCCGAAGCCCTCCTTCTCCGCGACGTGCCCGGTCCGGCCGTTGCGCAGCCGCCGCGGCAGCACCTTGGCGCCGGCGAAGCCGAGCAGCGCGGGCAGCAGGGTCACGGCGACCAGCACCGCGACGGCGACCGTGCCGGCGGCGGCCAGGCCCATGACGGTGAGGAACGGGATGTTGACCACCGCCAGGCCGGCGAGCGCGATGATCACGGTGATGCCGGCGAAGACCACGGCGGAGCCGGCCGTACCGACCGCCCGGCCGGCGGCCTCCTCCGGCTCGATGCCCTCCACCAGGTGCTGGCGGTGGCGGGAGGTGATGAACAGCGAATAGTCGATGCCGACCGCGAGGCCGAGCATGAGCGCCAGCACCGGGGCCGTGCTGGTGAGCGAGACGACGCTGCTGAGGGCGTACAGGCCGGCCATGCCCGCGCCGACGCCGATGAGCGCGTTGACCATCGTCATCCCGGCCGCCACCAGCGAGCCGAAGGTGACGACGAGGACCACGAGCGCGATGATGACGCCGATGGACTCGGTGCCGCCGACCTCCGGCTCGGCGTTCATCACCTCACCGCCGTGCTCGACGCGCAGCCCGGCGGCCTCGGCGGCGGCGCCGCTGTCCTCGTACGCGCTGCGCTGCTCCTTGGTGACCGCGTCCGCGCGCTCGGCGAACTGGACCTGGACCAGGGCGTAGCGGCCGTCCCGGGACAGGGCCTGTACCTGGTACGGGTCGACCGCGCCGATCACGCCGGGCAGGGTGGCGGCCTCCTTCACCAGGCCCTGCACCGCGCCCTTGAGCTGCGGCTCGGCCAGCGCCCGGCCCTGCGGCGCCGCGACCACAATGGTGCCGGTCGCGCCGCTGGCCTCCGGGAACTCGTGCCGCAGGGCGTCGATCGCCCGCTGCGACTCGGTGCCCGGCATGGTGAAGTCGCTCGAGGTCGGCCCCTTGAACGCGAGCGCCGCGCCGCCGAGAGCGGCCAGCAGCACCAGCCACAGGACGACCACCATTTTGCGGCGTCGGAACGAGATCCGGCCGAGCCGGTAGAGCAGGGTTGCCATGTCAGTCCTCAGTGGTCGAGCGGATGATCAGGGCACGACGGGCGACACCCACGAGGGCCGGCCGGAGCTCGGCGGGGTCGCGCTCCTCGTCGATGACGACGGAGACGACGCCGGAGAGCACCACCTCGGCCGCGATGCACGCGGCGGAATCGGTGGAGCGCCCGGCGAACGCGGCGCAGAGGGCGTCGGTGAGCGGCAGCAGGTCCGCGAAGGCCGGTTCCTGGAGGAATTCCGGGATGCCGCCGTAGATGAGCTTGGCCTCCCGCCGGTGCCGCAGGACCAGGTCCACGAACCCGTCGATGGCGGCGGCCCGGGCGGCCTCGTCGTCGAGTGGCGCGAGGCTCGCCACCAGGTCGGCGAGCTCCTGCGCGGCCGGCGCGGTGAGCGTGGCCAGGATCGCGTCCTTGCTGGCGAAGTGGTACAGCAGCGTGGCCTTGGAGCAGCCGACCCCCGCGGCGATGTCCTGCAGGGAGGTGCCCTTGTAGCCGAAGTGGGCGAACTGCTCGGCGGCGACGCGGAGGATCTCGTCGCGGGTACTGACGCGTGCCATGACCCCAGCATGCCTGACCGATCGGTCAGATACTGGCCGATCGGTCAGGAAAGTGGCTCACGTAACACGGAGATCGACTGCTGTTTCCTCGTCCGGGCGGCTCGTCGAGGACAGCAGGTCGACGCCGGACCGCGGCTGTTCCAGCACCCAGGAGGCGCGGGCGCCGCTGCGGGGACGCGGGATCTCGACCACCGGCGGCGCCTTCTCGGTGGCGGGCGCCACGGCGAGCTGCGGGCGAGGCAGGACCATCAGCACCACCGCCAGCAGCGTCACCGCGACGATCGCGTCGAGCCAGTAGTGGTTGCCGGTCGCCACGACGACCAGCAGGGTGATCAGCGGATGAGCCAGCCAGAGCCAGCGCCGCCGCGGGGTGGTGGCGGCGATGAGGGCGATCGCCACCGCGAGGGCCCAGCCGACGTGCAGGGACGGCATGGCCGCGTACTGGTTGCTGACCGTGTCGGTGGCCGGCGCCCCGTAGACCGACGGCCCGTAGACGCGGCCGGTGTCGAGCAGGCCGGCGATCGCCGACATCCGGGGCGGGGCGAGCGGCACGACCAGATGCACGGCGAGGGCGACGGCGGTGAGGCAGGCCAGCGTACGGCGCATCCACCGGTAGACGGCGGGGCGGCGGACGTACAGCCAGACCAGCGCCAGGGCGGTGGCCGGAAAATGGACGTACGCGTAGTAGCAGTTGGCCAGCCGGACCAGGAACCCGTGGTCGATGATCGCGCCCTGCACCGACGACTCGGCCGGCAGGCGCAGCGCCCGCTCGAGGTCCCAGATCCGCACGGCGTTGCTCATCGCCTCGGTCACGTGCCCGGTCGCCAGCATGCGGCCGGCCTCGTACGCCAGGAACAGCCCCGCCACCAGAAGCAGTTCGCGCATCGCGGCGCGCACCGCGGCCCGGCGACCCGCGCCGGTGTGTTCTGCCACCAACACGGTGGCCCCCCGTTCTCGCGCCGGCTCTCCCCTCGACGGCACGACGACGGGCGGCACTGAGGGAGAATCTTGGACCCCCGGCCATCCGTGCGTCACGTCCCGTACGCCCGGATGTGACCAGTCGCTCACCGGCCCGCGGCCGCCGCGGGCGGGTCAGTCGCGCAGTTTGCGCAGGATGCGGGTCAGTTCGGCGCGGTCGGCCGCGCTCAGCGCACCGAAGAACCGTTCGGTCTCCGCCTTCCTCGCGGCCTTGATGCGGTCGCCGCTGGCCCGGCCCGCGTCGGTCAACGCCACCAGGGTCGCCCGGCGGTCGGCCGGGTCCGGTTCGCGCCGCACGAGGCCCCGGTGCTCCAGGTCGTCGACCACCTCGGTCGCCGAGCGGGCCGCGATGCGCAGGTGCTCCGCCAGCGCGCCCGGCCTCAGCGAACCGTGGCGCAGCAGCACCGCGAGCGCTCGGCCGTGGGAAGGCGAGATGTTGAGCGGCTCGAGGGTCTCGCGGTTGAGGTGACGCAGGCGCCGGGCGACGGCCCAGAAGAGCTCCGAGAGGGTGCTGTCCTCCACGGGAATACCGTACCAGCGGTTGCGGTTGTTCCCTCATGTTGAGGTAACCTCAGTAAAACTCCGGAAGAAGAAGGTACGCACTTGGATTCCCCCCGACGCCCCAGAACCGTCAGTGCCGCCGAGAAGGCCCAGGCGAGAGAGGTCTCGCTGCGCCGGATCGGCCGGCTGTTCACCGCCCACCGGGGGCAGCTCGCCCTCGTCGTCGCCATCATCGTGGCCTCGTCCGTGATCTCGATGGCCTCCCCGTTCCTGCTGCGCGAGGTCATCGACGTCGCGCTCCCCCACCAGAACGTCACGCTGCTGGTGTGGCTGGTCGCCGGGATGGTCGCCGTCGCCGCGCTGACCTCCGCGCTCGGCGTGGTCCAGACCTGGATCTCCACCACCGTCGGCCAGCAGGTCATGCACCGGCTGCGTACCGACGTGTTCCGCCACCTGCACCGGCAGTCCGTCGCGTTCTTCACCCGTACGCGCACCGGCGAGGTGCAGTCGCGCATCACCAACGACATCGGCGGCATGCAGTCCGTCGTCACCTCGGCCGCCACCTCGGTCGCCTCGAACCTCACCACCGCGGTCGCGACCGCGGCGGCCATGGCCGCCCTCTCCTGGCAGCTGTCCCTGGTCTCGCTCGTCGTGCTGCCGCCCGCGATCTACCTGACCCGCCGGGTCGCGCGCATGCGCCGGGAGATCACCGCGCAACGCCAGCGGGAGCTCGCCGACCTCAACGTCACCGTCGAGGAGGGACTGTCCATCAGCGGCGTGCAGCTCAGCAAGACCATGGGTACGGGCCCCGCCCTCGTCGAGCGCTTCACCGCCTCCTCCGCGCGGCTGATCGACCTCGAACTGCGCTCCGAGCTCGCCGGCCGGTGGCGGATGGCGTCGATGAGCATCCTGTTCGCCGCGATCCCCGCGGTCATCTACCTCAGCGCCGGCCTGCCGTTCGCCGCGGGCACGCTCAGCATCGGCACCCTGGTCGCGTTCACCGCGCTGCAGACGGGGCTCTTCCGCCCGCTGATGGGCCTGCTCGGCGTCGGCGTCTCGCTGACCAGCTCGCTGGCCCTGTTCGCGCGCATCTTCGAGTACCTCGACCTGCCTGTCGAGGTGGACGACCCGGAGGACCCCGTGGACGTCGACCCGGACCGGATCCGCGGGCATCTGCGCTTCGAGGACGTCACCTACGCGTACGAGGGCAGCGAGACCGCCGCGGTCGCCGGGGTGAGCCTCGACGTCCCGGCCGGAACCTCCCTGGCGCTGGTCGGCGAGACCGGCTCCGGCAAGAGCACCCTGGCCGGGCTCGTCGCCCGGCTGCACGACCCGGACGCCGGGCGCATCACCGTCGACGGCATCGACCTGCGCGACCTGCGCCTCGCCGACCTTGCCCGGATCGTCGGCGTGGTCAGCCAGGAGACCTACCTGCTGCACACCACCGTGCGCGAGAACCTGCGGTACGCCCGCCCCGGCGCCACCGACGAGCAGATCGAGCAGGCCGCCCGCGCCGCGCAGGTGCACGACCTGATCAGCGCCCTGCCGGACGGCTACGACACCGTCGTCGGCTCACGGGGACACCGGTTCTCCGGCGGCGAGAAGCAGCGCATCGCCATCGCCCGGACGCTGCTGCGGGACCCGCGCATCCTGGTGCTCGACGAAGCGACCAGCGCCCTGGACACGGAGACCGAGCGTGCCGTGCAGCGCGCCTTCGACGAGCTGGCGCGGGGGCGTACCACGATCACCATCGCGCACCGGCTGTCGACCGTACGCGGCGCCGACCGGATCGCGGTGGTCGACCACGGCCGGATCCTCGAGTCCGGCACCCACGACGACCTGCTCTCCGAGGGCGGCCGGTACGCGGCGCTGGCGGCGTGAGGTGGCCAGCATCCCGACGGTGACCACGGCGACGCCGGCGACCGCGTCCAGCACCCAGTGGTTGGCGGTGCCGACCACCACGACCGCGGTGATCGCGGCGTAGAGGGCGCCGGCGAGACGCAGCAGCGGGCCCCGCAGCACCCAGGCGACCCAGAAGGCCCAGCCGACGTGCAAGGACGGCATCGCCGCGAGCTCGTTGGTGAGGTGGCCCAGCCCGGCCGGCGCCGAGGCGTGGCCCGACCACCAGCCCAGGTCCGCCGTGCTCGCCAGGGTGTCGACGTACCCGTGGGGCATCAGCCGCGGCGGTGCGGTCGGTATCAGCACGTAGCCGACCAGGCCGATCGCGGAGGCGAGCACCAGCCCGTTGCGCGCCGCCGGGTAGCGGTCCGGGTGGCGCCGGTAGAGCCACAGCAGCACCATTGGCGTCACCAGGTAGTGCAACGCGGCGTACCAGAAGGACATGGCGGCCGCGGCCCAGGGCGCGGCCGCCACCGCGTGGTTGAGGCCCGCCTCCAGGTCGAGACCCAGGAACCGCTCGGCGCCCAGCAGGGCCGCGGCGCGGTCCCGCGCCGCCCCGAGGTGCGGATCGGCGAGCATCCGCGCCGCGCTGTACGCCCCGAAGAGCCCCAGCAGCAGCCCGATCTCGCGCCATCCTCGTCGTGACACGTTTCCTCCCCCGTCGGCGAATCGAGGGAATCCTGGCGTGAACGGGCCCTTGCGCGGATCTGGCGCACGGCTGAATCCGATCTTTCGCGACCTCCGCCTTTCGGCCGGTGCGGTCGTCTGATCGTGACGGGACGGTCACAGCTCACCCATATGAAGCGCTCAGGGTGGTGACAGAGCGTGGCCCGACGATCCCTAGCTGAGCATCGACATCCGGGCGACCGGGGCGGGCCGGCTACTTCCCGCCGTCTGAGCCGGCGGGAACCCTCCGGCGCTCGAACGGGTCGCCGTACTCGCGGACCGCGGCCCGGGCGTACGCCTGCTGGAAGGTCGCCACCCGCTCGGACCGGCCCCGGCCCAGGAAGCTGACGAACCAGTGCAGCACGGCCGTCAGCCGGTTCTTGAAGCCGACCAGGTAGAGCAGGTGCACGGCGAGCCACATCAGCCAGCCGAGGAAGCCCGACACGTGCACGTTGCCGACACTGGCGACCGCGTGGAAGCGCGAGATGGTCGCCATGCTGCCCTTGTCGAAGTACGTGAACTTCTGCCCGGTCTCCTTGCCGGCCAGGCGGCGCTTGATCTGGTCGGCGGCGTGCCGTCCGCTCTGGATCGCGACCTGCGCGACGCCCGGCAGGCCGTCCAGCGCCATCATGTCGCCGACCGCGAAGATCTCCGGGTGCCCTTGCAGCGTGCAGTCGGGCTGCACCTGGATCCGGCCGGCACGGTCGGTCGGCACACCGGTGGCCTCCGCGAGCTTGCGGGCCAGCGGCGGCGCGGCGACGCCGGCCGCCCACATCTTCGTCATCGACCCGATGCGCTCGTGCCCGCGCGGGGTGTCGACCTCGATGCCGGTCGCGTCCACGCCGACCACCTTGGTCTCCAGCTCCACCTCGACGCCGAGCAGGTGCAGCTGGCGCAGAGCCCGGGTGGAGAGCCGGTCCCCGAACGTCTTGAGCACGGCGTCCACGGCGTCGATGAGGATGATCCGGGCCTTGCGCGGATCGATGTGTTTGTACTGGCCCGGCAGGTTGCGGTGGGCGAGCTCGGCGATCTGCCCGGCCATCTCGACGCCGGTCGGGCCCGCGCCGACGACCACGAAGGTCATCCACCGGTCCCGCTCCGCCGGGTCCTCGTGCAGGTCGGCCAGCTCGAAGGCGCCGAAGATGCGGGCGCGCAGCTCGAGCGCGTCGTCGATGCTCTTCATGCCGGGCGCGTAGTCGGCGAACTGGTCGTTGCCGAAGTACGACTGGGACGCGCCGGCGCCGACGATGAGCGTGTCGTAGTCGACGGTGTAGTCGATGCCGGGCGCCTCGACGAAGACCTTCTTCGCCTGGACGTCGACGTCGGTGACCCACCCGAGCTTGACGTCGACGTTGTCCTGGCGCTTGAGGATCTCGCGGATCGGCGGGGCGATCTCGCCCTCGGACAGGATGCCGGTCGCGACCTGGTAGAGCAGCGGCTGGAACAGGTGATAGGCGGTGCCGTTGATGAGCGTGATGTCGACGTCCGCGCGGCGCAGCGCCTTGGCGGCGAAGAGGCCGCCGAAGCCGGCACCGACGATCACCACGCGGTGCCTGCGAGCAGTGCTTCCAGCCATCTTCCGCCGCCTCCGGTGGTCGGTTCGTCCTTCGCGTACGGTATCAACGCTCTGATCCCCGCGTACCTTGCCCGTTTTCCCGGCTCAACGATCGTGTGAGCCGTCACAGGTGGCCCGGCGGGCGCATGATGTTCGGCATGCGGACCGTTCAGCTGTTCTGGGGTGTGGTGCTCCTCAACGTCGCCGTCGTGTGGGCGCTGTTCTTCACGGTGGCGCCCGAGCCGAAGAACGCGGTCCACGGCGTCGGCCTGTTCCTCGGGCTGCACGCGGCGCTGCTGATGATCCTCCAGCTGACGCTCGTGGCCCGGCTGCCGTGGCTGGACCGGCGGATCGGCATGGACCGGCTCACCTCGTGGCACCGATGGACCGGCTTCACCCTCTTCTGGGTCGTGGTGCTGCATGCGGTGTTCGTGATCGCCGGATACGCGGCCGGCCCCCAGTCGACGGCATGGCAGCAGTTCCGCCGCTTCGCCGGCATGCCCGGCCCGCTGGCCGGCATGATCGCGCTGGTCGTCGTCGTGGTCGCCGCCGGGGTGTCGATCCGGTACGCCCGCCGCCGCCTGCAGTACGAGACCTGGCACGCCGTCCACGTGTTCCTGTATGCGGCCGTCGCCCTGGTGCTGATCCATCAGCTGTTCGAGTTCTCGGCGTTCACCGCGTCGCCGGTCGCCAGGGCGTACTGGTGGGCGTTGTGGGTGTTCGCGGTCGGCGCCCTGCTCGTGGGCCGGGTCGCGGTGCCGCTGTGGCGCAACGCCCGGCACCAGTTCCGGGTCGCCGCGGTGGTGCCGGAGTCCGACGACGTCGTCTCCGTCCACGTGCGCGGCCGGGACCTCGACAAGCTGCCGGCCCGCGCCGGGCAGTTCTTCATCTGGCGCTTCCCCGGGTACGCCCGCTGGTGGCAGGCGAACCCGTTCTCGCTGTCGGCTGCCCCGGACGGGCGCTCGCTGCGGCTGACCGCGAAGGCAGTCGGCGGGGCGAGCGCGGCCCTGCGGCACATCCCGGTCGGGTCGCGGGTCTTCGCCGAGGGGCCGTACGGCGCGTTCACGTCGCTGCGCCGTACGCGGGACAAGACCCTGCTGATCGCGGGCGGCGTGGGCGTCACGCCGATCCGGGCACTCCTCGAAGAGCTGTCCGGTGACGTCGTCGTGCTCTATCGGGTGCACCGCCGCGAGGACGCGGTGCTCCTGGCCGAGCTGGAGGCGCTGGCCCGGGCCCGGGGTGCGCGGATCGAGCTGCTGACCGGGCGTACCGGTGCCGGCGACCCGCCGTTCACCCCGTTCGAGCCGCACCACCTCGCGGCGACGGTCCCGGACGTCACCGACCGCGACGTTTTCGTCTGCGGCCCGCCCGCGATGACGACGGCGGTGATCCGGGCGCTGCGAGCCCTGAAGGTGCCCCGCCGCCAGGTGCATGCGGAGCGCTTCAGCCTGGCGGCGTGAGTCAGAAGGAGCAGCTGTGCTCCCAGTGCCAGCCGATGAAGGTGTGGCGCAGCGTCACGCTCTGCCGGCAGGTCGCCGTGCCGTCCGCCGCGATCGTGACGGACGTGTCGTGGGTGTTGTGGTACCAGCGGCCCGTCGGGTCGAAGATGCCGCGATAGCTGAACTCGGCACGGGTGCTCTCCCCTGCGGACCGGCTCACCTTTTCCACCGTCCACCCGGCGTCCCACGGCTCCCGGTTGACGTGCGTGTCGTACGTGGACGAGTGCTCGTCCGTCCGGGTGGTGAGTGAGGTCATGAGGATGTTGCAGCAGTCGTACATGTCGGACGAGGTGCGATAGGTCCCGCCGCCCGCGACCCCGGAGACCCTGGAGACCTGGACGCTCTCGTACGTGAGGCGGCATTGTCCGTCCACCACGACCCTGCGCCGGACCTCCTGGCCCTGGGCCGGCACCGGGAGGGAGTCGGTGATCCGGAGCTGCCCGCACTCGCGCGGGGCGGCCGGGGCCGCCGACGCCGGCGGAGCGGCGACGCCCACCAGCCCTGCCACGGCGAGGGCCGCCACCCCTGCGGCACGCATCGATCGATCCATGATCCCTTTCTAACGGTCGGCCGCGCCGCGGGAGACGTCACCGCACCCGAGGGTGGAATCGATCACATTGTCCGGACTACGGTGCCGGTGCCCGGGTTAGAGTTCCGGGCATGACGCTGCCGCCACTGTCCATCCTGGAGGTCGCTCCGGCGCAGCACGGCCGCACCGCCCCGGAGACGCTGGCCGTCACGGCCGCCACGGTCCGGCGGGCCGACGAGCTCGGGCTGCGCCGCGCCTGGTTCGCCGAGCACCACGGCGCCCCTCTGATCAGCAGCGTGGCGCCTCCGGTGCTCATGGCGCATGCGGCGGCGACGACATCGCGGATCCGGGTCGGTTCCGGTGGGGTCCTCCTGCCGAACCACGCCCCGCGCGCGGTCGCCGAGCAGTTCGCGACGCTGGACGCGCTGCATCCCGGCCGGATCGATCTGGGGATCGGCCGCGGCCCCGGCACCTTCGACGCCGGGGTCGTCGCCGCGCTGCAACGCGGTGCGGCCCCCACCACCGACGACAGTTATCGCGCGGGCATCGTCGAGCTGCTCGGCTACTTGTCCGGGGAGAACGGGCCACCGTTGCTGCCCGGCTACCGTTCCGAGGTCCAGCCGTGGCTGCTGTCGTCCAGCACGGCGGGTGCCTCGCTCGCCGGGGAGCTGGGCCTTCCCGTCGCGTTCGCGCACCACATCCGGCCGCAGAACACCGCCGAGGCGGTGGAGCGCTACCGCGAGGCGTTCCGGCCGTCGCGCTGGGCCGAGCGCCCGTACGTGATGATCGCGGTGGAGACCATCTGCGCGGACACCGATGCAGAGGCGGCCGTGCTGGCCCGCCCCCTGGACCTCGTCAAGGCCGGGCTGTTCGCCGGGCGGGCGGACCAGCCGCTGCTCCCGCCCGCCGAGGCGGTGCAAGTGACCCTCCCGGACGACGTGCAGGAACGGCTGCGGGCCTACCGCGCCCAGCAGGCGCAGGGTTCACCGGCGACCGCGGCCGCGCAGCTGGCGGCCATCGCCGCCGTCACCGGCGCCGATGAGATCATGATGTCGACCACGATCTACGACGCAGCGGCCCGGCAGCGCTCCCTTGAGCTGCTGACGAAGGTGGCCGGCTGACGGCGAGCGCCGCGCACCCCGGAGGGCACGCGGCGCTCGGCTCGCGGTCGGCACCGCTCAACTCTGCACGAACACCGCGACGGATCTGGCCGGGACGGTGAATGTGCCGGTCGCTGCGGCGAAGGACGCCGTGCGCAGCGCCGGGTCCGCCGCCGTCCGCTGCACCGGGTGCAACGCGACCTTCGCTCCGCGCAGTGCGGTGACCGTCTGGGTGGCGGCCGCCGGAGTCGCGTTGAAGACCACCGTCACCGACTTCCACCGCTTGTCCAGGCCGCGGCCGTCCAGCGTCATGGTGATGACGCCGGGGGTCTCGGCCGCGCCGGCGACCGGGAACGACAGCCGCTTCTGCACCGCGGCGGCGTCCGGCAGGCCGAAGACCGGCGACGAGCGGCGGATCGTCAGCAGCTCCCGGTAGGTGGCGTCGGCCAGGCCGATCGCCGCGCAGTCCGGCTTCAGCGCCGGGTCGGCCAGCAGCGGCTTCGCGTACGGCCACTTGGCCTCGTTGTCGGCGGCCGGGGGAAGGCCGCGGCCGAAGCCGTTGCCCTTGGTGCAGTCCCATTCGATGCGGTTGAACCAGTCGCCGGAGTTGAAGGAGTTGCGGTCCAGCGACTTGGAGCGCAGCCGCTCGCTGCCGGCCGTCACGAAGCCGACGCCCTGGCCGAGCGCCGTGGTGGCCAGCGCCAGCGACTGCATGCGGGCGCGGTCGGTGGCCGAGGTGCCCTGCGGCAGCTTGTACGCGAGGGCGTCGTACAGGATCTCGTTGTCGTGCGCGTCCACGTAGGTGATCGCCTCCACCGGCCGGGCGGTGTACCCCGCCGGCGAGCCGTTGTAGTCGATCTGGGCGCCGGTCTTCACCGTGCCGTCGGAGGCGGTGAACGAGTACGTCGCGAGGTTACCGCTGAGCCCCACCTTGATGAGGTCCTGGTAGTGCAGCAGCCGTGCCTTCTGCTCGGCGGCCGTACCGTTCACCGGGTCGCCGTTGGGGTCGGTGAACAGCCCCGAGCCGAAGCCCTGGACGCGGGGGTCGTCGTCGAACGGGCCGCCGCCTCGGACGGCGTCGCGCAGCCGGTCGTTGAAGGTGCCGATGCCCGTACCGGCCATGTTCGCCTGGGTCGCCTGCACGAAGCGCGCGTTGCCGGCCACCTCGCCGAAGTCCCAGCCCTCGCCGTACACGTAGATGTTCTTGCCGTCGACGCCGTCGCGGGCGACGGTGAGCTTGTCCAGGGCGGCCCGGACGGCCAGGATGTTCGCCTTCGGGTGGTGGCCCATCAGATCGAACCGGAACCCGTCGATCTTGTACGCCCGCGCCCACGTGACGACGGAGTCGACGACGAGCTTGCCCATCATCGCGTTCTCCGGCGCGGTGTTGGCGCAGCAGCTGGAGTTGGCGACCGTGCCGTCCTCGAGCAGCCGCTGGTAGTAGCCGGGCACGATCTGGTCGAGCACGGAGTGCGGGTCGGTGCCGGCGGCGGAGGTGTGGTTGTAGACCACGTCCATGACCACGCGCAGGCCGGTGCCGTTGAGCGCGGCGACCATCTGCCGGAACTCCTTGGTGCGAGCGGCACCCTCCGGGTTCGTGGCGTAGCTCCCCTCCGGCGTCGTGTAGTGCAGGGGGTCGTAGCCCCAGTTGTAGCCGTCGGCGTCCGCCACCGCCGCGATGCACTTCTGCTGCTCGGCGGAGTCCGGCGGCAGGGCGGCCAGGTCGCAGGCGGGCTGCTTCTGGTCGGCGCGCTGCTCCGGGACCGTGGCGAAGTCGAACACCGGCAGCAGGTGCACGTGGGTCGTGCCCGCCTGCGCCAGCTGCTTGAGGTGCTTCATCCCGGCCGAGTGCGGCTCGGTGAAGGCGGCGTACCGGCCCTGCTCGGAGAAGTCGCGGACGGACAGCTCCGAGATCTGCAGCTTGCCGGGTGCGGGCTTGCGCAGCCGGTTCCAGCCCGCCGGGGCCAGCGCCGGGTCGCTCAGGTCGGCGATCAGGCTGTGCGTCGAGTTCGCCGACAGGGCGACCGAGTACGGGTCGGTGACGCTCGCCGTGACGACCTTGCGGGCGGCGGGCTGCCAGGCGGTCACCCGGTAGCGGTAGTACTTGCCCTTCCAGTCCTGCGGCCCGGCCGCCGACCAGACGCCGGTGCGCGAGTCCCGCGCCATCGGCACCACCCGGGCGGACGCCGACGGGCTGTCGAAGAGCTCGAGCTGCACCGACTGCGCGGTCGGCGCCCACACCGCCAGCCGGGTACGCCCACCTTCGAACACCGGGCCGAGCCGCGCGCTCGTCGCCGCGGCGTAGACGTCGTCGAGCACGCCCGCGGTCTGCACTCCGGTCGCGTTGAGCAGCTTGCCGTGCGCATCGCGTTCGGTGACCGCGACCTGTCCCTTGAGGATCTCGCGGACGTCGGTGCGGCGGGGCAGCGTGAAGGCGCCGTACTGCCACAGGTGCGGGAACTTGTGCCGCTGCGCCTCGGTGAGGCCGTTGCGCTGCGCGGTCAGCCGGATGCTGTGCTCCGGCGCCGCCGGGTCGAGTCCCCCGCCGGGCGCCCAGATCAGGTCGTAGATGCGGCCGTCGGTGCCCGCGCCGACCGGTTCGAGGGTGCTGCCGGTGCCGGTCTTCCAGGCGATGGTCGAGCGGTCCAGCCACACCGCGGCGGACTTGGTCAGGTCCACGGTTCCGCCACCGCCGGCCTTGCGCACCACGGGCAGCAGCCGATCCGGTACGCCGGCCAGCAGCCACACCTCGCGCCCGGCGGACGCGAAGTCGAGCCGCTGGTCGTCGGGCAGATCCTTGGTGTCGCCGTTGTGGATGATGTAGTTCAGCCCGGTGGCCCCGGCGGTGAGCGGCACCTTGAAGGTCACGCCGAACGCGTCGGTCGCGGCGGGCGCCAGGGGCGAGGACCAGTCGGTCGGGTTCGCGGCGCCGTCCCACACGTGCAGTCCCCAGCCGCTGTAGTCACCGTCGGCGCGGCGGTAGTGAATGATCGCCGTGTTCTGGTCCTGGCTCACCGGCGGCGGTTCGGTGCCGATCGCCGGATCGCCCTGCTTCAGCCAGACCTCCGGATTCGCCGTCGGATCGAGGAAGCGGTCGGCGGCGACGTCCTTGGTGCCGTTCTTGTCGACCACGATGAAGCCCACGTTCTTGGCGCCGGGCTTCAATTTCACCCAGGCGAAGCGCCCGTACGCGTCGACGCCGGCGAACGGCTGCCCCTGCGGCCAGGTGGTCTGCGCGGACTCGTCGATGTCGCCGAAGGCGTACAGCCCCCAGTCGTCGTAGTCGCCGGCGGGACGCTGGTAGTGCACCACCGCGTAGCCGGGCCCGGCGCTGACGACCGGGGTGCCCACCTTGATGCCGCTGGTCGTGGCGGCGGTCCGCCCGCGGCTGTCGCGCACGACGGCCCGGTAGGTCACCGGCGTCGCGCCGGCCAGCCCGGTCAGGTCGTGGTAGATCCGGTACGGCGCGGTGTCGGCGGTGCCCAGGGTCCGCCAGCGGCCCTCGCCCACCTTCGCCTGGAAGGTGACGGTGGCCAGCGGGTCGCCGGTGACCGCGGCCGTCAGCTCCGTGCGCGTGGGCACGAACGCCCCGGCCTCGGGCGCGGTGATCCGCACGGCCGGCGCCGCCGCGGGTGCCGGGATCGTCCTGGCGGCGCGGTAGACGACCGACGACAGGGCCGGGACGGTGACGGACAGCTTGCCGTCGGCGCCGGTGGCGTTCGCACCCGCACCGCCGTAGATGCCCTGGAACGGCGAGTTCGGCGTCCAGGTGTCGACGGTGACCGTCTGCGCGGTGGTCGCGTTGTTGACCGCGATCACGTACTCCTGCCGCTTGGCGCGGTCGATGCGGGACGCGGCGAAGATGCCGGGCCCGTCCGCGGCGTACCGGGTGACCTGAAGGCCGTCCCGCAGGGCCGGGTGGGCCTTGCGCAGGGCGCCCAGAGTCGCGATGGTCTGGTAGATCGGGTGCCCGGTCTCATAGTTGGCCTGCGCGTGGGTGCGGTCGGTGCCGATCAGGTCGTCGTCGAGGTAGTCGGGGGTCCGGCTGGCGAACATGTCCTGGCGGGCGTCCTTGTCGCCGCCGGGGCCGGTGAAGCCCTGCTCGTCGCCGGAGTAGATCACCGGCTGGCCGCGGGTGAGGAACATCAGCTCGTGGGCGAGCTGGTCGCGGCGCAGCTGGGTCGCGGGGTCGGCCTCGCCCGCCGCGATGAACGAGCCGATGCGGCCCATGTCGTGGTTGCCAAGGAAGGTCGGCAGCCGGTCCGCCGTCGTGTCGTCGGTGGTGTAGAGGTCGTCCTTGGCGTACAGGTCGGCCAGCGCCCCGGCGGAGCCACCGTCCGCGGTGAAGGTCTTGGCCGCGGCCTGGAAGGAGAAGTCGAGGGTGGCGGGGAGGCCGCCGCGGCGCACGTACGTCGACTCGACCTCCTGGTCAGCGCTGTAGACCTCGCCGAACATGAAGAACCCGGGCTTGCCGGCGTTCCTCGCGGCGTTCTCGATGCCCGCCGAGAACTGCGGCCAGAAGTCCAGGTCGGAGTGTTTGACGGTGTCGAGACGGTAGCCGTCGATGCCGGTGTCGCGAATCCAGTCCGCGTAGATCTTCGTCATGCCGCGGACCACCTCGGGACGCTCGGTCCACAGGTCATCGAGGCCGAAGAAGTCGCCGTACTCGCTGTTCTCGCCCACGAAGGTGGTGTCGCCGCGGTTGTGGTACATCGCCGGGTCGTTGAGCCAGCCCGGCACCTTGACGTTCTTGTCCTTGGCCGCGATCACCGGCGTGTACGGGTACGACTTCGCGTTCACGGCCGGGAAGGCGCGGGTCCCGTCGGCGTAGTTGCGGTCCTCGAAGGTGCGCCCCTGCGCGTCCTTGTACGGCTTCGTGGCCTTGTCGACGTACGCGTACGTGTTCTCCGCGTACTTGATGACGTCCGCGGTGTGGTTGACGATGATGTCGAGGTAGATCTTCATGCCCCGCCGGTGCGCGAGCCGCACCAGGCGCTGGAGGTCGGCGTTGCTGCCGAAATGCGGGTCGACCTGGGTGAAATCGGTGATCCAGTACCCGTGGTAGCCGGCCGAGACGTCGGTGCCGCTGCCCTGCACGGGCCGATTCTTGAAGACGGGCGCCAGCCAGATCGCCGTCGTGCCGAGACCCTGGATGTAGTCGAGGCGGTTGATCACGCCCTGCAGGTCGCCGCCGTGGTAGAAGCCCTTGTCGGTAGGGTCGTAGCCGGTGGCGAGGCGGTCGCCGGAGAGGCCGCCGCGGTCGTTGCGGGTGTCGCCGTTGGCGAAGCGGTCCGGCAGGACGAAGTAGAACTGCTCGTTGGCGGTGGCGCTGCCGGGCCGGTCGAAACCCCAGTCGGCCGCGGGCGGTGCGGCCTGGGCGGGCGCGGGAACCCACACGCCGAGAACGAGACAGACGGCGAGCAGGAGCCTGCTCACCCGCGAGATCTCCACATCGAGGCCTTCCTATCGGCGGGGACGACGCACGCTAACCTCCGGCCGATCGTCCATGCAAGACCTTGCAAGGGCCGTCATGCCATTACATCGAATCGCGCAAGAAACGCTGCGGACATCTCCGGGCCAACGGGGAAGGATCCGGCACGGTCGATGGCGCTCGGCTCAGCGGCGGGCGAAGTAGAACGCGACCACGCCGCCGAGCAGCGTGCCCAGCGTCGCGATGACCGTCCCGAAGAATCCGGTCACGTCCTCGAGCGATTCCGGTCGCCAGAATGCGACACAGGTGGCCAGGCCGATGATGAGAACCACGCAGACAGCGAAGATCCACAACAGCATGCCGGCAACTTCCCGGACATGCGCGGGGGGCGGCGGTTTCGGCGGGGGGTTCGAGTCGCAGGACGGTTCACCCTCGTCCTCGGCGAGATCCATCGTCGTCATGGCAGAAGCCCCTTCTGCGTCGGCTCGCCCTCGCACGCGCTCAGATCGACCTCGGTGTGACCATCGGCATGGAAGTACAGCGACGATGCCAGAATCAGCGGGCCGCAGGGCAGATCCGCGGCGGGCGAAGGTTCATCGTCGAGATCGAGGCACCGATTCGCCTCATTCGGAAGTTCTGCACCACCGATCACATCATTACCATTCGTAGCATGGCGCGAGAAGCGTGATATATGGCCGTGATCGTAGCCATTCGGCAATTCCGCGCGTGCAACTTTCCGCTGCTACGGTTGCGTCGGCCCAGAGCCAGCCCTGAACCATCTCGTGAGATGTCCTCAGGCTGGCCACAAACCAGCCGAACAGGGGATCATGACGCGGCGCTGCGTCATGTTTGCTGAAAGAGCGGCACGTCAGAGGGGGACGGAACCGTGGCCACATATGGAACAGAAGAAGACACCGGAGCGATGACCATGCCCCCGCATACACCCCCCGCGACGCCGCCCTCGACCAAGGTCACGGTGAAGCTCAACGCGCGCTCGATGGCGGCGCTGGAACGCGCCAGCGAGCTCGTCGACCTCAACAAGACCGACACGATCAACCGGGCGATCCAGTTCTACGCCACGATGCTGGCCCGTTCCGACGAAGGGATCGTCACCGTGCTGAACAACGGTCAGTACGAACGCTTCCACATGTAGGCGCCCGGGCGGTGGACCGGCCGCGCGGCCGGTCTACCGCCCCTGCTCCGCCTCTACCTGCTGGTTCCACTCCCGCTTGCTCGTCTGCCAGCCGTCCTCGTTCAGGCCCCGGCGCCAGTAGCCGGAGATCGACAGCCGGGCCATCGGGATCTGCTTCTCCACCCGCAGCAGGCGGCGCAGCTCCTTGACGAAGGCAGCCTCGCCGTGGACGAACGCCTGCACGTCGCCCGCGGGCCACTGCAGGTCCCGGACGGCCGCGACCAGGACCTCGCCGACCGGCCGCCCGCCGCGATGCAGCCAGGTGACCTCGGCGTCCAGCTTCTGCTCCTCGGCCGCGTCGGCCACCTCGATGAAGGCGTGCACGCGCGCGCCCACCGGCATCCGCTCGAGCGCCGCGGCGATGGCGGGCAGGGCACTCTCGTCCCCGGCGAGCAGGTGCCAGCCGGCGGCCGGGTCGGGGGCGTAACCACCACCGGGGCCCGAGAACCGCACCACGTCACCCGGCCGCGCCGAGGCCGCCCACGGCCCGGCGATGCCCTCGTCGCCGTGCACCACGAAATCGAGCCAGAGCTCGGGGATCTCCGGATCCCAGCGCCGCACCGTGTACGTCCGCACGACCGGCCACGCCTCCCGCGGCAGCGTCTCGCGGATCTTCTCCAGATCGAACGGCTCCGGATAGGCGACGCCCGGCTGCGGGAAGAGCACCTTGACGTAGTGGTCGGTGAACTCTCCGGCCTGCATCTCCCGCAGGCCTTCGCCGCCCACCACGATGCGCACCATGTGCGGGGTGAGCCGCTCGACCCGGGTCACGACACCGGTCCGCGCGGGCCTGGCTGGTCTGTTCGGCATGCCGGTAAGGCTACCCTTATCGATCCAGTGCCTATCCTGAGCGGCATGGTGCGCGATGTCTGGGACCTCGGGGACGCCTACGAGGCGTACGTGGGCCGCTGGAGCCGCCGGGTCGCCCGCGAGTTCATGGCGTGGCTGGCCCTGCCGCCAGGCGGCCGCTGGCTCGACGCGGGCTGCGGCACCGGCGCGCTGAGTGCCGCCGCGCACGACGCCGGAGCCGGGCAGGTGATCGGCGCCGACCCCTCGCACGGCTTCCTGCGCGCCGGCTCCGGCCCGAGGATCGCCGGGGACGCCCGCGCACTGCCGCTGCGCGACGCCGCGTGCGACGCCGTGGTCAGCGGGCTCGCCCTCAATTTCGTCCCCGATCCGGCCCGGGCGGCCGCGGAGTTCGTACGGGTCACCACCCCGGGCGGCACGGTCGCCGCGTACGTCTGGGACTACGCCGAGGGCATGCAGCTGATGCGCCGCTTCTGGGACGCGGCCACCGAGGAGGACCCGGGCCACGGCCTCGACGAGGGCGCCCGCTTCCCGCTGTGCCACCCGCAGCCGCTGACCGACCTGTGGCGCGACGCCGGCCTGGCCGGGACGGTCGTCCGGCCGATCGAGATCCCGACGGTCTTCGCCGACTTCGCCGACTACTGGGAGCCGTTCCTGGGCGGGCAGGGCGCGGCACCGGCATACCTGATGTCGCTGCCACCCGAACGCCGCGACGCCATCCGCGACGTGCTGCGTGGCCGCCTGCCCACAGCCCCCGACGGCACGATCCACCTCACCGCCCGCGCCTGGGCGATTCGCGGAACGGTCACGGCCTGACCTGCCACAGCGCGCTGACCGGCACGGCACGCGGTCTGTCGCCGAACGGCCGCGGGGCGGCATAGCCCGCTCGGGTCACGGTGGGTTTCCATCCGCGGCAGCCCCATCGGGCGCGAGGTTGAGGTTGAGGCGTTCCAGGCCAGTGACGGGCTGAAAGCCGACTGCGGTGTAGAGCGTGAGAGCCGGAACGTTGTCGGTCTCGGTCTGTAGCGACAGGCGCTGCGCACCGGCGGCACGGGCGTCGCTGATGACCTGCTGAAGCAGAGCGTTCGCGATACCGCTACGGCGATACTCAGGAACAACGTAGAGGTCGCGGATCATCCACGCGGTGCCCAGTACCAGGGACGCGGGCATGATCGCGGTCGTGATGAAGCCGCAGACCTGGTCGGCCCGGACAGCGGCGGCGACCGAGAGTCGGTGGTGTGCGAGCTGGTCGTGCAGCCAGGCACGGGTGACGTCAGGCGACGGCCGTTGGCCGTAGTGCTTTCGATAGTCGTCGAACAAAGCGACCACCCGATCGAACGCGTGATGGACGGGGGTTATCGGCGCCACTGTCGGTGTCACGCCGCCCAGTCTGGCTGACGATCACCCGGGCCGGATGTCGTCCCTGCCCGAGATCCGGGACACACGCCCTAGCGGCCGGGCGGGTGGTCCGGCAGGACCGTGAGTTCGAGGTGGTCGTCGGCGAATGTCGGCGGCTGGGGGCGCGTCCGCTTGCGCACCGCGCGGCGCAGCCGGTCGCTCCGCCTGTACAGCAGGAATGCTTCGATCGACAGCCACGCCACGGCGAAGCCGATCGTCACCTGGCCGAACGTGCCCGAGGTGTCGGTACACATCATGGCGGCCGTGCCCAGCACCAGCACAACCCGGGCCGCCCGGGCCCATAGCGCGCCGGTGAAACCCACGATCAGGATCGCGACCGCGGCGATCCGCCAGGCCTGCCACAGGTGGTCACCGCTCACCGGCAGGCCGGCGGTGTGATCGGTGAGGAATGCCCGGACGGGCTCCGTCACCAGGGGCAGCAGGTACACGGCGATGGGCCACGGGATCTCGACGAGGTTCCATGTCATGTCGCCCCTGAGGACCAGCACCACAGCGAGCAGGGCGACCAGCAACGGCAGCACGACGAACAGCAGCACCGCCGTACCCGCGAGGCCCCGGACGATCCTGAGCCAGACGGGGCGGTCCTCCGACCTGCCGAGAAATCGCTTGATCATGCCCACGGCCGGTCATCCTGGCAGAGGGGCGCAACCAGCCGGCGTCAGACGGTGAGGAGGGCGTAGAAGCCGCCGACCACCGGCCGCGCCTGGAAGCCCTGCTGGCGGTCGGTCACGACGTCGTACCAGTCGGTCATCGGCACCCGCTGGCCGGTGGTGGTCGCGAACCGGTGCAGGCCGTCGATGAGCAGGTCCCGGATCTCGTCGTGGTCCTTCAGCCAGGCCGCCGTCCACATCTCCCAGTCCGCCTTCGTGTATGAGTGCCGCGGGTCGAGCGGCACCCCGTCGGTCGCCGCGCGGGTCAGATACCAGGCCGCCTCCTTCGCCGCCACGGCCTGCGGGACGAGGCCGAGGCCGAGCACCGCGTCGGCGTAGCCGTTGTACTTGAGGCTCCACGTGCCGTCCTGGTCGTACGCCAGCTTCAGGTGCCGCCCCGACGGGTCCGTGGCCATCCGCTCCCATTCGGCGATGTACTGCCGGGCCGTGGCCAGATAGGTGGTGGCGCGGCCGGCGTACCCGGCGATCCTGCTCATCGCTGCGAGCCCGACGATGCCCTTCAGGGCGAGGTTGACGCTGTGCGCGATGAAGCCGGTGAAGTCGTCCGTCTGGTTCTGCAGGTCCGGGTCCAGCGCGTGCTCCACCAGGTAGTCGGCCCACCGCTGGAAGGTCGGACAGTGCCGGGCCGCGTACGCCCGCCGCTCCGCCGCCGGGATCCGGGCCAGGTACGCCGCCGCCATGATGAGCATGTTGGCGGACTCCTCCACGGGCATGTCCTCCTCCCCGGTGCCGGAGAGGTGCCCGTCGGCGTTCGGGTAATGGGTGCCCAGGTCGTGCGGCGCGAACTCGTGCGGGTAGCCGCGCTTCTCCACGTAGTCCAGCAGGGGCGCCAGCAGCAGCCCCAGGTACTGCGGGTCGGCGTACAGGAAGACCGGCATGGCGGGGTAGGTCACGTCGACCGTCTGCATGTTGCCGTTGCTGGAGATCTCCTTGAGGAACGCCCACGGCTCGCCGTCCTTGACGGCCAGGTCGGTGGCCGCGTACGCCTGCCTAAAGGCGAGCGCGCACAGCGCCGCGTACTTCGCTCCCCCGGCCCGGGTCGCGTCCCGCTCGATCTTCGCGTCGAGCCGGGCGCAGCGGGCGACGGCCGCGGTGAAGTCGGCGTGGAAAGCGGCGACCATCTCGGGCCAGCCCGGCCAGTAGCTCGTCCACAGCGGACGCAGCCGCTCGCCGAGATAGCTGACCACCGGCTCCCGCACGTGCCCGATGCTGAGCACGAACGGCTCCGTCCGGGACCCCCCGACGGTCCCCAGGTCCATGTTGTACGCGAAGACGGGCCACCGGTCGTTGATCGGACGCGGCTTCTGCGGGTCGACGGTGTTGAGAAGCGCGCCGGCGTGCGCCCGCACTTCCCCGTCGGGACCGATCTGCCAGGTCAGCCCGGGCCGCGCGGGGCTGGAGAGCACGACGGTCCCCCACTCGGCGCTGTCGCCGGTCTCTCCCAGCACCCGCGGCTCGCTCTGCCCGAAGCTGAGGCTGACCACACCCCCGTGCTCGCGCTGCTCCCAGGTGATCGGCCGGCCCGCGTCCCCGGACGCCCACTCCCCCGACACGTCGACGTAGACGGCGACCCGGTGCCGCGCGCCATCGATGCTGCGGGCCGTCACGCTCAGGTAGCTCAGCGGCTGGGACTGCCGCCGCAGATCGCCCGGGGTCACCGGGGACAGGAAGCTCACGGTGAGCTCCACGCCGCCCTGCTCGAGGACGAACTCCGATGTCGTCGCGGTGACCGTCAGCGAGGTCTGCCGCATGCTGGGAAACGGATACGGCGCCGGCGACGCGGGCGCGCCCAGGAACAGCACCGGTGCGCCGTCGATGACGGCGAGCCCGGTCATGGCGGTCACCCGGCCGGTCCAGAAGGTGGGCCAGCTGCCGGGCAGGTTGTCGGCGGCCAGCCAGGTGCTCAGGTACGGCGACCGCACGGCCAGCGGCACGGCGGGCGGGCGGAACCGCTCGGCCGATGTCCGCGCGGGCACGGCACCGGCCGGCGTCTCGGGCATCAGGGCACCGGCGGCGAGGCCGGCCGCACCCACCTGGAACAACCGTCGACGCTCCATGAAGCTCCCGTCTCCGCACACAAGTCAACGGGATCAAACTAGACCGGACACACGCGACGCGCTAGTGACAGATGTCAATGCGTGGGCGCCGGGGGGAGAGCCCTTCTCCGGCACTCGGCTGTCATGTAAGCGCTAGACGCGATCGGAGGGTGCCGGAAAGGTGGCCGGGGTGTGGGGAAACCTGGTGCGGGGGCACCGTCATCGGCTCGGCCTGTCGCAGGAGGAGCTCGCGCTGCGGGCCGGAATCAGCGTCCGCGGCCTGCGCAAGATCGAGCGTCATCAGACAACCCGGGTACGCCCGGCCACCGTCCGCCTGGTGGCGGCCGCGCTGGGGCTGACCGGCACCGAACGCGACAGCTTCTGCGCGGCGGCCTGGGAGGAGGAGGCTTCGGGCAGTTCCGGTCCCGGGGAGCCGGAGGCCGGGCGGGCGCAGGGAATCCGGCTCGGTTCCGCGCCGATGGTGGGCCGCGACCCCGAGTACGCCCTGCTGCGCGGCGCCGTCGAGGCCACCGCCCGGAGGAGGGGCGGAACCGTCTTCATCGTCGGAGAGCCCGGCATCGGCAAGTCACGGCTCGCCGCCGAGATCGGCGGGTTCGCCGAGCAGCGCGGCCTGATCGTGCTCCGGGGGCGCGCCGGGCAACCGCCCGGTCAGTTCCGCCCGCTCACCGAGGCCCTGCTGTCCGTGCTGCGGTGGTCCGGGCCGCCCGAGGTGGCGGGCCTGCGGCCGTACCGGTCGGCGCTCGCCCGGCTGGTTCCGGAGTGGCCGGCCGGCGATGCGGCCGAGGAGCCCGGCATGGTGGTGCTGGCGGAGGCGGTGCTCCGGCTGATCGCGTTCGTCGGTCGCGAGCGGGGCTGCGTGCTGGTGCTCGAGGACCTGCACGATGCCGACCCTGACACCCTGGCCGTGCTGGACTATCTCATCGACAATGCCACCGCCGCGCCGGTGCTGATCGTCGCGACGACGCGGCCCGGCCCGGTGCCGGCGGCACGCCTGTGCGACGCGGCGCAGCGGCGGCGGGCGGCAGCCGTTCTCGCGCTGCACCGCCTCGACGCCGCGGCTGTCCGGCAGCTCGCGGCCGGGTGCCTGAACGTCGCGCGGGACGGCGTACCCGCCGCTGCTGTGGAGCGGCTGCTGGAGAGTGCGGACGGCGTTCCGCTGCACGTCGAGGAGCTCCTGGCCGAGATGGCCGCCACGGGCGCGCTGACGTGGGCGGACGGACGGTGGACCGCGTCGCGCCGGATGGCGTGCCGGATCCCGCCCGGCCTCACGGCGACGTTGCTCGGCCGGGTCGACCGGCTGAGCGCCGGCACCGTCGAGCTGCTGACCTCGGCCGCCCTGTTCGGACGACGGTTTCCCGCAGCTGCCGCCGGCGCCGCGGCCGGAATCGACGGCACCCCGCTGGTGACCTGCCTGCGGGAGGCCGTGTCGAGCCGGCTGGTTGAAGCGGAGGACGATCCACAGTGGTACGCCTTCCGGCACGTCCTGACCGCCGAGGCGCTCCGGGCCCGCCTCCTGCCGCTGGAACGGTCCCTGTACGCCCGCCGCGCCGCCGAGGCCGTCGAACAGGCGCGGGTGGGCCGCTTCGCCGAGATGGATCAGCTCGCCGGTGAGCTGTGGTGCGTCGCGGGTGAGCCGGAGCGCGGCGCACGGCGGCTCCTCGCAGCGGGGCGTACGGCGGCGGCGCACGGTGCCGCCCTCACGGCGATCGTGGTGCTGGAGCGAGCCCTGGGCCTGGCCACCGGCGAACTCGCCGCCGACGTCGCCACCAGCCTGATCAAGGCCTATGCGATCGCCGGGCGCATCGATGACGCGTACGCCGTCGGCGCTCAGGCCCGGGACGGCTCGCGACCCGGTCAGCGCGCCGGCCTGCATGTGCAACTGGCTCGGGTAGCCGTCACGGCGGGCGACTGGGCACGGGGGCGCCAGGAGCTGGCACGGGCGCGTACGCATGCCGGAGCGGACCCGGACCCCGCGGCGGCGGCCGGCATGGATGCGGTCGAGGCGCAGCTCATCTTCGGTGATCCGCTGTCGCCGCACCGGCTGCGGGAGTCACGGCGGCTGGCGGAGCGCGCTCTGCACGGCGCCGGCACGACGGATCAGTACGAGGTGACGTGCAGCGCGCTCAACACGCTCGGCCGGGTGGCGCGCCTGCACGACCTCGCCGAGGCGGACGCGTTCTACGAGCGGGCGCTGGCCGTCGCCGAGGAGCATGGCCTCCTCGCCTGGAGGCTGCGGCTGCTCTACCACCTCGGCGCCGACCTGGCGATCCGGGAGGCCGACGAGGACCGGCTGGTGCAGGCACTCGCCCTCGCCGACAAGGCCGGTGCCGTCGTGACCGCGTTCGACATCGAGCAGGAGCTGTCCGTCGTACGCCTGTGCCGTGGCCGGTTCGACGCCGCCGAGGAGTCCGCCCGGCGCTGTGAGGAACGGGCGCAGCGCCTGCGGCTGACGCACACCCGGCTGCTGGCGCTCGGCACCCGGGTGATGATCGCCGGGCACCGGGGCCGCCGGTCTGAGATGACGGCGCTCGCCACCCGCTTCGCCGAGCTGGGCGGGGAGGACGACTTCTCGTCGGCGGTGCACGGCCTCGGTGTCGCCTTCTGCCATCTGCTGCACGAGGAGGGTGAGCAGGCGCTGGCGGAACTCGCCGGGGCGCACGACCGCGAGCTCCGGCGCCCCGCCTCGTACCTGTCCTTCAACCCTGGTCCGTACCTTTTCCTGCGGGTTCTCGCGGGGCGGGCGGGAGCGGCCGACTGCGCGGAGTTCGCCCGCTCGGCGGAGGTCCAGGCCCGCTGGAACCGCCAGTTCCTGGCGCTGGCGGAAGCGGTCGTCCTGGGCCGGGACGGGCGGCGTAGGGATGCGGCGCACGCCGCCCGCCGCTTCGTCGACCTCGCCGAGCCGTTCCCGCTCGCGCGGCATCTCGGCCTGCGGCTGGTGGCACCGGACGCCCTGGACGGCGGGTGGGGTGAGCCGATCCCCTGGCTGCGGGCGGCGGAGGCCCATTTCCATTCGGCGGCGCCCGCGGTCGCGGGTGCCTGCCGGGCCCTGCTGCGCGGGACCGGCGAGCGCGCGCCGCAGCATCGGCGCGGCAGCGAGGCGATCCCGCCCGGCCTGCGGCGCTGCGGGGTCACCGTCCGCGAGTTCGAGGTCTGCCGGCTGGTGGCCCAGGGGCTGAGCGATCCCCAGATCAGCCACCGCCTGTACCTGTCACCGCGGACGGTGGAGAAGCACGTCGCCCACCTTCTGGCGAAGACCGGCACCGGCACCCGCCACGGCCTGGCGGCACTCCTCCAGGAATCCGGGTAGGCGGGCGGCGGAATGGTCGTACCCGGCGGGGTGCCGCCGCCGGACGGGGACGGAAACCATGGCGGGAGCATTCACGGGAGAGGAAGTACGATGCGCAGCTTTCGATTCAGCCGGTGCGGCCCGCTCGTCGTCGTGGTGATCCTGGCCGCGGCGACGACCGGCGCCGGTACGCCCGGGAACCCGGCCGCGATCTCCAAGTGGTCCGAGGTCTCGCCGGTTCCGCTGCCCTCCGGGTTCACGAACAGTGTGCTGGAGGACGTCGCCGCGAGCGGGCCCGGCGAGGTGTGGGCCGTCGGTTCCGCGTGGACCGCCGACCGGCAGCCGTTCGTCCTGCACGGCACCGGCACCTCTTGGGAGGTCGGCACGCTGCCGCGGACGGCGGCGGGAAGCTATCTCACGGCGGTCGACGCCGTCGCGATCGACGACGTCTGGGCGGCGGGCGCCGGGGTGACTCTGCTGCATTTCGACGGTACGGCGTGGAGCACGGCGCCTGCCCCGGCGGCGGCGCCCGGGACCGAGGACGATCTCGAAGGACTGGACCTGCGCACGGCGGACGACGGCTGGGCGGTCGGTGACACCGTCGGCGGCAGCGCGCCGGTCCCGCTCGTGCTGCGCCTGCAGCACGGCCGGTGGGTCCGGTCGGCCGCCCCCAAGATCGTCGACGCCCGGCTCACCTCGGTGGAGTCGTTCTCGGCCACCGACGCCTGGGCCGCGGGAACCCGGATGGTCGGCGGTGTCCAGCTGCCGCTGGTCCTGCACTGGGACGGCGTGGCATGGACCGAGGTGACGGTTCCGGCGCCGGCGGGGACCGTGCTGAACAGTGTGGCCGGCATCGGACCCTCGGACCTGTGGGCCGCGGGGACCAGTTGCCGGACCGCCTGCTCCGCCGTCGTCCTGCATCTCCTGCGCGGACGCTGGGAATCCGTCCCGGTGTCGGGAGGCACCGAGGTGACCGAGGTCCTGCCCGTCTCCGCGACGGCCGTGTGGACCGTCGGATTCGATCGCTCCGCCACCGGCGTCCAGTCGCGCCGCGTCGAATTCTGGAACGGGACCGGGTTCACCCGGGAACAGACACCGCTCGAACCGACGTCCACCGGGGGCGGCAGCAACGGTGAGCCGGCCTCGGCCGCGCCGCTCGCCGGGGCCACGGCCGACCCGGTCTCGGGGTCGCTGTGGGCCGTCGGCTGGTCACAAGGCGTACCGCGACTGCCCCGGATCATCCGGCGGGACTGAGGCCGGCACGCGGCGCAGCCAGGCCGCGGTGTCCGGCGGCAGCAGGCCCGTCCTCCGTGAGGGGCCCGCTGGTCAGCACCACGGTCCCGGCCGGGAGCGGCACGGCCCGGTCGCCCATGGCTACGGCCAGGACCAGACCCTTTCCGTGTACGGCGACCAGCAGGCCACCGTCGTGCACGGCCCACTCGACGGGATCGCCCGCGCCGAGGATCCCATCGGCATGCCACCGCCTGCGCAGGGCCAGCGCCGCCCGACAGAGGACGAGCGTCTCCGGTTCGGCCTCGACCGCGTGATCGCCCCACCCCGTCGGCACGGGCAGCCACGGCGGCCCGGACCCGTCCGGCGAGAAACCGAAGGCGCCGGCCGGGTCGCGGCGCCACGGCAGGGGGACGCGGCAGCCGTCGCGGCTGATCCCCGACCGGGCCCAGGCCGGGTCCTGCCGCGCCGCCGGCGGGACGTCCACCTCGGGCAGTCCCAGTTCCTGCCCCTGGTAGAGGTACGCGGCCCCGGGCAGCGCGAGGATTGTCAGCAGGGCCGCGCGGGCGCGGGCCGCGGTCCCGTAGCGGGTGGGCATACGGACGACGTCGTGGTTCTCCACCACCCACGTGACGTCGCCGTGCGCGAGCAACCGGCTGCCGATCTCGCGCCACCACCCGGCGTCCCACGGTGCGGTGACGAAGGCGAAGGCGAACGCCTGATGCAGCTCGCCGGGGCGTACGTAACGCGCGGCCCGCTCGGGCTCCAGATTCACCTCGCCGATCAGCGCCCGCGGCGGGTGGTACGAGTCGGCGATCGTCCGCCACCGGCGGTAGACGTCGTGCACCTCGTCCCGGTCGCAGGCGAGCGGATTGCCCCGCAGGCGCATGGGCGGCACGGCGGCCGGGTCGGGCAGGTCCGGCAGGCCGGCGGCCTTGTAGAGCCCGTGGGCGACGTCGATGCGCAGCCCGTCCACGCCCCGGTCGAGCCAGAAGCGCAGCACGCCGTCGAAGAACTCGGCCGTGCGCGGATCGCGCCAGTTCCAGTCGGGCTGCTCCGGCGCGTACAGGTGGAGATACCACTGGCCGGGCCGGCCGCCGGGTTCGGTGATCCGGGTCCAGGCCGGGCCGCCGAAGACGCTCGGCCAGTTGTTCGGCGGTTCGTCCCCGCCCGGACCGCGGCCGTCGGCGAAGTGGAACCGCGCCCGCTCGGCGCTGCCCGGCCCGGCCGCGAGCGCGGCGCGGAACAGCGGGTGCCCGGCGGAGCAGTGGTTGGGCACCAGGTCGGCGACGACCCGCAGGCCCCGGGCATGCGCCTCGGCGAGCAACGCGTCGAACGCGGCGAGGTCGCCGAACAACGGGTCGACGTCGCAGTAGTCGCTGACGTCGTACCCGTGGTCGGCCTGGGGTGAGCGCTGGAAGGGCGTCAGCCAGACGGCGTCGGCACCCAGGCCGGCGACGTATCCGAGCCGGGCGGTGACGCCCGCGAGGTCGCCGACCCCGTCAGCGTCGGAGTCGGCGAACGACCGCGGGTAGATCTGGTAGACGACGGCGGTGCGCCACCAGCCGTCCACCGTTCTCAGCTCGCCGGCTTGGGCTCCGCGCGCTGCCAGCGGGCGGCCGGCGTGACCGTCGGGTCGAGCTTCTTGCGCGGCGGGCGCACCGAGGCCGGGCCGCGGTTGGGCAGCGACAGCCGGAAGACCTTCGCCCATGCGGAGGCGACCTGCTTCGGCATCGGGCCGGTGACGTACTTCAGGTCGTACTTCTCGAACAGGGCCCGCACCTTCGGGGCGATCTCCGCGTAGCGGTTGCTGGGCAGGTCGGGGAAGAGGTGGTGCTCGATCTGGTGCGACAGGTTGCCGGTCATGATGTGCAGCAGCTTGCTGCCGCTGATGTTCGCCGAGCCCAGCATCTGACGCAGGTACCACTCGCCGCGGGTCTCGCCCTCGATGGAGGTGCGCTCGAAGGTCTCCACGCCGTTCGGGAAGTGGCCGCACATGATGACCGAGTGGGTCCACAGGTTGCGGATCAGGTTGGCAGTGGCGTTGGCCGCCATCGTGTGCAGGAACGACGGGCCGGACAACGCCGGGTGCACGACGTAGTCCTTGAGCATCTGCTTGCCGACCTTGCGGCGGACCTGCTTGAGAGCGGCCCGGAACTCCGGCGAGCGGCGGCGCTTCTTCGTCTTGAGGTTGCGGCCCAGCTCCAGGTCGTACGCGGCGATGCCGTACTGGAAGAAGCAGGCGTTGACGAAGTTCCACAGCGGCTGGCCGAGGTAGACCGGGTGCCAGGGCTGGTCCTCGTCGACGCGCATGATGCCGTAGCCGAGGTCGTTGTCCTTGCCGACCACGTTGGTGTACGTGTGGTGCAGCTCGTTGTGGGAGTGCTTCCACTGCTCGGCCGGCGTGGCGCTGTCCCACTCCCAGGTCGAGGAGTGGATCTTCGGGTCGCGCATCCAGTCCCACTGGCCGTGCAGGATGTTGTGCCCGACCTCCATGTTGTCCAGGATCTTCGCGACCGACAGGCCGGCGGTCCCCACCAGCCAGGCCGGCGGGAACAGCGAGAACAGCAGGACCACGCGGCTGCCGAGCTCCAGGCGGCGCTGCACCGCGATCATCCGCCGGATGTACGCGGCGTCGCTCGCCCCGCGGCTCTCCACGATCTCGTCACGGATGGCGTCGAGCTCGATGCCGAGCTGCTCGATGTCCTCGGGCGTGAGGTGCGCGATCGGGCTGACTTTCTTGCGCTGCAGAATGGTCACGGTGGTTCCTCAGTGATCGATGCGGCAGGGGCCGGCGGCGGCGTTGATGCAGGTCTGGACGAGGATCGAGTCGCCCGGCTCGGCGACGGTGAGCGAGCCGTCGCGCAGGTCGCGGACGGCGCCCTCGCGCAGCGGCAGCACGCACTTGAAGCAGATGCCCATGCGGCAGCCGGAGGGCATGAGCATCCCGGCGGCCTCGCCGGCCTCCAGCAGGGGCTCGCCCCCGGGGGACGCCACGGTCTTTCCGGTGCGGGTGAAGGTCACGTCCCCGCCCCCGGCGCCGTCCACGACGACCGTGGGCCGGAACCGCTCGGTGCGCAGGCGTTCCCGGGCGCCGGCCTGCTCCCAGTGCTCCTCGAGGTCGTCGAGCAGCTCGTTGGGGCCGCACGCCCAGGCCTCGCGCTCGAACAGGTCGGGCACCAGCTCGTCGAGGTCGGCCGGCTTGATCCGGCCGTCGGTCCGGGTGTGCCGCTCGATCAGGCGGATCCGCCCCTGCCCGGCCAGCGCCCGCAGGTCCGCGCCGAAGACCGCGTCCTCAGCGCTGCGCGCGGAGTGCACGACGACCACGTCGCTGATTTGGTGCAGGTGGCTGCGCAGCATGCCCATGACGGGCGTGATGCCGCTGCCGGCCGTCACGAACAGCACCTTCGCCGGGACGGCGGGCGGCAGCGTGAACTCACCCGCCGGCACGTCGAGGTGCAGGATCTGACCCCGCTTCGCGCGGCGGACGAGGTGGGTGCTGACGGCGCCGCCGGGGATCGCATTGACGGTGACGGTGAACCGATCGTCGCCGCGCCGGGGCGCGCTGGTGATCGAGTACGAGCGCCAGAGCCGTACGCCGTCGACGTCGACGCCGAGCCGGACGTACTGTCCCGGGGTGTGCGGCCGCCAGCCACGGCCCGCGCGCAGCGTCAGCGTGACGCTGTTCGCGGTCTCGGGCCGGACGGCGAGGACCTTGGCGCGCAGCACCGAGGCGTTGCGGAGCGGAGCAACCTGGTCGAGATAATCGGCCGGGACGAGCGGTGTCGTGATCATCTCGACGACCCGCCAGGCCCCGGACCGCAGGGTCTGCGTGACGGCCATGACTCAAGAATGCTGTGTTCCGGGAACGAATGCCTGACCTGCCGAAGTGAATCCCGCGGGAGTTATTGTTCGTGGAAGACAAGATTCTGCCGTCAAACCTGGAGCCGGCATGGACGAGACACTGCCCGACGTACGCGACTTCCGCCTCTCGGCGGACCTGGTGGCACCCCTGCGGAAGGGGCTGCCGGGCGTCGCCGTGCAGACGATCACGGCCATCACCGCGGAGGTCCCGGCGTACAAGAAGGCCTTCACCGGGGTGATGGGCGCCACGATCGAGAAGGCGGTCCAGGCGGCCCTCAACACGTTCCTGAACCTGGTCTCCCGGGCGCCGGGCTCCGACGCACGCTCCCCGCTGGCCCCGGCGCTGCAGGCGGCGTACGCCCTGGGCCGCGGCGAGGCCCGCTCCGGCCGCAGCCTCGACGCGCTGCTCGCGGCGTACCGGGTCGGCGCCCGCGTCTCCTGGCGCGAGCTCGCCGCGATCAGCGTCGCCGCCGGTCAGCCGGCGCCCACCATCGCCCACTTCGCCGAGCTGGTCTTCGCCTACATCGACGAGCTGTCCGCGGCGAGCGTGGCCGGCCACGCCGACGAGCTGGCCAAGTCGGGCCGGGCCCGCCGGCGCCACCTCGAGCTGCTGGCCCAGACGCTCGCCGCCGGGGAGCCCTCGCACGTGGCGACCGCCGCGGCGGAACGCGCGGAGTGGACCCCGCCGCAGACCTTGACCGCGGTGCTGGTGCCCGAGCGCGCCGCGCGGCCGGTGGCCGACCTGCTCGACCCCCGCACCCTCCAGGTCGCCGAGGCCGGCCCCGACCTGCCGGAAACCTCACTGCTGCTGGTCCCGGACGCGCACGGCCCGTCCCGGGCCCACCTCCTGCGCCTGCTGGCCGGCCGCGGCGCAATCGCCGGCCCGGCCCGCCCGTGGCTGCGCGTCCGCGAGTCGCTCACCCGGGCCGTCCGGGTGTCGCGCCTGGGGCTGGGGGCGTCCGGCACGGCCGCCGTCGACACCGAGGACCACCTGCTGACCCTGGTCGTGACCGCGGACTGCCAAGCGCTGGCGGACCTGCGCGAGCGGGTCCTGGCGCCGCTGGCCGAAGAGCGCGAGGCGACCGCTGCCAAGCTGGTGGAGACGCTGCGCAGCTGGCTGCTGCACCAGGGCCGGCGCGAGGACGTGGCCGCGGAGCTGTTCGTGCACCCGCAGACCGTCCGCTACCGCATGTCCCGCCTGCGCGAGCTGTACGGCGACCGCCTCCGCGACCCCCAGTGGCTGCTCCTGCTCACCGTCGCCCTCGCCACCGGGGAACGCGCGGCCGGCGCCCCGCGTGGCGAGGCATAATGCCCGCATGCCCGAGCTGACCGCCGATCAGGTGCTGACCACGACCCGCTCCGTCCGCAAGCGTCTGGACCTCACCCGGGACGTGCCCCTCTCGCTGGTCAGGGAATGCCTCGAGATCGCCCTCCAGGCGCCGAGCGGGTCCAACCGGCAGGCGTGGCACTGGGTCGTCGTGACCGATGCACAGCGGCGCGCCGCCCTGGGAGAGCTGTACCGCAAGGCGGTCCAGGACTACCTGGCGTCCGAGGGCGCCGCCGGCAAATTGTTCGCCGGCGACGACTCCCGCGCCCCGGTGCAGCAACGTGTGGGCGACAGCGTCGCCTACCTCGGCGACCGTCTGGGCGACGTTCCCGTGCACGTGATCCCGTGCCTGCGCACCGGGCGCGAACAGCTTCCCCAGGGAAACCAGGCCGGGCTGTGGGGCTCGCTGCTCCCCGCCGCCTGGAGCTTCATGCTGGCGGCCCGCACCCGCGGCCTCGGCACCGCGTGGACCACCCTGCACCTGGCCTACGAGCGCGAGGCCGCCGACATCCTCGGCCTGCCCGCCGGCGTGCACCAGGGAGCGCTGATCCCCACCGCCTACTACACGGGTGACACCTTCCGCCCGGCAGCGCGGCAGCCGCTCGACGAAGTCCTGCACATCGACGGCTGGTAGGCCCGCCTAGTCGAGCAGGGTGTCGAGCCACGGATTGCGGAAGATCCGATTCGGGTCGTACTCGCGGGCCAGGGCCACGAAGTCGGCGAAGCGGGGGTACTGGGCGCGTACCGCTTCCGGGGTCGTGGTGTAGACCTTGCCCCAATGCGGGCGGGGGTCGAGGGGTGCCAGGGCCTCCTCCAGTTTCGCCACCGCCGGCAGGACCGCGTCGGCGTCGGCGATCCAGGTGAAGTGCAGGGCGAACGTGTCGCGGTGGTAGTTGGGGCTCAGCCAGAGGTCGTCGGCGGCGATAGTCCGCAGTTCGCAGGTCTGCAGCACCGGGGAGACGTCCGGGCCGATGGCCTGCACCGCGTCGATCGCCTCCAGGGCACGCTCGCGCGGTACGTGGTACTCGGACTGGAGTTCCTCGCCGCTGCTGGGGGTGAACTCCAGGCGGAAGTGCGGCAACCGGGTGTGCCACGGTCCCGGGTCGCCCGACTGGTCGGTGCTGTTCAGCGCCGGCATGCCGGGAACGGGGTGACGGGGGCCGTCGGCGCGGCGGGCGCCGTACCAGTCGCCGGCGGGCAGGGGGTCGCGGCGCTTGAGCCAGGCCATGGTGATGTCGGGCCGGGTCCAGTCGGTGAAGAAGCTGACGCTGTACCCGTCCGCGAGCATCTCCGGCAGGTGGGCCTCGACCGACGCCCGCGGTACGTCGTCGTAGACGTACTGGCGGATCTCGTACGCGGGCTCGACGTCCAGGGTCAGGGCCGTGATCACCCCGAGGGCGCCGAGGTGGACGACCGCCCCCGCGAACCTGTCGCCGTCGGTGTCGCGGCGCAGCGTGACGAGCTCGCCGTCACCGCGGATCAGTTCGATGCCGCAGACCCCGGCGGCCAGATTGGCGTGGCGGCCGCCGGAGCCGTGGGTCGCCGTCGCAATGGCGCCCGCCACCGAGATGTGCGGGAGTGACGCCGTGTTGTGCAGCGCAAGTCCCTCGGCGTCCAGGCGGCTGAAGAGCTCGCCGTAGCGGATGCCGCCGTCGACCCGGACCGTCCTGCGGTCCGGGGCGACCTCGACGATGCGGGGCAGCTCGGTCAGGGAGACGAGGTCGCCCGCGGTGTCCGCCATCCGGTTGAAGGAGTGCCCGCTGCCCAGGACCTTGACCGGATTCCCGGCCGCCACCAGCTCCTGCACCTGCTCGACGGTGGCCGGCCGGCGCAGCCGGCGCGCGCCGAAGACGATGTTGCCTGCCCAGTTGGTCACGCGTTCGTCACTCATGGGGTTCAGCACATCACGGATGCATCGGCAGGGACATCGGTGCGCGAGATCAGGATGCCCGGGGCGGCGTCCAGGTGGTGGCGACGTGCCCGATGCGTACACGCTGGGGGTGGTCACCAACCTGGACCCTCGCGACCCGCTTGCCGGTCGCGAAGCTGATCGCGGTCACCTGGTCGGCGCCGGACTCGGAGATCACGCAGTCCAGCCCGTCGCCGCTGACCGTCGCCCAGTACGGCTTGCTGGCGGTGACCAGCTCGCCCTGGGTCAGCGTGGCCCGGTCGACGATCGTGGCGTAGTCGTCCATGGTGCCGGCCACGCAGAGCTTGGCGCCGTCCGGGCTGATCGAGAGCCCGTGGTGGCGCGAGTCGTTGACCCAGGTGGTGCGGTCCTCGTTGGTGGCGGGGTTCTTCGGCAGCTCCTTGACCCGGGTGATCCGGTCGCTCGGCACGTCGTACTCGACCACGCCGTTGAAGAACGAGACCTGGAAGTACAGCTTCTTCTCGTCGGGGGTGAAGACGGCCGGGCGGACCGCGTCGGACAGGTCGGAGCGGCCGAACGCGTCGAGGCGGGGACGCATGTCGATCGTGCGTACCGTCTGGAAGGTCGTCGCGTCGGCGACGGTGATGTGCCGGTCGCCCTTGGTCCAGTCCGCCGAGGGATCGTCGAGCGACGTGTTGACCTCGCCGATCGACATGTTCCAGAGATAGCGGCCGCCGTCGGTGTAGATGTTCTCGTGCGGCGTGTCGCCGGCGGCGAAGGAGCCCAGCTGCCGGCCGGTGACGATGTCGAGCACGTGCACGGTGTCGGAGGTGGAGGCGGAGACCGCGACGGCCTTGCCGTCGGGCGACACGGCCATGTGGTCGGAGCGGAAGCCGGAAACCGGGAACCGCCAGCGGACCGCCCCGGTGGCCAGGTCGATCGAGACCACGTCGGCGAAGCTGGGCCGCGAGACCACCAGCGCGCTGCCGTCCGGGGTGGTGTACATGTCGTCGACGAGCTGGTCGTGGCCTTCGCCGGGGCCGAGCTGGATGCCGAGGTAGAACGCGAGCTTGATCGGGTTGAGGTAGATCTCCCAGAGCCGCTCGCTCTTGTCCGGCACGACGTTGATCCGGCCCAGCTTGGCGAAGTCGCCGCGCGAGGCGATGACGTCGACCGTGCCCTCCCAGTTGTTGCCGACGAACATGACCTCGCGGAGGGGCGGCGCGGCGGCCTGCGCGGGCACTGCCGGTACGACCGCGATGAGAAGGGCTATCAGGGCCTTCGGTACGGATGCAGCGCGCACGGACGCCTCCCGGCCGGTCGGGCGGGGCGCGGATCCGGGCTGTTCCGCCGGACGCCCCACAATGTTACTTTGCGGTAACGCATAGGGAACAATGAATAACTCCGCGCGGATAGAGGACGGGAACCAATGCCGCAGCAGCCCGTTGTGCACCGCCCACAATCGCGCGAGGACGCCCTGGCGGTCCTGGTAGCCGACCTCGCCGGCGACGCGCAGCTCGTCGACGACGTGGTGCACGCGGCCCGCTGCGAGTCGCCCGGGATCGCGAGGATGCCCCGGTCCGAGAGCCGGCGGCACGTCGCCGCCCTGCTTGCCGCCGGGTTCGCGGCGTTCACCGGTGACGGCGAGCCGGACTTCGGCCCGGCCGCGCGCTTCGGCGCCGAACGCGCGACGCTGGGCGTGCCCGTGGCAGCGCTGCTGTCCGGGCTGTACGCGGGCCGCAGCCGGATCCTGGAGATCGCGATCGAGCGGGGCCGCGCCGCGGGCATCGCCACCGACGTGATGCTGCAGGCCCTGCTGAAGCTGGACCGCTACGGCACCCGGCTGGAGCGGCACATCGTCGGCGGATACCGGGCCGCCGAGCGGGAGCTCAGCCGCGATCAGCGCGACGCCCGGATCGGCCTCCTGCGGCGGTTGCTGCTCGGCGAGGACGACGGCACCGCGACCGACCCGGGCCGGTTCGGGCTGCGGGCCGGCGGGACGTACCACTGCCTGGTGTCCGATGCCGCCGACCCCGCGCGGGTCCGCCGGCTCGAGCAGGCCGTCGCCCGGTGCGGCGGCGTCGCGGCTCCGGTGGCCGGGCTGCTGGCCGGGCTCACCCCCCGGCTGCCGTCCCCGCCGCCGGCCACGACCGCGCTGGTGGTGACCACCCCGGCGGTCCCGCTCGAGCGCGCGCCGGCGGCGTACGCCCTGGGCGTGACGGCCCTGCACGCGGCCGCCGGAGAGGCGCTGACCGGCGTGCACGACGTGGTGGACCTGGCCGGTGAGACCGCGCTCGCGGCCCAGCCGATGCTGGCCGGCTTCCTGTCCCGCAGCCTGCTCGGGGCCCTCGACCCCGGCGACGAGTTCCACCACGACCTGGCGTACACCGCACTGGCCTATCTGGACGCCGGGCAGCGCCTGGACCGCACCGCCGAGGCGCTGCACCTGCACCCGAACACGGTGCGGTACCGGCTGCGCCGGCTCCAGGAACTCACCGGGCTCGGCGAGCGGCTGACCGTGCTCGACACCGTGCGCTGGTGGTGGGCCCTGCGGTCATGGCCGGCGCCACCGGCCGGAGAACATCGACGGCAATTCATGTCTTGACGGTCCTTCCGGGCTGGAGTTACGGTCCGTCCACCCAGAAACACGACCTTTTCTGGATCCTCCTGGACGGAGTCACGACGGTGACCGAACCTCGCTCGACATCCCCGGAAGGCCGCATCCGCTGGCGCCGCTTCGGCGTGGTGATGGCGCTCAGCACCGTCGCCACCGCCGGCGTGGTGTCACTGATCTCGCAGGGCGCGCTGGCCGCGACGTTCGTCGTCTCCGGCCAGCAGTTCAAGGTCAGCGCCGACGAGCTCGTGGCCTCCGGCTTCATCCAGTACGGCACGGTCGACGCCCGCATCGAGCCGGGCGGCGACCCGCAGAACCAGAAGCCCGAACCCGTCGCGGTGTCGGCGATGAAGACCGCCACCCTGACCAACCTGTGCCAGTCCGTCGTCACCGACCTCGGCGACTTCGGCTCGGTCAGCCTGATGATCCGCGCCGGCACCGGCGGCCAGCCGGTGACCGCAAAGAACATGGTCGTCGACATGTCCCAGCTCGAGGGCAACGCCAAGTTCGAGACGATCGAGATCGGCCGCGACGCGTCCACGCTGGACAAGGGCCCCGACAACGACCCGGGCGAGAAGGCCCAGCGCCGCGAGGGCTTCTTCAGCCAGCAGGCCGACCGGGTCACGATCACCAACCTCAAGCAGGTCGCCTGGTCCACCTCGGCGGGCGAGTTCAACCTGCGCAACCTCAAGCTGTCCCTGCACTGGGGCAAGGACGAGTGCTTCTAGAAGGAGAAACGATGCGACACCTCCGCCGTACGGGCGTCGTCGCCGCCCTCGGCCTCGGCCTCGGCGTCCTGCCCGCCGTTCCCGCCCTGGCGCTCGCCGCCGGCACCACCGTCGGGCCGGCCGGGCACGCTTACGCCGCCACCCTGGTGAGCGGCACCACCGCGGCCTTCGTGGTCGGCAGCACCACGGTGACCTGCAACCAGTCCGGCAACACCGGGCTGGTGCCGGCCGAGCCCGCCAACACCAGCCCGGACGGACCGGTGGTGTCCGCCGTGACCCCGGCCACCTTCACCAACAACGGTGGCAACTGCCCGACGAACGTGCTGTTCACGACCGCCCGTACCGCCTCCAACAACACCAACGGCGACTGGACCATCGCGCTGCAGTACGACGCGGCGGGCTCCACCGGAACGATGACGATCCCGACCGCGGGCGTGGTCACCACGATCTCCGGGCTGGCCTCCTGCACGGTCCTGGTGGCTCCGGACGGCCCGGCGACCCTGACCGGGCCGTGGATCGACGGCACCGAGACCACCCCGCCGGTGCTGGACTTCTCCGCCGGCGTGAGCCTGCCGATCCGCGTGACCGGCGGCCTCACCTGCCCCACCGGCGCCACCACGGCGACCTTCCGGGCCCGGTACGCGATCACCGACACCACCGACGCGACCCAGCGGATCACCGTGACCGACGGCACCGTCGCGCCGCCCGAGGGGTGATCAGCCGGATCCGGCCACCCGGGCCGCCACGGCCGGGCCGAGGAACGGCACCAGCACGAAGTACGTGAGGTCGGGCAGGCGGTCCGGAAGGTCCGCCGCCCGGCCGGTCGAGACGAGATCGAAGATGATCCCGTACACGCCGGCGATGACGGCCTCCACGACCCCGGCGGGCACGACGGGACCGCCGGGGCGCTGGGGCACGTCGGCGAAGAAGCCGGAGTAGCTCTCCAGCAGCAACCGCCGCCGCTCCCGCGCCCGCGGCCCGGCGGCCAGCACCTCGACCACGGCCAGCACCGCGAACGCAGGTTCCGCGGCGAGCACCCGCAGCAGCGTGTCGAGCCCGCACCGGATCCGCTGCGGCCACCTCGCGGGCCGGGCGAACGCCTCGGCGACCGTCTTCTGCATCAGCTCGACGCCCAGATCGAAGGCGGCGAGCAGGCACGCCTCCTTGTCGGTGAAGTGCTCGTAGAAGGCGCGCGTCGACACGCCGGCCGCGGCGCAGATCTCGGTCAGGGAGGCGTTCGGATACCCCTTCTCGGCCACCACCCGGGCCATCGCGTCGATGAGCCGGTCCCGCTGGGTCCGCGACACGAACTCGCGGGGCAGGTCGTGCCGCCCCCGCGGCAGGCGTGCCACCTCGACTGCCGCGCCCGACCCCGGAAGCCGCTCCCGCTCGCCGGCGACCATGGTGCCCCCTTGCTGCCTACCCCTGCTGTCGCCTGCAGCCTAGTGCGCGCGGGTCAGCGCAGCGCGGCGACGGAACGCCGTGCTTCAGGGGTACTGCATCCAGGCACGCAGGTCGCCCCGCGGGTCGAACACGTACGCGCCGTCGCCCAGCGCCTGCTCGTCGTCGGTCGGGTTGTCGAAGACCGGCGAGGTCAGGCCCCAGTGCTTGTGGGTGGCGGTGTCCCTGCCCTTGCCGACGTGCACCCAGACCGATCCGGCGGCGGGGACCACGGTGCCGGCCGGGAACGTGTAGCGGCGCAGGCCCGAGTCGCGGACCCACCAGCCGCCGACCGGTACGGCGTAGCGGGAGGCGTTGTCGACGCGTACCCATTCGCCGTTGAGATTCTGGTCGTCGAGCCCCTCGGCGTCGTAGTTGACGACGGCCGTGAGCGCCGCGCTCTGGTACGGGCCACTTCCGCAGGTGTCGGTGTCGAAGAGGTTGAGTCCCTCCCGGGCGGCGCGCGCCTGGGCGACCCGGTAGGACGCGTTCCAGGCCCATTCGCCCTTGAACGGCTGCCACAGCGCCAGGCCGTGGCGGATCAGGTCGAGGCCGACGTCGTGCCACACCCCGTTGATCCGGACCTCGACGGCGCGCAACGGCCGGTTCCTGCTGGAGCTCGACGCGTGCTGCGCGGTCATCCGGACCACCCCGCCGCCGGCCTTGACCAGCCGCTCGAAGCGGGCGGCGGCGGCCAGGGCGTGGCACTCACCGCGGCGGCGGGCGGGGATGGACGAGTAGACGCTGAACTCCATGGCCTGCGCGTTGATCAGCCGGATCCAGCGCGGGTTGTTCGCCCCGTCGCCCGCGATGTCGACCAGGACGGTGTCACCGTCGCCGACGCGGACCACCTTGCCGGTCCAGACCTGGCAGGCCTGGCCGCCGCCGGCCGGCAGGCAGGAGCCGGACGCCGCGGCGGCGGGCACGGCGAGACCGGTCACCGTCAGGACGACGGTGAGCAGCAGGGCCAGTCGGCGCAGCAGGGGCATGCCTGCCCATCGGCCACGCCGGGCCGGGGCTGAGCGTTTGTCATCCGCAGGGGGCCTGCACCGACCAGCCGCAGTCGGGGCAGAGGTCGAAGGCGGCGTAGCGGCGGACCCGCGCCCCGCCGCATCCCGGGCAGCGGGCCGGCCGCTCCCCCGCCGGCCGGGGGCCGAAGAGCCGCAGCACCGAGAACCCCAGGACCGGCCGCAGGACGCCGTCGCCCGGATCCACGGCGAGCGTTCCGGTCCGCTCCCGCACGAAGGCCCGGACCACGAGCCAGGGCCGGGCGTGCCGGGGCGGCTCGTCGGCCAGCAGCGGCGCCACGTCCGCCGGCGCGGCCTCCTCGACGCCGGAGACCACGGTGGCGTGCTCCCGTACGCCCTCGGCACCGAGCCCGTCGCGCCACGGGCGTTGCGGTCGCGGGCGGGTCGCGGCGGGACGGGCCGCCAGCACGAGACAGACGCCGCTGGTGTCGGTGCCGAGCATGCCGACCTTCACGCCGGCGCCGCGGCCGTCGTTGAGGCCGGACAGCCGGGCCGGCTCGTCGGGCGTGGCGGCACCGGGGTGCAGCAGGTGGGCGGTGCCGCGGAGGAAACGCCACAGCGCGGCCCGTACCGCCGGGGTGACGACCTCGTCGCAGCGGCGCTCGCTGCCCGGGCCGTCGCGGTGCCGCAGCGGGGGAACGAAGATCGGCGGGTGCGGGCGGGAGGGCCCGTACGGCTCCGGTGACGCCGAACGCATGATCGCATCGTGTCACCAGCGCCGCCGTCGATCGGTGCCGACCCACCGGCGGCGGGCCCGCCCCGCCGAACCTCAGTCCTGTTCCCTCGTCTCGTCCAGCCGCATCTCCTGCGCGACATCGCGGGCCTGGCCGTTCCGCCCGGCGTGCCGCAGAAGCTGCACGAGGTACGTCGCCGCCTCGACGGTGTCGGGGTGGCCGTCACCGAGCAGCGCGCGCCGATGCTGGAGGGCGTAGCGGGCCGGCGTCACCGCGTCGCGGTGGCGGCCCGTCGCGCCGAGAAACCCTGCGAGCTGGAACGCGCAGTCGGAGGTCAGGGGATGGCCGTCGCCCAGGACACGCTGGTATCGCCGGAAGGTGTCGTGCAGCAGTGGCAGGGCTTCGCGGCGGCGACCCAGGACAGCGGCGAGGGACCGGGCCAGTTGCAGCGATCGGGGATGGTCCTCGCCGAGGACCCGCCGGGAGCGGCCGAGGGTGTCCTGGAAGAGCCGGGCGGCGTCGGCGTCGCGGCTCATGTGGAACAGGGTGGTGGCCAGGTCGTTGGCGGCGGTCAGCGTGTCGGGGTGGTCCCCGCCGAGGACGCGGCGGTGCCGGTCGTAGGTGTCCTCGTGGATGGCCAGGGCCTCGTCGTGCCGGTGCAGGGTCCGGAGGGTGTCCGCGAGGTTCCCGGCGGAGATCATCGTGCTGGGATGGTCGTCGCCGAACATGCGCCGGCGCCGGTCGTGGGCGTCCCCGTGCAGGACCAGGGCCTCCTGGTGCCGCCCGGTCCGCCGGATGGAGTTCGCGAGATGGCCGGCGCTGATCAGCGTCTCCGGGTGATCCTTGCCGAGGACGCTGCACCGCCGGTCGTAGCTGTCCTGGTGAAGGTTCAACGCCTCGTCATGGCGTCCCAGCTCGCTCAGGGTCCGCGCGAGGTTGTTGGCGGAGATCAGCGTGTCGGGGTGGTCGTCGCCGAGCATCCGGCGACGCCGGTCGTGGATCTCCCCGCCGAGCTCGTAGGCGTCGGTGAAGCGGCCCGACCGGTCGTACGCGAGGGCCAGGTTGGTCCCGACGAAGAGGGCGTACGGATCGTCCGGGCCGAAGCGCTCCTGCCACGACAGGTAGAGGCGGCCGGAGACCTCGCCCGCCGTGTCGGTGTCGCCGCGGGAGAGCAAGTAGGACGTGGCCCGGCAGGCCATCCCCCGCAGTCCGTCGTGGGTGGTGGTGGCCGGGTCCAGGGCGTTGAGGTGCGGCGTGAGCTGCGCCCACCGCGGCCAGTGGACCGGGTCGCGGCCGTCGTCGGGCAGCGCGGCGGCGAGCAGCGTCTCGCAGCGGCGCCGGGCCTCGGGCCGATCCGCCGGGTCGACGCTGTCGCGGATGACGGCCTGGGTGAGCCGGTGCAGCTGCAGGGTGCCCTCGCCGACCCGGGCCAGCCCGAACGCCGCGATGCGGCGCCGGATGTGGGCGAACGCCAGCGGTGTCGTCACCACCTCGGCCAGCGGCGACGGCAGGGCCCCGGGGGTGGCGGTGAACAGGTCCATGGGTATCGGTTCCGGCGCGAGGAACGCGCAGACCCGCAGCAGCTGGAGAGCGGTCTCGTCCTCCGCCGCCAGGCGGCGCATCGACGTGTGGATCACGGCGGCGAGCGGCGCCGGATACCCGTCGGGGACCCCCTCCGAGAGGATCGGCACCGTCTGCTCGGACAGCAGCGTGAGATAGTCGCCGACCGACATGCCGGTCTCCCCCAGCATCTGAGCGGCCTGCGCGATCGCCAGCGGCAGGTCGCCGAGCCGGCCGGCGAGCTCGTCGGCCTGGTCGCCGGTCAGGTGCGACAGGCTGTGGCGCAGCAGGGCGACCGATTCGGGGCGGGTGAACTCCTGCAGCGGCACCGGCTGCACCAGCTGGCCCCACCCCGGGTTGCGGGAGGTGATCAGCACGTGGCCGGCGCCCTGCGGCAGCCACGGCTGGAGATCCTCGCGGCGCTCGGCGTTGTCGAAGACCAGCAGCCAGGCGCTCTGCCGGCGCAGCTGCTGCATCACCAGCGCGGTCACGTCCGGCGTCGGCATGTCGGCCGAGATCCAGCCGGCCGCGACGCCCAGATCGGTGAACTGGTCGCTGATCCGGGTCGGCTGTTCAGCGTCGATCCACCAGACGAGGTCGTAGGTGCCGGCGAAGCGGTGCGCGTACTCGACCGCCAGCGTGGTCTTGCCCACGCCGCCCATGCCGTGGACGGCCTGGACCACGGCCGCACCCCCGCCGTGCAACCGCTCCCGCAGGGCGACCAGCGGTCCGTCCCGGCCGGTGAACAACACGCTGCGCCGCGGCACGTTCCACACCGGCGGCAGCGCGCCCGGGAGTCGCGGCGCCTGCTCGCGCTGCACCTTGGACTTCGCGGTGCCGGGGAACTCGGGCACACCCGCCGCGTCCCGGGCGCCGCCGACGGCCTCGAGCAGCGTGGTACGGGCCTTCCGCTCGTCGAAGCCGAACAGGTCGCGGTGGGCCAGGGTCTTGAGCAGGCGCGGCGGATCGACCTGCGCCACCCGTACGGGCACCACCGGCTGACGGTCGCCGGGACGCTCCGCCATGACCGCGGTCCACTCGTCGGCGGTGAAGCGGTTCCGCTCGAAATATGCGGGCGACCAGACCATCACGATGAGGCCGGCGCGCTCCAGCGCCTGGTTCATCCGGAGCACGATGTTGTCGCCGGCCTGCCAGTCGACGTCCAGCTCGACGGAATAGCCGGCGTCGCGCAGCTGCCACGCCACCCACTCCGCCCAAGGCCGGTCCGCCCCGGCGTACGAGACGAACACGTCGGGGCCGCCGGAGGAGGGCTTCCCCCGCTTCCCGGACTTGCCCTTCCGGGTGCCCTGCTGCTTGCCACCGGCGCCTCTGCCGCCCATACCACCCGACCCATCGTCCCGGCCGGCACCACGGTATACCGTGCGGACCGTCGCGATATCGTCCGGTTGACACCCCCGTACCGTCTGGGTGAGTGTTCCGGGGTGATCCCTGACTGGCCGGCCGCGGGCGATCTGCTCGCCGCGCGCTATCGCCTGGTCACCCGGCTGGAATCCGGCGGCATGGCGGACATCTGGAGCGCCCGGGACGAGCTGCTGGACCGCCCGGTCGCGCTCAAGCTGCCCACCGGCCGCACCGCCACCAGCGCCGAGGCGCTGCATGCGGCCTGGAAGGAGGCCCGGATGGCGGCGCGGCCGTCGCATCCGGGCATCGCGGTCGTCCACGACTACAACGGCGCCGTGCGGCCCGGCGGTTCGGTGGCGCCGTTCGTGGTCATGGAGCTGCTCACCGGCGAGACGCTGGCCGCCCGGGTGGAGCGCGCGCCGCTGAGCCCGCGGGAGGCGGCCCGGATCGGCCGGGACGTCGCCGACGCGCTCGCCGCGGCGCACGCCAGCGGGGTCGTGCACCGCGACATCAAGCCCGGCAACATCATGCTGACGCCGGCCGGCGTGAAGATCCTGGACTTCGGCATCAGCGCCGTCGCCGGGGAGCCGGACGACGACGAGACCGGGGTGACCTTCGGTACGCCCGCCTACGTGGCCCCGGAGCGCCTCGACGGCAAACCGGCCGAGCCCGCCACCGACGTCTACGGCCTCGGTGTCCTGCTGTTCGAGATGGTTACCGGCGATCCGCCGTACCCGGTGGACACCTGGGAGGAGTTGGAGGCCGCCCGCGCCCGCGGTCCCGGCCGCCTTCCGCCGAGGTTGCCGGTGCCGTTCCGTGCCCTGGTCGCCGACTGCCTGCACGACGAGCCCGGGCGGCGGCCGACCGCCCAGGAGGTCCGCGACCGGCTCACCCCGCTCGCCGGCGAGCCGCCACCGCCCCGGCATGGCAGCCGCCGGAGACTCGCCGTACCGGCTGTCGTCCTCACGGCCGCCGCGGTCACGTTTCTGTTCATCGGGCCGCCCGGCCGGGAGCCCCCCAGCGGACCGCGTGCGGCTCCGACCCCGGGCGCGGCTTCCCCCGCCCCGGCCGGAACCCCGTCGCCCACGCGGGCCGCGGCCCGGCCGGACCCGGTGCGGTTCGAGTTCGCCGAGGCCGTCCGCCGGGTGCGTACGGCGGTCGACGACGGGCGCACCTCCGGGCAGATCCGCCCGGACGTCGCCACCGACCTGCTGAACCTGCTGGACACGCTCGACGGCCCGCGATCTGCCGGCGTCGAGGCCCGCATCGGCGACCTGCGGCGCAAGGTACGGGCCCGCACCGGCGAGGGCAGCGTCGCGGAGTCCCGTGCGGCGGTCCTGCAGTCCCGCCTGGACGACCTCGGCAGGGCCGCCGGGATCCGGGGTTAGTGGGTCAGGTTGAGGACGGCGACGTAACCGCGGCCGCTGCCGCCCACGACGTACACGTCGCGGTCGTCCGGGCTGATCGCGATGGCGGAGGCCGTGCTGAGGCCGATGCCGGTGGTGCAGCCGGCGGTGCCGGTGGAGATGCAGCCGCTCGTGGCGGTCAGCTGGGTCAGCACCCCGGTGCTGCTGTTGTGCCGGAAGACCGCCACGCCGTGGCTGCCGGCGGACGTCACGAAGGCGAACAGCCCGTCGGAGCTGAACTCGATCCCGGTCGGTTGCGAGATCGCCCTCGCGGCGGTGCATCCGGTCACCGCGGAACCGATGTACGCGCAGCGGTTGGGGCTGGCCACCTGCGTCAGGACGCCGGTGCTGGTGTTGCGGGTGAAGGCGGCGACGGTGCTGCCGTTCCTGCCGGCGGCGTACACGGTGCGGCCGTCCGGCGCGACGTCCACGTGGTAGGCGCCGGAGATTCCCGACACGACGGTGCAGTTCGTGATGGCACTGGCGGTGTTGTCGTAGACGCACGCGTTCGGGCCGGCCGGCTGCGTGAGCACACCGGTGGTCATGTTGCGCTGGAAAATCGCTACCGCGCTGCCCGCGTAAGCCGCGACGTACACGCTCGTGCCGTCCGGAGAGGTGCGCAGATAGTACGGGTTGACCAGCCCGTAGACGGTCGTGCACCCGGGGGCGGCCGTGTTGGTGTAGCAGCCGGCCGTGCCGCTCACCTGGGTGAGCACGCCCGTGGTCGCGTTGCGCGCGAAGACAGTGAGCGAGTTGGAACCCACGGCGGTGACATAGACGTAAGCCCCGTCGGGGCTGACGACGACGCCGTCGGCTCCCGACAGTTTCCAGGCGGCGGTGCACCCGGCGGGAGGAGTGCCGACGCCGTTGTCGTAGAGGCACCCATTGGGACTGCTCAGGAGCGTCAACGCTCCGGTCGTGGCGTTGCGGGAGAACTCGGCGACCGTCGACGAGTTGTAGCCGACCGCGTACACGTTCTTGCCGTCCGGGCTGATCGACAGGTCGGAGACGGCCCCCAAGACGCCGGGCACCTTGGTGCAGCCGGCCAAGGTGCCGTTGCTGTGGCACCCGGTGGTACCCGCAAGCCGCGTCAGGGCCCCGGTGGTGGCGTTCCGGGAGAAAGAGGCCACGGCCGAGTTGGCGATCGAGCCGACGTACACGTTCTTGCCGTCGGGGCTGACCACGACGCTCGCACCTTCGGAGATGCCGGCGGCGGCCGTGCAGCTGCCGGTGCCGTTGTCGCTGAAGCAGGGTGCGGTCTGGGAGAGGCCGAACGTGGCGCGGGCGGCGAACGAGGACGCGGGACCCGTGGTCGTGGCCGAGAACGCGGCGGAGCTGCCCGGCATCAGGGCGAACCCGCCCAGGCAGAGCAGCGCGAACAGGGTCGCCCCCACCCGCGCCAGGCGGCCGCGGGCCGCACCGATGTTCCGTCCAGCCATCACCATCCTCCCCCCGATACGTCGGCCGCGGAGCGCCGAACTCAAGCTTTCGCCCGCATCACGTCCGATCGGTGGTCACCGGCTCCGCGGGCCGGCCGCGCGGGGGCGCCGGGCGGCCCGGCTCTTCCCCTTCCGCCGGCGTTGCGGGGCGGTCTGGCCACGCGCCTTGCGGCGGCGCGGCGGGGTGGGGCGGTTCGGCTTGGTTCCTACCGCCGGCGCGGTGGGTCGTTCGGGCGTCGTGGTCTCCACCGGAGCCTGGCGGTCCGGCGCCGCGCTCTCCGCGGGCGTGGCGGGCAGCCGCCGCGACACCAGCGCCACGGCGCCGAGGACGAGGACGCTCTGCGCGAGGAACATCGCCGGGCGGCCCTCCCGCAGCAGCAGGGTGGCCGTGCCGATCCGCGGGACGAGCAGCCGCGCGATGCCGCGCACCTGCGACGGCGCCGTCCGGAACCGGTCGTCGCTGCCGTTGGCGTCGCCCCGGGTGATCAACAGGCCCCGCTCGTCGAAGCCGGCGATGCGGTGGGTGAGCGTCGTGCCCGGCTTGTAGGGATCCGGCACGGTGACGACCTGGCCCACGGCGGGCTGCCAGTTCTCGGCCGGCGGCGAGGTGACCACGATGTCGCCGCGGTGCACCAGCGGGCTCATCGAGCCGCTGACGATCACCGCCGGGGTCCAGCCCCAGATCATCGGTACGGCCGTCCACGCGACGATCGCCGCCCCGGCCGCCAGCAGGCCGATCGCCACCATCCGTACCAGCAGCAGCGACCACCCCCGCGGGGCCTGGAGCGCACCGGCCTGCGTACTCATCGTCAGCGGGCTTCCCAGGTGAACGTGGCGTTCGCCGCGGCACCCTGCGCGCTGTCCGGGGTGGTCGCGTTCACCGTGTACGCGATCCGGTAGGTCTTCTGCTGGCCCGCGCCGGTGGGGGCGAACGAGCCCACACCCGACGTGAAGTCCGTCTTGCCGCTGCCGAACGCGGCGAGCGTGCCGGTGTAGTCCGTGGCCGAGGCGGAGAAGCCGGTGCAGCTGCCGAAGGTGCCGCCCGTGCCCTCCTCCACCACCAGGTCGATGTACGGGCTCAGCGCCCCGGAGACCGCGGTGCCGTACAGCTTGACGTTGGTGGCGAGGCTGCCGCTGTAGGTCAGCTTGATGCACTTCTCGCCGAACGAACCCGGCCGGATGTTCGCCGCGGTGAACATGGCGCCGTTGGAGTCGTCGTCACCCAAGGTCACCGTGCCGGCGTTCCAGCTGTTCGCCGAGTTGTCGGTCGATGCCGTGAACGCCGCGCTCGACGCCTGCCACATGGCCCCCGAGCTGACCGCGATCCCGCCGACCACAGCGACCACTGCCGCGTACGTCTTGAATCCGCTAGCCCACATATCAGTTCCTTCTCCCGAGCCCGGCGACGTCTTGCCGCCCCTGTTCACGAGACCAAGGTTCGCCGGTGTACCTCATCCCCGGCTCAAGACGGCGTCAGGTCCGAAGCAATCTCCGGCCGCACGGGCGGTAATCGGGTGCCGTGACTCACAGTCACGCGGAACGGCGGACCACCAGGCGGGTGGTCAGCACCGTCTCGCAGTCGCCGGGGTCCGGGCCGTCGAGCTTGGCCAGCAGCAGCCGGACCATCTCCCGGCCCATCTCCTCGATGGGCTGGTGCACGCTCGTCAGCGGCGGATCGGTGTGCCGGGCGATCACGGAGTCGTCGAAGCCGATCATCGCCACGTCGTCCGGCACGCGCAGGCCCCGCTCCCGGATCACCCGCATGGCGCCCGCCGCCATCATGTCCGAGGCGGCGAAGACCGCGTCGATGTCGGGGTGGTGGTCGAGCAGCCAGGCCATCGCGGCCGCGCCGCTCTCCTCGCTGAAGTCGCCCTGGGCGACCGGGCCCGACGCGACCACGTCACGGAAGCCGTCGAGGCGGGCGATGCCCGCGGCCATGTCCAGCGGGCCGGTGATCGTGGCGATCCGGCGCCGCCCCTGGCGGCGCAGGTACGCGACCGCTTCTCGCGCCCCGCCCCGGTTGTCGGCGTCGACGTAGCACCCCGGCTCGGGGTTGGTGGCCCGGCCGGCCCGGACCGTGGCCACGCCGCGCTCCTCGAGCTGGGCCGGCAGGGTGTCGGTGCCGTGCAGGGACAGCAGGAGCACCCCGTCGACGTGCTGGCGGGTGAGGTAGCCCTCCAGCCGCTGCCGCTCGTGCGGGGCCTGGGCGATCATGAGCACCATCTGCAGGCCCCGCTCGACCAGGCCGGAGGAGATCGCCTGCACGATCCGGCCGAAGAACGGCTCGCCGAAGAACCGCTCGCCGGACTCGAAGATGACCAGCGCGATCGAGTCGGTGCGCTGGGTGACCAGGGTGCGGGCGGCCCGGTTGGGCACGTATCCCAGCTCGGCGATCGCGGTCTCCACGGCGGCCTTCGCCTGCGGGCTGACCTGGGCCGAGCCGTTCACGACCCGGGAGACCGTGCCCCGCCCCACCCCGGCCAGCGAGGCGACCTGGTCCAGGGTCGGCCGTCCGCTCGACCGGCTCCGCTCCACCGCCATCCTGCCGCACCTCCGATCGACGCCCAGGACAACTTACCGCCGGTGCGGTCAGATGAGCCCGGCGCGCACCGCGTACGCCACCGCGTGCGGCCGGTTGCGCAGGTTCAGCCGGTGGGTGACGCCGTACATGATGTTCTTGACGGTCCGGGAGGAGTAGCTGAGCTCCGCGGCGATCTCGTCGGTGTCGAGGCCGTCCGCGATCAGGCGCAGGATCTCGATCTCGCGGTCGGTGAGCCCGCCCGCACCGGCCGGCGCGGCGTAGCGCAGGTCGCGTTGCAACCGGTCGACGTGCTGCAGCAGGCCACCGATCAGGTCCGGCGGCATGACCCCGCCGCCCGCGGCCACCGCGGTGACGCAGCGCACGAGCGCGCCGGCGCTGACCGACCGGCGCGGCACGACCGCGCGGACCCGGAACCGCACCACGGTGAGCAGGGCGTCCGGCATGAGCTCGTCGGCGATCAGCACGACCGGCGCGCCCACCTCGCGGGCGAGCCGGCTCAGCAGCAGGGCGAGCCCGGCCCGTGCGGCGGCGACCACCAGCACGTCCGGCCGCTCGTCGTCGCCGGCATCGGTCACGGTGAGCTGCGGGGCGCCGCGCAGCAACGCGACCAGCCCGGCGCGGTTGAGCGGATCGGCGGTCCGTACCGCGACGCGAAGACGTCCGACGGTCATGGCGACGACGCTAGCGAGCCCGCGCACCCGCGTGACACCTCGATGGCAGGCGGTGACCTCACTGTGCCGGCCTCGTGGACCTCGAGGTAGCTCATGGACAGTGGGCGTCGGTGGTCACGTGCAGCGGCGCGTCCAGCCCGGTGCCGATCATCGTCACGGCGGCCCGGGAGCAGCCGGTGGGCGCGACCGGGTCCGTCCACAGCTCGAGCGGCTGGCCGGCCGCCCGCGCCCGGTCGCCGCGGCCCGCGACGCCCAGGTCGACCGACCAGGTGCCGCGGGTTGAGCTGAACAACACCAGCCGGACCGAGCTGTGGGCGCCCCGGCCACACCGCCGCCCACTGCACCCACGTCACCGGCTACCTCAACTCGACCGGCGGATCGACCAGCACCGTCTGCTGACGAGCGGAAAGGCTCAGTCCTGGCGGGCGGGCTGGGCGGTGCGCCGGCGGGCCTCGGTCACGTCGGCCATCAGCCGGTCCCAGGCGGGATCGGGGCGGAACGGCCCGAGCGGCAGCCGGTCGCCCACCCGGGCCCAGGTGTACTCCCACCACGCCGCCACCCGTACCGGCCACAGTCCGACGCGGACCGCCCCGGCCAGGAAGCAGCGGTGCAGCAGCAGGGTGGCGGTCAGGATGTCGTCCTCCAGCTCGATGTCCTCGTCGTCGATCGCCCGGCCCAGGGCGCGCACGTCGCGGTGCATCTCCGAGTACGCGATCAGCTCCGGCGTCGCCGGCACCCACACCTCGGCGCCGGGCACCAGCATGTCGGCGGCGTACGCGGGCATGAAGGCGACGTCTTCGCTCATGACGATCAGCGGCAGCTCCTCGTGGCCGCGCCGGACGCCCAGCTCGACGCCCGGATCGCCGGTCGGCACGATGACCTGGGCGACGTTGAGCACGTCGCGGACGGCGAGGCGCACCGAGTCACCGATGGCCGGCACGTCGACCGTCACGACGCCGGCGTCCGCGGTCACCCGCGTGCCGGGGAGTTCGTCGAGCAGACCCAGGAGCGCTTCACTCTGCATGCGCCCGGTTATACCCGATCGAGGCCATTCCGCATTACCCATTCCTCTCCGTTATGGATCAATTACGGAACGCTACATATTCAGGTAGCGGCAAATGCGGAGGCTTAGACTTCGAGTACTACGCACCCGCGCACTTGTCCCGCCGGGGAAGTCGGACAAAGAATCGCTTCATGACGCACGGCAAAGAGGATCTGCCTTTCCCGTACAACCAGGACTTCTCCGGCATCGTGACGCGTGTCAAAGGGGTCCGGGAGGCGACCCGTGCCGCGCTGGTCAACTCGCCGAAGGTGGCGTCCTACCTGAAGGCCGGCGCCAACCTGGTCGAGCAGAACCTCGGTGCCTGGGACGGGCCGCCGGCGGCCGACGGCCGCAAGCAGTACTGGTCGGGCCTGCGCTTCCTCACCGAACGGGCGCTGTCCCGGGAGATGGAGACCCTCGAGCCGCCCTTCCTGCGGCAGAAGGGCGACGGCCCCTATCGCGCCACCTGGGCCAGCCACGACGACTACCTCAACGACCTGCTGTCGTTCCTTTTCCACGCCATGAATTACGACCCGCAGTACGACGCGGAGGTCGAGACCCGGGGCTGGCTGGACGACGAGGAGAGCTTCGTCGACGCCATCGACCGGGCGACCTTCCACGAGCTGCAGGCGATCTGCCGGATGCCGCTGTTCCGGCTGCAACTGATCATGGTGGCCACCGCCGACCGCAACGACGGCATCCACGACGCGATCGCCAACAACTACGCCGGCGCCCTCGAGCCGTGGAAGAAGATCTACGAGTCCACGTTCGCCTCGCGTGGCTTCCAGCTGCGTCCAGGTGTGACCCTCGACCAGCTCGCCTACATGCTGGCCGCGGTCACCGAGGGCTTCGCCCTGCACCACCTGGGCGACCCTGCCGCCGGGATCGTCGGCGACGAGATCGCCGACAACCTGGTCGGCATGGCCGTGCTCGGCATCCTCAACAGCTTCCTCGAACCGGTCGCTGAACCCACCGGGCAGACGCTGCGTGAACACTTCCGAGGCGTCTCGAACAGAGCGCGTCCCGCCGACCGCACTCTCGACGACAGCGGGGAATGACATGACGAGCACGACGCAACCACCGGTCCTCGACGCCGCGGCGCCACCGTCCTGGTGGGACCGCCAGAGCGACCTGATCATGCGCCGCCCGTTCAACGAGTTCACCTTCACCCACATGAACTGGCTCATGCCGACGGAGCGCGTAGCCCGCGGCCCGGCCACCCGCCCGCTGCCCGCGGCGCACCTGCCCCTCGACCTGACCTACCGCTTCGACGACGCCGACCACACCCTCACCGACCTGCACCGGCGCACCTTCACCACGGCGTTCGTGGTGCTGCACCACGGCGCGATCGTGCACGAGAGCTACCCCGGCGCCTTCGCCGGGCCGCGCACCCGCATGCAGTTGTTCTCGCTGTCCAAGTCGGTCACCTCCATCCTCGTCGGCATCGCGCTCGCCGAGGGGGCCATCGGTAACGTCAAGGACCAGGTCACCGACTACCGGCCGGACTTCCTGGACACCGCGTACGAGGGCGCCACCCTGGGCGACCTGCTCGACATGAGCAGCGGCGTCGGCGGCCTGGAGAGCTGGGACGGCACCGACAGCTTCATCCGGCAGTTCGAGCGGGCGGTGCTCACCGGCGGCGACGTGGCCGCGATCATCCGCTCGACCCCGCGCACCGCCGCCACCGGCGAACGCTTCAACTACTCCACCTTCGACGCCCAGGTGCTCGGCTGGGTCCTCGAGGCCGCCACCGGCCGGTCCCTGGCGGCGTACGCGTCCGAGACGCTGTGGACCCGCATCGGCGCCGAACGCGACGCCTACTACGGGCTGACCCGCTCCCACCCGCGTACGGCCATCGGCGCCGGAGCCCTCAACGCCACCGCCCGCGACCTCGCCCGCGTCGGCCTGCTCATGGCGAACGACGGCGTCGTCGCCGGCCGCCAGGTCGTCCCCGCCGACTGGGTCCGGCGCAGCCGTGGCGCCGGCCTGGCCCACCTCGCCGTCGGCGCGCTCGGCCCCAGCGGTTACCACCATTACGGGTACGCCAACCAGTGGTGGACCCTCGGCGAGGGCTGCTTCCACGCCTTCACCGGCCTCGGCGTCCACGGCCAGTACCTGTTCGTCGACCCGGTCGCCGACGTCGTCATCGTCAAGTGCAGCGCCTGGCCCACCGAGGACGACGAGACCCGCGACCGCGAGACCATCACCGCGTTGCGCCGGATCGCCGACCACCTCGCCTGAGTTCCCCTCCCCCACCCGCAGTCCCGCCCGGCTGAGCCACGCCTGAGGTAACCCCACGACCGCGGGCGACGCCGGGCGGTTATCCACCATGCCCGAACCACTCACGCCCGGAAGGGAACCACATAGATGAGAACTGCGCCCCGGCGGCGTTTCGCCGTCAGACTGGCCGCCGCACTCCAGGCCACCGCGCTCGCCGTCCTCGGCGTCGTGGTGGCGAGCGGCAGCCCCGCGAACGCCCTGCTCTCCCCCGGGACCGTCCTCACCGCCACCGCCGCCACCCTGCCGTCCGAACTCGCACCGCTGGCCACCGGCAAGCGCATCCAGTACCTCACCACCACGATCTCCGGTGCGACCACCGTCGCCACCGGCCTCGTCCTCACCCCGAAGAGCGGCAGGACGAACCGGACCGTCGCCTGGGGTCACGGCACCACCGGGCTGGCCGACAAGTGCGCGCCCTCGACCAACCAGGCCGTGTTCTGGCCGGAGGCCCGCGCCGCGATCGCCGCGCTGCTCAAGAAGGGCTGGACGGTCACCGCCCCCGACTACCCCGGCCTGGGTACGCCGGAATCGCACCCCTACCTCGTCGGCAACAGCGAAGGCCGCTCGATCATCGACAGCGTCAAGGCGGCCCGCAGCCTCGACAGCGCCCTGACCACCCAGTACGCGGTCGACGGGCACTCCGAGGGCGGCCAGGGCAGCCTGTTCGCCGGCCAGCTCGCCCCGTCCTACGACGGCCCGCTGGTGCTCAAGGGCGTGGCAGCCATCGCCCCGGCGTCGAACCTGGACCTGATCGCGCCCTACATCCCCGGCACGCCCGGGCAGGGCTACCTCGTCATGGCCCTGCACGGCATCAACGCCGTCGAGCCGACCTTCAACCCGAACGCCTACCTGGCCGCCCCGGCGAAGCAGCGCAGCTCCACCCTGCAGACCGGCTGCCTCAACGAGATCCTGGACGCGTACGCCCCGCTGACCGCCGAGCAGCTGGTGCCGGGCGGAGTCGTCGCCCCCGCCGTGCTCTCCAAGCTCGCGCAGTACGGCAACCCGGCGACGGTGGCGCCGAGCGCGCCGATCCTCATCGTGCAGGGCACCGACGACGACGCGGTCCCGTACGACATCACGGCCGGCCCGCTGCTCGACGAGCTCGCCGGGTTCGACCAGCCGGTCACCTTCGTGCCCCTCGACGGAGCGACCCACGACGGCGCGGTCTTCCAGTCGGTGGACACTGTGGCCGACTGGATCGCCGCCCGGTTCTCCTGAACGTCCCGATTCGCCCTCTCGGGACCGGCAGCACCCCACGCGACCACCCCCGCGTGGGGTGCTGCCACGTGGTGTCCGGAATCCGATCGGCCCCACTACGATCTGGCACGTGTCGCGTGCATCGGGTAAGCAGAAGGGCATGCTTCCCCCCGTGCTGGAGCTGTACGTCGTCTGGCATCCCGAGGACGACCTCGGCGCCGACATCGCCCGCCAGCTCGTCGATCACTTCCACGGCACGGCCTACACCGGACTGATCGGCGGGGCCGTCGAGGTGTACGTACGCTCCGCCGGCTGGCAGGACCCGCAGGACGCCCCCCGCCCGATCCCGTTCCCCGGCCGCCCGTGGGCCAACGGCCTCGAGCCGGCGCGGTACGTGGCGGTGGTGCCGGTGCTCCGCAAGAAGATGCAGCGAGCGGTGCAGTTCGGTGACACACCCTGGCGCAGGTACGTCGCGGGCCTGGTCGAGGCCCACCGGCGGGACCCCGAGCACGTCGAGATCTTCCCGATCGCCGTAGATCCGGGCGTCCGCGGCCGGCTGGACGAGCTGATGGGCGATTTCCAGCGGGTGGACACCGTGGAGCAGGGCGGCGGCGACGGTGAGCGGCGCTGCACCGATCTCGCCCAGATGCTGGCGCAGAAACTCGACGGCGTCACCGAGCGCATCCGGGTCTTCATCAGCCACAGCCGGCAGCGGGCCGAGGACGACGAGGAGGGACCCGGCCCGCTGACCGAGGAGGTACGCAGCGTGCTCCGCACCACCCACCTCGACGAGTTCTTCGACGCGGTCGCGCTGCAGCCCGGCCGGAAGTGGAAGGAGGAGCTGCGCCGGAACGCGGCCGAGGGAGCCATGCTCGTCCTGCGCAGCGACCGGTACTCGTCGCGGCCGTGGTGCCAGGAGGAGATGCGGACCGCCAAGTACGCCGGCCTGCCCATCGTCGTGATCGACGACCTCCACCGCGGCGAGGAGCGCGGCTCGTACCTGCTCGACCACGTGCCCCGGGTCCCCGCCCACCTGGGCGGGGACGACCGTAGCGCCGCGATCCGGCGGGCGCTGAGCATCCTGGTCGACGAGTGCCTCAAGCGGGCGTTGTGGCGACGCCAGCAGGAGGCCGCCGCGGACGACACGGACCTCGACGTCGCCTGGTGGGCGGCGCACGCCCCGGAACCGATCACGCTGCTGCACTGGATGGCCGAGCATGCCGACCGCTGCGCCGGCCGGCCGCTGATCCTGCACCCGGATCCGCCCCTGGGCGATCCCGAACTCAGCGTGCTGGAGCAGCTCGCCAAGGCGGCCGGCATCGAGGACGGCATCGAGGTGCTCACGCCTCGCGGCCTCGCCACCCGGGGCGGTTGACGTTTCCGCCGTTCCGTTTCCGACCGAAGGAGTGCCGCGGTGTCCGAACCCCTGCCGACGCAGCGACTGGCCTGCCGAAGACTGGTGCTCTCGATGTCCGACAGCCCGGACCTGCAGCGCCTGGGGCTCACCGACACCCACATCCGCCTGGTGCTCGGCGAGGTGGCCCGGGCGGTGCTGATCGCCGGCGGCACCTTGGCCTACGGCGGCGACCTGCGCATCGGAGGCTTCACCGAATACCTGATGAGCGAGGTGCAGCGGTACGGCCCGCTGGACTATCCGGCGCTGCTGATCGCCCTGGCCTGGCAGAACCACCGCGAGATGACGCTCTCCGACCTCGACGAGAAGCGCCGCTACCTCGAGGACTTCGCCGACATCGTCTTCCTGGACCCGCACGGCAACGAGGTCGAGCCGGAGGAGGGCCGCGGAAACGACCTGGCGGCAGTGGACGACGGCGACCGGGCACCGGCCCTCAGTGCCATGCGGCGGTTCCTGGAGTCCAAGGCGGACGCCCGGCTCGCGATCGGCGGCAAGCGCGAGGGTTTCCAGGGCCGCGTACCGGGGCTGATGGAGGAACTGCTCTTCGCGCTCGAGGGAGACAATCCGCTCTATCTCGCCGGCGGCTTCGGCGGGGCGACGATGGACGTCGCCCGCCTGCTGGGCGCCGGCGACACGGCCTGGTTCCCGCCGCTACCGCCCCCGGCGGACTCCCGGTACGCGGAGGGCCTCGCCCAGATCTCCGACGTGACCGGCCGTGCCGGTTGGTCGCTGCCCGACAACGGCCTGGACACCGAGCAGAACGACCGGCTGATCGCCACCCCCCGGCCCAGCGAGATCGCCAGCCTGGTCACCCTCGGCCTGCACCGGCGTCTGGGCCCGTGACCATCGCCGGACGGTCAGGCGCGGACCGGTGACTGTCCCGGCACCCCCGCCGTCAGGACCTCTGCGGCGTTGGACAGGCCCGCCAGCTTGCCGAAGCTCAGCACGTACCCGACGAGCCGTTTCTGCAGGTCCGCCAGCTCGGCCCGGCAGGCCGCGTCGTCCGGCCACGCCGATTCCGGGCGGCCCTTGTTGGCCTGTTCCCAGTCGTGCAGGGCCGGGTGCCAGCGGGCCAGGAACGGCCGGAGCTCGAGGTTCAGCATGGCGATGGCCAGGTGCTCGACCGCCGGGTCGGTGCCGCCCTGCCGCGACGGCTGGGAATCCTTGAGCAGGTCGCGGATCACGGCGAAGAGGCTGTAGAGGGACGTGAGTGCCTCGCGGACGCGGCCGCTGCCGTCCGCCACGGGCTGCGTGGCGATGCGGGTGCTGGCCTCCACGAACAGCTTCCAGGCCACGTCCTGGCCGTCGCGGGTGACCGCGAAGCGCAGGCGGCTGAACTGCGGCACGCTGACCGTGATGTCGGTGAGGCGCACCGACCGGCGGTAGCCGAAGACGACCACGACGACCAGGAGGCCGACGAACGCGCCGCAGACGGCGAACAGCCACGGCCGGGGCAGTCGTACCGCCTGGTACGCGAGGAAGCCGGCAGCCGCGCCCAGCAGCACGCCGAGCAGTGCCTTTGTCCACAACTCACGGATCCGCGACAGCATTACGCGATCATCACACACTCTCGCGGCGGGCCAGCCACAGCGTGTGCTCGCGCGAGATCGCCCGCTCGGACTCCTCGACGAAGTCCGCCCACTCGTCCTCGGTGGGGCCGGCGCCCAGCATCCGCTCCGCGCGGGTACGGATGATCTGCAGTTCCCGGGCGGTCACGGCGTACGACTGGGCGAGGTTCTGATGGTCCTTGGTCTGCAGCCAGGCGGCGGCGCTGGCGGCCACCGCGCCGAGGATGCCGAGCACGTCGACGTCCAGCACGTCGAACGCCTTGAGCGCGCCCGCCACCAGGCCGATGGACTGGGCGACGACCACGACGGCGAACCAGTGGCGGACCCGGGCCTCGTTGTGCGCCGCCTTGCCGGCGTACCAGGCGATCTGCGAGTCGACCCGTTCGGTGAGGTACCGCTCGCGGCGGCGCTCCAGCGGCTCGGCGCGCAGCCGGCCCATCGCCTCGGGGATCTGCCCGGCGCCGGTCCGGGTCACCACCGACCGCATCTCGCGCATGATGTCGACGAGCCGGGCCGCGAACAGGTCCTCGGCGTCCACCGACGCGTCGTGGCGGAACGCTCCACCCGCGACGCTGTACTGCCAGGCGAGGGTCTTGACGGATTCGGCGACGGCGCGGCCCTCGTACCAGTGTTGCTGCGGTTTGGTGCTGAGGGCGTACGTGGCTGTGCCGATGGCCGCGGCGAAGGCGAGCGCGGCGACCAGCGCGCCGAGGTCGAGGTGGCGGCCGGCGACCGTGGCCCGTACGTCCACCGCACCCCCGACGGCGGCGACGCAGGCCAGGATCAGCCCGGCGAGCGTGTACCGCAGGAACGAGGACTGGCCGTGCGCCGAGGCGGCCTCCGCGTCGGCCAGCACCGGCGGGAAATGGTCCTCCATCGTCACAGCGTCCCCCAGCGGCCAGCCGGCCCGGCACCGGCGGTCGGCGCGGCACTGTCCGTGGTGGAATCGTAGCGAGCGGCCGCCCACCGGCGGGGATCGGCTGTCAGCCCGGCCCGAGGGCCGGCCTCACCGCCGTCCGGATCGCCTCCGCCACGGTCTCGGCGGCGGTGGCACGGACGAGATCGAGGTCGACGCCGTCGGTCACCTCGCCGGTCGCCAGCGCGACCACCGCATCGCCGTCGAAGCGGGAATGCGCAGGGTGGAGGGCACGCGCGAAGCCCGTGTGGCCGCTCTGCGCCAGCAGGAAGCAGTCGACCTTGGACAGCCGGGCATTCGTCAGGACCACCGCCACGGTCGTGTTCGCGATCCCGAACGGCGCCTCGGTGCCGGCGACGGCAGCGGTCCCACCGAACAGCGGTGACCCGTCCCCCGCCAGCACGTCGCCCCAGGCATTGACCGCGACCACCGCGGCGACCTGCACCGGGCCGGCGGCGCGAACGGCCTGGCCGAGACCGCCGGGGTCCTGCCGCAGCCGCCACGAGCCCGTCGACGCGCCGGTGGCGGCACCGACGCGGCCGGTGCCGAACGGCTCGCCGGACCACGCGGCCAGCGCGGCCGCCCGGCCGGCGGCGGCATCCGGCGGCCCGGTCCGCACCGAGCCGTCGAAGATCGACATTCCGACCACGATCGGCACGGGACCCGCCGGCGTGGGAAAGCCGGCGCCGCGCTCCCGCAGCAGGCCCATCACCCCGTCGGCCGCAGCCAGGCCGAACGCCGAGCCGCCGGACAGCACCACGGCGTCCACCCGGTTCACCAGCCGCGTCGGATCCAGCAGCGCGAACTCCCGGGTCGCCGGCGCGCCGCCGCGCACCTCTCCGGAGGCCACCGTCCCCGGCGGCGGCAGGATGACGGTCACGCCGGTGCCGGCACCGGTCCAATGGCCGGCGTACGCCGACAGCAGCTGCGGTCGAGTCATCCCCCGATCATCCCTAAGGCTTACGGGCCACGGCGCCGTACTCGTCGACTTCGCGCAGCTCCTCGGGGCTCGCATCCGGGGCGGGACGCCACCGCGCGCACGGCACCAGCCCCGGCTCCACGACGTCCAGCCCGGTCAGGAACGTGGACAGCTCGTCCGGGGTCCGCAGGTGGTAGGAGAGGGGCGCGTTGGCGTTCCACACCCCGATCGCCTCCTCGAAGGCCGGCCCGTCGATCACGTTGGTGCCGTCCGCGGTGACCAGGTAGCTGCCCGACGGCAGGCCGGCGAGCAGCCGCCGCACGATCGAGGCCGCCTCGTCCAGGCCGGGAACGTGCCCGAGGATGTTCATGAGGATGAGGCCGACCGGCCGCGACAGGTCGAGGGTGCTGCGCCCGGCCAGCTCCAGGATCGTGCCCGGATCCTGAAGGTCGGCGTCGAGATACTCGGTCACCCCCTGCGGGGTACCGGTCAGCAGGGCCCGGGCGTACGCGAGGACCATCGGATCGTTGTCCACGTAGACGATCCGGGCCTCCGGGTCCGCCGCCTGTGCGACCTGGTGGGTGTTGTCCACGGTCGGCAGCCCCGTACCGATGTCGAGCAGCTGCCGGATCCCCCGCTCCGCCACCAGGAAGGTCACCGCGCGGGTGAGGAAGGCGCGTGAACTGCGCGCCACCACCTCGATGTCCGGATAGAGGCCGGCGAACTGGTCGCCGACCTCCCGATCCGCCTGGAAGTTGTCCTTGCCGCCGAGCCAGTAGTTCCACACCCGCGCGGAATGCGGCACGGTCTCGTCGATCTGTGCTCGCTCACTGCTCACCGGACCACGGTAGCGACTGACGTGCACGGTGGTCGATGGGTTGGCGGCAACCGGCTCAGCGCTTGGCGGCCGCGACCGCCTCCCGCACCGCCGCGGCCGGCGCCGGGGTGCCCGCCGGGTCCTCGAAGGACCCGTACGGCGCGCCGTAGGCGGGAGTGTCCGGCTGCAGGCGCCACCCCTCGGCCAGTGGCCCGGCGTCGACGGTGTCGTAGCCGATCGCGTCCAGGAACGCGGTCACGGCCTCCTTCGCCGCCGCGTCGTCGCCCGCGACCGTGAGCGCCGTACGATCGGCAGCCCCCGCCGGCCGGGTCAGCGAGGCGAGGTGGCGGAAGTAGATGTTGTTGAAGGCCTTGACCACCCGGGCGCCGCCCAGGCGCCGCTGCAGCAGCTCGCTGCTGGTGGCGGAGGCGTCGTCGAGCTCCGGGAACCGCCCGTCGCGCTGCGGGTAGTAGTTGTTCGTGTCGATGACCACCTTGCCGGCCAGCGGCTCGGCGGGCACGTCGCCGTACGCCTTGAACGGCACCGTCACCACCACGATGTCGCCGTCCGCCGCCGCGTCGGCGGGGCGCCCGGCCCGCGCGTGCGGTCCGAGCTCGTCGGTCAGGGCCTTGAGGGTCTCGGGACCGCGGGAGTTGCTGAGCACCACGTCGTAGCCGGCCGCGACGGCCAGCCGTGCCACGGTGCCGCCGATGTTCCCGCTACCGATGAAACCGATCGTCGTCATACCTGCCGCGAACCCGCGCGCGGCACGAACCATTCCGGCCGCCTGGCGGGTGTCGCGTTCGCCACTCTCGCGTGCCATCCTCCTGCCCATGGACCTGCTGTTCACCGGCGGCCCGCTGTTCGGCACCGACGCCACCACCCTGCTCGTCCGCGACGGCCGCATCCTCGCCGCCGGCCACGATGACGTCCGCGACCTCGCCCGGCCCGGCGCGGAGGTGGTGGACCTCGCCGGACGGCTGCTGCTGCCGGGTTTCCAGGACGCGCACGTCCACGCCGTGTTCGGCGGTCTCGAACTGGGCCAGTGCGATCTCGCCGGCACCACCGACCCGGGCGAATACCTGCGGCGGATCAGCGCATACGCGGCGGCTCACCCGGACGCCGAGTGGATCGTCGGCGGCGGCTGGTCGATGGAGAGCTTCGCGGGCGGCGTACCCGGAAAGGATCTCCTGGACGGTGTCACCCGGGGCCGTCCGGCGTTCCTGATGAACCGCGACCACCACGGCGCGTGGGTCAACAGCCGGGCGCTGGAGCTGGCCGGCATCACCGCCGCCACCCCGGACCCGGCCGACGGGCGCATCGACCGCGGGGCCGGCGGGGAGCCGGCCGGCGGGCTCCAGGAGGGCGCCATGGCGCTGGTCGCCGCGCTGGTGCCGGCAGCCACCGCCGCTGACCGCCTGGCCGGGCTGCACCGCGCCCAGCGGCTGCTGCACTCGCTCGGGGTCACCGCCTGGCAGGACGCCATGCTCTGTGCGGCCAACGGCTATCCCGACGTGTCGGACGCCTACCTGGCCGCCGCGACCGACGGCACGCTGCTCTCCCGGGTCGCCGGCGCCCTGTGGTGGGACCGCGACCTGGGCGCCGAGCAGATTCCCACCCTCGTGGAGCGCCGGGAGAGGTTCACGACGGGGCCGCTGCGGTGCCACACGGTGAAGCTGATGCTCGACGGCGTAGCGGAGAACTTCACGGCCGCCATGACCGCCCCGTACCGCGACGCCTGCGGGCAGCCGACCACCAACAGCGGACTGTCGTTCATCGACCCCCTGGCGCTGCGCGAGCATGTCACCGCGCTCGACGCCCTCGGCTTCCAGGTGCACTTCCACGCGCTCGGCGACCGGGCCGTCCGCGAGGCCCTCGACGCGGTGGCCGCCGCGCGGGCCGCGAACGGCACCCGCGACACCCGTCCCCACCTGGCGCATCTGCAGGTCGTCGATCCCGGCGACGTCCCGCGCTTCGCGCAGCTGGACGCCACCGCCACCGTGCAGGCGCTGTGGGCCGCCCATGAGCCGCAGATGGACGAGCTGACCATCCCGTTCCTCGACCCGGCCCTGGCCGCGCGGCAGTACCCCTTCGGGGACCTGTGGCGCGCCGGTGCGCGGCTGGCGGCCGGCAGCGACTGGCCGGTCAGCAGCCCCGACCCGCTGCTGGGCGTACACGTCGCGGTGAACCGGGTGCTCGCGGGCGAGGACCGGCCGCCGTTCCTGCCGGGGCAGCGGCTCGGGCCGGCGACGGCGCTGCGGGCGTACACGAGCGGGTCGGCGTACGTGAACCGGCTCGACGACACCGGCACCCTGGCGGCCGGGAACCGGGCGGATCTCGTCGTGCTCGACCGCGACCCGTTCGCCGGTCCGCCGGAGGCGTTCGGCGAGACCCGGGTGGCGCTCACCTATGTCGGCGGCGAGCGGGTCTATTCGTCGCGCGACGCGTGAGCACCGTATCGCCGCCGGGATTCCTCGTCCGCGACGTCCTCCTCGGCCCTGTCCTCGGCCACCCCGTCGCCGGCCTGCTCGGGCTCGCCCGGCGCCTCGGCGTCTGCGGCCACGACCGGCGCCGGCACGTCCGGAAGGTCCCCGGTCACCTGCGGCTGGTCCACCCACAGCGCCCGCAGCTGGCTCTGCATGAACGAGGTGAGCCGGCCGCGGTACTCGCGGTCGAACTTCTCGAGCGCCTCGATCTGCTGCTGGAGCGCCTCGCGGCGGGCGCCGAGGCTGCCGACCACGTCGTCGTGGCGCTGCTGGGCCGCCAGCCGCAGCTGGTCGGCGTTCGCCTGCGCGTCGGCGGTGATGCGGCCGGCCTCGCCGCGGGCCTCCAGGACCACCTTCGCGGCGATGCGCTGGGCCTCCTCGGTGCGCGCCTGCGCCTCCCGGGCGGTCTGCTCGGCCGCAGCCCGCGCGTCGAACAGCACCTGCTCCGCCTCGCGCCGCACGTTGTGCGCGTGCATCTGCGCCTCGCGCTCGATCTCCTCCGCGGCGGCGAGCGCCTCGGTGCGGATCTTGTCGGCCTGCTGCTGCGCCTTGGCGAGGTGATCCTCGGCGGTGCGCTGGGCCATGGTCAGCACCTGCAGCGCCTGGTTCGACGGGACGCCGGGGCCGGCCGGGGAGAGCAGCACGTGCTCCGAGGTCGCACTTTCCGGGGAAGTCCCGTTGAACATCACTCTCACACGATCCTTCATCCGATTGTCCGACACCGGAGACCTCCACAGGTGGCCCGAGAACGGCGGCATGCTATCAACGTGACCAGCAAATACGCGAGGGGTCGCGACGTGATGGAATAGTCACTCTCGGTGATATATGAATAATGACATCGGCTCTCATTAATTGATTTCCGGGCCGCTCTCCCTTTCCGTGGTACCGTTACCGGGTTGCAGTTTTGATTTCCGTTGACGTCACCGGCGCCTGATGGGTATCTGAGCCCGCCAGGCGCTCTTTGTTCCCCGCGGATCTTTTGCCATCCTTCGCCGCCGGACGGCGGAGTGGTTGGACGGGTGATCAACGCGGCGACACACGGAATCCCGCGCGGTGCGGGTTCCCCAGTGCTGCAAGGAGCGGACATGGCTTTCGGAACCGTCAAGTGGTTCAACGGCGACAAAGGCTTCGGATTCATCACCCAGGACGACGGCGGCGATGTGTTCGCGCATTTCTCCGCGATCGCGGCGGACGGTTACCGCAGCCTCGAGGAGAACCAGCGGGTCGAGTTCGACGTCACCCAGGGCGCCAAGGGCCTGCAGGCGTCGAACATCCGCATCGTCTGAGTCCTCCCCGAGGCACGAACGGCCCGCTGGTTCGGCGGGCCGTTCGTCATGTCCGGGGCAGTTCCGGCAGGGGCGATTCGGGGCGGCGGGCCCGGAACACGGCCGGCCGGCGTTCCCGGTGGTCGTCCGCCGGACCCAGGTGCGGTCGGTCGTAGGCGGCGACCCGGTCCATGAGCCCGTCCGGCACGTGCCCCCGGCCGGGATCGCCCGCCAGCACCAGCGCGCCGCGGGCCGCCTGCCGGGTCAGGAACTTGAGCACCCGGACGGCGAGACCTTCCTCGTACAGCCCGTCGCCCGCGAGGATGACGTCGGCACCCTCGCCGTCGCCGTCCAGCAGGTCGTGGGGCAGACAGGTCACCCCGCCGACGTCGTTGGCCACGGCGTTGGCCTTGATGGCCGCCGTCGCGTACGGGTCGATGTCGTTGGCCAGGACCTCCGCCGCGCCGGCCCGGGCCGCGGCGATCGCGACCAGACCGGAGCCGGAGGCCACGTCGAGCACCCGGCGCCCGGCCACCAGCGCCGGATGGTCCAGGACGTAGCGGGCCAGCGCCTGCCCGCCGGACCAGGCGGAGGCCCAGAACGGTGGCTGCAGCCGGCGCCCCTCGGCCGCCTCGAGGCGGGCCCAGAGCAGCGTGGGGTCCTCCGCCAGGAGCAGCCGGATCTCGGGGACGAGCGCGACGGTTCGCAGCGACAGCCCGTCGCCGGCCGGTCTCGCCGTCGTGACGCCTTCGGCACTCAGCCATGGCGTCAGCGAGCGCGGCGGATCGTTTTCCTTCTCGAGTATTCCGATGTCACATCACCCCCATGAGAATTTAGTGCACCCGGGGTCCGCACTGGCCGCGGGGGGGGGCGGTGAAATCTAATGACAGCCGATCGCGGCCGTCATTGCGGTGATCACCGCAGCGATCGCGCCTGGCACCGGAACGCCGAATGCCGAACTGGATCCGCCGTTCGCCGCGGCCAGAATGAAGCCGCCGCAGATGCAGAGCAACAGGACGAGCGACACCACCATCAGCGCGATGGTGGCCGCCATCCCCGGATACTTCTGCGGGGGCGTTCCGAGCGCGCCGCCCATGAAAACGATCATCGGGGCCCGGTACTCGAGCTCGACGGTCTGTCCGGGATGCACCGCGATGCCGAGGTCCGCGACGCCGATGCGCGACGGGATCAGATACGGCACGTGCACGTGGACGTGGTGCTGACCGGGCACGACGGGCAGAACCGTGCGGCCCCAGGCGTTCGCGGCCGGATGACCGTTGATCTCGACCTGCGGCTTGAACAGTCCGAGCATGAAGGCGAGCGGGTGGTACTTGACCGTCAGGGCGATGGCACCGCCACCCTGCGGCGCCCCGGGTGGCGGGTAGGCGCCGGGCTGCTGCTCGTACACGATCGGTCCTCCCGGTGATCTGGTCGGCGCAGAATACTGGCCGTCCCGGCGTGGCCGGCCGACGGGGTCGGCCGGGTGGTCACGAAATTCCTCCGGATCTCCGTTGCACATCCGGGGCGGGACCGGCGTCCTAGACGATGTGACCTTCGAGCAATTCGCGATGGCCCGGCTTCCGAGCCTGCTGCGGTACGCGGTCGTCCTCACCGGCGACCGCGAGCTCGCGCAGGACGTCGTCCAGGAGGTCCTGGCCCGGGCGCACGTGCGATGGCGCCGCATCAGTGACGCCGACTCACCCGAGGCGTACGTCCGCCGCATGGTGCTCAACGAGTACCTGTCCTGGCGGCGCAGCTGGGCGGCCCGCAACGTGCACGCCGTGGGTGAGCGGCTGGTGGACCTCGACGACGCCCGTGGCGGCGTCGGCGACCACGCCCAGGACGTAGTGGAGGCCGACGAGCTGTGGAAGCGGCTGGCCACGCTCGGCCGCAAGCAGCGGGCAGTGCTGGTGCTGCGTTATTACGAGCAGCTGGACGACGTGGCGATCGCCGATCTCATCGGCTGCTCACCGGCGACCGTCCGCAGCCACGCGTCGAGGGCACTGAAGACTCTCCGGCTGACGTCGGAGCGATACGCCATGATCCACGCCGAGGAGACGTCGTGATCGACAACGGAGAAAGGCTTCGCGAAGCCTTCGAGAGACATGAACACCTGACACCCGACCCGGCAGACGTCTATGCCCGTGTCCAGGAGCTGTCCCGCAGCTACCAGCGGCGCCGGTGGGGCGTCCAGGCCGCGGGCGGTGCCGTGCTCGGCGCCGGCCTCATCGCCGGGGTGATCACGCTGCCGGGGATGCTGCCCGGACAGGGATCCACCGGCTCGGGGAACATGGTCGCCCCGGCGGCCGCCCCGGCGACGCCGTCCGCGGCGCCGTCGTTGTCCCTTCCGCCGCTGCCGGTGGATTCCTCGCTGTCGCCGGCCGAGGAGAAGCTGCAGAAGCAGTACGACGCCTACTTCAACGCCGGTTACGACTACGACGACGCCGTCGAGCTGGCCAAGCTCTGGAAGTTGAACAAGAACGACATCGGGGCCGTGAAGGCGGCGGCCGGAAAGAAGCTGCTGGACGGCAAGAAGCTGCCGATCAAACCCGGCAGCGCCCCCGACGCCCCCGAGCCTCCGCAGTCGAAGGAGGATCAGCGGGTCGAGGCCTTCTTCAACGCCGGCTACGACTACAACGACGCCGTCGAGCTCGCCAAGCTCTGGAAGAAGCCCAACGCGTACGAGGCGAAGGTCCTGGGCGGCAAGAAGCTGCTGGCCGGCGAGACCCTGCCGATCCGGCCGTGATCGCCCCGCTGCACCGGCGTACGGGATTCGAGATCGAGCTGATGGCCCCGCCAGGCCTCAGCCGGCAGACCCTCGCGCGCGACCTGGCCGACCGGTACGGCGGCCGGGTCCACCCGGTGTGGCACCACGACAGCGAACCGTCCCTGGTCCCGGGCCTGGGACGGTTCCTGCACCTGACCCAGGGTTTCGAGGTACGCCGTGACGACGGCAGCCTGCTGTGCACCCTGGTGGACGACGTCACCCTGCTGGCCGGCCTGGATCCGCGGACGCCTCCCGCACCCGGCTGGTTCCGCGTCCTCACCGACGATCCGCGGCTGTTGCGCCTGCTCGCCCGGCACAGCGACCCCGGCGGCACGATCGGGGCGGCGCTCGACGCGACCGCCCAGCTGTGGGCTGCCACGGTGGACCGGCACGGCGGCATCTACCAGCTCGCCGACGCCACCGGCGCGACGATCGCCCTCGCCGCGCCCCAGGGCGGTGAGCGGGAACGCCCCTGCGAGATCGTCACTCCCCCGCTGAGCGCCGGCCACGGCGAGGCGCTGGAGGAGCTGCTCGGCCCGGCCCGCGAGCTGGGCTTCACCGTGCCGCGCGAGGCGGCCGTACACCTGCATCTCGACGGTGCGCCGTTCCGGGAGCCGCATGCCCTGGCCAACGTGGTGCGGCTGTTCGCGTACTGGCGGGAACCGCTGCGCGCGATGCTCCAGACGAACCCGGCGTGCCGACGGCTGGCCCCGCTGCCGGAGCCTCTGGTCCGGGCCGTCGACGGCATCCCGTCGTACGAGCAGCTGTGCGAGGCGGCGGAGGTCGGCGGGCTGACGAAGTTCTTCGACGTCAATCTGACCCAGCTGCTGACCGCCACGCCGCTGCGGGACACCGTCGAGATCCGGATCCTGCCGGGCGCGATCACATCCGACGAGATTCTGCACCGCGGCGCGCTGGTCGAGCTGCTGCTGGAGCGCTGCCTGGATCGGGAGCCCTTCCCGGCCGCCCCGCCGCACGTCGATGCCGCGGTGAACCAGTTGCTGCACCTCGCGGCGCAGGCCCTGGCCCGCCGGGATCCGCTGCCCACACATTGAGAAGCGTCACCGTCCGGCATGGACGGTCGGTGTCCGCGCTACTACTATCCGTGTCTGGAACGTAGCTCAGAGTCCTCGATGACAGGAGCACGCGTTGACTGACACGCGCCAGGCACCCACGGCACGCCGATACCCGTTCAGCGAGCCGGACCGGCTCGACCTCGACCCGCTCTACGCGCGGCTGAGACGCACGGATCCGGTGACCCGGGTACGCCTGCCGTTCGGCGAGGAGGCCTGGCTCGCCACCCGCTACCAGGACGTCCGCACCCTGCTGGGCGACCCCCGGTTCAGCCGCGCCGCGAGCGTGGGCCGCGACGAGCCCCGCACCACGTCGCAGCAGGTCGGCGGCGGACTGCTCGCCATGGACCCGCCGGATCACAGCAGGCTGCGCCGGCTGGTCGCCAAGGCCTTCACCGCCCGCCGGGTGGAGGAGCTGCGCCCGGCCACGACCGCGATCGCGAACGAGCTGATCGACGCGATGACAGCGGCGGGTCCCCCGGCCGACCTGGTGGAGCACTTCGCCACCCCGCTACCGGTACGGGTGATCTGCCGGCTGCTCGGCGTACCCACCACCGACCAGGAGCTGTTCCGGACGTGGTCGGAGGCGATCGTCTCCACCACCTCGCTGAGCCCTGAGCGGATCGAGGAGTACATCGGCAACCTGCACGCGTACATGGCGAGCCTGATCGCCCAGCGGCGGGTGGCCCCGACCGAGGACCTGATCGGCGCCCTCGTGCAGGCCCGCGACGACGACAACGACCGCTTGAGCGAGGAGGAGATGGTCGAGCTCGCGGCCGGCCTGCTCGCCGCCGGGCACGAGACCACGGTCACCCAGATCCCGAACTTCGTGTACGTGCTCTTCACGAACCCGCCGAAGCTGGCCGAGCTGCGCGCCGACCCGGACCTGGTCCCGGCCGCGGTCGAGGAGCTGCTGCGCTACGTGCCGCTGGGCGCGGCGTCGGCGTTCGCCCGCTACGCCACCGAGGACGTCGAGCTCAGCGGCGTCCTCATCCGGGCCGGCGAGCCGGTGCTCGGCTCGCTCTCCGCCGCCAACCGCGACGGCGAGGTCTTCACCGATCCGGACGGCCTCGACTTCGCCCGCGGGGCCAACCCCCACCTGGGCTTCGGCCACGGCGTGCACCACTGCCTCGGCGCCCAGCTCGCCCGCATGGAGCTCCAGGTGGCGCTGCGGACCCTGCTCGGCCGCCTGCCGGAGCTGCGCCTGGCCGTCGACGAGAAGGACCTGCCGTGGAAGTCGGGCCTGCTGGTCCGCGGCCTGCGGGCCATGCCCGTGTCCTGGTGAGCACGACGGCCCGGGAGCCGCAGCTCCCGGGCCGTCACATCGGCGGGTGGATCAGCGGATGCTGACCAGCTCCCGCAGCGGCGCCCGGCTGGAGCCGCCGGCCGCGCTCAGGCTCTTCGCCGCCGCAGCCGTCGGGTCCGGAACCGGAACCGGCGAGCACTGCTTGTCGGAGCGGTTGCCGTGCACCCGCGTCGGCAGGGCACCGGTGTCCAGGTACGCCGCGATGACGTTGTCGGTGCACGCGACACCGTTCAGCGAACCGGCGTGCGTGGTGCCGCCGACGCCCTCGAGCAGCACGGAACGCGGGAAGCGCTTGCGCACCTCGAGGCTGCCCGAATACGGCGTCGCCGCGTCCTTGGTCTCACTGATCAGCAGGATCGGCGGCGCGTTCTTGCCGTTGACGGTGACCGGCTTGCCGACCTGGCCGCCCCAGTTCCGGCACGGCGCGTTGTACCAGGCGTTGTTCCACGTGATGAAGGGCGCCTTCGCGTACGTACGCCAGTTGTCCCGCTTCCACTTGCCCCAGCTCTGCGGCCACTTGACGTCGGTGCACTGGGTGGCGAGGTACATGGCGTAGCCGTTGTCCGCACCCGGGTCACCGGGAGCGGCGTAGAGGTCCTTCAGCGGGGCGGCATCGCCGTCGTTGACCCAGGCGGCGAACGCCTCGGCGACCTCCTCCCAGCCGAACACGTAGTAGCCGGCCGAGACGAAGATGTCGTTCCACTCGTCGGGGCCGATGAGCCCGCCGGCCGGCGTCCTGCGCAGCTTCTGCAGGGTGCCGTAGTACTTGGCCTTCACGGCCTTGCCGGTGGTGCCGAGGTGGTAGACCTTGTCGTACTTGGCCACCCACTTGAAGTAGACGTCCATGTTCTTGTCGAACGCGAGGTCCTGGTCCAGGTTGGCGTCGTACCAGACCCGCCGCGGGTCGACGTTGCCGTCGAGCACCATCCGGCGCACCTTGCCCGGGTGCAGGGTCGCGTAGACCTGGCCGAGGTAGGTCCCGTACGAGAAGCCGTAGAAGTTGATCTGCTTGGCGCCGAGCGCCTTGCGGATGCTCTCCATGTCGGCGATCGTGTCGGTGGTCTTGACGTGGTCCAGCAGCGCGCCGCCGGCCCGGTTGCAGTCCGCGGCGTACTTCGCGGTCTTCTTCAGCCAGGCCCGCTCCAGCGCACCGGTCTCCGGCACGTAGAACGGCCGGTTGTAGCCCGCGTACTCGACGTCGCAGCTCAGCGCCGGCTGGCTGGAACCGACCCCGCGCGGGTCGAACCCGATCCAGTCGTAGTCCTTGCCGACGCCGCCGGGCACGTACTCGCCGAGCACCGACAGGGTCAGCCCGGAACCGCCGGGACCGCCCGGGTTGGTGAGCATGACGCCCTGGTAGTCGGCCGCGGCCGAGGTGTGCTTGATCCGCGACACGGCAAGCTTGATCTTGGTGCTGCCGGGCCGCGCGTAGTCCAACGGTACGGTCAGCATGCCGCACTGGGCCCCCCGGGCCTGCAGTCCGGCACTGGCACAGGTGCCCCACGTGATCGGCGGCGGGGTGTAACCGGAACCGGCCCCCACCCGGGCCTGGGCGGTGGACGGGATCACGCCGCCACCGACCGCCAGCCCCATCGCCACAGCGGCGGTAGCCGCCAGGATTTTTCTCATCCCTAGCCTCTCCACTGGGCCGCCCGACGCAGGCGGCCTGGAGGAGATTAATCATCCAGCGGCACGGATGCGCTAGGTCCGACCGGCCGATTGACGGTCAGAGATCCAGTAGCTCCACCTCCACCGTGGTGCTGTCGCCCTGGTCCAGGCCCTGCGCACGGCGGACGGCACGCTTGACCGGCATCACGTACGCCTCGCGGCCTTTGCCCGGAAAGATCGAGGTCGTCCACGTCGTCGCGCCGATCCGGGCCCGCACGCGCAGGGAGCCGAAGCCGCGCCGGATGCCCTCCGTCATGTCGCGGATGGTCTCCGACTCCTCGGCGGGCAGGCTGACGAACGTCCAGCTGTCGCCCCGCCGGGCGTCCCAGGTCCACAGCTCTGCATCGAAGACGACGACCATGGGAGCGAGCATCGCACGGGGGTCCGACAGTTCTACGGGACGACGCGGCGGCCCGTGGATCACTCGGCTGCCGGGAGCGGCTCACCCGGCCGGGTGCTGTGCTCACTGTCACCCGCGGGCGTGGATTTCCGCATGCCGAGCCGCCGTTGTGCCATTGGCGGCTTTGTACCGCATCCATCCCCAGCAATGCGGCGTGCGGGCGCGCGCCGGCAAGGAGATATCCCCATGCACCAGATTCCTGACAAGACGGTCCGGGCCGAGGCGGTGTTCGTCTCGCACCTCCAGGCGTCGGACACCCTGGACGCCGAGGTCGTCGACGACACCGTGGGCACGCTGCTGCACCGCGACGGTCCGGCCGGGTGTGCCGCCGGGATGGCGTACGAGTTCGGCGAGCACCCGGACACCGCCGTACCCCGGATGCGCTGGGCGCGTGAGCTGGTCCGTCGCGAGGTTTGAGCAGGTCGGAGGGGGGAAGCCAGCACGGGTGTGGATCAGCCGGTGCGCCGCGGCGCTGCTCGCGGTGACTCTCACCGCCTGCTCGGCCGCTCCGGACGACCGTCCCGGTAACGCCTCCGGCGGCACGCCGTCCCCGGCCGCGTCCGGCGGAGGGCCGCAAGCGGCAAGCCCGGCCGGCAGCCCGGCGCCGGCGACCGGGACACCCGGCGTGACCCGACCCGAGGCCACCGCGCAGGCCGAGGCCGCCGGTGCCACTCCGGCGGTGCTGATCGGCGCCGGCGACATCGCCAGCTGCGAGAGCACGGGTGACAGCCGCACGCTCGCGCTCCTCCAGCGGTTCCCGGGAACGGTCTTCACGCTCGGGGACAACGCCTATCCGAACGGCAGCCGCACGAATTTCGCCCGGTGTTACGGGCCCACGTGGGGGCGGGCCAAGGCCCGGACCAGGCCCGCCGTCGGCAACCACGAGTACCACAGCGGCAGCGCCAGGCCGTACTTCGACTACTTCGGGGCGGCGGCCGGGCCCAGGGGCAAGGGTTACTACTCGTACGACGCCGGCGCGTGGCACGTCGTCGTGCTCAACACGGTGTGCTCGGAGGTGCCGGGCGGCTGCGGCAAGGGCTCGGCCCAGGAGCGGTGGCTGCGGGCGGACCTGGCCGGGAGCGCCGCGGCGTGCACGGTCGCGATGGTGCACCATCCGCTGTTCACCTCGGCCGCCACCCACCCGCCGGCCACCGAGACCCGCCCCCTGGTCCAGGCCCTGTACGACGCCGGCGCCGAGCTCCTCATGGCCGGCCACAACCACGTGTACGAGCGGTTCGCGCCGCAGACCCCGGCCGGGCGCCGGGACACCGCACGGGGCATCCGGGAGATCGTGGCGGGCACCGGGGGCGCAGAACGCTATCCCTTCGGCCGGACGGCGGCGAACAGCGAGCGGCGGAACAACACCACGTACGGGGTGGTGCGGCTGACGCTGCGGCCCGGCTGGTATCGCTGGGACTTCCTGCCGGTGCCGGGCGGCTCGTTCACGGACACCGGCACTGGCCGCTGCCACTGACCGTTGTGGTGGGAGCGCTCCCATGCAACGATGTTCGTCACTGGTTCACATCGGCCACCTCCGACGAGCCGAACGGAGATCCCCCATGGTCCGAAAAGCACTCACCGCAGCCGTCGCCGCAACGGCTGCCGGCGCGGCCCTCATCGTGGGCGCCACCCTGACCGCCTCCCCCGCCTCCGCCGCGGCGGCCGGCACCGGCACCGGCTACCTGCACACCAGCGGCAGCAAGATCGTGGACGGCACCGGCGCGACGGTCCGCATCACCGGCATCAACTGGTTCGGCATGGAGACCGACAACAAGACCTTCCACGGCCTGTGGTCCGCCAACCCGTGGCGCGGCCAGCTCGACACCATGGCCCGGCTCGGCTACAACACGCTGCGCATCCCGTACTCCAACGACGCCCTGCGGCCCGGAGCCACCGCGAGCGGCATCAACGACTTCGTCAACCCGGACCTCGCCGGACTGTCACCGCTGCAGATCCTGGACAAGGTCATCGGGTACGCAGGGAGCAAAGGCATGCGCGTCATCCTCGACCGCCACCGCCCGACCGCCGCCGGCCAGACCGCCCTCTGGTACACCGCCGCCGTACCCGAGTCCACATGGATCAGCGATTGGCAGATGCTCGCCCGCCGGTACGCCGGCAACGCCACCGTGATCGGCGCGGACCTGCACAACGAACCGCACGCGGAGGGCACCAACCCGGCGGCGACCGGCGCCTGCTGGGGCTGCGGCGACACCGCCCGCGACTGGCGCCTGGCCGCGGAACGCGCCGGCAACGCCATCCTGTCCGTCCAGCCGAACTGGCTCATCTTCGTCGAGGGCGTCAGCTGCCCCAGCGGCGGACTGTCGAACGTCTGGGACGGCGACACCAGCAACGACGAGGACTGCGGCTGGTGGGGCGGAAACCTGTCGAAGGCGGGAGACCTCCCGGTCCGCCTCGACCTGCCCGGCCGGGTCGTCTACTCCCCGCACGAGTACGCGACGTCGGTCTACCACCAGGCCTGGTTCGACGACCCGGCGTACCCGGCCAACATGCCGGCCATCTGGGACCACTACTTCGGCTACCTCTCCAAGCAGAACAAGGCGCCGATCATGATGGGCGAGTTCGGCACCACGCTGCAGAACCCGATCGACAAGGTGTGGCTGGAGAACCTCATGGCCTACACGGGTACGGGCGTCGGCGGCATGTCGTTCACGTACTGGTCGTGGAACCCGAACTCGGGCGACACCGGCGGCATCGCACTGGACGACTGGACCTCCATCGACACGGCGAAGCAGGCGATCCTGCAGCCGTACCTGATCCCGCCGGCATCCTCGCCCGGCCCGTCCTCGCCCGGGCCGTCCTCGCCGGCCCCGACCGGCGCCTGCACGGTGAGCTACCACCAGGACAACGCCTGGCAGGGCGGCTTCCAAGGCTCGCTGACGGTGAAGAACACCGGCGGCGCGGCGATCAACCCGTGGTCGGCGAGCTGGACCTGGCCGGGCGGGGTGACGCTGTCCAACGGCTGGAACGCGACGGTGTCGCAGACCGGCACCACGGTGACGGCCACCGCGCCGTCGCACAGCACGTCGCTCGCGGCCGGGGCGTCGGTGACGATCGGCTTCACGGCCAACGGCACGGCAACCGCGCCGGCGGCGGTGAAGCTGGGCTCGGCGACCTGCTCCTGATCGGACGGGGTCCGGCCACCCGGCCGGGCCCCAGCCCGCCGCCGAAGCGCTGCCGGGGCTGCCGGGTTTGCCGGCGGGCTGCCGGGTTTGCCGGCGGGGCCTCCGGCCTGCCGCGGGCTGCTTCGGGGCTGCTTCGGGGCTGCTTCGGGGCTGCTTCCCGGGAAAGTAGGACGCCGCTGCGAATTCCACGGGGGAAGAACTCGCAACGGCGTGCCTTCACGTTATCCGAAGGGAGGCGGTTACGTCCAATCGCGAGCGTGCCGTTGCTACAACGTTTTCATGCGAGCACCGCTACCCAACCCCGAGCTGTACCGCCGGCAGGACGCTCTGCAGGCGGAGGCCGGCGAGGTCCTGGCCGCGCTCGGCGAGGCGGGGTTGTTCGAGGGGGTGAGCCCGCCGCTGCTCACCGGGAGCTACGTCTCCGGCCTGATGTGCTGGCGTGACCTCGACATCATGGTGCTGGGCGGTTGCGTGCAGCCATCACCGCTGATCAGCGCCCCGACGTCCTGCGCATCAAGGACGTGTGGCACCAGCTGCCCGGCTACCCCGACGAGGTCGGGGGCACGGGACATCTACACGGCCGTCCTCGACCACGGCATCCGTACCCCCGAGGAGTTCGGCACGTGGCTGGCCGGAGGCCCCGGCCGCGGCGCCGCGGGTGTCTCACATCCGACACTCCAGCCCGGACGTTGGTGCCGTAACCGATCCCGGACGGCGGAGTCCCGTCCGCCGCCGCGGCGCGCGAGCCAACCGGACGAGTGATTGCCACGCTCTACGCCATGGACAAGGGTGATGATTCCCGACCATTCCGCCGTCGGGGGGAGGCTCACCACGGCATTCATCGAATCCCGGACCGGCTCTCCGAGGCGGGGACAGCCGACCGCAGCAAAGGTGAGTTGATGAGTTCTTCCCCACCCGCATCCGTGAGCCTGCGGCTCCCGCAGGACTGGGTGGAGCTGGACCCGCAGGCCCACGACGTCACCACCGAGCTACGGCAGGCCGTAGCCGCGCGGTGGGCCGGGCACCAGCTCATCACCGAGGACCGGCTGGTCACCCACCTGGCCCCGCCGGCAATGGAACTACGCCGGCTCAGCGCCGAGGCGTACGTGGTGGTCGTCGGCCTCTACGCCGACGTGGTGCCGGTCGCGGGCTCCACCGAGCCCCTGGTGGTCACCGCCCACGCGATGCTCAGCATGTCGCCGCCGGTGGGCTCGCTGGACGACGTACGCGAAAAGCTGGGCGACGACGCGGAGACGGTGACCCTCCCGTCCGGCCCGGCGGCGCGTGTGAGCGGCCCGGTCACCATCCGCGACCGCGCCGGGTACGGCGAGGTGACGGCATACCGGCGCGACTTCCACCTGCCGGTGCCCGGCACGGACAGCGTGGGCACACTGTCGTTCCTGACTCCGAACACGGCACTGGCCTCGGTCTTCGACGACGTCTTCGACGCGGTGGCCGGCACCCTCACCTTCGGCTGGAAAGACTGACCGCCAGGCGGGGACGGGATGCGGGGCTCCTCCGGCGCGGTGAATTCGGGGTGTGGCTCGGGGTGGCGGCCGGCGCGGGCCAGGGACGCGGATGTCAGGCCGATTCCTGCGATTGCCGCGAGTCCTCCTGCGAGCTGGGATGTCGTCAGCGTGTCGCCGAACGCCGCCACGCCCAGGGCTGTGCCGACGATTGGTTCCAGGTTCACGAAGGATGCCGCTGTCTCCGGGGCGATGCGTGTCTGGCCGTACGCGAACAAGGTGAACGGCAGCAACGTCCCGCCCACCGCGAGCCCCGCGATGGCCAGGAGCGGCACGATTCCGGGCAGGTGCCCGGACGGTTGCTCGGTGAGGACGGCGAACGGCAGGGCCGCCGCGGCCCCCGCGCCGAACTGGACGGCGGTGACCGCGGTGACGCTGCGGCCCGCCAGCAGGCTCGGCTGGACGTGCAGGAACGCCGCGGAGAGCAGGGCCGACGCGCCGACCAGGGCGTCACCGGTCAGGGAGGCCTCGCCGCCGCCGTGGGAGGCGATGACGGCGATGCCGAGGCCGGAGATTGCGAGGCCGGTCCAGGCCGGGGCGGCGATGCGGGAGCGGCCGGTGGCGACGCCCAGGGCGGCGGTCAGCAGGGGGGTCGCGCCGAGGATCAGTGCCGAGTGGCTGACGCTGGTGCGGGCGATGCCCATGTTCTGCAGGACGATGACGACGCCGTAGCCGACTGCACCCCAGGTGATCGTGCTCGCCGACACGGCCTGCTGGAGCCGGTGGCGTGCCAGGCAGGCGAGGGGCACGACCGCGACGGCGAATCTCAGGACGGTCAGCCATCCCGGGCCGATGCCGGTCAGTGCCACCTTCGTCAGGGGCACGGTGGTGCCCCAGAGCAGGCCGGCGGCGAGGAGGGCGAGCAGGGTGAGGTGGCGGGAACGCATGGGCTCGATGTTCCGGATCACGGCACAGAATTCGTTCCGCTGCGCTCAGGACGAAACTATATTTGGTCGAATGGCGGTTCGACTTGATGAAATCGACGTCCGGCTGCTCCACGAGCTGCAGGTGGATGCCGACCGCTCCAACCTCGATCTGGCCCGGCTGGTCGGCCTGTCGCCGGCCGCGACCCTCAATCGGGTACGCCGGCTGAAGAAGTCCGGCGTCATCCGGCGCATCGGCGCCCGGATCGAGGCCGCCGAGGCCGGGTTCCCGCTCCAGGTGTACGTGTCGGCGACCCTCGCCCGGCACGAGCCGCGCGCCAGCCGGGCGTTCGAGCAGGCGGTGCTGGCGTTGCCTCAGGTCATCGCCGCCGACTGGGTGGCCGGGGAGATCGACGTGATGCTGCTGGTGGTCGCGCGGGACGTGGCTGAGCTGCAGCACGTCCTCACCCAGCTGTCCATCAAGGGGGCGCAGCGGCTGACCACGCTGCTGCGCCTGCAGGAGATCAAGGGCGCGTCGCCGCTGCCGTTGATCGCCGATGCTTGATGAACGCGGTCGCCGCCGTCCGCAGCAGGTCGAGCAGCCCCCGATAGGTCACCCTGCCCGCCCCGCTCCGGGCGGTGAGCCACGGCGAGCCGGTTCTGTTCGACGGCCCCCACCGCTGATCCTCGGGGCGCGGCTCACAGCACTCCGCGTCGACGAGCCGCCGAACGGCCACAGTGTCGTCACGACCCCGGCCACCGGCCAGACAGCTGGCGGCATCGCGACACCACGTATCAGCGCCCTGAGGGAGACACCCGATCCGCCGGGGCCGGACGCCTGCCCGGCTGGCCGTCGTGGATCGAAGGAAGCTTCTTTCCCTGGCCGCGCTGACCGGCCTGGGTCCCGCCGCTCGCGAAGCCTCGGCCCGGGCCCGGCGGGATCAAGCGATACGAGCTGACGCTCCAGGCCGGCGGCCGTTCGCACTTCCTGCCCGGCCGCACCCACATCCACGAGGTGGCCTTCTGCATCCTCGACGTCAACGGTGCGCCGCCGCCGGCGTGGCAGAGCGGCCCGAGGGACACGGTCTGCCGGCTGGGCATCACCACGGCTGACGTGGGGACCTCGGCCGATCGGCAAGCCGCACCAGCACTTCCGGTTAATCCGTATTGCCCGAAAGGCCCATTAGCAGGGCAGGCTGCGCATTCGACGAACGACCGAATGTATCCGGCTTACGCTGCCCTGTAGCCGCCGCACGTGGGATGAACTCACCTGGACCGACGGCCACACCGCTCTGGAGCCGGCGCCGACCGATTGGCGCCGCGCCCGCCGCCGAAATCGAACCTCGGCAGCCCGTAACTATGCGCACCACTTCGCTGAGGACGCACGTGCCACCGGCACCGCGCCCGGCACATCAACGTGTTAAGGAGCACCGTCATGTCCGTCGTACCCGTCTCACCATGCCGGAGAATCGTCATCGCTGCCGCCGCAGCGGTGATCGGCTCCGCGCTGTTCACCGCCCCGGCCCAGGCCATGCCGGCCCAGCGGGCACCGGCCGCCGGTGCCGCAGTGACCATGCTGGCACCCACCGGTGCCGCAGCGGTCTCGGTGGCCCGCAACAGCAACGGCCGGCTGGAAGCCTTCGTCCGCGGTACCGACCAGGGACTGTGGCGGCAAAGTCAGACCAGCGCGGGCAGCGCCACCTGGTCCGGCTGGGCCAGTCTCGGGGGCGGCCTCGCCGGCGCGCCCCGCTCCGGCAGCAACCTCAACGGCCGGCTGCAGGTCTTCGTCCGCGGCACCGACAACGCCCTGTGGTACCGCCGCCAGATCGTCGCCGGCAGCGCCGCCTACACCGCCTGGAGCAGCCTGGGCGGCGGACTCACCAGCGACCCCACCGTCACCCGCGACGCCCTCGGGCGGCTGGTGGTCTTCGTCGAGGGCACCGATCAAGCACTGTGGATGCGGCGTCAGACCTTTGCCGGCAGCGCCGCGTTCACCGCATGGAGCAGCCTCGGCGGCGTCCTGAACGGGGAGACGAGCGCCTCGATGGACCGGTACGGCCGGCTGCAGGTCTTCGTCCGCGGCACCGACAACGCCCTGTGGACGCGCCGGCAGGCGTCGGTGGGCAGCAACGCGTGGACCGGCTGGAGCAGCCTCGGCGGCGGACTCACCAGTGACACGGCTGTCTCGCCTGACGCCGCCAATCGGCTGCAGGTCTTCGCGCGCGGCACCGACAACGCCCTGTGGACGCGGCGGCAGACCTCCGGGGGCAGCAACTCATGGACCGGGTGGGCCAGCCTCGGCGGCGGACTCACCAGCAACCCGGGCGTCTGGCGCAACGCCAACGGCCGGCTGCAGGTCTTCGTCCGCGGCACCGACAACGCGCTCTGGTACCGCTACCAGAACAGTGGTGGTAGCTGGGGCGCGTGGACCAGCCTCGGTGGTGTGTTCACCAACGAGCTGACCGCCGCGCAGAACAGCAACGGCAGGCTGCAGGTGTTCGTCCGCGGTACGGACAATGCACTGTGGACGCAGCGGCAGATGTTCGCCGGCAGCATGTCGTGGACCGGCTGGGCCAGCCTCGGGGGCGTGCTCACCTGATCCCTCTTCGCCTTTCTCTTCCGCACGGTACGCACCCCGGCCTCCGCAGCCGGGGTGCGTACCGTGCCGCGCTCAGCCGCCGGCGAGGCCGCTGCGGCAGGCGAACACCACCGCCTGCACCCGGGATCACCACGCCTGGAGCGTCCTAGGAACCTGGGATCCGGGCTGCACCGCCCGCGCCTCTCCGGCTTGCCGGGGGCGAGCGGTCCCTCTAGCGTCATCGCGGCTGGTGGGAGCGCGATCATGGAGACGGGAGGCGGGCATGCCGGACGACGCGGCGGCGGCCTTCCGCGCGTTCTTCGAGCGTCGTCATGTCGAGCTGGCCCGGCTGGCCTTCCTGCTGACCGGCGACGCCTCGGTCGCCGACGACCTGGCGGCCGACGCGCTGACGGAGGTGTGGCGGCACTGGTCGCGGGTCGAGGCGGCCGACGACCCGGTCGCGTACGCCCGCGGGATCGTGACGAACCTGACCCGGCAGTGGGTCCGCCGCCGGATCCGGGAGCGGCGCGGCCTGCTCGGCATGCACCTGCTGGCCGGCACCCGGGGGACGCCGGATCCGGACGTGCCGGCGGTGCTGGACGTACGCAGCGCGCTGAGTCACCTGCCACACCGGCGGCGCGCGTGTGTGGTGCTGCGGTACGCGTTCGACCTGTCCGAGCGGGAGGTGGCCCGGGTGCTCGGAATCTCCGTCGGGGCGGTGAAGAGCCAGACGTCCCGCGGAGCCCGCCAGCTGGCGGAGTTGCTCGGCAGCCAGGAAGCGTCCCGGATCGAACACGGCGCGAGGGAGGAGGCACGGTGAACGACAACGACCTGCGCGGCCTGCTCAGCCGGGCCGCGTCCGAGCACCGGCCGGACCGGACGGCCATGCTCAACCGGATCGCGCAGCAGCGGGCCGGCCGGCCCGGCAGGAAGCCGCGAGGGCAACTCGTCCGGATCGCCGGCGCGGCGCTCGCGGTGTCGGCCGTCATCGGCACCGGCGGCGTGGCGCGCTGGGCCCTGGCCGACCACGTCGGCCCCGGCCCTTCGCCCGCCGCTCCCCCGGTCGTCGCCGCCTCCCCAAGCCCGGTGACCGCAGCGCCGCCGGTCCCGACCGGTCCTCCGACGACGGCGGGTGTCCCCGGGACCACCCGGCCGACGAGCGTCCGGCCCCGGTCCACGCCGCCGTCGAACAGCCCGCGGACCGGCGGAAACCCCGCCGAACAAGGCCCGCTGTGGTCGGACGGGTCGGTCGTGACCGAGGGCGACCGCGCCGCGCGCAGCGAGATCACGCTCAAGCTGGCGGAGCCGCTCACGGCCCTGACAGTGACCGTACGCGTGAAGCTGACTCCCGGCCTCAGCGACCAGGGAGCGGTGCACGACGTCACCGGCACGAGGATCGACAGCACGATCCTGCACGAGCGGGACGCGTTGACCTACCGCTTCGACCTGGCCGCGGGCGAGACCCTGGCGCAGGGCACGCACGTCTTCGCCGCCAAGTACCTCCACGACAGCGGTGGCCGCGACGCCGGTGCCGACTCGTACTGGGCGGTCGCGACCACGGTGGGAGGCAAGAAGCTGACCGTCTCCGGCGACTTCTCCTAGCGATCACTCGCCGCTCAGGCCCTCCCCCCAGTCGACCGCCGCCATCTCCTCGTACGTCATGAGCTGCCGGGGGATCCAGGACGGGCTCGGCCCCTCCCGGTTCACGCCCTTCTCGATGAAGGCGAGGCTCCGGTGGAAGTGGACACCGCTGATCGACTCCGCGAACCGCCCGGCCGCCCCGGCGTCGCAACGCTCCTCGTGGGCCAGGTCGTCGACGAGCGTCTTCAGGAAGCCCATGCTGGTCGCCGGGTCGTCGAGCCGGGTGCCGCCGCCGTAGCCGGGCCAGTAGGAGGTCTGCAGGTCCTCGACGACGTAGAGGCCGCCGCTGCGGACGTACGGGAAAAGGGTTTGGAATGCCCCGATCACGTCGGCACTGCGGTGCGAGGCGTCGTCGATGACCACGTCGAACGGCCCCAGATCGGCGCCCAGCGAGGCCAGGAAGTCCGGGTTCGAGAGGTCGCCGGCGACCGTGTGGATGCGCTGCTCGCGCAGGGGCGCCTTGTCGAAGATGTCCACTCCGTAGAAGACGGCCCGGGGGAAGAAGCGCTTCCACATGCGCAGCGATCCTCCGCCGGAGGCGGGGTTTCCGAAGCCGCCGATGCCCAGTTCCAGGACCACCAGCGGGCGGTGCCGCAGCGGACCGAAATGCCGCTCGTAGTGCGGGGTGTAGTAGTGCAGTCCCCACTTGTCGGATCCCTGGCGCAGGGACAGCTCGCCGAGGTCGACCGGGTGGTGCGTCGCCGCGCGGACCAGCCGGCGGACCACCGGGAAGACGTGCATCGCGGTGCCGAGGCGTTCCGGCGTTTCCAGGTCGTGCCAGTGGATGGCGAAGCCCTGCCCGTCCTTCATGGCGTGCGGGCCGTAGACCGCCTGCGCGAGCCATTCGAGTGAGGTCGCCACCGTCGCGTGGGGCTCCTCGGCCGCGCCCGGGCGGTGCTCGACGACCTTCCCGGCGTGCACGGTGTGCCGGACCGTACCGTCGGCGCTCGCGACCTCGAACTGGACCACGATCGGGGTGGTCTGCGTGCCCGCGACCTCCGTCAGATCGGCCCGGGCGACCATCTCGTCGACGAGGATCTCGACGGTACGCCCGGCACCGATCTCCGCGGCCGCCACGGCGATCTGCTCCCCGGACCCCCCGGCGGCGAGGATGAGCCGCCGGACCTGCTGGTGTGCCGTTTCGGTAGTCACGCCGCCAGACATTGGCGCCGCTTGGTGGATCGGCGCTCGAGGCGGGCTCGGGCGCAGGCTCCAGTGATCTTCCAGCGCGACGCTGGCGGGCTGCGGCAGGTTGCCTCGCATCTGCGGATGAAAGGACGCATCCATGGCCGCAACGTTGACCCGCCGGCGCCTGCTGGGCTTCGGGGCCGCGCTCGGGACCGGGGCTCTGCTCGGTTCCACGGGCATCGCCGCCCCGGCGCCAGCCCGCGACCGGACGGGCTGGCCGACGACCCTGCAGTTGCCCGACGGCTTCCACCCGCAGAGCATCGCCATCGGTGCGCTGCCGTACGCCTATTTCGGCTCGCTGCTCGGCGGCGCCCTCTATCGGGTCTGCCTCGCCACCGGCGCCGGCGAGGTGCTCTATCCGGGGGTCAACCCGGGTGTGTTCGACCCGCGGTACATGGCCGTCGGGGTGCAGGTGGACCAGCGGGCACGCCTGTTCGTCGGCGGGGGCTGGGGCCGCATCCTCAAGGTGCACGACGCGCATGACGGTGCGCTGCTGCGGACGTACGACGTGGGGACGGAGACGACAGCCGCGTCGCACATCGCCGTCACGCCCGGCGCCGTCTGGTGCACCGACGGGTTCAATCCCGTGTTGTTCGGGCTGCCCCTCGGCAGCGGCGGGCAGCTCCCGTCCCAGCAGCAGGTCATCACCCGGACGCTGACGGGTGACTGGTTCCAGGCGCCGGACGGTGGGGTGTCGGCGACCGGGATCACGCGTACGCCGGACGGCTCCGCGCTGCTGGTCGTGAACGTCGCCGCCGACGGCGGCTCGCTGTTCCGGGTCGATCCGGCCACGGGGATCGCCCGCCGGGTCGACCTACCGCTGCGGCTTCCGACAACGATCGGTGTGACGGTACGCGGCCGGACGCTGTATGCGACGCAGTTCGACAACGTCGCCGTCATCGAGCTCGACGACGCCGGCACCCGTGGCACCTTCGCCGGTTACCTCGAGGACGAGCGCTTCGACGTGCCGTGCGCGGCGCAGGTGTACGGCGACCGGCTGTACGTGACCAACGGCCGCTTCACCGTCGAGCCCACCCCCCAGACGCCCTACAACGCCGTGGCGATTCCCCTGTCCGAGCGGAGGAGACACTCATGACGCGGTTGACGAACCGGACGGCCCTGGTCACCGGCGGCACCAGCGGTATCGGGCTGGAGGTGACGCGGCGCCTGGCGGGCGCGGGCATGCGCGTCCACCTGTGCGGCCGCCGGTCCGACACGGTCGAGGACACCGTGGAGCAGCTCCGGAAGGAGGGCTTCGACGTCGCGGGATCGGTGTGCGACGTACGCCGCCAGGCCGATCTGGACGCCCTGGTCCGGGACGCGGTCGAACGGTTCGGCCCGATCGGCGTGCTCGTGAACAACGCCGGCCGCGGTGGTGGCGGGCCCGCCACCGAGATCACCCACGAGCTGTGGGACGACGTGCTCGCCACCAATCTGACCGCGGCGTTCCGGCTCTGCCAGGCCGTGCTGACGGCCGGCGGCATGCGCGCCGCGGGTCAGGGCCGGATCGTCAACATCGCCTCCACGGGCGGCAAGCAGGGCGTCGCCTTCGCGGTGCCGTACTCGGCCTCCAAGCACGGCCTCGTCGGGCTGTCGAAGGCGCTGGGGCTGGAGCTCGCCACGACCGGCATCACGGTGAACGCCGTCTGTCCCGGGTTCGTGGAGACGCCGATGGCCGAGGCCGTGCGGCAGGGCTTCGCCGGCGTCTGGGGCATCACCGAGGAGGAGGCGTACCAGCGCATCACCGCCAAGGTCCCGATGGGCCGCTACGTGGAGCCCCGGGAGGTCGCCGCCATGGTCGAGTACCTGGTCGGCGACGACGCGGCAGCAGTCACCGCGCAGGCGCTCAACGTGTGCGGCGGACTCGGAAACTACTGAACGGAGTGAGAATGCCGCTGTCCTTCACCGATCTCTACGTCCGCGTGCAGCAGTTCTATGCCGGCCAGGTGAGGTCGCTGGACGGGATGCTCGCCGCCGAGTTCGCCGCCACCTTCGCCGAGGGCGGCGTCTTCGACCACGCGCCGGGCACGACGCCGCTGCGGGGGCGTGCGGCGATCACCGCGGAGATGCGTGCCTACCAGGAGCGGCGCTATGCGGCCGATCCGTGCCAGCGCCGGCACTGGTTCAGCATGCTGCAGATCTTTCCCGACCAGGACGGTACGGTGCGGACCGAGTACTACGCCGTCGTCATGCTGACCCGGCCCGGTGTCGCCGAGCCGGTCGTCGCCCCCAGCTGCCTGGTCCGCGACGTGCTCGAGGTCGACGGCGACGGGCTGCTCGTCCGCGAGCGGGTCGTACGCCCCGATTACGCGCTCTGATCCTCGACGGCCGGGGTCGCGACAGCGGCCTCGGCCAGCTTCACGAACGCGGGGCGGCGCATCGCGGCACGCAATTGCGCGCGCCAGTCCCCCATCAGCGGCAGGCCGGCGTCCGCCCATCGCCTGCGGGACAGCACGCCGTACGCCGGCCGCCGCGCCGGGCGGGGGAACCGGTCGCTGGTGGTCGCCCGTACGCGGGCCGGATCGAGACCCGCTTCCTCGTAGACGGCGCGGGCCAGGCCGTACCAGGTGGTAGTGCCGCCGGCGACGCCGTGGTAGATCCCCGGGGCGAGGCGGCCGGAGTGGGCGGCGCTGCCCAGATCGGCGAGCCCCTCGGCCAGCGCGGCCGACCACGTCGGCTGCCCCTGCTGATCGGCCACGACCTCGACGTCCCGCCGGCTCGCCGCCAGCTTCAGCATCGTGGCCACGAAGTTGGGGCCGTGCTCGCCGTAGAGCCAGGCGGTGCGTACGACGTGACCGGTGTGCGGCAGGAGGGCCAGGACGGCCCGCTCACCGGCGAGTTTGCTGCGTCCGTACGCGTTGACCGGCGCCGCCGGGGCCGCCTCGTCCAGCGGAGCGCCGCCGTCCCCGGTTAGCACGTAGTCGGTGGACACGTGGACCAGGCGTGCGCGGTGGTGGGCGCAGGCGGCGGTCAGGTACCGCACGGCGTGGCCGTTGACCGCCGTGGCCTGCTCCTCGGCCGCCTCGGCACCGTCCACGTCGGTCCAGGCCGCGGCGTTGACGACGACGTCGTGGCCCCGCACGGCCCGCGCGACGGCTCCCGCGTCGGTGATGTCGAGCTCCTCACGGCCGGCGGCGGTCACCACCGTTCCCGGCCTGGACCGCAGCACCTCGACGACGTCGCGGCCCAGCATGCCGCCGGCGCCGGTGACGAGCCAGCGGGTCATGGCCGGCTCGCCGCGGCGGTCGTCACCAGGCGCTCGAGCACCGCGGCGGGGCTCGGCTGGGCCGCCATCTCGCGGGCCACCGCCGCGGCGGCGTCGGCGTACGCGGGGTCGCTGAGCAGGTGCTGAACGGCCTGGTGGAAGGTGGCGGTGTCGAGGGTCGCCGGGTCGAGGGACAGCCCGGCCTTGCAGTTGACGACCCGCTCGGCCACCAGCGGGTTGTCGGCGCCCTCCGGCAGCAGGAGCTGCGGTACGCCGCAGTGCAACGCCGCCGCGGTCGTGCCGGACCCACCGTGGTGGACGATCAGCGAGCAGGTGTCGAGGAAGGCCGAGAGCGGGAGGTAGCCGGCGACCCGGACGTTGCCCGGCAGCGGGCCTAGGGCGGCGAGGTCCGTGGAGTGGTCGGCGAGGACGACCTCGGCGTCGAGCTCGCCTAGCGCCCGGAGCAGGTGCGCGAGGTGGCTGCCGTCCGACAGCAGGGGTGTCACGGTGCCCAGGGTGAGGCAGATGCGGGGCCTGGCCGGCCGTGCCAGCGCCCATTCCGGCAGCACGGCTCCGCCGTTGTAGGGCACGTACCGCATGGACCACCACGGCACGCCGTCGCGGGGGTCCGGCTCGTCGCCCGTGAGCCCGCCCAGGCTCGGCGGACGCGGGTCGACCCGGGCGACCAGCCGCGGCGCCCGCTCCCCGAGTCCGAGCCGGTCCCGCAGGCCGGTGATGACCGGGGCGTCGTCCGCGATGACGCCGGTGCGGTCGTCGTGCTCCGCCGCGCCGCGGAACTCACTGTCACGCAACGACCATGACACCCGGTTACCGACTTCGAGCGCCGGAACGTCGAGGGCCGCCGCCGCGAGCATGCCCGCCGCGTGGTCCGCCGGGTAGACCACGAGGTCGGCGCCGAACGCCCGGCCGGCGGCAACCGTGCCTTCCGTCATGGCGAGGGCGAATAATTCGAAGGGCTTCAGCTCGCCGGCGAGATCCCAGTATCCGGGGGGCAAGGCGTCGGTGTCCCGGTCCGCCGGTATCCGCTTCCCGGCGGCGAGCATGAGGTCCGCTCCGACGTCACGGGCCGGGAAGACGTCCACGGTGGGCAGTCCGCTGTTCGCCGCGGCGCCGGTGACGAAGGCGGTGGTGGCGAACAGGATGTCGTGGCCGGCCGCCCGGGCCGCCCAGGCGAGGGGCACGATCGGCAGCATCAGGCCGTATCCGGGCGCGGCGGGAAAGAGGACTCTCATGAATGGATGGTCGCACAGTTTCCGGGGCTTTCTCCGAGCGCTTTATGCGGACTCGAGCAATAGTGGAGCGGCACTTTAGTGATATTGACGGAAGACATTCCTAGAATCGCGCCCATGGGCCGGAGAGGGAAAGTACGGATCGGAGTCGCCGGGGGCGCGAGCATCGCCGTACGCCGGATGCTGCCCGCGATGGCCCGGCACCCGGACGTCGAGATCGCCGCCGTGGCCAGCCGCGACCCCGCCAAGGCGGACCGGATCGCGGCGCAGTTCGGCTGCCGCGCCGCCACCGGGTACTCGTCCCTGCTGACCGACGGCGGCGTCGATGCGCTCTACGTTCCGCTTCCGGCCGCCCTGCACGGCGAATGGGCGGAACGCGCCCTCCGCGCCGGGAAGCACGTGCTCGGCGAGAAGCCGCTCACGACGGATCCGGCGCACACCCGGCGCATCCTGGCCGAGGCCGCGTCCCGGCGGCTGACCGTCTTCGAGAACGTCATGTTCGTCCACCATTCCCGGCACGCGACCGTGCGCGAGCTCGTGGCCGGCGGCGCGATCGGCCGGCTCCGGGCCTTCCGGTCGTGCTTCAGCATCCCGGGCCTGCCGGACGGCGACATCCGGTACCGGGCCGATCTGGGTGGCGGCAGCCTGTTCGACGTGGGGCTCTACCCGGTCCGGGCCGCGCTGCACTTTCTCGGTGCCGGGCTGAGGGTCACCGGGGCGGTGCTGTCCACGGGCGACCGTACGGTGGACACCTCCGGCGCGGTACTGCTGGAGGCGCCAGGCGGGGTCGTCGCCCAGCTCACGTTCGGGATGGAGCACCACTACCAGTCCGGCTACGAGCTGCTCGGCAGCACCGGCCGGATCTGCGTGGACCGGGCCTTCACCCCGCCTGCCGACCTGCCGACGGAGATCGTCCTCGAGACGTCCGGCGGGGTCCGCCGGATCCCGTGCCCGCCCGACGACCAGGCCGCGAACACGCTCACCGCCTTCGCCGCCGCCGTCGCCACGGGATCCGGCGCCGATGCCGCCTGCCTCGACCAGGCGGACCTCCTCGAGGCCGTACGCCGGGCCGCCGCGCCCCTCTCAGCGGCGGCGTAGCCCCGCGATCTCGCCGATCACCTCCGCCGGGCCCGGCAGCGCGGCCATCTCGGCCGCGAGCTCGCGGCTCCTGGCCCGGAACTTGTCCTGCGTCAGGATCGCCGTGCAGGCGGCCTCGACCGCTCCGGGACCGTCCTCGCCGGCGGGCAGGTTCATCGCGGCGCCGGCTTCCGCCAGGCGGCGCGCGTGCGGCAGGAGCTTCGGCATGGACGGTACGAGCACCTGCGGCACCCCCGCGTGGATGGCGGTGAGGGCCGTCTGCCCACCCCCGGCGTGCACGATCGCGTCGCAGGTCGGCAGGACCGTGTCGAGCGGGAGCCAGCCCGCCCGCACCCCGGGGTGTGCGGCGGTGAGCGCGGCGGCCGCGGCATCGGCGGCGGCGACCAGGACCTCGGCACCGGTGCGGGCCACCTCGCCGGTCAGGCGGAGCAGATCATCGAGTTCCGGCCCGCTCTCGGCGCGGCTGCCGGCGGTGACACAGACCCGGGGCCGGTCGCCGGGGGCGGCTAGCATCCATGATTCGAGGCGCTGCTGGCGCCCGGCCGGCACATAGCGCATCACCCGGCCGGGCGGCGCCTCCGGCGGCAGCAGGCTCGGCGGGCTCAGGTGGATCCACAGGTCGGCCTCCGGCAGCCCGGCCAGTTCTCGGGCCGCGAGTTCCGCCTCCAGCTCCGCGGCGGCCCCGAGGTCCATCTCCGCCGGCTCGCCGAGGTCCCACGCGTGCCGGACGTAGGGCACCGCCAGGTCCGTCGCCAGCAGCCCGGCGGCGAAGGCGAGCGTGCCGCCCACCACGACGTCGGGGCGCCAGACGGCGGTCAGGGCGGCCAGGGCCGGCATGCCGGCGGCCGCGAGCCGGCCGAAGCCGCGACCCCCGAAGAGCAGACGTTCCTGCGGGTCCTGCGGCAACGCCAGGGGCTGCCCCGCCCGGTCGCGGAACATGAGGTCGCGCATGGACAGCGGGGTCGTGGCGATCGCCGGCAGCCCGGCCCCCGTGACCACGGGGACCATGTCCTCGGTGGCGGCCACGACGACGCCGTGCCCGGCCTGGCGCGCCGCCGTCGCCAGCGGCGCGAGCGCGAAGACGGTGGCCGGGCTTCCTCCGCAGATGAAGAGAAGTCTCATCGCGCCAGCGTCGCCCCGGGCGCTCCAGCCGCGCTCCAGGTCAGGTGGAGGACGGCCCCGAACAGATGGGTCTAATGTGGAGAAAGGCCCGATTTGGATCTTGGTGCACGGTACTGCACTCTAGGAATGTGACAATTCGACTACTCCTCGCCGAAGACATGCACATGGTCCGCGGCGCCCTGGTGGCCCTGCTCGAGCTGCAGGACGACTTCGAGGTGGTGGCCGAAATTGATCGCGGGGACGTGGTCGTCGAGACGGCCCGCCGGACCCGGCCCGACGTCGCCGTGATCGACGTGAACCTGCCCGGGACGGACGGCCTCACCGCGGCCGCCGAGCTGCGCCTCGTCCGGCCCGAGTGCGCGGTCCTCATGCTGACCGCGATGGAGACGCCGAGCCTGTTGCGCCGGGCGCTCAACGCCAACGTGAGCGGCTTCCTGCTCAAGGACGAGCCGCCGGCGAACCTGGTCAGGGCGATCCGCCGGGCGGCCGCGGGGCATCACGCCATCAACCCCGAGCTGGCCTCGGCCGCCTGGGGCGGCACCCAGCCGGGCCTGACCCAGCGCGAGCTGACCGTGCTGCGGCTCGCCGCGACCGGCGCCAGCCCCCGGCAGATCTCCGAGGAGCTGCACCTCGCGCTGGGTACGGTGCGCAACTACCTCACCGTCATCGTGCACAAGCTCAACGCGCGTAATCGACTCGACGCTGTTCGGATCGCGCGTGATGCCGGTTGGCTGGAATGACGGCCGGGCAGTCGGCCTCCAGGCGGAACCAGCCCCGCCGGTAGGAGGTGTCCAGCCGCCCGCCGAGCGCGGCCATCCGCCGTTGCAGGTTGGCCACACCGGTGCCCGCCGTGTCCGCAGGCACGGGGCTCGCGCCGTCGTTGCTCACGGAGAGCCGGGTCCGGTCGCCGACGTTCCGCAGCCGGATGGAGCACCGGCGGGCCGCGCTGTGCCGCAGCAGGTTGGTGACCGCCTCACGCAGGACGACCGCGAGCTCGTGGTCGACCTGCCGGTCGAAGGGACCCGGCGAGGCCAGCACCGTGACCTTGACCCCCAGCGAGATCAGCAGGCCACGGACGACGGTGAGCTCCTCCAGCACGGACAGGCCGGAGGCCTCGCGGCTCAGCTTCCGGACGTCCGCGATGGACTGCCGCGCGATGTCGAGCACGTCGCACACCTCGCGCCGCGCCTTGTCGTCGTCGCGGCCGATGAGGTGCGAGGCGAGCTCCGCCTTCAGCGTGATCGCGGAGAGCCCGAGCCCGATGACGTCGTGCAGGTCACCGGCCAGGCCGGCGGACCGCTCCGGCGCCCGCGACCGCCGGCGCCGGGCCCGCCGGACCAGCACGGCGGCCAGGACCACCCCGCACGACAGAGACGTGATCAGTGCCGCGGACCACGGCAGGAACACAGCGGCCACCACCGTCGCGACGGCAGCCGTAACCCACGCCGCCCAGAAGACGGCGCTCCGATGACACACAAGCCAGACCCGCACAACAATCCCCCGTTTCGGACCGACGCAAGCGGTTGTCAAATACGTTATACAGCTCCCATGTGTGCTCGATGTACATCAATACGTCGCGGTTTCAGCACGGCTGCCCCCGCAACGGCTCCCACCAGCCGCGATGCTCCCGATACCAGTCCACGGTGGCGCGCAGCCCGGTCCCGAAGTCGCGCCGCGGCCGGTAGCCCAGCTCCTCGGCGATCTTCCGGCAGTCGACCGAGTAGCGCCGGTCGTGGCCCTTGCGGTCCGCCACCCTGCGGACCATCTCCCAGCCGGCGCCGCAGGCGTCCAGCAGCAGCTCGGTGAGCTCCAGGTTGCTGAGCTCGGTGCCGCCACCGATGTTGTAGACCTCCCCCGGGCGGCCCTTCCTGCGGACCAGCTCCACGGCGTCGACGTGGTCGCCGACGTGCAGCCAGTCGCGCCGGTTGCCGCCGTCGCCGTAGAGCGGGACCGGGCGCCCGTCGAGCAGGTTGGTCACGAAGAGTGGGATGACCTTCTCCGGGAACTGGTACGGACCGTAGTTGTTGGAACAGCGCGTGACCCGCACGTCCATGCCGTGGGTCCGGTGATAGGAGAGCGCCAGCAGGTCGCTGGAGGCCTTCGCGGCCGAGTACGGCGAGTTCGGGCGCACCGGGTCGGTCTCCGGCCACGATCCGCGCGCGATCGAGCCGTACACCTCGTCGGTGGAGATGTGGACGAACACCGCGTCCTCGCCGTGGTGCCGCCGCGCCGCCTCGAGCAGCGTGTGGGTGCCGAGCACGTTGGTCCGTACGAACGTGTCGGAGCGGTCGATCGAGCGGTCCACGTGCGACTCCGCGGCGAAATGCACGACGGTGTCGTGGGCGGCGACGATCCGGTCCACCACCGCGGCGTCGCAGATGTCGCCGTGGACGAAGCCGAACCGTGGATCCGCCTCGACGTCCGCGAGGTTGGCCCGGTTGCCGGCGTAGGTCAGCAGGTCCAGCACGGTCACCCGGACGTCCCCGAGGTCCGGGTCGCCGAGCAGCCGGCGGACGTAGTGCGAGCCGATGAAGCCCGCGCCGCCCGTGACGAGGATTCCCGCACCGCTCATGAGGCGAGGTGCACGGTGCTGTGGTCGCCGAGCACGAGCCGGTGGGCGGAGGGGGTACGGGGCGCCGGCGCCACGGTCGCGCTGCGCCCGATCAGGGACGCCTCGATCCGGCGTACCCCGTCGATCCGGGCGTTCTGCAGCACGATGGAGAAAGCCACCTCGCTGTCGTCGATCCGGCAGTTGTCGGCGATCGAGGTGAACGGGCCGATGTAGGAGCCGGTGATCACGGTGCCCGCGCCGATCACGGCGGGGCCGACGATGCGCGAGCCGCACACCTCCGCGCCCTCCTCGACCCGCACGCGGCCGACGATCTCGCTGGCCGCGTCGACCTTTCCGGCCACCCCTGGCTCCAGGGTGTCCAGCACCGAGCGGTTGACCTCGAGCATGTCCAGCACGTTGCCGGTGTCCTTCCAGTAGCCGCTGATGGTCGTCGACCGCACGTCACAGCCCTGGTCGATCAGCCACTGGAGGGCGTGCGTGATCTCCAGCTCGCCACGCCGGGACGGCTTGATCGACCGCACCGCCTCGTGCACGGCGGGGGTGAAGAGGTAGACACCCACGAGGGCCAGATCGCTCTTGGGCCGCGACGGCTTCTCCTCCAGCCGCAGGACACCGCCGTCCGGGCCCAGCTCGGCCACCCCGAACGCGGTGGGATCGTCGACCTTGGTCAGCAGGATCTGGGCCGCGGGCCGGTCGGCGCGGAACCGCTCGACGATCTCCGTGACGCCGCCGACGACGAAGTTGTCGCCGAGGTACATCACGAAGTCGTCGGCGCCGAGGAAGTCGCGGGCGATGAGCACGGCATGGGCCAGGCCCAGCGGCGCGTGCTGGGGGATGTACGTGACGTCCAGGCCGAAGCGGGAGCCGTTGCCGACCGCCGCCCTGATCTCGCCGCCGCCGTCGCCGACGATGACGCCGACCTCGCGGACACCGGCCTCGGCCAGGGCTTCCAGGCCGTAGAACAGCACCGGCTTGTTGGCCACCGGCACCAGCTGCTTCGGGGACGTGTGAGTGATCGGCCGCAGACGGGTTCCGGCACCACCGGCCAGCACGAGAGCCTTCATGCTCTCCGACGCTAGGGCCGTCCCCTCGAGTACCGCTGGGGGCCGGTACGCCGCCCACCCGGAGAGTGAAGCATGTGAATTTTTCATACCTCAGGTGGTGATGTCATCACTGGGCCACTCTCCGCCACAGTGGCACCATGCAACGAGGTCAATACCATGCGCACACGGCGCTAGTGCGCCAATGGAGCGAAAGGGAAGACATGCAGATTCGGGTACTCGGATCGCTCAATGTGACCGAGAGGGGAATGTCGGTCGTGCCCAGCGCCGGCAAACCCCGGCAGGTACTCGCCTTGCTGGCCCTCCGCAACGGACACACCATCTCCGTACCGACCCTGATGGAGGAGATCTGGGGCGATGCGATCCCCCGCAGTGCGACCACCACCCTGCAGACGTACATTCTCCAGCTGCGCCAGCAGCTCGCCCGCAGCCTGCCCGCCGGCGGCCGGACCGCCAAGGAGGTGCTGAGCACCAGCTTCGGCGGATACCGGCTCGAACCCTGCACCGAGTACTTCGACCTCGGCGAGTTCGAGCGGCTGGCCGCCCTCGGCGACGCGGCACTCGACGAGGGCGACGCCCCTCGCGCGTCCGACCTGCTCGGGCGGGCGCTGTCGCTCTGGCGGGGCCGGCCGTTCCAGGACGTACCCATCGGGTCCGTGCTTGCGACGGAGCTGCTCGGGCTCCAGGAGGCCCGCATGCGCGTCCTGGACCAGCGGATCGTGGCGGACCTCCGGGTCGGCAAGCACGCGACGCTCATTCCGGAGCTGCGCAAGCTGACCGCCACGAACCCCCTGCAGGAGAACCTGCACGCGCAACTGATGCTGGCGTTGTACCGCTCCGGGCACACGTGGCGGGCCCTGGACATCTTCCAGCAGCTCCGCAAGACGCTCGTCAGCGAACTCGGTGTGGAGCCCTCGCACCGCATCCAGGGCCTGCACCGGGCGATCCTGGCCGGCGATCCCGCGCTGGACCTCGAACGCGTCTGACCGCTGGGCCGGATCCACGAAAGTCCCGGTCCAGCGGGAGGGACCGGGGTCATCCGCCGAATCGGCACGACGCTGCACCGGCGCTCGAGCAGCACTCATCATGCTGCCCGCAACGGGCCGGTGCAGCGTCCGGTCGCGAGCGAAAGGATCGTCACCCATGAGTCTGCGACTCGTCGAACTGGACGAGGGATTCTCCTGCTACGTCAGCGGGGAATTCGAGGCGCGCTTCATCTACGCCGAGATCTTCCAGGACCACAACTACGACCACGAAGCTCTGCCCGAGCGCCCGGTCATCGTCGACGTCGGCGCCAACATCGGGTTGTTCTCCCTGTTCGTCAAGCGCCGCTATCCGCAGGCGTCGGTGATCGCCTTCGAGCCGGCGCCGGAGAACGTGGCGGCCCTGCGCAAGAACCTGGACCTGCACGAGGTGGACGGAGTCTCGGTGCACCCGGTCTGCCTGGGGGCGCAGCCGGGCGAGGCCCAGCTCACGTACTACCCGCAGATGCCGGGGAACTCCACCCTGCACCCGGGCGAGAAGGAGCTGCAGAAGTCGCTGATGAGCGAGCGGCTCGGGGCCGAGCAGGCCACCACGCTGTTCGCCAGCGCGCAGATGACGGTCGGCGTGGAGCGGCTGTCGGACGTGCTGTCGCGCGAGCACCCGGAGGTCACGGCCGTCCACCTGCTCAAGGTGGACGTGGAGGGCGCCGAGCTGGACGTCCTGCGCGGCATCGACGACCGGCACTGGCCGCACATCGGCACCGTCCTGCTCGAGGCGGCGGACTTCGGCGACCGGCTCGAGGAGGTCACCGGGCTGCTGCGGAGCAAGGGTTTCGACGTCTCGGCCGAGCCGGTCAAGTTCATGTGGGAGGAGCTGCGCTTCCACTACGTCACAGCGACGCGGAAGGCCTGACGCACGAAAGCGGGCGGGCCGGCATCACGCCGGCCCGCCCCCTCATGCGCCCGCTACTCCCACTTGGGGAGCAGGCCCGAGTCGGCCATCTCCGCCAGGGGACGCGCGCACCGGTCCTTCTCCGACATCACCGGCGGCTCGGTCAGGTCCCACGGCAACCCCAGTTCCGGATCCAGCGGATCGACCTCCAGCTGGGTGCCGGGCACGAAGACCGTGGAGACCGCGTACGAGACACAGGTGCCGTCGGCGCGGGCGTGGAACGCGTGTCCCACACCGTCGGGAATGTAGAGGGCGCGCCGGGACTCCTGGCTGAGCTCCGTGACCACGTACCGTCCGAAGGTGGGTGAACCCACCCGCAGATCGACGATGATGTCGCGGATCGCGCCGCTGACGCAGGTGACGAACTTCTCCTGGCCCGGCGGCACGGTGGCGCTGTGGATGCCCCGCAGCGTGTTCCGTCGCGAGATCGAATAGTTGATCTGCCGCACGAGGAAGGGCCGCCCGAGGCGCTCCTCGAGCAGGTCGGCACGCAGCAGTTCCAGGAACGCACCACGGTCGTCCCGGTGCAGTTCCGGTTCGATCACGTACGCCCCGGGAATCGCCGTCTCGGTGATCCGCATACCCTCCTCCTCCTAGCTCCGGTGCCGCTCGGTCAGCGCCCGCAGCACGTCGACGATCTCGTGGGGTGCGGGCGCCTGCCGGAGCTCCCGCCGCAGCGACTCGGCACCCGCACGCAGGGACGGGTCCTCCAGGACCCGCCCCAGCTCCTTGCGCAGCACGTCCACACCGAAGCCCGCGCTGTCGATGACGATCCCGGCCCCCCGGCCGGCCACGAACCGGGCCGTCGTCGCCTCACTCCAGAACGGCATCGGCACGATGATCTGGGGTACGCCGAAAGCCGCCGCCGCGGCGAACGTGCCCCCGCCGCCGTGATGGATGACCGCCGCGCAGGTCGGCAGCAGATGCGCGAGCGGCACGTACTCGACGAGGCGTACGTTGTCCGGCACCTCGCCCACCGTCGCCAGCAGGTCCGCGTGCAGCGTGGCCACGACCTCCACCTCCATCGCGGCGAGCCCCCGGACCACCTCGTCGAACGGCACCCCGGACTCCCGGAACAGCTGCCGTCCGCGGCCGCCGATGCCCAGCGTGAGACAGACGCGGGGACACGAGGGCCGGCCGCGCAACCACTCCGGCAGCACCTGGGACCCGTTGTACGGCACCCGCTGGATCGGCTCGTAGTGCAGGTCCAGCGGCAGCCGCAAGGCCGGTGGCATCGGGTCGATCGTCCACTGCCCGAGCAGCAGGTCCTCGGTGAACGGCAGGCCGTGCGCGGCGAGCATGGGACTCATCAGGGCCGCGACCGGATCGTCTTCGGTGAGCTCGCCCGCCGCGGTGCCGTGCGAGTGCCGCCACTGCGACCGCAACCAGGCGATGTTGTCCTGGCCCCAGAGGAACCGGGCGTGGGCGGCACCGGTCAGCCTGGCAGCAACCGCCGCGGCGACGCAGAACTGGTCCCACACGACGAGGTCCGGCTCCCAGCCGCGGCAGATGGCGAGCAGGTCGTCGAGCATGGGGGTGAACAGCCGCAGCATCGACGTCAGCCCCGACCACTGCCGTTCCCAGCCGTCGGCGTGGGCGGTGTCCAGCGACAGCGCGTCGCTGAGGGTGTCGAGCATCGCGAAGTTGTCGTTCCACCGCATCGCGTCGGCCAGGATTTCGCTCGAGGCGAACGGCACGGCCGCCAGGCCCGCCTCGGTGACGAGCCGCGTGGCATCCGGGTGGATGGCGACGCGCACCTCGTGACCGGCGTTCTGCAGGGCCCACGCGAGCGGGACGACGGGATGGACGTGGGCGGTCGCCGGAAAGACGGTGAACAGGACACGCACGGGCTGCTCCTCAGGCGGTGGTGAGCATGTCGGACAGCGAGGCATCGAGGTCCCGGCGCGGTTCCCAGCCGAGGAGCTTGTGCGCCTTGGCCGTGTCGAGCAGCAGCAGGTCGACGTCGCGGCGGGCCGTACCGCCCGGCCGGTCGGTGATCCGCACCGGCAGGCCGCTGAGCGCGACCAGCCGGTCGACGAGGTGCCGGACCGGCAGGGCACGGCCGGAGCCGATGTTCAGCACCTCGCCCCGCACCGCCTCGACGGGCGCCGCGGCGGCCGCGACGACCGCGTCGGCGAGGTCGCGGATGTCCACGAAGTCGCGCTGGGCGGTCAACGGCGGCAGATCGAGCTCGAGCACCGCACCGGCGGGGCGCGGGCCGCGGGCGAAGTCGGCGAGCCGGCCCGCCACGCCGCCCAGCAGGCTGCCGCGCGGCAAGCCGGGGCCGGTGGTGTTCGCCGCTCGCAGCACCACGGCCGCCGGCTCGCCGTCCCGGCTCGCCGCCAGGGCGACCTCGGTGCCGCGCAGCTTGCTCCGGCCGTAGTCGGTCACAGGCCCCGTCGCGAAGGTCTCCGGCGTGGGACCGTCGCCGGCCCCGGCTCCGTACTCGTGAACGCTGCCCAGCTGGATCAGCAGGGGTGCCGGTCGCAACCCGGCCAGGCCCCGGGTCAACCGGCGCACCAGCTCGACGTTGCCGGCCTCCAGCTCCGCCGGGGTGGGCTGCCACACTGCACCGGCACAGTTGACGACCACATCGGCGCGCGAGCGCCGGACGAGCCGCGCGATCTCCTGCGGGTCAGTGCCGGTGATGTCGAGGACCTGTGCGGGCGGGCCGGGGCTGCCGGGCATCCGGCGGGCGAGGACCGAGACGTCGGCGCCCACCGCCGTCAGCGCGGCGCACACGTGCCGGCCCACGAAGCCGGTACCGCCGATCACCAGCACTCTCCGGTTCACCAGCTTCGTCGTCATCGCCATGCCGTCCCCTCGCCAGTGCCGTCTGTCCGGACACGATCACCGCGTCCTCTCGATTCCGCCTCGCGCTGGGATCGAGCGCGGCGGTCCACGGGCAGTCGAGCCTGCTTCGAGGCGACCCGGCGACAGTGCCCCGGAGCGGCACATACAGGCGCGGAGAGGAACGACATGGCGGATCGAGACGAACAGTCGGCCGAGCACGGGGCGGCCACCCGGGCGGCGCCCGGGCGCGCGTACGCGGTGGTCGCGGACGTGACCCGGTGGCCACTGATCTTCGGGCCGTCGGTGCACGCCCAGGTGCTCGAGGCCGGCGAGCGCGAGCAGCGGATCCGGCTGTGGGCCACCGCGGGCGGCGAGGTGCGCAGCTGGGTCTCGCGCCGCCGGCTGGACCCCGAGCGGCACCGGGTCGACTTCTCCCAGGAGAACCCGGCTCCGCCGTTCGCCTCCGTGGGGGGCTCCTGGCACTTCGAGCCGGCGGACGACGGCTGTCACATCGTGCTCGGCCACCGATGGTCGACCACCGAACCCGGCGCCGGCACGCGGCAATGGATCACCGAGGCCCTGGACCGCAACAGCAACGAGGAGGTGGCGGCGGTGCGCTACTGGGCGGAGGCCCCCGACATCGACGAGCTCGTCTTCTCCTTCACCGACGAGGTCACCATCGCCGCGCCCACGCGGGACGTCTACGACTTCCTGCACCGCGCCGATCTGTGGCCGGACCGTATCCCGCACGTCCGCCGGCTCACCCTGACGACCGCCGAGGCCGGTGAGATGTTCGCCGGCGCCGAGACCCAGACGCTGGACATGGAGACGCTGGCTCCGGACGGTACGGCGCACACCACGCGTTCCATCCGCCTGTGCTTCGACGGCGAGCTGATCGTCTTCAAGCAGACCACCGTGCCGCGTCCGCTGCTGGCCCACAACGGGACGTGGACGCTGTCGCCGGCCGCCGGGGGGACCCTGGTCACGGTCCGGCACGACGTCGCGCTCGATCCCGAGGCGGTGGCGGAGGTGTTCGGCCCCGGCGCCACCCTTGCGCAGGCTCGGGCCACGGTGCAGTCGTTGCTGCGTACCAACAGCATGCTGACGCTCGACGAGGCCCGGCGCCATACCGCTCAGGTCGAGGCCTGACGCCGATCGCGCCGGGCCGTTGTCACAGGGGCAGCGGCGCCGGCGCGTTCTCGTCGAACCAATGCCGCTTGCGGTCGAAGACCGAGCCGGACAGCGCCACCCGCGGCGGCACCGACCGGTCTCCCCACAGCTCTTCCCAGTCCCCGTCCGCACCGGTCACAACCGCCGGGTGGCCGGTGCCGGCGAGGTAGCCCCGGAGCCCGGCCCGCAGGGTTGCCGTGTCGCGCACGCACAGCAGCAACCGTTCCGCACGCGCGGGCCGGCCGTGCCGCAACGTCCACGCCACCGCGGCCGGGTCGGTCGCCGGCTCGTCGTCGAGGTCGAGCAGGAGCCGCCTGGCCTGCGCGGCGAGGCCCTCGGGCGTACCCGCCGACAGCGGCACCAGCACCGGTTCCTGAGTGGCCGGTGGGGGCAGGCGGCGTACCGGTGGCTCCTCGAGGATCACCTGGGAGATCGTGCCGCCGAGCCCGAACGAGTTGACCGCCGCGCGCCGCAGGCCGGGACCACCCGGCCAGGCGACGCCGTCCGCGGAGACCTCGATGCGGCCCCCGCCGGTGGGCAGCGCCGGATCGGCGTCGCCCAGGCCGGCGACGCCGGGAATCCGGCCGTGCCGCAGCACCAGGGCGGTCTTGACCATGCCGATGAGTCCCGACGCGGCCTCGAGGTGACCGATGTTCGCCTTGACCGAGCCCACCCGGACCCGGCCCTGCGGTCCTTGGTCCAGCGCCTGCGCCAAGGCCTGCAGCTCGACCCCGTCGCCGCCCGGCGTACCCGTGCCGTGCGCCTCGAGGAAGCCGATGTCGCAGACCCGGATCCCGGCGGCGGCCGCTGTCCGGCGCCACAGCGCCTCCTGGGCGGCCGCGTCGGAACCCGTCAGCCCCCCGGCACGGCCTTTGTGCGCGGTGCCCACCGCCCGGATCACCGCGTGCACCGGATCGCCGTCCGCCAGCGCGGCGTCCAGGGGTTTCAGCAGGACACAGGCGCCGCCCTCGCCGCGTACGTAGCCGTCGCGGCTCGCGCTGAACGGGACGGATTCGCCGGTCGGTGACAGCGCCCCGCCGCGATACGCGTTGTTGGCGTAGAAACCCGCGTTGATGACATTGGCGGCGCCGACCAGGGCCATCGGGTACTCCCCCGCTTGGAGGCCACGGACCGCGATGCCGAGCGCGGCGAGCCCGGACGAGCAGGCGGAGTCGATGACCAGGCTGGGCCCGGTCCACGCGAACTGGTAGGACACCCGGTTGGCCAGGAACGCCATGAGGGTGCCGGGGAGCGCGGCGCTGTCGGCCCGGCCGGCGAGGTTGATGAGCTGGTCGTAGTCCGACATGAACGCGCCCGCGAAGACGGCGATCGGGGCGTCCCGCAGCCGGACCGGGTCGTAGCCCGCGTTCTCCACGGCGTGCTGGGCCAGTTCCAGCAGCATCCGGTGCTGAGGGTCGAGCCAGGCCGCCATCCGCGGCGCGATGCCGAAGAAGCGCGCGTCGAAGTCGTCGATGCGCTCCAGCAGCGCGGCGCGCGCGGTGGCGGCGAGGCTCCGGTCGAGGCCGGGCCACCGCCCGGGCGGCACCTCGGTGAAGCGGCGCTCGCCGGCATCGACCAGGCGCCAGAGCTCCGCCGGCGTCTCGGCGCCCGCCACCCGGCACGACATGCCGATGACGGCCACGGGCGGGGGCGTGGTGTCACCCATGGCGGGGACCGCCGCCGTACAACATGCGGATTCTCCGTTCCGATTCGGCCGTGCGGGCGGTCGCCTCGTGGGCCGGGGCCTCGCGCCGCAGCGCTTCCGTGGCCGCCTCGAGGACGGGCGTGGCGAGGTGCGCCTTGCCGTGTTCCACGCTGGTACGGGTGCCCTGAGCGACGTACAGGGCGGCACGGTGGGCCTCGGCGACCACCCGGTCGTGGTCGGCGACCCGGACCCCGGCGCCGCGGACCGCCAGCTCCTGACCCCGATAGCTGCGGCCGGTGTGCAGCATCTCCCGGCCCAGGGCGGCGCCGAGCATCTGCGGCACGATGTAGGTGGCGCCGCCGATCGGGGCGAGGCCGTACATGGCGAAGGTCGTCGCGTACCGGGACCGGGCGCTGAACACCTGGATGTCGCAGTAGAGGGCGAGCAGCAGCCCGCCGCCGAGCGCGTGTCCCTGCACGGCGGCCACCACCGGGACCGGGCAGGTGAGCACCGACCGCAGGAACTCCCAGATCTCGTCCACCCGCTGCTCGAACCCGCCCAGCATCCGTTCCGGGGTGCCGCCGGCGCAGAAGATGTCGGGAAGTCCTTCCAGCACGACGGCCCGGACGCCCGGGTCGGCGGCGGCCTTCTCCAGGGCCGAGATCATGCCCTTCGCCAGGGCGGGCGAGATCCGGTTCCGGCCCGCCTCGTCGCCCAGCCGGACGACGGCGAGCGGCGGCGAGACGTCGAGCCGCACCGGCCCGGTCACGCTGGGCCCTCGGAGCCGGCGAGGGCGGCGAGACCGGCCAGCCGCCGCCGCAGGCGAGGGTCCTCGAGGCGGGTGCTCAGCACCTCGTGGGCCAGGGGGTAGTCGCTCGCCGGGTCGCCGAGGAGCGCACGGGCGTACCGTTTGAGGGCCCGGACGGCGTCGCCGTCGCTGGCATGCAGGCGACTGAGGATCCGGCGCAGTTCCCGCTCGGGGTTCAGCGCGCAGGTGTCCGCGAGGCCCAGGGTGGCGGCCCGCTCGCCGTCGACCTCGGTCGCCGTCAGGGCCAGCGAGACGGCTCGCGACGCGCCGACCCGGTGGGCCACGAACGGCAGGATCAGCGCCGGTACGAGCCCCAGCAGCACCTCCGTCATCCGGAAGCGGGCGCGGGTCCCGGCGATCACGTGGTCGCAGGCCGCGGCCAGGCCGACGCCGCCGCCGAGCGCCGCACCGTCCACCACCGCGACGGTGACCAGCGGCGAGGTTCGCAGCCGGTGGAACAGCCGGTGCAGTCCGGCCGTACGGGACGGCCAGTCGGCCTCCTCCACGTCGGCGAACGGCATGCCCGAGCAGAACGTCCCGCCCTCGGCCGTGATGACGAAGACCCCGGCGCCGGGAGAGCTCTCCGCGTCGTCGAGGGCGCCGAGCAGCGCGGCGACCGTGTCGTCGTCGAGCCGGTTACGGGCATCGGCGGACCGCAGCGCGACGCGGGCGACGGCGGCGCGGGAGGTGTCGACGGAGAGGACGCTCATCGCCACTCGTAGCGCCGGTGGTAGTTGTCGATCGACCGCAGCACGAGCACCGATCCCCGGGAGCGGACGGCCTCGAGATAGTCGTCGCAGCCGGTGAGGTCGACCTGGTGGTCGGCCCGGGGCACGAGACATTCCTTGGCCGCGGGCAGTACGCGCTCGTACTCCTGGAAGTCGAGCGAGCGGCGGACCGACAACCGGGGGCCGATGCTGTGCCCGGCGAGGCGCTCGGCGGCGCCCGCGACGATGCGCCCGCTGAAGAACTCCGACGCGCAGCCCGAACCGTACGAGTACAGCCCCACCTTCGCGCCCGCGGTGGCGGAAGCGGGTTCACTGTCGACGATCGCGGCGAGGGCGAGGTAGATGGACCCCGAGCAAAGATTGCCGACGGTACGGGCGTAGCCGAGCGAGGGCAGCACCCGCGCCTCGAAGTCCTCGGCCACGGCGGCGGGCGGCCGGGGCGCGAACTCACGCATCATCTTTCGGTGCGCGGCCTTGACCATGCCGGCGAACGGGGTGTGCATCGCGAGATAGTCGAAGGACTTCACGATGTCCGCGTCCGGCACCCGGCTCCGATAGGCGCGGAAGCTGTCGCCCAGGCACTCCAGGTAGGTCAGCAGCGAGAGGTCCGCGTGGTACAGGTCCAGGTCCGGCCTCGGCCGCGCGGTGTCCATCGTCTCGAAGCTGTTGACGCCGTACGCGCCGAGATCCAGCGCCAGGATTCCCGGCCGGTCCCCGATCAGCAGCGCCACGGCACCGTGGCCGGTGGTCGTCTCGGCGTACTCGGCGTGCGCGTCCATCGGGTTGACGTCGGTGGCGATCACGAGGGCCTTCGCGCCGGGGCTGAGGCCGGCCGCGAGGAAGGCCGCCGCCAGCTGCAACGCTCCGGTGGTGCCGTAGCACGCCTGCTTGACCTCCAGGATGCGGCAGGTGCGGGGCAGGCCCAGGTAGTGGTGCACGTACGAGGCGATCGACTTGCTGTAGTCGAGCCCCGACTCGGTCGCGGTGATGAGCAGCTCGATCCGGTCCCGCTCGGCCGGCTCGAGGTTCTCGACGATCCGGCGCGCCGCGTTGACCCCGTTCGTCACCGGGTCCTCCCACGGCATCTGGACGGAGCGCTCGTCCATCATGAGGTTGTCGTAGCGGCCCGGCAGCAGGCCGCGCTTCTCGAAGAGCATCCGGGTGGACACCTTCGCCACCCCGCAGTAGACGTCCATCGCCTCGATGCCGATCTCCGGCGCGGTCATCGGGCCGCCGCCCCGGCCAGCATGGTGATCAGGGCGCCGATGTCGGGCACGTCCGCGAGCGTGGAGAGCGGCTCGCCCGCGGCGAGGCGCTGCTGGAGCTCCACCATGATCTCCACCCGGTCCACCGAGTCCGCGCCGAGATCCTGCAGGTTCTTGTCGTCCGTGATGTCGGCCGGAGCCACGCCGGGCAGCAGGCCGGTGATGACGTCCGCCACCACCCGGCGGACCTCGTGCTCGGCAGTCATGGTCGTCCCTCCAGGAGCTGGTGCACCGCCGCGACGGCGAGCAACTTGCCCGTGGCCTGGTCGCGCAGGGTCACGTCGACGATCTCGTCGCCGGGCCGGCCGGCGTGCCGCCACAGCCGTACGGTCAGGGCGAAGACCGAGTCGAGATCCGCGTTGCCGAAGTAGCCGAGGCGGTGGTCGAGCACGGTGCGCCGCAGGAACGAGGCCTTGTCGCGGCCCAGCTCCAGCCACAGCCGCAGCAGCGCGGTGTCCACGACGGAGAAGTACGACGCGAAGTACACCAGCCCCACACCGTTGAGGTCCCGCACCGGGTCGAGCAGGTAGGTGCTCGAGTGCTCCGGCGTGGCCAGAACGTAGCCCGGGACGCCGTCGGGGTAGAAGGTCCCGTCCTGGCGTGCCCGCCCGGTGATCGCGCGCGGCGAGTGCACGCTGGGCAGGCGGGGCAGATGGCGGTGCTCGAACCCGACCGGCGACGCCTCGACCAGGCCCTTGTTGCTGCCGGGGCGGGTACGCGAGACCCACCGGTTCAGGTTCTCGACGTACATGCAGCCGGGGCGCGGGTTCTCGTAGAACTCCTCCGGCTCCAGCATCGTCTCGCCCACCGGCGCGCCCGCGCGGCTCAGCCGGTGCAGGGTCAGCACGGACTGGCTGCCGAGGTCCATGACGCGGGAGGTGACGTCCAGCTCGTCGCCGAACGTCAGGCCGTACGGGTGCAGCCCGGGATCGCCCCGCACGTGGAAGTAGTAGAACGACAGATAGCTGGGGTTGCCCTCGGCGTTGCGCGCGACGTAGACGTTGGTGCGGCAGGCGGCGTTCACCGCCTCCCACGTCCAGTCGCCGAGCTGGGCGAAGATCAGCGAGCTGCCGCCGCACATGCTGGGGGTGATCGTCACCCGGCGGGTCAGGCAGCTCTCGTCGAGCGCTATCGGCTCGCGGGTCAGCGGCGCCGACGTCATCGCCCGGCCCCCTGCCCAGCAGCGGGCACCGTGTCGGCGAGGTGGCCGGCGAGCCGGTTCACCGTCGGGTGGTCGTAGACGGAGTCCACCGTCTCCTCGGTGCCGTACCGGGCGTTTACCAGCGTGACGAGCTCCACCCCGAGCACCGAGTCCAGGCCCAGCTCGGTGAAGGTGGCGTCGTCGTCGATCTCGGCGAGCTCGCAGTAGAGGATTCCGGCGAGGTGCTCGCGCAGCTCGGTACGGATGGATTCCACGTTCACGGGGACGGTCACTGCTGTCTCCTTGTGCTGTGTCGGCGTCAGACGACGGCCGCGAGGCGGTCCGCGTCGGTGTCGTAGAAACCCAGGAAGGTGAGAAGGCTGCGGGCCTCGACGTTGAGGTGGCTGCCGAAGCGCACGAAGTCCATGAGCTGACGGACGGTCAGCCAGGCGTAGCGGGGTGGCACGTCGAGCGGGAAGTCCTCGCCGACCTCGACGATCAGATACCGGCTCGTGGCGTGGTAGAACCGGCCGCCCTCCTCGGAGTGCACGGCCTCGAACCGGATCCGCCCGGCCGGCGCGTCGAGCACCTCCTGCAGGAAGAGGGGACGGGTGGTGGCCGATCGGTAGTTCTCCGGCTGGCACTGCACGGTGGGCGCCATCTCGACGCGGTCGAAGGCACCGGTCTCGACGCGGGCCTGGACCAGCAAGTGCACGACGCCGTCGATGCGCCGCGCGAGGTAGGCGATCACGCCCTCGCTTCGCGGCGCGAACATCGGCTGGGACCAGCCTCCGACCTCGCGGTTGGTGGCAGTGACGTCGACGCCGAGAACGGTGAAGTGCTGACCGTCGTCGTGCTGGACGACCCGGTCGGTTCGCGACCAGCCCCGCACCGAGGACAGCGGAATCAGCCGCCGGGTCAGCGTGCAGTGCCCCTTGGCCTCGGTGAACCAGCTGAGCAGCTCGGCGAAGTCGTGGTGGGCCCGGGCACCCACGGCGGCGGACCGGGCAAGCGCCCCCCGGAAGTCGTCGCCACCGCCGCCGGACGCGGACCGCCGCACCGCCACGGCGCCCGACAGCACCGTACGGGTGTCCATGTTGATCAGGTTGTCCTGGTGCAGCAGGGCCGCGATCTGATCGGCGCTGAGCCAGCAGAAGTCGTCCAGCAGCGGCACGTCCTCCTCCGTCTGCACCAGCATGTTGCGGTTGCGCTTGGCCAGGAACCACGAGGCCTGCTCGGACTGGAGGGCGTCGAAGAGGACGCGGCCGCCGCGGGGCGCCACGAAGTAGTCGAGGTACGGCACGGCCTTGCCGCCGTGGACCCCGGTGTAGTTGCTCCGGGTCGCCTGGACCGTGGGCGACACCTGGACGAGGTTGACGTTGCCCGGCTCCATCTTCGCCTGCACCAGGAAGTGCGGGCGGCCGCCGAACTCCTTCACCAGCATGCCGAGGATGCCGTGTTCGGGCTGCACGATGATGGGCTGCTGCCAGGCGTCGACCTCGCGGCCGGCACCGGCGACGTCGAGGCCCTGGACGGAGAAGAACCGCCCGCTGCGGTGCAGCAGGTTGCCGGTCGTCTCGTCGGAGTACCAGTTCGTGAGCCGGTCCAGGGGCACCTCCGCCACGTGGTAGGCATTCGCCCGCCGGCGCTGCGCCAGCCAGGCATGGAATTCGGACAGGTGGGAGAACACGCGAAGGGCCTTTCGGTCGTCCGGCTTTGACCACTGTCGGCGGCGGGACTCGAGCAAGGCTCGACGGTCCGTGGAGCAGCGTTCCCGACCCCGGCTCGATCACGGGTCGAGCGGGCCGCGGCAGGCTGGCGCCCGGCCGTACCCGCACCGGCGCCGCTCGGGCGCCCGAAGGAGGCATCCATGAGCAGCGCCCGCGTCGCGCTCGTCACCGGCTCGTCGTCCGGCATCGGGGAGGCGGTCGCCCGCCGGCTCGCCGACGACGGATACCGCGTCGTCGTCAACTCCGCCCGTTCCGTCGAGGCCGGGGAGAAGATCGCCGCCTCCCTGCCGGATGCCGTCTACCTCCAGGCCGACGTGGCGCAGGAACAGGACTGCCACCGGCTGGTCCGGGAGACGCTGGACCGCTTCGGGCGCCTCGACGTCCTGGTGAACAACGCCGGGACCACCCGGGCCATCCCGCACGCCGACCTCGAGGCGGCGACGCCGCAGGTGTGGCGGGACATCTTCGCGGTCAACGTGTTCGGCACGTGGCAGCTGACCGTCGCCGCCATGCCCGCGCTGCGGTCGAGCGGCGACGCCTCGGTCGTGAACATCTCATCGCTGGCCGGCAACCGGCCCGCCGGCAGCTCGATACCGTACGCCGTCAGCAAGGCCGCGATCGAACACATGACCCGCCTGCTCGCCGCGACCGTCGGTCCCCGGGTACGGGTCAACGCGGTGGCGCCGGGGCTGGTCGAGACGCCGTGGACGCGGGGCAAGGACTTCTTCGCGCCGATCGCCGAGCAGGTCGCCCAGCTGGCCCCGCTGCGCCGGGTGGGCCTGCCGGAGGACGTGGCACAGGCCGTGCTGGCGCTGCTCGGGGCCGCGTACACGACCGGCCAGGTGCTGCTGGTCGACGGCGGCTCTCACCTGCGCTGAGAGGAAACCCCGTGTCTTACGACGAGGTCCACCGCGTCCAGTTCGACGACGGCCTGGAGTGTTACGCCACCCACGAGGCGGAGGCGCGGTTCCTGCACCGAGAGATCTTCCAGGACGACACGTACGCGCGCTGGAAGCTGCCCGACGCGCCGGTCGTGCTGGACGTCGGCGCCGGGATCGGGCTGTTCACCCTGTTCATCAAGCGCCGCCACCCCCGCGCCCGGGTCATCGCGATCGAGCCGGCCCCGCAGAACGCGGCACTGCTGCGGCGCAACATGGAGCTGCACGGCCTGACCGGCGTGACCGTGCACGAGGTCTGCCTCGGTGCCCGTGGCGTCCCCGCGGCGCCGTTCACCTTCTTCGCCGAGATGCCGGCCAACTCCACCCGCTACCCCGAGCAGTACGACCTCCAGCGGGAGCTGACGGCCCGCCAGTTCGGCGCCGACCAGGCCGCGAGGATGTTCGCGCCGACGCTTCTGTCCGTACCGGTGGAACCGCTGTCCGGTCTGCTGCGCCGGGACCATCCGCGGCCGGGACCGGTCGATCTGGTGAAGATCGACGTGGAGGGCGCGGAACGCGACGTGCTGGCGGGCATCGAGCCGGGCGACTGGGCCCGCTTGCGCTCCATGCTCGTCGAGACGAGCGGGCACGACGGGGCGCGCGCGGCGGTGGAGGAGGCACTGCGCCGTCACGGGCTGGCCGTGACCACCGTGCCCTCCCCCTTCATGTGGCCGGAACTCGAGATCTGCAACGTGACCGGGCGGCGCTGACCCGGGCGGCGGGCCTCAGGCGCAACAGGTCAGGGGCCCGCCGTGGAACTCCACCATCTCCTGGAAGATCACGCCCATCTGCCGGGCCATGGCCGCGATGTCCAGCTCGGCGCCGTGCTGCTGGTGCAGCTCCTCGGCGTATGCCCGGTGCAGGTTCGGCACCAGCCGCTCCGACTCGCCGAGGCCGGCGAACTCCCCGAGGTCGGCCTGCCGCGCGGCCTCCAGCGGCTTCAGGCCCGCGGCCAGGCCGTCCCGGGCGAGGCGCTGAACCCAGGCCAGGTAGCGGGCCGTCGCGTCGAGGACCTCGGGGCCGCCGACCGGCCCGTGGCCTCCCACGATCACGGCCGGGTCCAGCGCCCGCAGTTGCTCGACGGCGCCCAGCGAACCGGCGATCGAGCCGAGCGGGCAGAACGGCGTGACACCGGACATGGCGATGTCGCCGGTGAACAGCACCTTGTGCTCGGGCAGCCAGACGACCGTGTCGTTGGTCGTGTGGGCGTTGCCGACGTGCAGGAGTTCCGCGGTCAGGGCGCCCACATGGACGGTCAAGCGGTCGGCGTACGTGACCGCCGGCAGCACCACCTCGACGTCTCCCCAGGTGACCCCGGGCCACAGCTCGGTGAGGTGCAGGCCGGCGCGGTCCATCTCGTTGCGGGCGTGCCGGTGGGCGACGACGGTCGCCTCGGGGAAGACGTAGTTGCCGAAGGTGTGGTCGCCGTGGGAGTGCGTGTTCACCAGCAGCCGCGGCGCGGGGCGACCGCCGGCGACGACGTGCTCGCGCAGCCGGCGGGCCCGCCGTTCGGTCGCCGCGGTGTCGATCAGAGCGGCCGTGCCCTGCGAATGCAGCAGGCCGGCGTTGCTGACGCACCAGCCGCCCTCCGGCTGGAGGTAGGCGTACACGCCCTGGGCGATCTCACGCAGCTCAGGTGTGGTGGACATCGGACCTCGCAAAAAGATTATCGGCGTACGCGCGTGCCGCGGCGTCGAAGCCCAGCACGACGTGCGAGGCCATGGAGTGGATGTCACGCCAGTGCCGCTGCAAGGGGGCGGAAACGGCATGCGCTGACGTACCCGCGGAGCGGAAGAGGCGCTCAGCGGCGGTGGTGAGGACGTCGGCCGCGAGGGCGCAGTCGCGCAAGTTCCGGACCTCGAGCTCGGGCGTCACAGTGCCCGCGTCCGCCACGGCCGCCACCCGCTCGAGCAGCAGCCCGGCAGCGTCGACCTCGCCGGAGGCACGGGCGAACACGGCGTCGTACGGCACCCGGGCCGCGGCGGGCTGCACGGCCTTCGCCGCGACGACGCCCCGCCACGCGGCCAGCATCCCGCGCGCGGCGCCCAGCGCCGGACCGGCGAAGGACAGGGCGTTGACGGCGCGCAGCGGCACGCCGCCGCGGCGGTCCTCGATGATCTCGGCGCGGCGTACCGCCCGGTGCTCCGGGACCACGACGTTCTCGACGATGGCGGTGTGGCTGCCGGTCGCCCGCATGCCCACATCGGACCAGGTGTCCTCGACGCGCAGGTCCTTGCGGGGAACGGCGACCATCAGCGCCTCCGCGGGGCCGGACGCGGGCGCCAGGACGCACAGCAGCGCCCAGTCCGCATGCTGCACCGCGCTGACGTAGGGCCAGCGGCCGCTGAGACGCCAGCCGCCGGCCACGGGGTCCGCTGTGCCACCCGGGATGAGCGATCCCGCCAGGACGGCGTCCGGGCCTTCGGCCCACACCTCCCGCGCGCCCTCCCCGGGCAGGAAGGACGCCATCCGGGCGAGGTGGGCGCCGACCGACGCGCACCAGGCGGTGGAGGCACACGCCGCGCCGATCGCGGCCACTGCCCGGGTGAGGTCGCCGAACGAACCCCCGGCTCCGCCGTACGCCCGCGGCACGAGATGACGCCGGAATCCCGCTTCGCGCAGCGCGGCGACGACCTGCGGGGTCAGCTCGCGGCCGGTCTCCGCCGCGGCGGCGTCCCGGGCCACCAACTCCACGAGGGCGGCCTGCACGGCGACGGGACCGGCCGCGGCCTGTGCCGGGGCGCTCATCGCCGGTACGCGGTCGTGAACCGCATGACCGCGGTCCAGACGATCCGCCCGGACTCGTCGCGGATCCGGTCCACCGCCTCGAACACGGCGCGCTTCGCCTCGTCGTGGCGGTCCGCCGGGATGGCCTCCACCGCCGCCCGCGCCGCCATCGAGCCCATCCACCCCCACCAGTGCTCGGGGGTGGCGAAGACGTTGTCGTACCGGCGCTCGGCGTACTCGACGTCGGCGTACCCGGCCTCCTCGAGCTGACCGATCAGCCAGTCCGACCACCGGCGCGGCTCGAGGTGCTGAATCGGATCCGCCGGCGGCGCCACCGGCATGAAGCTCACCAGCGCCTCCTGTACGGGCGTCCAGCGGAGCCGGTCATTGGCGACGAAGGTGCTCAGCGCGAGCCGGCCGCCAGGTCGCAGGATCCGCGCGTAGTGCCGGAAGGCACCCGGGATGTCCTGCAGCAGGAAGGCCATCATGCTGCCGATGACGAGGTCCGCGGAGGACGGGTCGACGTCAGGTGCCTCGGCGTCGCCGACGCGGACCTCGACCATGTCCAGGCCCCGCCGCTGCGCCTCCTCGGCCGCCAGCCGGACCATGACGGGCGCGATGTCGATACCGATGGCGCGGCCCGACGGACCGACCCGCTCGGCCGCCGGGAAAAGGGCCGCGCCGCGCCCGCAGCCGATGTCCAGAACGGTTTCCCCCGGGCGCGGGGAGGCGTGGTGCACCAATTGCGCGCCCACCTCGGTGAAGAAGTCCAGATCGGTGCCGTACGTCGGCGCCGCGCGATCGAACAGGCCGGCCAGATTCTGTTTCTGCTGAATGCCGCTCACCGCGCCAGAATGACACGGTGGACATTCGCTTTCCACCGCGTTCGACCGGCGGTGTACCGGCCCTCGAGGTGAGCGGCCGGGGCACCCGCGGGCACGCCGGAGCCGGGGTGGGACACGCCCACCCCGGCCCGGTTCCGGACCCTGCCCGGCGCCTCAGCCCTCGACGCGCCGGAGCTTGACCACGGGGATCACGCGATCCGTCTGCGCCTGGTAGTCGGCGTAGCCCGGAGCGACCTTGCTGACCTCGGCGAAGAGCTGGTCACGCTCGGCCGGCGGCGGGATGACCGCCTCCGCGGTGTACGCGTCCGGACCGACCTCCACCGTGACCTGCGGGTTCTTGCGGATGTTGTGGTACCACGCGGGATGACGATCGCTGCCGGCCGCGGAGGCGACGACCATGGCCTGGCCGTCGATCTCCACGTAGCCCAGCGGGGTGGTACGCGGCTCCCCCGTGCGGGCGCCGGTGGTCGTCAGCAGGCAGAGATTGGCGTCGGCGAACATTCCGCCGACCTTTCCGCCGTTGGCGCGGAACTCGGCGATGAGATTCCTCTGGAAATCCTCGAAACCCGGCGGCAGGGCCGCCTTCTCCTTGCTCATGACACTCCTGTCGATCGAGCCGTGGCCGCCGATCACACGGCTTCCCGGCGGAAGGTGCGGACTCCCCAGAACAGGCACAGCACGGCCACCGCAACGGTGAGCAGCGCGCCGTACACCACCGTGCCGGACGCGACCTTTCCGAGGACCACCGCCCGGACCGCGTCCACCGCGTAGCTGAGCGGGTTGACGCGGGACAGCCAGTAGAGCCACTCCGGTCCCTGGTCCATCGGCAACAGGGCGCCGGAGAGCAGGAGCACCGGCATGACCGTGCCGCCGAGGAGCGGTCCGAAGACGTACTCGTGGCGGACCTTGAGGGCCAGCGTGTGCGACGTGGCCGCGATCGCGGTGCCGGCGAGGACTCCGACCAGGAGCACCAGGAGGATCTCGCCGAGGTTCGCGCGGAAGCCGAACGCCGCGGAGACGGCCAGCAGGATGACGCACTGGATCAGGAGCACCGCGACGTCGCGCAGCACCCTGCCGAGCAGCAGCGCCACGCGGCTCACCGGGGTGACGCGCAGGCGCTCCAGGACGCCGGTGCGGATCTCCGGCATGAGGACGTAGCCGGCGTACGCGCAGCCGAACAACGCCATCTGGATGACGAGCCCGGGCACGAACCACTGCCACGAGTCGCCCGCGCCGCCGAAGCCGCCGAGCAGGGGCCCGAACAGCAGCAGGAACAGCATCGGCTGGGCCGTACCGAGCACGATGACCAGCGGTTGGCGGACCAGCGGCCGCACCGACCGCATGAAGACGACTCCGGTGTCATGCAGCACGCGCATCGGGCTCCTCCCGCAACGATCGGCCGGTCAGGGTGAGGAAGACGTCGTCCAGGGTCGGGCGCCGCACCTCGACGGAGTCCGGGATGAGCCCGGCCCGGTCCAGCTCGCTGAGCAGCCGCGGCAGCACCGTGTTGCCGCCGGGGACCCGCAGCCTGACGCTGGTGTCCGTGGTGGTCAGCTCGGCGTCCTCGGCCACCCGGGCCGCGATCACGGCGACCTCGGCCGGCTGCGGGGTGCCCAGCACGACGAGGTCGCCCGCGACCCGGCGTTTCAGCGCGTCCGGGGTGCCCTCCGCGACGATCACGCCGCCGTCGATGACCAGCAGGCGGTCGCAGAGGGCGTCGGCCTCGTCGAGGTAGTGGGTGGTGAGGAAAACGGTGGCACCGTGGTCGTCCCGCAGGGCGCGGACGTGCTCCCACAGGTTGCTGCGGCTCTGCGGGTCGAGGCCGGTGGACGGCTCGTCGAGGAACAGCAACTCGGGGCTGTGCACCATGCCGAGCGCGAAGTCCAGCCGCCGCCGCTGCCCGCCGGACAACGTCGACACCAAGCGCCCGCTGAGGCCGCCGAGGTCGAGCCGCTCCAGCAGGTCGGTGGCGCGGCGCCGGGCGTCGGCCGAGCGCATGCCGTAGAGCTGGCCCTGTGTCACCAGCTCGTCCACGACGCGCTGGTCGTCACCGGAGCCGTTGCCCTGGGCGACGTATCCGATGTGGCGGCGGACGTTGGCGGGGTCGGTCGCCAGGTCGAAGCCGGCGATCTGCGCCTCGCCGCCGGTGGGCCGCAGAAGCGTGGTCAGCATCCGCAGCGTGGTCGTCTTGCCGGCGCCGTTCGGGCCGACGAAGCCGACGATCTCGCCGCGGCTGACGTCGATGTTGACGCCCCGGACCGCCTCGACGGTCTCCTTGCGCGACGTGAAGGTACGGGTCAGATCCCGCGCTTTGATCATGCGCCACCTCCGGCGCATCGAACCGCGGCAATACGAATGGATGGGGTGGGGGTCATAGAAGACCTTTCGAACCGGTGCCTCCATGTCTGACGCTGTCCGCCACCGACACGCGACACTGCGGCCAGCAGACCACATTCGAAAGGTGGACTGCAACCCTTTCCCGCCGTTCTTTCCGTACCTTCACGCCATTGTCGCAACCATTTTTGGGCATGCCGTTCCACCGCTGCCGGTCGGTCGCCCGCAGCGGTGAAAAAGGTGTGACCTCAGCCCGCCGGAAGCGCGTCGAGAATAGGCAGGAGCTGTTCTTCCTCGTAATCCAGATGCGCCTCGACCGCGGCGGTGAGCCGGTCGACCTCGGCACGCACGGCGGACCGGTCCGCGTCGTCCGAACCGATCACCCGCTGCAGTTCCCCGAGCAGCTTCGCCATCGCCGCGTGCTCCTCGCGCAGCCGCCGCACCGCGTCGGCGAGCTCGGGATGATGCTCGTCCACCACCGGGAACATCTGGGCGTCCTCGCTGCGATGGTGGTGATCGAGGCCGCCGCAGAGGGTGAGGCAGTTGATGCGCAGCTGCGCGCCCAGGCGGGTGCCCGGCCGGGCCGCCTCGCTCCGGATGACCGCCATCTCCCGGCGGAAGGCGTCGTGGATCAGCTTCAGGTTGTCGCTCCAGGTCACGCCGCTCGGGCGGCCGCTGACCGGGTTCAGCGCGACGACCGGCAGCGGCGCCGTGGCGGCCGACCGCTCCCCGGCGAGGCCGGGATCCAGCGCCGCCGCCCGGTCGACGACGGCGTCGCGCTCGTCGTCCGGCAACGGCATCGCGCGCGCCTCGATCGTGAACGCACCGTTCTCCACCGTCACCCGGGGATCGGCGAGCACGTCCTCGTACCACTGCGGGAGCGGGCCGGTGCCGTCGGGCACGGCGACCACGAGGGTGCGCCGGCTTCCGTCGAGCAGGAACTCCAGCGCGGCCGTACGTGGTCCGCCGGTCTCCCGGTCCACCGTGGTCAGAAGCAGGATCCGCTTGTTCTCGAGGACCCCCGTGACGCGTCCCCGATGGGTCCGGAACTCGTCGATGATCTGCTGAGCGATGTCGGTCGGCAAAAGGTTGCACTCCATTTCCTGGGCAGGGTGAATCGCATTTTCGCGGGCATGGAACAGTCCGCCACGGCGTAACCAGGAAGAAGGTGTGGCGGGACGACGGAGGAAACACGTCGTCCGAAGGGGGGCCGCGGGCCCGCCCCGGGATCAAGCCAGGGCCGGGAACCCTACTCGCTCATGGCACTTGGCCGACCCGGCAGTCACGCCGACACAATACCACAGTTGACATTTCAGATGCTCCGGTAAGCAGCGGCAATGAGGCGTCCGGCGCGGGAATCCAGCGTGCCGATTCCCGTCGAGCCGCGGTTGGGCACGTACCCGAAGGCCAGCCGCCGGTCCGGATCCGCGAAGGCGAACGAGCCGCTGGCCCCGGCCAGGCCGAAGGCGCCGGCCAGCCCGGCGGACGCCGGGAAGAGCGGCCCGTCCGGCAGCATCACGCCCAGCCCCCAGGTCGTCGGCAGCAGCAGGCTGCGGCACGGCCCGTCCGAGTGCACGCTGCGCATCTGGTCGAGCAGCCCCGGCCCGATCAGGCGTATGCCGTCGACCTCGCCGAGGAGCGCGGCGAAGAACCGCGCCATCGACCCGGCGCTCGCGACGCCGTCGTACGACGGATTCTCGAGCTGGACCCGCTGCGCCTCGGTGAGCGAGCCGTCGATGGCCATGCTGCTGATGCTCACCCGGTGGGTCAGCGACGAGGGATCGGCCAGCGCCGCGAGCAGCGCGGTCGTCCCGGGGTTCAGGCCGCCGGACATGAGCTCCTCCGCGCGCGAGGGCACCGACGCGGCCAGCCTCGGCACGGCTGCCGCGGGAAGCCCGATGTACGCCTCCAGGCCCAGCGGCTTCGCGATCTCCCGCGCGAAGAAGCGGCCGACCGTCTCGCCGGTGGTCCGCCGCACCACCTCGCCGATCAGGTGCCCGAACGTGGTGGCGTGGTATCCGTGCGCGGTCCCGGGCTCCCACTCGGGGCGCGCGGCGGCCAGCGCCTCGACGACCGGTGTCCAGGTCCGCAGCCCCTCGCGGGTGATGGGACGGTGGTCGAGCGCGACCACGCCCGAGCGGTGGCTGAGCACCATCCGTACGGTGATGCTGTCCTTGCCCGCCGCGGCGAACTCTGGCCAGTAGCGGGCGATCGGCGCGTCGAGGTCCAGGTCCCCGCGCTCGGCGAGCAGCAGGGCGGCGCCGGTCACCAGCGCCTTGGTGGGCGAGGCGAGCACCGCCATCGTGTCGCGCTGCCACGGCCGCCCGGTGCCCGGGTCGGCGACGCCCTGCCAGAGGTCCACCACCTGACGGCCGTCCACATAGACCGCCAGCCCGGCACCCGTTTCGAGGCCCGCGGCGAAGTTCTCCGCGAAGGCCTCGGCGACCTGTTCGAACCCGGGGGCGACGGCACCGTTCGTTCCCGCCGGCACCCCGCTCACCAGCGCACCAGCAGTTCGCGCGGGCCGCGGGCGCGGGTGCCCAGGCGCCACGGCACGTCCTCGGCCGTCCCGGCGAAGCGCAGGCCGGGCAGCCGCCGTACGAGCTGGTCGAAGGCGACCCGGAGCTCGAGGCGGGCCAGCTGGGCGCCCAGGCAGTGATGCGGGCCGAAGCCGAACGACAGGTGGGGGTTGGGGGCGCGGTTCAGATCGACGGTGGCGGCCCGGTCGAACGCCGACTCGTCCCGGTTGGCGGAGACGATGTTCGCGATCACCGAGTCGCCCTTGCGGATCAGCCGGCCGCCCAGTTCCAGGTCCTCGGTCGCGATCCGTGGCGGACTGTAGCCGCTGCCGAGCGCGACGAAGCGCAGCAGCTCCTCGACCGCGGCGTCCACGAGCTCCGGCCGGGCGACGAGGTCGGACCAGAGCCCGGTGGAGAGCAGCGTGTAGACGAAGTTGGCCACCTCGTTCGCCGTACTCTCGTGCCCGGCGACCAGGATGCTGCCGGCGAGGCCGATGAGCTCCTGCTCACTGAGCCGGTCCTCGTCCTCGTCCCGGGCCGCGATCAGCTGGGAGATCAGGTCGGGCCGGGGCCGCTGCCGGCGCTCCTCGATGTGGGCGACCAGATACTTCTCGAGCGCCGATCCCGCCTCGGCCATCTCCTCGGCCGTCGCGCCGGTGGTGCTGAAGAGGATCTCGGCGAAGCGCTGGAACAGCCGCCGATCCCCGACCGGTACGCCGAGCAGCTCGCAGACCACGGTGACCGGCAGCGGCATCGCGAAGTGCTCGACGAGGTCGGCGGGCGCGCCCCCGGCCGTCATCGCCGTGATCAGCTCGGCGACGACCTGCTCCACCCGTGGGCGCCACCGGCCGATGCTGCGCATGCCGAACGCGCCGGCCACCAAGCGGCGTACCCGGGTGTGCTCGGGGGGATCCATGGCCAGCAGGTTTCCCGGCAGCGTGCGGGCCGGGCTCGTGCGGGGAATGTCGGCGCCGACGGTCTCCGCCCGGGAGAAGCGCGGGTCGCTCAGCACCGTGCGCACGTCCTCGTAGCGGCTGACGAGCCAGCCCTGTCCGCCGAACGGGAGTTCCACCCGCAGCACCGGGCGGTCGGCGCGAAGGGCGGCGAATTCCTCGGGTACGTCGAGCGCGCGCAGCTCGAAGGGAAACTTGACGGCCTGTTCGGGCGCCGTGGTCATGGGCACGTCCTTCGCGGCGGTGGTGTACGCATCCGTGCCGCACGCTGCCGGACCCGGCTCGAACCCGGGTACACCGCGGGTCGAGGGCGCCCGCCGGCGGCATCGGTGTTCGAGCCGCCTTCGAGCGGGCTGCGATCGGGGGCGCCGACCCTCGTTCGAAGTTCGTCGGCGGCTGTCCCCGGCGCTGAAATGGGAGGAATCGTGACCGACGTCGTCACCTGGCCCCAGGATCGGGCCTGCCCGTACGACCCGTCCCCCGGCTACCGGCCGCTGCGGGAGGACCGTCCGCTGTCGCAGATCCGGCTCTACGACGGACGGACCGCCTGGATCGTCACCGGCCATGCCCTGGGGCGGAAGCTGCTCAACGATCCGCGCATCTCCTCCGATCAGCAGCATCCCAACTTCCCGTTCCCCGCGCCCCGCTTCGCCGGTAGCCAGGAGTTCCGGACGCCGCTGCTGGGCGTCGACGGCGAGGACCACAAGATCCACCGGCGCGGGCTGATCCCGAGCTTCAGCTTCCGGCGGGTCTCGGCGATGCGTACCCACATCCAGGAGACCGTCGACGAGCTGATCGACGGCCTGCTGCGGCAGGGGCCGCCGGCCGATCTGGTGGAGGGCCTGGCCGTGGCGGTGTCCTCGCAGACCGTCTGCGCGCTGCTGGGCGTGCCGTACGAGGACAACCAGTTCTTCAAGGACCAGGTCTACAAGGTGCTGCGCAGCTCGACGAACGAGGAGGCCGAGACGGCCAGCATCGCGCTGCAGAAGTACCTCGGCGAGCTCTTCGACCGCAAGGAGGCCGAGGGCTCCACCGGCGACCTGCTCAGCGACCTGCTCGAGGACCAGCGCAGGCAGCAGACCGTCGAACGCCACGAGCTCATCGGCATCGTCGTCCTGCTGCTGCTGGCGGGCTACGACACCACGGCGAGCATGATCTCGCTCAGCACGTACACATTGCTGCAGCACCCCCGGCAGCTCGAGGAGCTGCGGGCCGACCCGTCGCTGATGCCGACCGCGGTCGAGGAGCTGCTGCGGTTCCAGTCCGTCGCGGAGGGCGTGCTGCGCGTCGCCACGGCGGACATCAAGGCCGGCTCGGACGTCATCAAGGCCGGCGACGGCGTCGTCTTCTCCAACTCCCTGATGAACCGCGACGAGGCCGTCTACGCGCGGCCGGACGAGCTCGACTGGAGCCGCTCGGCCCGCCACCACTTCGCCTTCGGCCACGGGATCCACCAGTGCGTGGGGCAGAACCTGGCCCGGGCCGAGATCGAGCTGACGCTCTCGACGCTGTTCCGGCGCATCCCGGACGTGCGGCTCGCGGTGCCGGCCGACGAGGTGCCGATGCCGCCCGGCACGACGGTGCAGGGCCCGACCGAGCTGCTGGTGACGTGGGGCGGGGCGGGTGACTGAGATGCGCATTCTCATCGACCGTGACTCCTGCATGAGTGCCGGCCAGTGCGTGATGACCGCGCCGGGCGTGTTCGAGGAGGACGACGAGGGGCTCAGCACGGTCGCGCCCGGCCACGAGCGCGACGGCCACGATCCCCTCGTCCGCGAGGCGGCTACCGCCTGCCCGGTGCAGGCCATCACTATCTCGGACGACCAGCAGGAGGACCGATGACCCCGACCGACACCCGCTCGCTGTACCTCGACCTGTTCGAGAAGGTGGTCACGAACGTCGTCTACCGCGACGCGCCCATCCCGAGCGCCTGGGTGCCCGGCACCGACTTCGACCCGGAGAAGCGCGAGAACGGCCTGGACTGGCCGAGCACGGCCCACACCATGGTGGGGCTCAAACGGATCCGCAACGTCCGGAGGGCCCTGGAGACGGTGCTCGCGGAGGGTGTGCCCGGGGACTTCATCGAGACCGGCGTGTGGCGCGGCGGGGTGTGCATCTTCGCCCGGGCGGTGCTCAAGGCGTACGGGGCCACGGACCGGCGCGTCTGGGTGGCGGACTCCTTCGAGGGGATCCCGGACACCGGCGCGGAGGGCCACGCGATGGACCGGGAGATGGCCCTGCACCGTGCGAACGACGTCCTCGGCGTGTCCCAGGACACCGTACGGCGCAACTTCGAGCGCTACGACCTGCTGGACGACCAGGTCCGCTTCCTGCCCGGCTGGTTCAAGGACACCCTGCCTGCGGCGCCGATCGGGCAGCTGGCGGTGATGCGCCTCGACGGAGACCTGTACGAGTCCACGATGGACGCCCTCGAAGCGCTGTACCCACGGCTGTCGCCCGGCGGCTACGTCGTCATCGACGACTTCTGCATCCCGGCCTGCCGGAAGGCCGTGGAGGAGTTCCGGGACGCCCACGGCATCCGCGACACGATGGAACCGATCGACGACTACAGCGTGTTCTGGCGCCGCGGCCGGTGATGCCGACAAGAGGCGGGGTGGTACGGGCCAGGCCCGTGCCACCCCGCCTGGCGTCTACGCCGTCAGTGCGGCGGCCTCCGCGGCGTACCGCAGGACGGCCAGCTGTCCGGCCAGGTCCGTCTGGTTGGCCGTGACCAGCACGCTGAGCAGCGTGACACCGGCTTCCGCGTACGCCCTCATGCCCTCCGCGATCCGTGGGAGCGGGCCGAGCAGCGCCGTACGGTCGATGAAGCCGGCCGGGACCGCGGCGGCCGCCCCGGCGTGGTCGCCGGCCCGCAGCCGCTCGTGGAAGGCCGCCATCTCGCGCTCGAAGCCCATCCCGGCGGCGAGACTGCCGTAGAAGTTGCCCGCGCCGCCGATTCCGAGCAGGTGCGCGTAGTGGCGGCGCAGTCCGTCGGCGGCGGCCTCGACCGTGTCCGCGACCGACACGGCAACGAAGGGAATGACCTCGAAGCCGTCCATCGTGCGCCCGGCGCGGCGCCGCCCCGCCTCGAGCTGCGCGACGGACGCGGCGACGAGTTGCGGGGTGGTGAAACCGCTGACCCAGCCGTCGGCGATCTCACCGGCAAGGCGCAGGCTCTGCGGCCCGGCCGCGCCCAGATAGACGGGTACGCCGGCGTTGAGCGGCTCGACGAGCAGCTGCAGCGGTGCCTCCTCGCGGCCGTGTGCCGGCAACGAGAAGTGCTTGCCCGAGTAGCGGACCGGTCCCCCGGCCAGAGCACGCCGGACGATGTCGACGTACTCGCGGGTGCGGCCGATCGGATGGTCGAACGGTACGCCGTACCAGCCGTCGGAGACGTGCGGGTTGGACACGCCGAGGCCCAGCCGGAACCGGCCGCCGCTGAGGGCGTCGAGGGTGGCGGCGGTCAGCGCCGCGGCACCCGGCGGGCGGGCCGGGATCTGCATCACGCCCGAGGCCAGGCCGATGCGCTCGGTACGACCGGCGACGAGACCGAGCACGCTCGGGGCGTCCGCGCGGTAGCCCTCGGAGGCCAGCGCGAGGTCGTATCCGAGCCGCTCGGCCTCGACCGCCAGATCCGCGGCTCCGTGCCGGGGCAGATTCACGCCGAGACGCATGCGTATCTCCTCTCGTGGAAGGTCAGCCCGCAAGGGCGGAAACCGGCGGCTGCACCTCGTGGCCCTCGCCGCGGAATTGCGCGACCCACCGGTGCACGGATTCGAGGTCCGCCGCAGCCGGGCCCGGTCGCACCGGAAGCAGGGCGCCGACCGCGCTGGTCCCCCGCTTCACCTCGGGATGGCGGCGGGCCACCGTGGCGAGGCTCTGGCCGGGCCCGACCTCCGTGACGAAGTACCGGCCGGAGCACAGCAGCTTGTCGAGCGTGGGCCAGAACCACACCGGCGCCACGGGCTGGGTGGCCCACATCAACCGGTCCTCGACCGCGGCGCCGGCCACCTCCCCCGTCGTGAACGCGGACCACATCGGAATCCGCGGCGGGTGCAGCGCGATGGCGCCGAGCGGACCGGGGTCCGAGAACAGGGGCAGCAGGGCGGGGCTGTGGAACGCGCTCGTCGCGGCGACCGGAAGCACCGTGAAGCCGCCGGCCCGGAGGTCCCGCGAGACCTCGTCGATCGGCTCGCGGAAGCCCGCCAGCACGGTCTGCCGCGGGGCGTTGACGGCGCCGACCGCCACGGCGGGATGCCGGCTGAGCACCGTACGGATCTCCGGCTCGGTCGCGGCGACCGTGACCATGCCGCCCGCCGGCGTGGCGGCCAGCCGCTCGACCCGGTCCCGCATCACCGCGACCGCGTCGGGCAGCTCGAAGATGCCCGCGAGGGTCGCGGCCACCAGCTCGCCGACGCTGTGCCCGAGCAGGGCGGCCGGCCGGACGCCCCAGCTCAGCACCATCCGCCCCAGGGCGTAGCCGATCGTGAACAGCAGCGGCTGGGCCCGGGTGACGTGATGCAGCTCCGGTCCCGGGTCCACGGCGAGCCACATGTCGCGCAGCCGCCCGTCGTCGGCGAAAAGCTCGAGGACCCGGTCGGCGGTGGCGCTGAACACCGGGTCGGCGCCGTACAGGCCGGCGGCCATCCGGGCGTGCTGGGCCCCCTGACCCGGGAAGAGCAGGACCGGCTCGCGGCGTAGGGACATGTCTCGAGCTTCGTGACGGCTGTTCGACTTTGGCTAGAGCACCGCTCTACCGGGCTTGGACGGGCCGGCGCCAGGCTCGGCGGCCATGAGATGGGACGATGTCTATCTGCGTGCCTGCACCACCTGGTTGCCGCCGGTCGTGCCGGCCGAGGCGGCGGTGGCCCGCGGGGACGTCAACGCGGCCGCGGTCCGGCGTATGCAGGTCACCGGCGTCACCGTCGCCGCGGAGGCCGCGCCCGAGATGGCCGTCCGCGCCGCCCGCCAGGCGATCGAGCGCAGCGGGTGCTCCGCCGGCGACATCGGCCTGGTCCTGCACTCGTCCGCGTACTACCAGGGGCACGACCTGTGGGCGCCGGCCTCGTACGTGCAGCGGATGGCGGTCGGCAACCGGTGTCCCGCCGTCGACGTCGGACAGACCTCCAACGGCGGCATGCTCGCGCTCGAGCTGGCGTGCGCGTACCTCGTGGCCCGGGCGGACCGCGCCGCCCTGCTGACCACCGCGGACCGGTTCTGCCCGCCGGGAATCGACCGGTGGCGCTCCGACCCGGGCACGGTGCTGGGTGACGGCGCGAGCGCGGTGGTGCTCGGACGCGGCCACGGCTTCGCCCGCCTCGTCTCCCTCGTTACCGTCGCGGAGCCCGAGCTCGAGGAGATGCACCGCGGTGCCGACGCGGCCGGGCCGGCGCCGCTGACCACCCGCAGCCCCGTCGACGTCGAGGCGACCACGCAGGCGTATCTGCGTACCGCGGCGGGCAAGCGTCTGGTCACCACGATGGCCGCGCGGCAGGCCGAGTCGCTGGAGGCGGCGCTCGTGGAGGCCGACGCCAAGCTCGGCGACATCGACTGGTTCGTGCTCCCGCACTTCGGACGCCGCCGGATGGACGTCAACTACTTCCGGCGGCTGGGGATCGATCCGCAGCGGTCCACCTGGCCGTGGAGCCGGGGCATCGGCCACCTCGGGGCGGGCGACCAGTTCGCCGGCCTGGCCCACTTGCTCGGCAGCGGCCGGCTCCGGCCCGGTCAGCGCTGCCTGGTCCTCGGCGTGGGCGGCGGATTCACCTGGAGCAGCGCCGTCGTGGACGTGCTCGAGCCGGAGTGTAGCTGGGCGCCATCGCGAGTATAGGAAGCCGGCGCAGGCTCCGACGTGCGGTGCGTCCACTCCGGGCGCGACCGCAGGGAGGAGCCGCGACAATGACCATCGACGACCTTCGCAGGATCCTGACCGACTGCGCGGGCGAGGACGAGTCCGTCGACCTTCAGGGCGACATCATCGACGTCCCGTTCAGCGAGCTCGGATACGACTCGCTGGCGCTCATGGAGACCGCCAGCCGGATCAAGCAGGAGTTCGGCGTCGAGCTCACCGACGAGCAGATCGCGGACGCCGGCACGCCCCGCGCGCTCCTCGGCCTGGTCGCCGGTGCGGCATGACGGGCGTGGCGGGCCGGACCGACCCACGGAAGGATTGCGGTGGCTAGACGGACGGTGATCACCGGGATCGGGGTGGTGGCGCCCGGCGGCGGCACCACCAAGGATTTCTGGGATCTCATCACCTCGGGGCGCACGGCGACGAGGCGGATCACCGCCTTCGACCCCGGCGCCTTCCGGTCGCAGGTGGCGGCCGAGTGCGATTTCGATCCGGCGGCCGAGGGGCTCAGTCACCGCGACATCCGGCGGATGGACCGGGCGACCCAGTTCGCGGTCGTGTGCACACGGCAGTGCCTGGAACACAGCGGGCTGGTGCTCGACGACGTGGACCCTGCCCGCATGGCGGTCAGCATCGGCACGGCGGTCGGCGCGGCCACCAGCCTGGAGAACGAATACCTCGTCCTGTCCGACACCGGGCGGGAATGGGTGGTCGATCACCGGTACGCCTCCCCGCACCTGTTCAACCACTTCACCCCGACGACCATCGCCACCGAGGTCGCCTTGCAGGTCGGCGCCGAGGGACCGGTGAACGTCGTCTCGACCGGCTGCACCTCCGGGATGGACTCGGTCGGGTACGCCCACCAGCTCATCACCGAGGGCACCGCGGACATCGCCGTCGCCGGCGCCACCGAGGCGGCGATCAGCCCGCTGGCGGTGGCGTGCTTCGACGCGCTCAAGGCGACCACGCCCCGCAACGACGACCCGGCGACGGCGGCCCGGCCGTTCGACCGCACCCGCAACGGGTTCGTCATCGCGGAGGGCGCGGCGATGTTCGTCCTCGAGGAGTACGAGCACGCGAGGCGCCGCGGGGCGCCGATCATCGCGGAGATCACGGGATATGCCAACCGCTGCAACGCGTACCACATGACCGGGTTGCATCCCGAGGGCCGCGAGATGGCCGAGGCGATCGCCGCCGCCATGCGCGAGTCGCGGATCGGGCCGGACGACGTCGGCTACATCAACGCCCACGGCTCCGGGACCAAGCAGAACGACCGGCACGAGACGGGCGCCTTCAAGCGGGTGCTCGGCGCGCGCGCGTACGACGTGCCGGTCAGCTCGATCAAGTCCATGGTCGGGCACTCGCTCGGCGCGATCGGCTCGATCGAGATCGCCGCGTGCGCCCTCGCCATCGAGAACAGCGTGATCCCGCCGACGGCGAACCTGCACGAGAAGGACCCGGAGTGCGACCTGGACTACGTGCCGCTGGTGGCGCGGGACCAGGAGCTCGACACGGCCGTCACGGTGGGCAGCGGCTTCGGCGGCTTCCAGAGCGCGATGGTGCTCCGCAAATGGCAGGGGGCGAGGCGATGACCGCCGTCTTCACCGGGATCGGCGTCCTGGCGCCCAACGGGATGAGCACGGAGGAGTACTGGACCGCGACGCTGGAGGACCGCAGCGGCATCGCGCCGCTGGAGCGCTTCGACGCCTCGGGATACCCGGCGAGCCTCGCCGGCCAGATCAGCGGCTTCGAGGCCGGCAAGCACCTGTCCAGCCGGCTGCTGCCGCAGACCGACCGGGTCACGCAGCTCGCGCTGGTGGCCGCCGAACGCGCCCTGCAGGACGCCGAGGTGGATCCGGCGGCGCTGCCGACGTACGACATGGGCGTGGTCAGCTCCAACGCCACGGGCGGGTTCGAGTTCACCCACCGCGAGATCCGCAAGCTGTGGACGCGGGGACCCGAGCACGTCAGCGTCTACGAGTCGTTCGCCTGGTTCAACGCCGCCAACACCGGCCAGATCTCCATCCGGCACGGCATGCGCGGTCCCGGCAGCGTCGTCGTCGCCGAGCAGTCCGGGGGGCTGGACGCGGTCGCCCACGCCCGCCGTACGGTCCGGCAGGGCATCCCGCTGACCGTCACCGGCGGCATGGAGTCCTCGCTGGATCCCTGGGGCTTCGTGGCGCACCTGTCCAACGGCCGCATCAGCCACGTGGCCGACGCCCGGCGGGCGTACCTGCCGTTCGACTCGGCGGCCTGCGGGTACGTGCCGGGCGAAGGCGGGGCGTTCCTCGTCCTGGAGGACGCCACGGCGGCGTCCGCCCGCGGCGCGGCCCAGGTGTACGGCGAACTGGCCGGCTGGGCGTCGACCTTCGACCCGAGGCCGGACAGCGGCCGGCCGTCCAACCTGCGCCGGACCATCGAGCTCGCCCTGGCCGACGCCGGGGTGGCCGCCGGCGAGGTGGATGTCGTGTTCGCCGACGCCGCCGGCATCCCGGAGCTCGACCGCGGCGAGGCGGAGGCGATCGGTGCAGTGTTCGGGCCGGACGGCGTTGCCGTCACGGCCCCGAAGACACTCACCGGCCGGCTGTACGCGGGCGCCGGACCGCTCGACATCGTCTGCGCGCTGCTGTCCATCCGCGACGGTGTCATCCCGGCCACGGCGCACACGACAAATGTCCCGGACGACTACCGGCTGCGGCTGGTGACCGGTCAGCCGCAGGCGGCCGCCGTACGGACCGCCCTGGTGCTCGCCCGCGGCAAGGGCGGCCACAACGCGGCGGTGGTGATCCGGGGCCTGCCGGACTGAGGTTCCGCAAGCGAATGTCCCGCTCTCCGACGGAGGGCGGGACATTCGCACATCTGCGGTCAGGCGATGCTGAGGTTCATCCGGGCCGCCGCCACGACCCGCTCGAGGTCCGCGGCCAGGCGCTCGAACTCGCCCGGCGTCAACGCCTGCCCGGCGTCGCAGCGAGCGGTCTCCGGGGCGCCGTGCACGTCGATCATGATTCCGTCCGCCCCGGCGGCGGCAGCGGCGAGGGCCATCGGTGCGACCACGTACGCCTGACCCGCCGCATGGCTGGGGTCCACCACCACCGGCAGATGGGTGAGCCGCTTGACCACCGGCACCGCCGTCAGGTCGAGCGTGAACCGGCTGGTGGTCTCGAAGGTGCGGATGCCCCGTTCGCAGAGGATCACCTCGGGGTTTCCCGCGGCGAGGATGTGCTCGGCGGCGAGCAGCCACTCCTGGACGGTCGCGGCCATCCCGCGCTTGAGCAGCACCGGCCGGCCGCAGCGCCCGACCTCGGCGAGCAGCGGGAAGTTCTGCATGCTGCGGGTGCCGACCTGCAGGATGTCCGCGTACCGGGCCACCAGGGCCACGTCGGCCGGGCGCAGCACCTCGGTGACGATCGGCAGCCCGGTGCGGGCCCGCTCCTCGGCCATCATCAACAGGCCCGCCTCGCCGAGCCCCTGGAACGAGTACGGCGAGGTCCGCGGCTTGAAGGCACCGCCGCGCAGGACTCCCGCGCCGGCACGGGCCACCGCCGAAGCGACGACGGCGAGCTGGTCGCGGCTCTCCACCGCGCAGGGACCCGCGATGACGGTCAGCCCGCCGTCCCCGATCGCGGTCCCGCCGACCCGGACCACCGTCCGTTCGGCGGTGAAGTCCCGGTGCGCCAGGGGGAAAGGCGCGCCCGTCTCCACCACCCGCAGGACGCCCGGCAGGGCGGCCAGGGCGGCGCCGGGCACCGGCGTGGCCGGGGCGACGACCAGCGTGCGGCCGGGCCACGACACCACCACCGCCTCCTGACCGGGCGTGCCGGCCCGCCGGGCGACGGCGGCGACCATGTCCGGGAGCGCCGTGGCGCTGATCTCGACGATCATCGCCCTGCTCATTCGGTACTGCCCGCGGCGACGGCACCGGACTCCACCAGGGCGGCACCTTCGGCGCAGACCACGTGTTCCGAGACGCTGCGCAACTTCTCGCAGGTCTCCTCGTACTCGCGCACCGGGGACGACTGCTCGACGATGCCGGCGCCCGCCCGCAGCCAGGTGTCGCCGCCACGCTGGTAGATGCTGCGCAGAACGAGCGCCGCGTCCATGCTGCCGTCGGCGCCGGCGGTGAGCACCGCGCCGGCGTACAGGCCGCGTGGCTGCACCTCGTAGCGGCGGATCGCCTCGTAGGCGCCGGCCTTGGGGATGCCCGAGGCGGTGATCGAGGGGAACACGGTCGCCAGGGCGTCCCACGAGGTCCGGCCCGGGGCGAGGCTGCCGCCGACCATCGAGCCGAGATGCTGCACGCTGCCGCGATGCTTGATCGCCATGAAGTCCTGCACGGCGACGCTGCCCGGGCGGCACAACGCGCCGAGCTCGTCGACCGCCGCCTTGACGGAGGTCGCGTGCTCGTAGATCTCCTTCGGGTCGCGCAGCAGGTCGCTGCCCAACCGCTTGTCCACGTCGGGCTCGCCGGTGGCGGCGCGGGTGCCGGCAAGCGGCTGGGTGTGCACCTCGCCGGACGGGCTCACGGCGAGGACGATCTCCGGCGAGAAGCCGCCGGCGCGCAGGTCGCCGAGGTCGAACAGGAAGGACCGGGCCGGGTTGTTGCGCAACCGTCCGAGGACGTAGGTGCCCAGCAGGTCCACCCGGTGGTCGACCGGGACGACGCGGGACAGGATGACCTTCTGCAGCTTGCGGTTCCGGATGTCGCGGACGGCGGCGGCCACGGCACCCCGGTAGTGGTCCGGCTCGTCGGCGATGTCGACCGGGCGGACCCGGGCGGCCATGTCCTCGGCGTCGACGGCCGGAACGGTACCCAGCCAGGCCGGCAGGTCGTCCAGGCCCGAGCCGACGAGCACGCGGCCCGCGACGCCGTGCGGGCCGAAGGTGACCTCCGCCTGCGGAACGACGAGGTGCAGCAACGTCCCCGGCCCGGCCGCGACGGGATCCCCCGCGAGAAGGTACGCCAGCTCGAACGCCGCCCAGCCGTACGCCCGCCAGCCGGCCACCGGCAGCCCGCCGAGCAGCCGCTCCACCGTGCGCAGCCCGTCGCCCGACCACGGCTCCGTGCGCGTAGTGCCCGCCCGCCGCAGCGTCACGCCCGAGCGGTCGGCGACCAGTTCGGCCGCGACGCCCCCGGCGACGGTGAACCGGCCGTCGTTCTCGTACAGCATGTAGCGGTCGAACGCGCCGGAGCGGACCAGCCCGGCGGCCGCCATCAGCGGCCCGGCGGAGGAGTCCACCTCGAACGTCTCGTATTGCACCTGCTCGGGCAACTGTCCAGCCTCTCTCAGCGTTGACGATGGCCGCGGGCGGGACCGGCCGCGGCGAACCTTTCCCGCAGGCGTCGCTTGTCGACCTTGCCGACCGGAGTCAGGGGGATCTCGTCGAGGACCTCCAGCTGCTCCGGAATCTTGAATCCGGCGACGCCCTTGCCGGTGAAGACGGTGGCCACCTCGTCGAGCGTCAGCGTGGTGCCCGGACGCAGGACGACGCACAGGCACAGGCGCTCGCCGGTCGAGGCGTCGGGAACCGGGAACGCCGCGGCCGCGGTCACCTGCGGGATGAGCCGGGCCAGGTCCTCGATCTCCGCGGCGGCGATCTTCTCACCGGCCCGGTTGATCACCTCCTTGGTCCGCCCGCGCACCACGAGGTTGCCGCTGGAGTGGACCTGCACCACGTCGCCGGTGCGGTACCAGCCGTCGGCGGTGAAGCCCGCCAGGTTGTGCGCGCCGCCGCGGAAGTACCCGCGCGGCGTGCAGGGACCCCGGGTGAGCAGCTCCCCCTCGTCGGCCGGCTCACCGCCGGGGCCGACGATCCGGATCTCGTCGGCCGGGCTGACGGGCCGGCCCTGCGTGGCGGCGATGACGTCGGCCGGATCGTCCAGCCGGGTGCAGTTGAGCAACCCCTCCGCCATGCCGTAGACCTGCTGGACCGTGCAGCCGAAGGCGTCGGTCAGGCGGACGGCCACCTCGGCGGGGCAGCGGGCGCCGCCCACCTGCACGAGGCTCAGGCTCGACAGGTCGAAGCGAGCCGGGTCGTGGTGCGTCAGCCACCGCTGGGCCACGGCCGGCACCATCGCCACCGCCGTCACCCGGTGCCGTTCGATCGCCGCGAAGGCCGCTTCGGGTTCCGGCGTCGGCAGGATGACCACTGTGCCGCCGGCGGCCAGCGTGCCGAGGATCCCCGGGCAGCCCAGGGCGAAGTTGTGGCCGGCCGGGAGGACCACGAGGTAGACCGTGTGCTCGTCGAACCCGCACAGCTCACCCATGCGGCGGAAGTTGTACTCGTAGTCGTCGTGGGTCCGCGCGATCAGCTTCGGCAGCCCACCGGTCGTACCCCCGGACAGCAGAAGGAGCGCGACGTCGTCCGGGGCCGGCCGCTGCTCGGGCCCGGCGCCGCCGGGGTTCCGCGCCTGCGTGCGCAGGGCGACCGAATCCGGCATCGCCGGCTCACCGACCACGAGCACCCGGCACGCCCGGCCCCATCGGGACGCGACGCGGTGTGCCAGCGCTTCGTGGTCGAAGCCCCGGTAGTGGGCCGGCACCACGACGGCCGCGGGTTCCGAGACCTCGGCCAGGTGGGACAGCTCGTGCTCCCGGTAGGCCGGCAGGGCCATCACCGGGGCCACGCCCAGGCGCGCGCAGCCGAGCACGAGCGGCACGAACTCCCAGCAGTTGGGGACCTGGAGGATCACGTTGTCGCCGTCATGCAGGCCCAGCTCCGACAGGTGCGCCGCCACCGCCGAGCTCGCCTCGGCCAGCTCGGCGTACGTGTGGGACCGGCCGTCGGCGATCACCGCCACGTCGTCGCCGGCCCGGGCCGCCCAGCGGTCCGGAAGATCGCCGAGCACCTGGCGCCGCCAATAGCCGGCGCCGAGATATGCGGCGGCGTACGAGGCCGGCCACCGGGACTGTCCGTCGCGACGCATGAAAACCTCCAGAGTCGGCTGCATGCCAAGGCTGCCGACACGGGCTCGATTCCAGCTCGAGACCCCTGCGGCGCCGGTGTTATGGTCGGGCGGGGTGCTGAGGGTCGGGAGCGCATGAGCGAGTTCATCGAGGCGGAGATCTACGCGCAGCTCGCCCGGGTCGGAAAGGCGCTCGCCAGCCCCGTACGGCTCCGATTGCTCGATCTGCTCGAAGAGGGCGAGACCGACGTGGAGGGTCTCTCGCGGGCCGCCGGAGTGAGCCTGAAGAACACCTCTGCGCAGTTGCAGCAGCTGCGCGCCGCCAACCTGGTCGGTACCCGCCGGCAGGGCACCCGCATCTTCTACCGGCTGGCCGGGCCGGAGGTGTCCGCGCTGCTGGGCAGCCTGCAGTCCTGCGCCGAGGCCCGGCTGGCCGATCTGCGCAGCGCCATCGGCGACCTGCTCGGCGATCCCGATGAACTGCAGCCGATGACCGCCGCCGAACTGCGCAGCCGGCTCGACGATCCGGACGTCATCGTGGTGGACGTGCGATCCGCCGCCGAATACGCCCAGGGCCACGTTCCGGGTGCGATTTCCCTGCCCGCCGCGGAATTGAAGCAGAAGGTCGACGAAATCCCCCGGGACGTCGAGATCATCGCCTATTGCCAGGGGCCCTACTGCGTCCTTTCCCCGGACGTCGTCCGCTTTCTGCGCAGCAATGGACGGACCGCCCGCCCGCTCGACGGCGGAATGACCCGCTGGCTTCGCGAGGGCGGCGCGCGGAGCTGACTCAGGTGCCTGCGGGGGCCGGCACCGGCGCCGCGGGCGCCTGGGGGACGACCGCCGGGCGGGGCAGCCGTGATTCGAGCCGGACGAGCGACGCTGCCGAGACCGCCACCCCCGCCGTCAGCACCAGCCACATGGCGCTCGGGGACAGCGTCAGCAGCGAGGTCAGCACCGCGGGTGCCAGGGCGGTCGGCACGGCCCAGGACAGCTGGTAGACGGCCAGATGACGGCCGCGCGTGGCCTCCGGGGCGGCGTTGGCCACCAGGGCCGAGGCCGTCGCACCGTGCAGCAGCTCCCCGACGGTGAACAGCACCGTGGCCGCGAAGACGCCGACCAGCAGCGTCCGGCCCGAGGCGACGAGGCCGAGCGCCTCGAAGAGCAGGAAGGACAGGCAGAAGATCACACCGCCGAGCGCGGCCGCCCGGGTACGCCGGAACCCGACCAGGAACCGGCTGACGGGTATCTGCAGCGCGGCGATGCCCACGGTGTTCACCGCGTACAGGACTCCAACGAGCGAGTCGGCGGCGCCGAGGTCCTGGGTCACGTAGACCGGCAGGCTCACCGACAGCACCATGTATCCGAAGGCGACCGGGACGTTCAGCAGCGTAAGGGCCAGAAACGGCCGGTTGGCGAACACCAGGCGGTAGCCCCGTTTGGTCCGCGTCGTGCCATCGTGCACGGGCCGGGGACCCGGGATGGTCCGCATGACCGCGGCGGTGATCAGGAACGCGGCGCCGCTGCCGAGCACGATCGCCTGGTACGCGGCGGAGCTGCCCAGCCCCAGCGCAGCGCCGGCGAGCAGGCCGCCCGCACCCAGCCCGGCGTTGCGCAGGCTGCGCTGCGCGGCGATGAGACGGTCGCGGTCGGTGCCCTTGGCGATCTCGGCGATGAAGGACTGGATCGACGGCGGGAAGCTGCCGTCGCCGAGGGCCACGACGGCGACCACCAGGAACATCTGGACGGGCGAGTCGACCCACGGGTAGCACGCGAAGCCCGCGGCGCGGACGAGGTAGCCGCCGATCACCACGGCCCGGGCGCCGTAGCGGTCGACGAGGATGCCGGCGATCGGATTGCTGACCAGGGCGAGCAGCGCGGCGGCGCTCATGATCACACCGACCTGGGTGATCGGCAGCCCGGTGACGTGGTGGAAGTACAGCAGGGAGATCGGCAGGTACATGCCGCTGCCGGTGGCGTCGACGACCATGCCGGCCATGTAGCGGGCCCGGATCGACCGGGCGGTGCCGCCGCTCACCCGTGCGCCGCGATGTCGGTCTGCCGCTCGAAGCGCTCGCCCAGTTCGCGCAGCCGGCGCTCGCACTCGTCCCGCCGGGCGCCTGACGCCACCGCGGCCACCAGGAAGTCGGCCGAGCCTCCCGCTGTGGGAAGTTGCTGGCCCGGCACGGCGTACAGCCAGAAGCGCTCCACCCACTCCTCGGCCGGGACCGCGGGCAGCGAGCGCACCAGGCCGGGTCGTTTCATCATGAGCACCTGCCCCGCCATCCGGCCCGGCACCGGCCGGGGACCGCCGCCCACCGACTCGCGCAGGGCGGGGAGGGGCAGCCCGAGCTCGGCCCGGATCGTGTACTCCCCGAGGTTGAACCCGAACATCGCCTCCAGCACCTCGCGGACCTTGGCGCCCGCCGGGCGGGCGGCGATCTCGCAGACGACCAGGCGGTCGTCCGGCGTCTGGAAGACCTCGGCGTGGAACGCGTGGTTGCGCAGCTGCGACCCGGCGCGCAGCGCCTCGAGCGCCTCGTCGACGAGTTCGAGCAGCCGCTTGGTCAACGGGTCGTCGATGTCGAGCGCCACGTCCACCCGGCTGCCGGGGTCGGTGCCGAAGGAGGCGAGGTCGTACTGGTACTGCGACGGCCAGGCCATCACCGTACGACCGCCGGCGACGAGACCGTCCACGTGACACATGCGGCCGGGGACGTACGCCTCCAGCACCAGATCGGCACGGAACGCGCTCTGTACGTACGCGTGGAACTCCTCCTGGTCGCGCAGGATGCGCAGGCCGACGGCGTTGTAGCCCGAGCGGTTCTTGAACACCAGGGGGAAACCGTGCCGGCCGGCGAAGTCCAGCGCCTCGGCGGCGGTGGCGGGCACGGAGTAGAGCGCCGTCTCGATGCCCCCGGCCCGCAACCGCGCCTTCATGGCGACCTTGTCGCGAAAGGGCAGCACGTCCGGGGGGCGGGCGCCGGGCAGGCCGAGCCGCTCGCGCAGCTCCGCCGCCAGCTCGAGATCGGCCTCGTGCAGCGCGACGACGTGGTCGGCCTCGTAGCGGTTCGCGAGGCTCAACGCGCGTTCCCGCACCGCCGCGACGTCGTCGAAGGTGTCCAGCCACTCGAGATGCCGGTAGCCGAAGTTACCCTCCGGCACCTGCTCGCCGAAGGGCGCGAGGCGGTCCCGGGCGGCCAGCACGACGACGGCGCCGTCATAGTCGTGCAGCCACCGGCCGTACGGAAAGGGCTCGAGAGGATTGCGATGCAGGATGAGCACTGTCATACCGCAACTCCGAGGGGTTGCACGGCCGCGACCTGCGCCGGCCGGGTGACGCCGTCGGGGCCGGTGACCAGGACCCGGACGGTTTCGCGCAGCACCTCGGCCCCGCGCCGGATGGCGGCATCCGGGTCGGGCGCGTGCACCGCGACGAGGCCGAGGCGGTCCCAGTTGTCGTGCAGCTCCCGCACGGCGTCACCGGGATGGGCCGTCACGCGGACCTCCAGGACGTCCGGCAGCGCGGCGGCGGCCTCGACACCCTCGACGGACTCCACCCGACCGGGTTCGCTGATCAGGAAACGTGAGCTGCCCGCGCCGCGTGGCTGCGGCGCCTCCGGCAACTCCTCGACCAGCCCGAAGGGCCACGCCAGCGCGTACGTCGACAGGTCCAGCCCGTAGACGCCGCGGACGAGGTCCGGGATGGCGTCCCCGCCGATGCGGTTGTGGCTCTCGATGACGACCGGACCGTCCGGGCCGACCCGCAGCTCGGTGTGGCAGACGCCGTCGCGGATACCGATCGCGTCGAGGAACTGCACGACGTACTCGCTGATGTCGTCCCACTGCCGCCGCGGGATCCGGGCCGGCACGACGTGGCCGAGCTCGGCGAAGCCCGGTGCGACGAACTTCTCCGTGACGGCGACGATGACGTGCCGGCCGGCGAAGCTGAACGACTCGACGCTGAACTCCGGGCCGTCGACGTACTGCTCCATCAGGAAGTCGTCGATGAAGAACAGGGTCGAGCCGCGGTCGGTACGCCGGCCCTGCAGGTCGCGTACCTGGGCCCAGACCCGGTCCACGTCACCCGCCTCGCGGACCAGGAAGATGCCGAAGCTCGCGGTGCCGTCGACCGGTTTGACGATGAACGGGCCGTGCTCGGCGAGGAACGCCTCCAGCGACGCCCGGTCGGTCACCCGCTGCGCTTCGACCGTGCGTACGCCCCGCTCGCCGAGGTGGCGGCGCATCTCCCACTTGTCGCGGATGCGGTGGGCGACCGCCAAGCTCGTGCCGCCCAGCCCGAACATGTCGTTGACCCGCCCGGCCGGCTCCAGGCCGGGCTCGGTCAGCGACAGAGCCACCCGGAAGCCGGGATCGCGGGCGAGCTCGCGCACCACCGGCTCGGCCTGCTCCCAGTCGGTGTAGTCGACCACCCGCACGACATCCGCCAGCGTCTCCTGCTCGGCGGTGAGCTTGCTCGGGTGCTGGAGCAGGAGCACGGTGAGTCCCAGCTTCTTCGCCTTGCGCACAGTGTCGTCGGTCGCGCCGACGAGCAGAAGGTTGCCCTGCGGGTTCATCCATCAGTCCTTTCACCGGGCCAGACGCTGAGATACCGCTCGCCCGTGTCGGGCAGCACGGTGACGATCGTGCGGCCGGCGTTCTCGGCGCGGCGGGCCAGGCGCTGGGCGGCGTGCACCGCGGCGCCCGACGAGATGCCGGCCAGCACACCGACGTGGCGGGCCAGCCACCGGGCCGTACCGATCGCCTCGCCGTCCTCCACCGTCAGCACCTCGTCGATGAGGTCCCGGTCGGTGGTGTCGGCGATGAAGCCGCCGTTGAGTCCCGGGATGGCGTGGGTCCCGGGCTCGCCGCCGGACAGCAGCGGCGAGGTGGCCGGCTCGACGGCGACCGCGCGCACCTGCGGCTTCTGCTCCTTCAGGTACGCGGCGGCGCCGCAGAGCGTGCCGCCCGTGCCGATGCCGCACACGAGCACGTCGACCGCGCCACCGGTGTCGGCCCAGATCTCCGGCCCGGTGCTCTCGCGGTGCGCCCGGACGTTGTGCGGGTTCTCGTGCTGGCGGGGGAACCACGATCCCGGGGTCTCACGGTGCAACTGCTCGGCGCGGTCGATGGCGCCCTGATACCGCAGGTCACGCGACGTGAGCTCGACCTCGGCCCCGAGCGCGCGCAGCAGCGCGATGCGCTCCTGGGTGGCGCTGTCCGGCAGGACGATGACGCAGCGGTATCCGCGCGCGGCGGCCAGCGCGGCGAGGGCGATGCCGGTATTGCCGGAGGTCGCCTCGATCACCGTGCCGCGGCCGGGCACGAGAGCGCCCTCCGCCTCGGCGGCCCGCATCATCCACAAAGCCGCCCGGTCCTTGACGCTGGCCAGCGGGTTGGTGAACTCCAGCTTGGCCAGGACCTGGACGTCCGGTGCCGCACCGGGCACCGGCAGGCGCAGCAGCGGGGTACGGCCGATGAGGTCCTCGATGCCGTCGGCGATGCGGACTCCCGGCACCGGGAGCACCTGCGCGCTCACCAGGAACCCGCCGAGGCCGTGTGCCGCAGCAGTTCGACGGCCTGCCGGCGGCCGTCGTCGCGCACGGGGACGACGGCCGCCGGGGCCAGCGCGCGGGCGCGGGACGGCAGGTCGTCGATGATCAGCGCCTGGGCGCCCACGACGGCGTCGTCCCCGATGGTCACCGGGCCGAGCACCGTTGCGTTGGCGCCGAGGACGACGCGGTCGCCCACGACGGGATGACGCCGATCGCCGGGAGCCCTGGCGTTGTCGCGCCACCAGCCGATCGCCCCGAGGGTGACCTGGTGGTAGATCGTGACGTCGTTCCCGACGACCGCGGTCTCCCCGATCACCACGGCCGAGCCGTGATCGATGAAGACGCGCCGGCCCAGGACGGCACCCGGATGGATCTCCGTGCCGGTGAACGCCCGGACCAGCAGCATGAGCATGCGGGCGGCGAGCCGCCGGCCACGCCGGTGCAGCCGGTGGGCCAGCCGATGCGTCCAGACCGCCGGCAGGGCCGGATGCAGCACGGCCTCCCAGCGGTTCCGGACGGCAGGGTCCCTTGCGACGACGGCATCCAGGTCCTCGGCCAGGATCCGGCGCAGCGGCGCCCCGCTCGTCACGGCTGCCCCGCTCGGGTCGGCCGGCCGGGGTCGGGATGTGAGCGCCATCGTGACGAAATGCTAGTGAAGAAGAGCACGCTGTTGTACCCCTATCCTAAAGATTATTGGAATTAGGTCAGCCGGGCGGCGTCGGGCCGGGCGGCGATCACGTCCTGGTCGAAGTTGACCGCGCTGCACCACCGTCCGGGCCCCAGCCGGAGCCAGACGTCGCTGACGATCTCGCCCTCGACGACGTTGTCGCCCACGGTCCAGCCGTCGGCACGGTGGCCGGTCACCCCGTCGGGCCACAGCACCTCGACGATGTCGCTGCTCAGCGTGGGGCCGACGCGCACGTTGGCGTCACGCCAGATCGGTCCGGCGGAGAAGTGGTCCATGATGGATCCTTACGTTCGTAGGGTCAGAGTCGAGTAACGAACCAGCACCTGGGCCACCATCTCGCCCATGCGCGCGCGGCACTGCTCGTCGGCCGCCGTCTCCTGGGGCCCGAAGGCCTGCGGATCGGTGACGATCACGCCCAGCGGCGTCGGCCAGGCCCGCAGCGCGTGGGCGACCGTCCGCAGGGTGGTCAGGGTGGAGACCGCGCCCTGGACGCCGGCACCGACCGCGACGCAGCCCACCGCGCGGCCGTCCAGGAACGGGCGCGGCCCGGCGAGGTCGTTCACGTAGTCGAGGGCGTTCTTCAGCAGCCCCGAGACCGTCCCGTGGTAGGCCGGCGACACCAGCACGACGCCTTCGGCGCCTGCCAGGGCCTCGAGGAAGTCCGCGATCGCCGGCTCCGAACCGGACAGTCCGGGCCGGTAGAACGGGAACTGGAGCGCGGCACCCGGGAAGCAGCGGGTGGCCGCCCCGAAGACCTCGCCCTGCCGGGCACACCACTGCGCCACCCGGTCGCAGGTCGAGCCGGCCCGCAGGGAGCCGCTGAGCACGACGATCGACGGCTCGCTCATCCGCAAACACCGCCGCCGGTCAGCGCCCGCTGCGGGCGCCATCCCATGACGGCCCGCGCGGAGGCGTCCTTGGCGCCGCGCCGCCGCATCAGCCGGTCGCGCAACCGGGCCCGCAGCCGGCCCGCGCCCTGGTCCATGGCTCCCTGGCGCCGCGACTGCAGCACGACCGGCGCCGTCCGGGCGACTCTCGCACTTTGGTACGCCCGCAGCCCGGCACCGACCTCACCGGCCTCGCCCAGCGCCGTGGCGAGCACGACGGCATCCTCCAGGGCCATGTTGGCGCCCTGCCCCAGCGCCGGCACCATCGGATGCGCCGCGTCGCCCAGCAGCACGACCCGTCCGTCGGCCCAGCGGCGCAGCGGCGCCCGGTCGTGGATGTCGCTGACCGCGAGCTCCTCCGGGCTGGACGCCGCGATCATGCGCGCCACCGGCGGATCCCAGTCCGCGACGAGGTCGAGGAGCGCCTCGTGGGCCCGGGCCGCCCCCATCCGCGGCCACACGCCGGGCGGCGCCGTGATCTTCGCCGTCCAGTAGCGCAGCCCGGGCGCGACCGGCGAGACGAAGAGCTGCAGTCCCCGGCCGTTGGCGACGAACGTGGCGGGCTCACCGGCCAGCGGCGACCGCCCGCGTACGGAGCTGTAGCCGCGGTACTGCGGCGGGCTCTGCCCCACCATGCGGGCGCGGACCACCGACCTCAGCCCGTCCGCGCCCACCACCAGGTCGGCACCCAGCTCCCGGTCGTCCGCCGTAGCCACCCACGCGCGTTCCTCAGTGGTCCGGTACGAGCGCACGACGGCACCGTGGCGAATGCGCACCCCGGCCCGGCGCGCCTCCTCCGCCAGCTCGAGCTGCAGGACGCTGCGCAGCACCGCCACCATGGGCAGCCCGAACTCGTGCACCACCGCACCGATCGGTTCCCGGGCGAGGATCCGGCCGGCCGAGTCCAGCAGCAGCCGGACCTCCCCGGCGCCCACGACGTGTCCCACCCGGCGGATCCGGGCGCCCAGCGCGGGGCTGATCGCGTCGAGGGCCGCCACGCCGTTCGGGTACAGCATCAGGCCCGCACCGGCGCCGGCCGGTTCGGTCGCACGCTCGGCCACGGTCACCTCCCAGCCGCACCGCCGCAGGGCGAGCGCGCAGGCGAGTCCGCCGATCCCCCCGCCCACGACCACGGTCTCCCCCGTCACCGTCACCGCAACCACTTCCCCTCCGGGCGCCCGAACGCACCCGTCGTGCCGTCCCAGATGGTGTTCCCGCGGCGGATGGTGCGCCGGACCCGGCCGGTCATCGTCCAGCCCTCGTACGCCGACCAGCCGCACTTGGCCCGTACGTCCGCGGACGAGAACATCCAGGTCTCGCCGGGCGCGAAGAACACGAGGTCGGCGTCGGCGCCGGCGGCCAGCCGTCCCTTCCCGCGCAGGCCGAAGAGCTCGGCGGGGCCGGAGGAGAGCAGCCGCACGAGCCGGGCGACGGCCACGTCGGGGTCTTCCAGCGGGCGGCGCCGGCGCATGCCGGTCCACACCGCCACGGCGAGTTCCTGCACACCGGGCAGCCCGGGCGGGGACTCCTGAACCGTCCGCGTCTTCTCGTCCCGGGTGTGCGGCGCGTGGTCGCTGCCGATGGTGGCGGCGTGGCCCGCGCGTACGGCCTCCCACAGCCGGTCCTGATCGGTGCGGCCGCGGATCGCCGGCGACAGGCGGGTCCGGGCACCGAGCCGGTGGGTGTCGGCGTCGGTGAAGGACAGGTGGTGGCCGGTGACCTCGAAGGTCAGCGGCAACCCGGCGGCGGCTGCCGCGGTGACCAGGTCCGCCTCCTCGGCGCTCGACAGGTGCAGGATGTGCGCCCGGGTGCCGTGCCGGCGGACCAGCTCGATGACCCGGGCCACGGCGGCGATCCCGCCGCTGCGGGGCCGGTGCCGTTCGTAGGCGTGGTATCCGGACGGCTCGCCCCACCACCGGTCGAGCAGCGCGAACAGGCCGCCGTCCTCGGCGTGCAGCACGAGGCGGACGTCGCGTCCGGCCGCCGCCACGAACGCCTTCTCCAGCTGGACCGGATCGCTGAGCACCGTCGGTGCGGTGTGGTGGCCGGCCATGAAGATCTTCGCGCTGGTGGCGACCCGCGGGTCCAGGTCGGCGAGCCGCTCCGGATGCTGCGGGTCGACGCCGATGTGAAAGGCGTAGTCGACGAGCGAGGTGCCCGCGACGAGGGCGGCCTTCGCGTGCACCGCCGCTTCGTCGAGCGTGGGCGGCACGGTGTTGGGCATGTCCAGCACGGTGGTGACCCCGCCCGCGGCGGCGGCACGGCTGCCGTGCGCCCAGTCCTCCTTGTGCGTCAGTCCCGGCGTACGGAAGTGGACGTGCGAGTCGATGAGGCCCGGCAGGACGTAGTCGTCGCCGGCGTCCAGGACGGACACACCCGGTTCCGGCGACGGCGGGTCACCCGTGACCGCGACGATCCGGCCGTCGCGGATGAGGACGTGGCCGGGGCGTACCCCCTCGGGCGTGACGATGCGGCGGCCGGTGACCACCGTGCCGGGAGCGGTCACCGGGCCCACCCCGCCGCCACGATGTCCCGGCAGAGCTCGTTGGTCGGCCCCATGAGCGCCACCGCGCGGGCGTCGAGGACCAGGCGATTGATGTCCGAGGCGGTGGTGTAGCCGGCCGAGCCGAGCAGGTGGGCGAGCTCCAGGCAGACCTGCTCGGCCGTGGTGGACGCGAACATCTTGCTGTGCAGGGTGGTCAGGCCCGGGTCGGGCGAGCTGCGCGCCCCGCTGCGTTCGATCATCGCCTCGACCGCCTCCACCCGGGTGGCCGTGTCGGTCAGGCGGTGCCGCACCGGCAGGGCGGCGACCGTTCCCCGCCGCACGACGTGCTCGAGGGCCAGGTCGAGGGCGGCGCGGGCGATACCCGCCGCCACCGCGCCGAGCGTCGCGCCGTACTCGCGGACCGCGGCGATGATGTCGGCGGCGCGTCCCTCCGGGCCGAGCCGGTCCTCGTCCGCGACGACGCAGCCGTCCAGGGAGACGAAGCCGGTGGCCGAGCCGCGCATGCCGACGAGGTCGAGGCTCAGGTCGGCGCTCAGGCCCGGGCAGTCCCCCGGCACGAGGAAGAACGACTGACCCGGCGAGCCGTACAGACTCGGGTCGCCGTGCGCGGCGTCGTCCGTACGCACGAGGACCAGGTACAGATCGGCGATCGAGGCGGCCGTGGTGAACGACTTCGCGCCGGTCAGCGTCCACCGGCCGTCGCGGCGGCGCTCGCCGGTGCTGGTGATGTGGTGTTTCGCCGCGCCCGCCCCGGGTTCGCTCCAGGCGGAGGCGGCGAGGCGGGACCCGTCGGCCAGGGCCGGCAGGAGTTCGCGCCGCTGCCGGGGGCTGCCCCACTCGGCGATGCGGGCGCTGACCGCGAAGTGCTGGAAGGCGACGATGGCCAGCGACGGGTTCACCATGGCGAGGCGGCGGACCACCTCGTTGACCTCCGGGGCGCCCCCGCCCGTGCCGCCGTACCGGGCCGGAACGGCGGTGCCGAGCAGCCCGGAACCGCGCAGCGCGGCGAGAGCCTCTGGATCGGGAACCCCGGTGCGGTGCGTACGGGCGGCCGAGGCGCACAGCTCCGCCGCCAGTTCCGGTGGCAGACCCGGGCTCACGCCGGTGTCGCCGACAATGCCAAGCATCGCGAGATCTCCTCGAAGTGCAGCCGGGCCAACGGCTCCAGCAGGAACGAACCTTGGAAGTCGACGTGCTTGCCCGCGACCGAGGCCCAGATCAGCGCGGGCCGGCCCGACACCTCCCCGGTGGCCGCGGTGACGCACGTCCGGCCGCCCGCGGTGACGATCTCGGTGGCGCCGGCCAGCACCCCGGCCTCCTCGGCCACCGCCGCGGTGACACTGCCCGGGATCCGCAGGGCGGAGGCGAGGCAGACGGCCCCGGTCAGCGCGATCGTCGGATGCCAGCTCGGCACCGAGATCGCCCGGGCGGCCACCTGCCCCCCGCCGATCGGCAGGATGGCCGCGACCTTCGGGAAGGCGCCCTCGCGGGGCCACCCGAGCCGGTCGGCGGCGGCCAGCCGGATCCGCACCATGCGGGCGAACAGCGCCTCGTCGGCCGCGAAGAGCTGGTCGGCGACGGCGATGCCGAGGTGCCGCGCGTCGACGAAGACGTACGGGTTGCCCGACGACACCAGGGACACCTCGTGGCGCTCCCCGTCGCTGATCAGCGTCGTCCGCGGCGTACCGGTGACGAGCAGGTCCGTCAGCGGCACCGGCCGGCGCCGCACGAAGTGGACGGTGAACCCGATGGTGTCCCGGGCGACCCGGTCCACCTCGCACACGACCTGGTCGTCGTTGTTGAGCACGTGGACCCGGACCCGGGCGCCGGGCACGAGCCGCGGCACCATGCTCATCCGCTCCGCGGCGGCGACCGCCGACAGGATCGAGTGGCCGCAGGAGCCCCGCAGGTCGAACCGGCCGACCGCGCCGGGAAGGGCCTGCACGAAGCGGTACTCCAGGTCGAACATGGGGTGCGGCGACGGTTGCACGAGTGCGATTTTCAGTACGTGCGAGCCGCCGGCCGCGACCAGGTAGCGACGGGCCTCGGTGAGGTACTCCAGCAGCCCGTCCTGGTCCTCCGGCAGCCGGCCGCCGTCGACGACGAAGGTCGGGCACGGGCTGCCGGCGGCGAAGGCGAGGTGGCCGATCATGCGGTCACCACCGCGGTGTCGCCGATCCGGCGCCGGCCCCACTGGAACTGCTCGAGCCACACCTCGTGCACCAGCAGGGCCCAGATGGTCAGTGCCGCCGTGTCGTCGGGTCGCTGCGCCTGGGCGGCGAACAGGTCGTTCACCGCGGTGGGGTCGAGCCGGCCGCCGGCCACCAGGCGGCAGGTCGCGAGCATGTCGCGGGCGTAGTCCCACAGTGGCCAGCCCGGCCTGAGCATCGCGGTGATGGGGAGCGTGAACGGTTGCTTGGGCCGGTCGAGCACGGACCGGGGCAGCAGTCCCTCCGCCGCGGCGTACAGGACGCGTTTGCCCGTGCGCAGCGGCTCGGTCAGCCGCCGGGCGAGCTGCCGTACGCCCGGCTGGCAGAACGGCAGCCGCACCTCCACGGAGTGCGCCATGCTGAGGTGATCCACCCGTCGCAGGTGGTACGCGGGCAGCCGGTAGCGCTGCTCGAAGGCCATGATGCGGTCGAGCACGCCGCCCCGGCCGCCGCGCAGGACGTCCAGCGCCTCCCGCGGTACGCCCGGATCCTTGCGCACCTGTTCCCGATAGCCGGCGGTGTACAAGGCGTGGCGGCGATCGGCCGGGATGACCGCCAACGCGTCCAGATAACCGGTGTACCAGTCGGTGCCGGCCTCGGCGGCGCGCACAGCCGCCCGCATCCGGGCGTACCCTCCGAACATCTCGTCGGCCGCGTCGCCGGTCAGCGCCACCTTGAACCCGGCGTCGCGGACGGCGGCGAACAGCCCGTACGTGCTGAGGGTGATCGGGTCTGCGTTGGGCTGGCCGAGATGCCAGACCACGTCCTCGATCAGCGCCGGGAAGGTGAGCGGGTCCAGCTCGACCTGGTGGTGGGCGGATCGCGCTGCACGGGCCACCTCCTCGGCGTAGTGCCGCTCGTCGGAGGGCCACGTACCCCGGTAGGCGATGTTGAACGAGGAGACCGGCCGGTGCTGCGCCGCGAGCGCCGTCACCAGGCTGGAGTCCAGGCCCCCGGAGGTGACGACGGCAACCGGGACGTCGGCGACGAGCAGCCGGCCCACCTCGGTGGCGAGCCGCCGGCGCACGAGGTCCGCCGCGACGCCGAGGTCGGCGAGCGGCTCGCCGTCATCCGTGCCGCGTAGCCGCACCTGCGGGGTCCCGCCCAGCTCGCAGACGAGCGTCGCCGCCGGCGGGAGCACCCTGATCTCGTCGAACATGGTCTGGTCGCCGAACGGGGTCTTGGTCGCGAGGTACGCCTCCAGGCCGCCCTCCCACAGCCCGGTGCTCACGGCCTGGAACCCGAGCAGGGCGGGGATCTCGGACGAGAAGTACAGCGACCGGCGGACCGGATCCCAGCGGTAGTAGAGCGGCTTCATCCCGGCGTCGTCCGTAGCCAGTACCAGCGTCGGGGTCTCGCGCTGGTCGAGCACGGCGACCGCGTACATGCCGTCGAGCTCGTCGGTGAAGCCCGGCCCGTACGTGTCGAACAGCGCCGGGATGATGCCGCCGTCGCACCGGTCGGCGAAGGCGTAGCCCCGTCTTCGCAACCGTTCCCGCAGCTCGTAGTGGTTGTAGACCTCCCCGTTGAACACGACCGTGATCCGGCCGTCGAGGTCGTACGGCTGCTCACCGCCGTCGAGGTCCACGATCGCCAGCCGGTTGTTGCCCACCGCCCAGCCCGGCGCCCGGGCCGTACCCGCGCTGTCGGGACCGCCGTGTCGTTGCAGGGCCGCGACCGCCTTGATCTCGTGGAACGACGGGCTCGCGTTGAAATAGCCGTAGATGCGGCACATAGCTCTCCTACTCGGCCGCCAGGGACAGATACCGCTCGCCGGTGTCGGGGAAGATGGTGGCGATGGTCGCCGCGGACCAGCGCGGCTGCCGGGCGACGACCCGGCAGGCGTGGGCGGCCGCGCCGGAGGACACGCCGACGAGAAGCCCGTTGCTGCGGGCCAGTTCCCGCCTCGCGTCCAGCGCCGCCTCGTCCGGCACCGCAACGACCTCGTCGATCAGCGACAGGTCGGTGATGGCCGAGACGTAGCCCGCGCCGATGCCCGGGATGCCGTGCGGCCCCGCCTCGCCGCCCGACAGCACCGCCGAACCGGCCGGCTCGACGGCGACCACGTGCACGTCCCGGCGTTCCTTGAGGTAGCGCGCGACACCGGTCAGCGTTCCGCCGGTGCCGACGCCGCAGACGAACACGTCGATGCCGCCGCCGCACGCCTGCCAGAGCTCGGGTCCGGTCGTCTCGTAGTGCGCCCGGACGTTGGCCGGGTTCTCGTCCTGGTGGGCCAGCCACGAGCCGGGCATCGAGCGGTGCAGCTCCTCGGCGCGCCGCCAGGCCGCCGGCAGCCCCTCCTCGTGCGGCACCAGCACGATCTCCGCGCCGAGTTCCCGGAGGATCTGCCGGCGCTCGCTGGTGGCGTTGTCCGGCATGAGGATGATGCACCGCAGGTCCCGCCGGGCGCAGAAGGCGGCGAGGGAGATGCCGGTGCTCCCGGAGGAACACTCGATGACCGTCGTGTCCGGCCCGAGGCGCCCGGCGTCCTCCGCCGCCCGGATCATGGCGGCGACGGCGCGGTCCTTGACGTTGAGCAGCGGGTTGAAGGTCTCGAGCTTGGCCACCAGCCGTACGCGCGCCGGCAGTCCCGCCAGCCGTACGCGCAGCGCCGGTGTGCCGCCGGCGAGGTCCTCCAACGACTCGGCCGGCGGCCGGGTGCCCGTGGGCACTGCAGGGATGCCGCGCGCGGCGCGCAGATGGTTCGCGGCGACTTGCTCGAGGTGAGTGATGTCGCTCGAGACCGTGGCGAACGTGAAGCCTTCCGCAAGGCGCTGCGCCGCGGTGTCCCCGTCGGGGCAATGCATGCCGCAGGCGATCCCGGCCAGTTCCGCCGCGGTCGTGATCTCCTTCAGGGCCTGGGCCAGTGCATCGGCGGCCTCGGGGTCACCGAAGTAGGCGCCGCCCAGCGCCACGGTGAGGTCCGCGGGGCCGACGTACACGGCGTCGAGTCCCGGCGTCGCACAGATGGCAGCCAGGTTGGCCAGCGCGGCCGCCGTCTCGATCATGACGATGCAGGCGACGCCCTCGTCGATCTCCGCGGGCACAGAGCCCAGCCGCAGCTCGGCCCGGACCGGCCCGCCGAGGCTGCGTGTGCCGCGCGGCCAGTGCCGGCACGCGCGGACGGCGAGCTCGGCCTGCTCGGCCGTCTCCACCATCGGCACGATGACCGCGCGGGCGCCGGCGTCCAGCGCCACCCCGATGGTGGCCGGGTCGCCGGTCGCCACCCGGATGACGCCGGCCGAGCGGCGCATGGCGTCGACGGCGAGCATCGCGCTGCGCCAGCCGGCGGAGTCCGTCACGCCGTGCTGGCCGTCCACGCCGATGTAGTCGTAGCCGACCCCCGCGACGCGCTCGGTGCCCAGCGGGTTGTCGCAGGCGATCCAGTACCCGACGAGCCGGTCGCGTGCGCGGAGCCGGGCCACGAAACCGTCGGGCCCGTTCACAGCTCCTCCTGCACCGGGTAGCTGCTCTTGCCGTCGAGGCCGACCGGGACGTCGCCGGTGATGGAGACCCGGTTCAGCACGCGCTTGTGGTCGTCGTAGTCGTCGACGGCGTAGTGCTGCGTGTTGCGGTTGTCGAAGATGAGTACGTCGCCCGGCTGCCACGTCCAGCGAACGACGTGGTCGGGGCGGCGGACGTACGACTGGAGCACGTCGAGGATCGGCCGCGACTCGCGCACCGTCATGCCCACCAGTCGCTGCGCGAAGCCGCCGAGGAACAGGCAGGGCTCGCCGGACTCGGGATGCACGCGGACCACGGGATGCGCCGTCTCGAACCTCGCGGCGAGGAAGGCCTTGCGGACCTCGTCGCCGCGTTCGGTGCCGAGACGCGGCTGCTCGGCGTGGTTGGTGTGCACCGCCCAGAGCCGGTCGGCGATCTCGCGCAGCTCCGCGGGCAGCGCCTTGTACCCGGCCTCCGCGTTGGCGACGAGGGTGTTGCCCCCGTACGGCGGGAGCACGACACTGCGCAACGTGGTGCCGAGCGACGGCGTCGTCGTGAAGCTGATGTCGGTGTGCCAGTGGTTGGCCCGCTGGTCCTCGCCGTCGACCGGGATCACCTGCGGGTTGTCCTCGGCCGTACGCATCATCGGGTGCTTCTGCGTCAGGGGGCCGAAGCGGCCGGCGAAGGCCAGCTGGTGGGCGTCGGTGATGTCCTGGTCGCGGAAGACGAGCACTTTGTACGCGAGCAGAGCCGCCTTCACCTGCGCGAAGACGTCGTCGGTCAGCTCGGTGGCGAGGTCGGCGCCGGTGATGACGGCGCCGATGCGGCCGCCCACGCGGCGGATGTCGAGATCGGACATGCCTTTGCCTTCCTGTGGCGGATGTGCCACGACGCTAAGCACGCCGGATAGAGCTGCGGTCGAGGCTTGCTCAGACCGCGTGCCCGCTCTCCGGAAAAGGAGTAGCGGGCACGCGGCGGGGTGCCTGGATCAGGTCACTGCCTGCCGGCGTCTGGACGACGCGAAGCGCCGCAGCACCGGCCGTTCCACGAACCGGTACAGCAGGAGCCCGATGAGGATGTTGAGGACGAGCATGCCCAGCACCACCAGGACGCCCGACCAGACCGGGAACCGCACCTGCGGGCCGATGAGCTCGCGGCCGATCGCGAGCAGCGGCCACTGCGTCAGGTACGCGGCATAGGTGGCGTCGCCGAGCACGACCATGGGCCTCTTGTTGAGCCACCGGGACCGGCCCTCGATGTCCCGCATCGCCACGACGGGCACGAAGAAGCACACCGCGATCGCCATGAACCCGCTGCTCTTGTAGATGGGCGGGAGCAGGTACGTGACACCCCACAGCAGGAGGGTGAACAGAACCACCCAGCGGGCCTTCACCCGCGGCCACGAGCCGGTCTGGACCATGCGCGCCAGGATCACACCGAGCAGGAACTCCGGCAGGCGCGAGACCGGGAAGAAGAAGGCGAGGTACGCCTCGTTGAACGACAGCGGCGCCCACATCGGCCACACCGGGGAGTTGATCGCGGCGTCGACGACCGCCGGCAGCACCGCGATGACCACCATGAGACCCACCAGCCAGCGCCACAGATGACGGGTGGGAATCCGCAGCACGGGGTGGATGAGCAGCGGCAGCGAGATGTAGAAGACGATGTCGGCGGAGACCGACCAGTTGATGCCGTAGACGCTGAAGACGTACGACGGGTCGGGGATCCACGCCTGTACCAGGAACAGGTTCGCCAGCGCCGGCTTCAGCGCCGTCGGGCCGATCAGCGTCATCGGGCCCACGATCGCGACCAGCAGCAGGGTGAAGGCCCAGATCGTCACGTGGCTGGGGAAGATCTTCGCGATGCGCTTGCGGGCGAAGTCGCGGATGGTGGAGGTCCACGGCTCCTGCCAGGTGAGCACGAACCCGCTCAGCACGAAGAACAGCGACAGCGTCGAAATGGCCGAAGGGACCTTGGTGCCGAGGCCGTTGACATCGGCATTCTCGAAGAATTGACCGGCACCCAGCGCGTGCGTGCAGAAGGCGAAGAAGAAAAGAATCACCCGGCCGCCGGTGAGGGACGGCAGGCGGGCCGGGTAGCGCCCCGCCGATCCGGGTCTTATCCCTGCGGGGTCGAGGGTTTCGGGCGTTGCGGACATGGCCGTTCCCCATTCAGTACGACGGCTTGACGAGCACGACGCCCCCAGGATTACCGACCCGGCCAGGCGCTGAGAAGAGGCTCGAACGGCCTTCGAGCGAACCGCGAGCCCGCCTCTAGGAATGGCTTCTCCAGCGATTCTCCGCCGATTTTTTAGGCCCGTCGCGGCGCATGCCCTACCATTGACGAACGTCAACGTCACGCCGTGGAGGGGAGCCGGACCGTGGCACACCGTCGAGGGCGCGGCCGGCTACGGCGCCTCGGCAGGTTCCTGCGGGTGCACCTCCCGGCCGCCCTCGCCCACGTCGCGCTCTGCATGGGACCGTACGCGGCGCCGGCTGTCGCCGAGACGCGGGGCGGCCGGCCGCTCACCGCCCGCGAGGCCGCCGCCTGGGCCGAGATCGTGGCGCGGTGGAACACCTCGGAACCGCAGGCGTAGGTGGCCCGTCGGTCAGGGGCGGTCGCTCGTGATGCCGAAGAAGTCCACGGCGGTGCGGTCCGCGCGGTCCATGTCGTCGAACGCCTGCACCAGCCGGCGCTCCTCCCACTGGAAGTGGGACTCCATGATGGCGCTGAGGCCGTCGAGCTCCCGGCGTACCTTCTCGGCGTCCTCCACCCGGAAGTCCGTCAGGAGCTCCTGGGTCCGGCGCAGGATGTCGGCGATGAGGACGTGGTCGCGCTCCAGCTCGGTCAGCACGTCCCCCAGCTCGGGGAACTGCTCGCGCAGGGCGGGGAAGGCCGTACGGTCCTCGCTGGTGTGATGCGTCGTCAGCGCGTCGCAGAAGGCCGCGCACCGCAGCCGCAGATCGTCCAGCCGGAACCGGACGTCATCGGGCGCCGTCTCCAGCTGCCGCCGGACCCGGGAGAGCTCGGACCGTAGGGACTGGTGCACCGCCACGAGCTCGCGGCCGAGTGCCCTGGCCCGGTCGCTGGGCCGGCCCGCCTTCGAAGACCTGGTCATGAACCCGCTTCCGTCGGGGCGGAAGCGTCCGGGCGGGAGTCTGGCGTCCCCACCGGCCCCCGCCGATCGCCATGTCCGGTTTAGCAGACGCGACCAAGGCGTACAACTCAGGGCGAAAATGGCGTCCGGCTCGGGGTCGCCTCAGGGGCGTGTCGGGGTAGGGCCCCATGGTGCGGGCGGATCTCGGCGACAAGGCTGATCGTGTGATCGCCGAACTGATGAGCTCCGAACTAGCTAGCTCCGCCTCCACCTTTGTCGCGTGGCTGGCCACGCTGGACGAGTGGCCGGTGCTGCTGTTCACGACATTGTCCAGCGCCATCGAGACCACGTTCCTGCTCGGCCTGTTCGTGCCGGGCGAGTCGGTGGTCATGCTCGCCGGTTCGCTGCCGCACGGTCCGGGCGGGTTCGCCCTCGCGGTCGCTGCGGGTACGGCGGGAGCGCTGGCGGGTCAGATCGCCGGATACGCCGTCGGCCGGGTCCTCGGGGCACGGCTGCGCGACACCCGGCTCGGCCGGCGGATCGGCCCGCAGCGGTGGGACCGTGCCGAGGCGTACCTGCGGGACAACGGCGCGGCGGCGCTGGTGGCGATCCGCTTCGTGGCGGTGATCCACGCGGTGGTGCCGATCGTCGCGGGCACCGCCCGGATGCCGTTCGGCCGGTTCGTCGGCTGGTCGGCGCTGGGCACCACCATCTGGGTGAGCGTCTTCGCCGCGGTCGGCGCGCTCACCGCCGGCGCCGACGACTCCGGCGGCACCGGCGTGGTGCTCACCGCCATCGGCGCGACCTGCCTGGGCGTGGTGCCGTTCGCAGGGCGCCTGGTGCGGCGCGTCGTACCCCGGGTGGCCGCGGCCGGCTCCTGAACCGCCGGTGGTCGGCGTAGCTTGTGGGGAGCAGGTCGTCCCTCCAGCCAGACCGCTGAGGAGTCCGGAGATGAACAAGCTCATCAACGACCCGGCCACCGTCGTCACCGACGCGCTGCGCGGCATCGCCGCCGCCCATCCCGAGCTGCGCGTCGACCACGAGAATCACATCGTCTGCCGCGGCGACGCACCGGTCCGCGGCAAGGTCGGGCTCGTCTCCGGCGGTGGGTCGGGCCACGAGCCGCTGCACGCCGGCTTCGTCGGCCCCGGCATGCTCGACGCCGCGTGCGCGGGCGAGATCTTCACCTCCCCGGTCCCGGATCAGATCCTGGCCGCCACCAAGGCCGTCGACGGCGGCGCCGGGGTGTTGCACATCGTCAAGAACTACACCGGCGACGTCATGAACTTCGAGATGGCGGCGGAGCTGGCTGAGGCCGACACCGGCGTCTCCGTCACCGCCGTGGTGACCGACGACGACGTGGCGGTGCAGGACAGCCTCTACACGGCCGGCCGCCGCGGCGTGGGCGTCACGGTCCTGCTCGAGAAGATCGCCGGCGCCGCCGCGGACCAGGGCCGGCCGCTGGCCGAGGTCGCCGAGGTCGCGCGCAGGGTCAACGCCGAGGGCCGCAGCATGGGCGTCGCCCTCACCTCCTGCACCGTGCCGGCGGCCGGCAAACCCACGTTCGATCTCCCCGACGGGCAGATGGAGCTGGGCATCGGCATCCACGGCGAGCCCGGGCGCCGCCGCGTGCCGACCGCGCCCGCCGCCGAGCTCGCCGAGATGCTCGTCAGCCCGATCCTCGCCGACCTCGACTTCACCGGCGGCTCCGGCGTCATCGCGTTCGTCAACGGGATGGGCGCCACCCCGCTCATCGAGCTCTACGTGATGTATCACGAGATCGCGACGATCCTCGGCAAGAACGGGGTCACGGTCGCCCGCTCCCTGGTCGGGCCGTACATCACCAGCCTCGACATGGCCGGGTGCTCCGTCACCCTCCTCAAGGCCGACGACGACATGCTGCGGTTGTGGGACGCCCCGGTGCGTACCCCGGCGCTGCGCTGGGGGGTGTGAGCCGCATGACCGGCACCGTGGACACCGCGGCGCTCGCCGCGTGGCTGCGCGAGTTCGCCCGCCTCGTCGCCGAGAACCGCGCGCGGCTCACGGAGCTCGACGCCGCCATCGGCGACGCCGACCACGGTGCCAACATGGACCGCGGCATGACGGCCGTGGTCGCGGCGTACGACGAGGCCCCGCCTGCGACACCGGCGGAGCTGCTCAAGCGCACCGGCTTGACCCTGGTGAGCAAGGTCGGCGGCGCCAGCGGCCCGCTGTACGGAACGGCGTTCCTGCGCATGGCCGCGGCGGCCGGCGACGCCGCCACCCTGGACGCCCCGGCCTTCGCCAAGGTGCTGCGCGCGGGCCTCGAGGGCGTACTGGCGCGCGGCAAGGCCGAGGCCGGCGACAAGACGATGGTGGATGCGCTCGCCCCGGCGGTCGACGCGCTCGACGCGGCCCTCGCCGCCGGCCAGCCGCTGCGGGAAGCCCTGAAGGCCACGGTCCGGGCCGCTGAGGAGGGCCGGGACGCCACCATCCCGCTGGTCGCCCGCAAGGGCCGGGCCAGCTACCTCGGCGAGCGCAGCGCCGGGCACCAGGACCCGGGTGCGACCTCGGCGACGCTGCTACTGACGGCCGCCGCCACGACGCTGCCCGGCGAGGCCTGAGGAGGATGGTCGGCCTGGTCGTCGTCAGCCACAGTCGCGCACTGGCCCGCGCCGCCGTGGCCCTGGCGGCCGAGATGGTCCCGGACCGGCCGGTGCCCCTGGAGGTGGCGGCCGGGCTGGACGACACGACCTTCGGCACGGACGCGGTCGCCATCACGGAGGCGATCACCGCCGCGGACCACGGCGACGGCGTCGTGGTCCTCATGGACCTGGGCAGCGCGGTGCTCTCCGCCGAACTGGCGCTCGACCTCCTGGCGGACGGCGTCCGCGACCGGGTCGTGCTGACCGCGGCCCCGCTGGTGGAAGGCCTGATCGCCGCCACGGTCGCCGCGGCGGGCGAGGCGACCCGGCAGGAGGTCGCGGACGAGGCCGCTGCGGCCCTGAGCGGCAAGCAATCCCACCTCGGCACTCCACCGCCCGGGCCGGAAAGCCCCGCACCATCCGGTCCTGGTCCATCCGCGACGGTGGCCGTGGTCAACCCGCACGGTCTGCATGCCCGCCCGGCGGCCCGGCTCGTGACCCGGGTCAGGTCGTTCGACGCGACGGTGGAGATCCGCAACGCCACCACGGGCTCCGCCTGGGTGCCGGCGGCGAGCCTCTCACGGGTCGCGACCCTCGGCGTCCTGCGGGGACACGAGATCGGCGTGCGCGCGTCGGGCCCGCAGGCCGCCGCCGCCGTCGACGCCGTCGTCGCGCTCGCCGCCCGGGCCTTCGACGAAGCGCACGCCGAGCCCGCCCCGCCCGCCACGGCCCCAGCCGCCGCCGGGCCCGCCGCGTCCGCCATCGGGCCGGCCCCGGTCGCCGCCATCCGAGGGCGGCCCGCGTCGCCGGGCATCGGCATCGGGCCCGCCCGGCATGCGAGCACGGCGGAACCCGCGATCCCCGACCTGCCGTCCCGAGGACCGGCCCCCGAGTGGCACCGGATCGAGGACGCGCTCACGTCGGTGCGACAGGACCTGCTCCGGATCCGCGCGGGCACCACCGATGGCCACGCGGGGATCTTCGACGCCCACCTGCTGCTGCTCGACGACACCGACCTGCTCGGCGACGTACGGTCACGCATCGATGGCGATTCTCCGGCGCCGCGGGCCTGGGCGGAGGCCACCGCCCGGATCGCCGCCGAGTTCGACGCCCTGCCGGACCCGTACCTTCAGGCCCGGGCAGCCGACGTGCGCTCGGTGGGCACGCAGGTCCTCCGCGCTCTGCTCGGCGTACCGGGCGCGGCGATGCCGGACGCGGGGGTGCTGATCGCGGCCGACCTGGCACCGGCGGACGCGGCGGCCCTGAACCCCTCGCTCGTCACCGGGATCCTGCTCGCCTCCGGCAGTCCCACCTCGCACGGTGCGATCCTCGCCCGTACCCGTGGCATCCCGGCGGTCGTCGCCGTGGGTCCCGCCCTGCTCGACGTTCCCGAAGGCACACCGGTCGCGCTGGACGGCGCCACCGGCGAGGTCGTGGTGGATCCATCCGAGCCGATGCTCGCGTCCCTGCGCGAACGGGCCGCCGCGCAGGCGTCCCGCCGCAGCCGAGCCCTGGCCCGGGCCGCCGAACCGGCGGTCACCCGGGACGGCGTACCCATCGAGGTAGGCGCCAATGTGGGCTCGGTCGCGGACGCCGCCACCGCAGCGGCGAGCGGGGCCGACCTGGCCGGCCTGATCCGCACCGAGTTCCTGTTCCTCGGCCGCGACATGGCACCCGACGCCGGCGAACAGGAAGCCGTCTACCGGCAGATCGCCGCCGCCCTGCCCGGCCGCCGCCTCACGATCCGCACGCTCGACGTCGGCGGCGACAAACCCCTGCGATACGCGCCGGCGGCGGCCGAGGACAACCCCTTTCTGGGCGTACGGGGCATCCGCCACTCCCTGGGCCACCCGGCATTGCTCGCGGCCCAACTCCTCGCCATCGTCCGGGTGGCTCACGACGTACCCGTCGACGTCATGTTTCCCATGGTGAGCACAGTGGACGAAGTAGTGGCGGCACGCGGGCTCCTCGACGAGGCGGTGGCGCAGTCCGGCCGGGGTGCCCCTCCCGGACTGCGGGTCGGCATCATGACGGAGGTGCCCGCGGCCGCCCTCAAAGCGGCGGCCCTCGCGCCCCACGTCGACTTCTTCAGCATCGGCACCAACGACCTGACGCAGTACGCCCTGGCAGCCGAACGGGGCAACCCGGCGCTCGCCACCCTGGCGGACGGCCTCGACCCGGGCGTCCTGCGGCTGATCGACGCGGTCTGCCGAGGCGCGGGCGACCGCGTGCCCGTCTCGGTCTGCGGGGAGCTGGCCGCCGACGAGGCCGCGGTGCCCCTCCTGCTCGGGCTCGGCGTGCGGGAGCTGAGCGTGGCACCGCCGCTGATCCCGGCGGTCAAGGAGGCCGTACGAGCCACGGACCGCGCGCGGGCCGCCGTCGTGGCCGCACGGGCGCTCGATCTCCCCGGCCCCGCGGCGGTCCGTTCCGGGTCAGGCTGAGGCCTCGACCCAGCCGCTCTCCCGGTGCTGGCACCGCAGCGCGCCGCGCCGCGGGTCGCCCGGCCGCAGGTCGCCGTTGTCGCCGATGTACAGCCGCTTCTCCGGGTTCGCCTCGATGAGGTCGCTGTGCCGCCAGTTCTCGATCCGGCCCATCCACTCGCTGTGGTTCAGCGCCTCGCTGAGCACCCGGATCCGCCGCCGGATGGTCGCCCCGTCGGCGTCCGGCAGCAGCGGGACCAGGGTTTCCGTGAGCTCGTCGACTCTGCGGTGGCACGCGAGCTCGGTGTCCCCGGACGCCCGGCACACGAACTGCACGAGGTCGCTCGCCGTACGGATGCCGACCGTCCGCAGCGCGGAGCGCAGCGCGGCGTTGGGGTGGCTGGGCGCCTCCTCGTCGTCCTGGACGCCGTTGAGGTACATCACCAGGATCGCCTGGTCCACCCAGTCCACCAGGCGGGCCGCCTGGATCCGGGTCTTGAAGAACAGGTCCAGCAGGTCGTGGTGGGCCAGGGCCTCGACGTTGGTGATGCCCTCCTCGGAGAGCCGGGTGCGCTCGTAGAGGTCGACCCCCTCGATCTCGGTGAGCGGCTGCTGCTGGTCGAGGTTGAGCAGGTTCGTCATCTTCGGCAGGACCTTCTCCCACAACAGGTGCAGCACCCGGTCGGGCACGAAGCCGGCGGCGAACGCGATCAGGAAGAGGGGCTGGGACTTGTCGCCGGCGTCGGAGACGGCCTCGATCAGCCAGGCCAGCACCACGACGACGAGGATCCGTACGGCGATCGTCGTGTACGTCTTGGGCCGCAGGTCCGCGCGCATGTAACCGGACCGGATCAGGTTGAGGGCGAAGAAGTACGCGCCCAGGAACGCGAACGTCACCATGGACTGGTCGGGGTCGAGCAGCCCGAGGAACGACAGGCTCTCCCCCGGGCCCAGCTGCACCCGGTCGCCGGCGCGCAGCATGATGAGCAGCCAGCCGAAGGCGAGGATCACCGTGGTGACGATGATCGGCGAGCGGCGCCCGCGGGTGAGCCGCCCGCGGCCGTCGTCGCCGCCGTACGCCTCCTCGAGCTGACGCTCGTACTTCGCCTTGACGTCGGCCATGGTGAAGACGGTCGGGTCGAGCCGGAACACGTTCTGGATCCAGCGGTGCCGCAGCGTCCCCAGCCGCTCGGCGTCGAACTGGAAGTACATCAGCGCCGGCATGAGCGTCGCCACCGAGATGAACGTGAGCTGCATGAGGCGGCCGACGATCACCAGCGGCTGGGCGAAGTCGACGGAGAAGCCGTCGGGCCAGAACGTGACCACGTCGTGCAGGTCGGTCGCGAGATAGAGGATCACCGCGGGTACGAGGATCCCGATGGCCACGACCATGACCATCGTGAAGTTGTACCAGGTCCAGCGGCGCACCTGCCGGCCCGCTGCCCGGCTGAGCGCCGCGTTGCGCTTACGTCCCCGGCGCGCCGGGGAGGTCAGCAGTGCGAGAAACCACAACCCGCAGCCGATCGCCAGGGCCGCCCCCAGGCGCAGCCACCACCACAGCGGCAGCGGCCACCAGGCGGCCAGCCAACCGGCCCCCATGATCATGCTGATCCGGACGGCCGCGGCGATCTGCGGGTCGGCCTCCGGCGTCTCCGGCTTGCGGCACACCGTGACCTGGTGGCGTTCCTCCAGCCGGGTCAGCTGCGGGAACGCCTCGCGCAGCGCCGGGCCGGCGTGCCAGACGCTCTCCTCGTGCGGGGCGAGGCTGAGGACCCGGCCGTCGTTCTCCAGCCAGATGGGGCGCGGCGTCTCGTTGCGGATCAGCCAGCACGGGGCGGGTCGCGGCCATCGGTTCTCGTCATGATCGGTACGGGGTGAGGTCCGCAGAATGCGGGACGGCATCATCGTCGGTGCGGCCACGGGAGTTCACTTCCTTCCTCGTACTGCTACGAGGCGGGTTCCCGGTGCCGAGATACCTGCCCTCAGCGTGCGTGGTCCTGCAGAAACCTGACCAAGTCGGCGAGCTGCGGGGATGCGTCGGTGTCGGAGCCGTTCAGCACCCTGGTGGCCCCGGTGTCCTCGACGGTGACGGTGTAGGACATCGCATCCCGAGCCGCGCCGCGCCCGGCCGATGAGGCCGCGGGCCCGGCCGGCGGGGCGGCGTCCGTGCCGAGCGCCGCCTCCGCCAGCCGGGCCAGCTCCTCCGCCTGCTGCGGCGGCAGCAGGCGGGTGTCGGCGACCCGGACGGCAGCGACCCGGTTGATCGCCGCCGCCAGGCCACCGTGCTCTTGCAGGGTCACCCTCACTCAGTGCCTGCCCGCCAGCGCCTGCACCTCGGCGGCGAGTGCCTGGACCTGGGCGGTGAGGCCCTCGAGCTGCTGGGAGATCGAGGGCGCCGACCCGTTGTCGTCGCCGGGCGTGGCCGGCGGGACCGTGACCGGGACGCCCACGCCCTCCCAGGCGTCCGCGACCGCCTGTTGCTCGGCGCTTCCCGAGCCGTACAGCTCGCCCGCCTTGGCGTGGGTGGTCGCGGCGAAGTCGGCGAACTGCGCATGGGCGGTCGAGGCCTTGAGCGACTCGTACCAGATGTGGCCCGCGGCCTCCCACGAGTTGCCGCCGATCCCGGTCGCGACGAGGTGGAAAGCCTTGTTCGGGATGCCCGAGTTGATGTGCACCCCGCCGAAGTCACCCTCCTCGGTGTCCGGCAGCTCGACGAAGTCGTTCATGTGCGCCGGCTGCGGGTCCTTGCCGAACAGCTGGTTGTCGAACGCCGTGCCCGGGGCCTTCATCGAGCGCAGCGCGTCGGCGTCGATGCCGGGCGTGAAGACGTCGGCCCCGATGAGCCAGTCCGCGTCGGCAGCGCTCTGCTTGAGCGCCCACTGCTTGACCATCGACCCGAAAACGTCGGACATCGACTCGTTCAGGGCGCCGGGCTGATCGTGGTACTCCCACGCGGCGGTGAACTCGGTGACGCCGTGCGCCAGTTCGTGCGCGATGACGTCCAGCGAGCCGGTGAAATCGCTGAAAACGCGTCCGTCACCGTCGCCGAAGACCATTTCACTTCCGTCCCAGAAAGCATTGTTGTAACGCAGCCCCCGGTGGACGTACCCGTGCAGCCGCATGCCGAGGCCGTCGATGGAGTCGCGTTCGAGCACCTCGCGCAGGAATTCCCGGGTCACCCCGAATCCGTCGTATGCGCGATTGACGGATTCGTCGGCCACCTCCTCGCCGCCCTCCGTCCGGGCGAGCGTGGCGATCCGCAGGAGGATGCCGGTGCGGCAGTCGAAGATCGACCGGCGACCGGCTACCGGGGCCGAAGCAGCCCCCGCGAGCAGGGACCGGACGTTCCGCTCGCCGCGGAGCTGGGCGGTGGAAACCAGCGTGGCCAGCGCGGCGCGGCGGATCTGCGCGTCGTCGCTCTCGAGCAGACTCTGAAGAATGTACGGCGGTGTGATGCAGGTCAGGCGCCGGCGATTGACGGTCACGGCTTCAGCCTCCTCCAAGGCACGGAATGGGTTTGTTCTGTGCCCGGAGTCCCTGGTGTGCCCATGATCCGCACATCGGCCGGCGGTCGCAGAATTTCCTCACCGTGACACCCGCATCCGCCCTGGTCCAGACGAAAGTCCAAATGGCGACACGCGCGATCAGAACGGCCGCGGAATCATCGCCGGGCCCATTAGAGACGGCCGTCGATCCGTTATCACACCGAGCTGGCGGAACTGCTCTCCTGCCGGTCGGCGAAGTCCTTCACCGCCCGCGACGTGAGGTGGCGATGCAGCTTCACCAGCTGGCTCACTTCTCGGCGCATGGTCGAGGTGGTGGCGCGCACGTCCGGCAGCAGACCCTGGCCGGGCTCCTGGTCGATCCTGGGCGCACCGGTCCGCGCCTCACGGCGGGTCGCCTCGATCCAGCAGGCGACGGCGACGAGACGTTCCCGGCTCGGTTCGGCCACATCGACGGCGTACTCCGCGGCCTCGCCCAACAGCCGCGGCGTGGCCCAGCCGTCGTGCAGGAAGGTGATGCTGTCCCGGATCTCGACGACCCGCTGGTGCAGCAGCTCCCAGCTGTCGCCGGAGCTCAGGAGATCGGCCGGTCGCGATCGCGGCTCGTGCAGGACCAGCTCGGGCGTCGCCTTCCGCAGCAGCAACCACAGCCCGTACAGACGCTGCCGGCGGGCCCGGTAGAGCAGGGCCCTGCGCATCGGTTCCAGCGCGGCGACGGAACAGGCGAGGGCGACGACGACGAACCGTGTGAAGGAGAACCAGAACCCGGCCACGGCGAGGCCGGCGGGGGTATCCGGCACGAACCACCGGACGGCCCGGATCACCAGGTACGGCAGTTCGGCGCCGACGCCCAGCGCCAGGGCGATCATGCTGACCCGCAGGATCGGGCTGCGCATGGACCGGGCGGTACGCCAGAAGATGGCCGCCGCCCCGATCGCCGTCGTCGCCCCGTACCCGATCCAGGCGATGGCGTAGGGGATCCACCAACCATGGGCCTGCTTGCCGTATCTGTCGGCGTCCGGGGTGAGGACGAACAGCACGACGGCGATGACGGCCATCGTCGCCGCGGCGACCAGCGGAGCGCGGAAGGGTTGCCCCGATCCGGGGTGGGCGGCCCGGTGCAGGTGCAGGGCGAACCACCAGACGGCGGCGAAGTCGGTGAGCGCCACGAGGGACACCACGAGGTCGCTCAGGTGCGCCACCCCGCTCGTGCCGTCGATCCACCGGGCGACGCCGGCCTGGATGACCACCGAACCCAGGGCGAGGCACAGCAGTACGACCCACGCCGGGCGCTGCTGCCGCCGCCGGACCGCGGGGAGGCGCAGGATCAGCACCGTCCAGACGATGATGAGGAGCACGCCTCGCAGGCTCTCGACCCAGCCGGGCACGTCACGCACGGAAGGCTCCGAGCAGCTCCTCGGCGCGCCGTTCCGTCGCGCTCAGGTCGGGTGGGGGCAGCTGCCCCGCCGCCTTCAGCACCATCGAGGCGAACGTCTCGGCGAGCTCCTCCTCGATGCTGTTGCAGACCCGCGCGAAATCCCGTCGCGGCGTGCCGTGCCCGGCCAGGACGTGGCATATCTCGTGCAAGATGATGTGGTCCCGGTAGTAGCCGGTGGCCGAGGCGCGATGGATGATCCGGTCCCGGCTGCCGTCGTCGTACCACAGGCCCGAGGGCAGGCCCCGCAGCCGGACCGCGTGCACGGTCAGGGGGCGGCCGCGTGCCGCGGCGACGTCGCGGCAGAGCGTCTCGATGTTCCAGGGCTTGGGCAGGTCCGGAAGCCGTGCGACGAGCCTGCCGGCGATCGCGCGCGTGTACTTGGACGTCAAAGCCCTCTCCGTTCTCCGCCCCCGGGGGCATCGCCGGCTCACCCTCGGTCGGTGTGGTCGCGCTGTCCGTCACGGTTCTTGACCATGTGGATGGCCATCTCGATCGCTGCCAGTTCCTCGGGGCGCAGCGAGGAGAACCGCATCGCGAGCGTCTCGACGTCCGTCTCCGCGGCAGTCTCAGCTGCCGGCATGAGGGCGGACGGCGGCACTCCGAGGAACCGGGCGAGGACGGCCCTCGTCCGGTCGGTGATGTTGACGGCGTCACCGCTCAGGATGTTGTGCATGTGGCCGTGCGAGATGGAGTCGCCGTCGTTGGCGTCCTTCATGTGCCGGGCCAGGACCCGTACGGAGGGGACGCGGCCGCGGCCGTATCTCTGCTCCAGGAGCCTGAGGACGGTGCTGGCCAGCCAGACCCCGGAGGTGTCGCCGGCAGACGTGCCGTTCATCGGGTCACCCCTTCCTCCGGACGCCGGCGAACAGGTCGTCCTCGGGCAGCGGCGCCCCGCTGCGGTCCCAGGTGCGGATGTACGTCTCCCGGCCCAGCACCGCGGGCAGCTCCTTCGCGAAGAGCCGCTCCATCCAGGTGTCGCGGACCTGGCTGGCGTGCGCCAGGATGGCGGCCTGCTTCCGGGCCAGGACGACTCCCACGTCGACGGTCGTGGTGATCCGCTCGTCCACGCGTTCGGCCTCGGCGCTGGTCTCCGGTTCGGCGAAGGAGTCGCCCAGCCCCGCCTGCACCGCCGCGTCGTGGATCCCGCGCCAGTAGGAGGCGCCCAGGGCCACGCCGTACGCCTTGACCGGGATGCCGGTGGCCGCCACGGCCCGGTGGGTCGCCGCCGCGGCGTGGGAGTGGTCCGGGTGGTAGCGCCCCTCGGGGTCGTACGTCACCACGACCTGCGGGCGGTAGCTGCCGATGAGGGCGCCGATCCGGTCGGCGACGTCGTCGACGGGGACGTCGCTGAAAGCGTCGGACGGGCGCGTGTCCGCCATCCCCGAGTCGCGGTAGCCGAGCAGCTCGAGGTCCGTGACGCCGAGGTGGGCGCAGGCGTTACGGAGTTCCGCCACGCGGTCCGCACCCGCCGCCGGCGTGCCGTACTCCCCGTTCGTGCAGGTGATCAGGACGACACGCACACCCTGCCGCGCGTAGCGCGCGAGGATGCCGCCGGTGTTGGTGGACTCCGTCCCGGGGTGGGCATGCACCGCCATCAGAACCAGCTCTTGCGGGAAAGGCATCGTCGAGGAGGTCCTCTCGTGGGCGATCGTCATTGACTCCGGTCAGTGTACGGCCCCCCGATGATCGGCTCTTCATACCACCGTCACCGCCTCGCGTCCCGCAATTGTCTACTACACCACAAATAGCGCTCGCGATGTCACGCTCTCGAATGTATTCCATTGAGGACATTGCATCGCGGGCGGCGAAACCGCCGTAAAGGAGGCCGAACGCGCTGTCCACTGTGGCGTCCAATGCACTTGACACGCGACGGGCGCAACTCCTAGGCTCAATCAGGTCTTCATGAGGAATATCGTAATTGTGAAGGCTATCGAAATAGGAACGGGAATGGACACGCAGCGGTCTGCTTCACGGGCGATCCACCGCTCTGAACGCCACGGCAGGTGATCGGGGGCGTCGCGCTCTGAGCATCGGAGGCACGTGAGCAGAACTTCCTCGCCAGCCCAGGAGATCTCCGCATGGCCAGGCACCTCACCACCGTGCTGACCGACGACATCGACGGCGGCAGCGCCGACCGTACGCTCGAGTTCGGCATCGACGGCGTGACCTACACCATCGACCTCTCCGAGAAGAACGCCGGCAGGCTGCGCACGGCACTGCAGCCGTACCTGTCCGCCGCGACCCGCATCGGTCGCGGCGGAAACCAGGGTCGCACCGAACGCCGCGCCGGGTCCGGACAGGACCAGCACCGCGCGATCCGGGAGTGGGCCGACCAGACCGGGTACGAGCTGGCCGGCCACGGCCGCATGCCGATCTCCGTCGTCGAGGTCTTCCACCACTCCCACTGACGCCACCACGTTAGTACGGTTGACGATATATTACGGCTGCCGTAGGTTGCCCTGTCATGCAGGAACCGACCTTCTTGATCCTTTCGGCCCTCGCGGCCGAGCCACTGCACGGCTACGGCGTGATGCAGTCCGTGGCCGAGCTGTCCGACGGCGACGTACGGCTCCGGGCGGGCACCCTCTACGGCGCCCTCGACCGGCTGGCCGAGCAGGGACTCATCGAGATCGACCGGGAGGACGCCGTCGACGGCCGGCTGCGCCGCTACTACCGGCTGACCGACGGCGGCGCGGCGGCGCTCGCCACCCAGGCCGACCGGCTCCGCCGCCGGGCCGCGGCAGCCGAGCGCCAGCTCGGCCGCAGAGGCACTCCTCGGATCGCGGGAGGCGCAGCATGACCGGCGCCGCATGGCCCGCGGGCGACGTCCGCCTGGAACGGTGGTATCGCCGGCTGCTCCTCGCGTACCCCGGCCACTACCGCCGCCGGCACGGCACCGAGATCCTCACGACGATGCTGGAGGCGGCGGAGCCCGGACGACGCCGCCCGGTCCCGGCGGAGGCGGCCGACCTGCTGCTCGGCGGCCTGCGCCAACGGTTGCGGCTACCCTCCCGGAGGCCGTTCGCGCTGATGGCCGCCGTGCTGGCGACGGTGGCCCTGGGCGCCTTCGGCGCGGCCGCGGGTTCCTGGGCGGGCGAGCGGACCCTGCCGGCCCTGCCGTCCGAACGCGAGGCATCGGCCCTGGTGAGCGACCTCACCGGCGGGATCGTCGAGCCGTGGATGGGCACTTATGGAAGGCCGTACCACGCGCCTGTCCTTCACGGAGGGACCGGTTCATATCCCGGGGACCCGCTGACCACGGCCGGCTGGCGGGCCGAGCAGGCCCGGGACCGGCTCGCCGCGGACGGCTGGACGATCACCCGGTTCGGCGTCTCCTCGCTGCCCGTCACCGGCCCGGGCCGCAACGGATACCTCTCCGCCGCACGCGACGGGGTCGTGTTCGAAAGCCGTTGGACCTCCGACATGAACGCCGATCTCAGCGTCGACATCTTCGCCCGGCGCAGCGGTGCGTACCTGCCGATCACAGTGGCCGGTGGCCTGCTGGGCGCAGTGACCGGATGGTTGCTGGCCGCCTGGGGCGCGTACCGGATGCGGGTGCTGCCGATCCTCCGCCGCAAGGTGGCCGCCAGGCTTGCGGGGCTTGCCTTCGCCTGGTCCGCGCTTCCCGTCGTGGTCCTCGGCGGCGCCGCCGCCCGGCTGGTGCTCCGGCATCTCGGCGACGACCGGATGCCGGTGTTCAGCCTGCACGCTCCGCTGTATCCGGGCGTCCCGTTCCAGCAGCTGAGGACCTCCTGGATGCCGATCGAGCTCACTCTCCGGCTGGTTCCCGGGTCGGCCCTCGCCGCGGCGCTGTGCGCGGTCGCGGCCTTGGCCGTCATGGCCGGACGGACGACCGCCGTGCCCGGCCTACTTCCGGGTGCGGCGCAGCCGGCCGAGCAGGGGTGAGGACCGCCGGGGTTCGACGTCCTCCACCTGGATGACGAGGGCGTTCGACGTCCCGCCGCCCGGCGCCGGGTTGACGACGACGAGCTGGAGTGCGCCGCCCTCGTCCAGGGCGCGCTCGTCGATGGTGAGCTCCATGGCCGTGTCGCTCACGACGCGCTGCGCGGCGGGGACATCGCCGCGCCCGTCGCCGGCGCGGCTGACGCGGGCGGTGGACTCGGCCGCGAAACCCTCGCCGAGGAGCCGCAGCACCGCGGTGGCGTTGCGCGGCACGCTGCTCGGCGCCACGGCGACCAGTCGTGGCGCCGGCAGTGCCACCTTGTCCTTGCGCAGCGCGTCGCCCTTGCGGTCCTGCACGCGGAACAGCGTCGTGAAGACCTCCTCCAGCTTGTCGGTGGCCTGCTTGGAGAAGAGCCCCACCAGACCCGCGAGGGCGGCCATGCCGTACGGGTTGACGTCACTCGTGTCGGCCTGGGCGGCCAGGAACCCCCCGCGGATCGCCAGGTAGAAGATGACGGCGAGGGCGGCCCCGATGAAGATCCGCAGCAGGTACCACCACACCCAGCTCAGCGCCAGGGCCCGGTTGCCCACGTACGTCGCGAAGGAGGTCGCGGCGTGGACGAAACCGCCCAGGGCACTGCTCATCACCACCAGCAGGAGCAGGGCCGCGTCCGGGACCAGCTGGAGGGTGACGACGCCGAAGAGCTGAACGCGCTGGGCCGGAGCCGGGCCGGTGCCGCCCGCCGTGGCGACGGTCACCGCCGGCCAGATCACGACCAGGACGTACACCAGCACCGTACCCATGACCATCAGGCCCAGGCCGAGCAGCGTGGTGATCCAGGCGAGCAGCTTCGGTGAATCAGCCGTCATGCCGATTCAAGGTAGTGCGCGGCACCGGTACGGGCAGCGGCGTTGTCGGATATCAGGAAGTCGGAGGAGGACTTCGGGATGCGTACGGCGCACAGCAGCCCGCCGCCCATCGCGAGCGCGTACAGGATCATCGCGAGCACATAGGAGCGCGGACCGGGCAGGCCCGACGCACCGGCCGACCAGGTGAGCACGGTGCCGCCGACGGTGGCGCCGAGGCTGCCGCCGACCGTACGCATGACGGTGTTGACCGCTGCGGCCACCCCGGTCTGTTCCCGCGGCACGGCCTCGACCACCAGGGCACCCACCGCCGCGAAGGCGAGTCCCACGCCCGCGCCCATCACCAGCACCGCGGTGCAGACCTGCACCAGCGAGCCGTGCAGGAGCGCCAGCATCAGGTACGCCGAGCCGGCGACGGCCGTACCCGCCGTCAGCGCTGCCCGCGGCCCGCGGCGGCGCACCAGGCGGCTCTGCACCGGCATCACCAGCAGCGTGCCGAGCGCGGTCGGCAGCATGATCAGTCCGACCGTCGTGGGCCCGGCGCCGAACCCGATCCCGCTGCTCGCCGGCTGGCTCACCAGCAGCGGTACCAGCATCCACGAGCCGAACATGCCGAAGCCGAGCAGCAGGGTGGCCGCGTTGGTGGCGCGGACGGTCGGCAGCGCGAGCATCCGCAGGTCCACCAGCGGATGCCGGGCGCGGCGCTGCCTGCTCACCCATAGCGCCGCGAGTGCCGGCACGGCCAGGCCCGGCACGAGCACCGGTGCGGACGTCCACCCGTAGGTGCCGCTGAGGCTGATCGCGAGCAGGAGCAGGCCGAGCCACGAGGCGAGCAGCGCGGCACCGGCCCAGTCGATGCGGCCGTCGTCACGGCGCCGGCCGCCGCCCGGCAGGAGCGCCGCCACAGGGATCATGGCGAGGGCCGAGACCAGCGCCGGTACGCCGAAGAGCCAGCGCGAGGAGGCGACGGACAGCATCGGGCCGACCGCCACCGTACCGGCGGCCCCGCCGACGCTCATCACGGTGGAGACGGCGACGAAGGCGCGCGGCCGCCGGTCGGCCGGAAGCCGGTCGCGGATCAGCGCGAAGCAGAGCGGGAACACGGCGCCGCCGAGGCCCTGGATCGCCCGCCCGGCCACCATCAGGCCGAGCCCGCCGGCCGCCGCGGACACCGCGGACCCGGCGCTCATCGCGGCGAGCGCGGCGAGCAGGACGCGGCGCTTGCCGTAGAGGTCGGCAAGCCGGCCGAGCAGCGGCGTGGACACCGACGCGCTGAGCAGGAAGGCGGTCAGGATCCACGCCGCGCCGGAGGGGGTGGTGCCCAGCTCGCGCTGGAAGACGCCGAGCGCGGGCACCACCAGCGACTGCAGCACCGAGTAGGCGGCGGTGGCGAGGCAGAGGCCGCCGAGAACGGCCCTGCCCCGCGGTGCCGTCACGGAAGGACCGCGGGACGGCGGTCAGCCGTGTTGCGGTTGGCCGGGCGCGGCAGGCCGTAGTGCTCCCGCAGCGTCCGTCCGGTGTACTCGGTGCGGAACCGGCCGCGTTCCTGCAGGATCGGCACCACCTCGTCGACGAAGTGCTCCAGCGAGGACGGCAGCACCGGCGGCATGATGTTGAAGCCGTCGGCGGCGCCGGCGTCGTACCACTGCTCGATCGCGTCGGCGACCTGTGCGGGCGTACCGGCGAAGGTCAGGTGCCCGCGCCCGCCGCCGAGCCGGGCGATGATCCGGCGGACGGTGAGCCGCTCGCGGCGGCCGAGGTTGACCACCAGCGTGCGCCGGCTCTTGGCGCCCTCGATCTCGTCCTCCTCCGGCAGGTAGGCCGGCAGTTCCTCGTCCAGCCGCAGGTCGCCGACGTCGACGCCGAGCAGCTCGGCCAGGCCGGGCAGCGCGAACTCGGGCCGGATGAGCCGGTTGAGCTCGGCGTCGAGCTCGCGGGCCTCGGCCTCGGTGGCGCCGATCAGCGGCACGATGCCGGGCAGGATCTTGACGCTGTCCGGGTCGCGGCCGTGCTCGGCGGCGCGGCGCTTGAGGTCGTCGTAGAACTCCTGGGCGTCGGCGAGCGTCTGGTGCGCCGTGAACACCGCCTCGGCGTAGCGGGCGGCGAAGGTGCGCCCATTCTCCGAGGAGCCCGCCTGCACAAGCAACGGGTGGCCCTGCGGTGTCCGGGGCACGTTGAGCGCCCCGGCGACGCGGTAGTAGCTGCCCTCGTACGCCGGAGGGTAGATCTTGTCGCTGTCGCCCCAGACTCCGCTCTCCTTGTCGGCGACCACGGCGTCGTCGTCCCACGAGTCCCACAGCTTCAGGGAGACGTCGACGAACTCGGCGGCCCGCTCGTAGCGGTCGCGGTGCGCCGGCAGGTGCTCCAGGTTGAAGTTGCGGGCGGCGTCGAGACCGGCGGTGGTGACGATGTTCCAGCCGGCCCGCCCGCCGCTGACGACGTCCAGCGACGCGAACCGCCGGGCCAGGTTGTAGGGCTCGTTGTAGGTGGTCGAGGCGGTGGCGATCAGCCCGATCCGCTCGGTCGCCCCGGCGAGCGCGGTCAGCAGGACGGTCGGCTCCAGGACGCCGGACGGGCGGCGCTCGACCTGGTCCCAGAGCACGGGCCCGTCGGCGAGGAACAGCGAGTCGAGCTTGCCGCGCTCGGCGATGCGGGCGAGGTGCTTGTAGTGCTCGACGTCGGCGGCGGCGTACGGGTCGCTCTCGGGCAGGCGCCACGCCGCCTCGTGGTGGCCGACGCCCATGAGGAAGGCGTTGAGGTGGAGGTGTCCGGGCCGGCTCATGACGCCGCCTGCGGGGTGTAGTGGGCCGCGTCGCCGCCCTCGAGGACGTGGCTCTTGCCGCCGTCCGCGCCGACGGGCACGTCGCCGGCGATGGTCACCCGATGCAGCTTGCGGGGCAGGTCGCCGTAGTCGTCGGCGGCGTAGTGCTGGGTGGCGCGGTTGTCGAAGACGACGACGTCGCCCACCGCCCAGTGGTGGCGCAGCGTGTTCTCCGGCCGGGTCACGTACGCCTGGAGCAGCCGCAGGACGTCCCGCGACTCGGTCCGCGACAACCCGAGGAAGCTGCTCGCGAACCCGCCGATGAACAGGTTCGGCGTACCCGACTCGGGGTGGATGCGGACCACCGGATGCACGGTGCGGTAGCGCTGGGACACGAACACCTTGTGGTACTCCTCGACCTCTTCGTTACGGAACTGCGGATGTTCGGCGTAGTCGTGGTCGTTGGTGTGCACGGCCCACAGCCGGTCGGCGAGCAGGCGCAGGTGCTCGGGCAGGTCGGCGTACGCGGCCGCGGTGCTGGCGAACAGCGTGTCGCCGCCGTACGGCGGGATGACCAGGCTGCGCAGCGTGGTGGCCTTCGGCGGGCGGAGCACGAACGTCACGTCGGTGTGCCAGGAGTTGGCGCGGGCTCCCTCGCCGCCCTGCACCGGCAGGATGTTCGCCTGGCCGTCCACCGAGGGCACGGTCGGGTGGGCGGTGGTCAGCGGCCCGAACGCGGAGGCGAAGCGCAGGTGCGCCTCGTCGTCCAGGTCCTGGCCCCGGAAGATCAGGACCTTGTGCTCGACGAGGGCCCCGTTGAGCTCCCTCGCCAGCGTCTCGTCGATCGGCCGGGAGAGGTCGACGCCCTCGATCTCGGCACCGATGCGGCCCCCGATACGGCGGATGGTCATGGTGGTTCCCTTCTAGTCGGCGGTGCGCCAGGTCGAGAAGCGGCGCTCGATGAGCACGAGCAGCTGGTTGACCAGCAGGCCGATGCCGGAGATGGTGATGATCCCGGCGTACATGTCGGGCACGGCGAAGTTGTACTGCGCGTAGTTGATGAGGTAGCCGAGGCCGGCCTTGGCGCCGACCATCTCCGCGGCGATGAGGATCAGGATCGAGTAGGCGCCGGCCAGCCGGATGCCGGTGAAGATCGTCGGTACCGCCGCCGGCAGCACGACCTTCTGGAACAGCCGCAGGGCCCCCAGGTCGAGCGAGCGCGCCGACTTGATCAGCAGCGGGTCGACCGTGCGCACGCCGCTGATCGTGTTGAGCAGGACGGGCCATGCGCAGGCGTAGAAGATGATCGCGATCTTCGAGGTCTCGCCCAGCCCGAGGATCAGCACGAAGACCGGCAGGATCGCCAGCGCCGCGGTGTTGCGGAACACCTCGAGCAGCGGGTTGAGCAGGTTGGCCACCGGCCGGTACCAGCCGATGAGCAGGCCGAGCGGGATGGCCGCGATGATCGCCAGGCCGAAGCCGGCGAGGGAGCGGGTCAGGCTGGCCTGCACGTGGTTCCACAGCTCGCCCGACTGCACGAGCTGCCACCACGCCGCCAGGACCTCGGACAACGGCGGCAGGAACGTCGCGTCGACGAGGCCGAGCCGCGGGAAGACCTCCCACACGACGGCCAGCGCGGCGATCGCGACGGTCCGGGTCGCGACCGCGCCGGCGACACGCATCACGGGTACGCGCGCGGTCGTCACGATCTCACGTGGCACGGGCAGCACGACGCTAGACACGGGCGGACTCCTTCCTGTCGTCCAGGCCGAGCTCGGCCTTGCGGGCCTTGCGGACCTCGTCGCGCAGCAGGGTCCAGATCTCGTGCCGGTAGTGGGCGAACCGCGGGTCCGACCGCAGGTCCTCGGTGGCCGAGCGGGCGGTGAGCGGGATGTCCACCACCTGCTTGATCCGGCCCGGCCGCGAGGTCATCACCGCGACCCGCTGCCCGAGGTACACCGCCTCGTCGATGCCGTGGGTGATGAACACGACGGTCTTGCCGGTCTTCTCCCAGATCCGTAGCAGCTCGTCCTGGAGCCCGTCGCGGGTTTGCGCGTCCAGGGCCGCGAACGGCTCGTCCATCAGCAGCACGTCGGGGTCGAAGGCGAGGCTCCGGGCGATCGCCACCCGCTGCTTCATGCCGCCGGAGAGCTCGTGCGGATACCTGTCGTGGAACCCGGCGAGCCCGACGAGGTCCAGGTACTCCCGGGCCCGCGCGGCGCGTTCACGGCGGGGCACGTGCTTGGCCTCGAGCCCGAACTCCACATTGCCCTGCGCCGTACGCCAGGGCAGCAGGGCGTACTGCTGGAAGACGACGCCGCGGTCCAGGCCGGGCCCGGTGACCTCGGTGCCGTCGACCAGAATCCGCCCGCTGCTCGCCCGCGCCAGGCCGCCGAGCAGGTCGAGCAGCGTGGACTTGCCGCAGCCGCTCGGGCCCACGATGACCAGGAACTCCCCCGCCCGGACCTCGAGGTCGATGTTCTGCAGCGCGGTGACCGTGGTGCCGCGGGCCTGGAAGACCTTGCCCACATCGTCGAATCGGATCTTGGCGTCGCTCATCGCGCCGCACCGCCCGAGGCCAGCTCGTTGTACTGGTTGGTGTACAGGTCGGACGGCTTGAGATCTTTGGTCTTGAGCTCGCCGGTGCTGCTCAGCCAGTTGATCCAGGTGGTGAAGTCCTTGTCCGTGATGGTGCCGCCCTTGCCGGCCACGCCGTAGCTCTTCCAGAACTTGAGCTGGCTGTCGTCCTCGTTGCGCCCGCGCTTGGCGAGGATGTCGCGGAACCGGGCGATGACCACGTCCCGCGGTTGCGTCCGCGACCACTCGATGGCCTTGGCGACCCCGGTCGTGAAGGTCTTCACCGTCTGCGGGTTCCTCTTGAGGAAGTCGTCGCGCAGCACGTAGCTGCCGCCGGTGAAGGCGCCGAGCAGGTCGAAGTCGGTGTAGAGCGGCCGGATGGCGCCATGCTCCAGAGCCTTGTCCCGCAGCGGCCCACTGAGCGAGGCGACGTCGATCTGACCCTGCCGCAGCGACTGCTCGGTGTTGACCGGCGGCACCACGACCAGCTCGACCTGCTTGATCTCCTCCTGCGTGAGGCCGTTGCGGCTCAGGTAGGTCTTGGTGACGGCCTCGGCGTGGGCGCCGAGCGTGTTGACGCCGATCTTCTTGCCGATCAGATCCTTGGCTGTCTTGATCGGACTGTCGGCGCGGACGTAGAAGCCGTTGTACGTGTCCTTGTCGGACCCGTAATAGCCGATCACGGCGGTGATCGGCGCCCGGCCGGCCTTCAGCTTGACGATCGCGCCGTTGAACGCGCCGCCGAAGTCGATGTCGCCGGTGGTCGCGGCCTGGATGTCCTGCGGGCCGCTGATCGTGTTGCCGATCCACTTGAGTTTGACGTCCCCGAGGTATCCGAGGTCCTCGGCGAGCTCGGGCGGCGTCACCTGGCCGACCCAGCCCTGATATCGCAGTTCCTTGACGTTCTCGGCGGCGCCCGCGGCGGACGATCCGCATCCGGACAGTGCGGCCGCGGCGAGGCTGGCGGCCAGGGCGGCCGCCACGGCGGCTCTGGTCATCTTCATGGGAAGGCTCCTTGCTGCGGGTAGGTGTCATCGGCCCGGGTGGCGGCGGCGCCACGGGAGGAGGGCAAGGGTCGTCGCGCCGGCTCGCGGCGTCGACATGCGAAGAAGGTCGGGCGTTGATCTGCTGCGCTCGCCCGGCGACTCAACAGGTGCAGGAACACACCCGGAGGTAGTCGACGAAGCGGCGTCGGGTGAGACGCTTGCTCCGGTTCATGTCAGCAAGGTAAGCGCCCGGACCTGCCGAAGTCAGCCACTTTGTGACCCACGTCACATACATTTCCCATAGAGTGAGTGGGATATCAGCGAAGGCGGGCGTAGAGCTCCGTGGTCTCCGGGGACGGTGGCACGCCGAGCTGGTCGTCAAGGAGGCAGGTCAGTTCCTCGTACTGGCGCAGCGCCCGCCCCCGGTCCCCCAGCGCGGCGTGGCAGCGCATCAGGCCCCGGTGCGCCGCCTCCAGCAGCGGGTCGTGCGCCACCAGACGGGCGAAGACCTCGGCGGCCTCGGCGAAGCGGCGGTTCCGGGCGAGGAGGCCGCCGAGCGTACGGAGGACGTACTCGTACTCGCGCCGCAGCTCGTCACGGTGCTGCTCGGCCCACGCCCCGGCCGGCACGTCGCCGAGGAAGTCGCCCGGGTAGCGGGCCGCGGCGTCGGTCAGCGCGTCGATCGCGGCCGGTGTGGTGCCGTGGCCGCGGGCCGTGGCCGCGGCCGCGGCCGTACGGAAATCCTCGACGTCGTAGCGCAAGGGCAGCACCGGCTCGACCCGGTAGATGCCGCCGGCGTAGCGGACCCGGACCGCGTCGCCGACCGCCCGGCGCAGGAACTTCAGGCTGGTGTGGAAGCTGTTGCGCAGCTCGGTGCCGGAGGCGTCGGGCCACAGCGCCAGCCCGATCTCGGCCTTGCTGCTGCCGGGCCGGGTCAGCAGGTGGAACAGCAGCTCGCGGGGCTTCGCGTAGGTCCAGTCCTCCGGGCCGAGCGCCCGGCCCGCGATCGTGACCCGGGTGCGGCCCAGCGCGCGCACGGCGACCTCGGCCGCCGCGACGACGGCCCGTTCCGGCTCCAGCGCCGCCTCGACGGCCTGATCCACCGACAGGCTGCGCCCCTCCCTGGTGACGCGTGCCAGCTGCGCCGGGTTCAGCGCGGCACGGATCGCCTGGAGCCGCCGCTCGTGATCCGGCCGGTCGCACGGCGGCAGCGGGGTGCCGATCAGCTCGCGCAGCCGCGCCGCGGCGGCCAGCAGCCGGGCACCGCCGGCCGGGTCGGCGTGCTCACCCGCGAGGGCCTCCAGGACGCTCGCCGTGCGCCAGCGGTCCCCCAGCTCGTGGTGGACGCCGAGACTGTGGCGCAGCAGCCGCACCGCCTCCGCGCGGTCACCTCCGGCCGCGGCGACGAGTCCGAGTTGCTCGTGCGCCCAGGCGGTCGCCTCGCGCAGGCCGAGCCGATCGGCGACGGCCAGGCTCTGCTCCAGCAGAGGGCGCGCCGCGTCGGGGTCCCCCTGGCGGAACGTGGCGGCGGCCAGGTCCACAAGGGCTCCGGCCAGCCCCTCGTCGTCGCCGAGCTCGCGGAAGCGGCGTACCGCGTCGGTCGACGCCTCGATCGCGCCCACGTGGTCGCCTTCCAGCCACGCGGTGAACCCCGTCGACTTGATCGCCCGTGCCACGGCGGCGCCGTCGCCGCGGCGGTGCCCGATGGCGAGCACCTCCTCGTGGTGGCGGCGGGCCTCGGCGTACCGGCCCTGCTCGCGGGCGATGCTGGCGAGGCTCTGCACCGCCGCGGCCGTCCCGCGATCGTCGCCGGTGGCGGCATAGAGCCGGCGGGCCTGCGACAGGCGTTCGGCGGCCTGGGTGTACTCGCACTGCAGGAACTCCAGGGTGCCCAGCGCCGTGAGGGCCTTGGCGCGCGCCGCCGGAGCCGCGGTCGCCTCCATCGCGGACACGGACGCCGCCAGCCATTGCCGCCCCTCGGCGTACTGGCCGCTGAGCCGCCAGTACCGGCCCAGCGCGCCGGCCAGCCGTACGCCCAGACCCGGGTCGTGGTGGCGCGACCAGCTCAGCGCGGCCCGGATGTTGTGCCGGTCGCGGTGCAGCCGGTCCAGCCACGGCCGCAGCCCGGCGCCGGCGAGGCCCTGTTCGGCGCGTTCGGCGAGCTCCAGCATGAAGCAGGCGTGCCGGATGGCGGTGGTGCCGGCGCGGTCGCCGAGGTGCTCCGCGGCGTACTGGCGGACGACCTCGAGCAGCCGGTAGCGCTCCTCGGTGCCATCGGTGCGGGCCTGCACCAGCGATTTGTCGACGAGCCGGGTGAGCAGCTCCAGCGTGTCCAGGACCCCGGCGTCGTCGCCGGCGACGGCCGCCGCGGCGGCCAGGCCGAACCCGCCGCGGAAGACCGACAGCCGGGCGAACAGGTCCCGCTCCGCGGCGGGGAGCAGGTCGTAGCTCCAGTCGAGGGTGGCACGCATGGTCGCCTGCCGCGGCGCCACGTCGCGGCCGGTGCTCACCAGCAGCGACACCGCGTCGTCGAGCCAGGCGACGATCTTCGGCAGGGGCAGCACCCGCAGCCGCGCCGCGGCGAGCTCCAGCGCGAGCGGCATGCCGTCCAGCCGGCCGCACAGCCGGGCCACGTCGGCCGCGTTGGCGTCGGTCACGGCGAAGCCGGGCAGCACCAGCCGGGCCCGGTCGGTGAACAACTGCACCGCCTGACTGCCGGACAGGCCCTCCAGGAACCAGGTGGTCTCCCCCGCCGCGGCGAGCGGCTCCCGGCTGGTCGTGAGGATCCGCAGCCCCGGGCAGGCCCGCAAGAGCTCGCCGGCGAGGGCGGCGCAGTCCGCGACGAGATGTTCGCAGTTGTCCAGCACGAGCAGGCCCTCCCGCTCGCGCAGGTGCCCGACGATCACGTCCGCGAGCGACCGGCCCGGCACCTCGGCGACCTGCACGGCATCGGCCACCGTGGACAGCAGCAACGCCGGCCGGTCCAGCTGGGCCAGCGACACCCACCAGGCCGGGTGCCCGCTCTGCGCCGCGAAGCGGTCGCGGACCACATGGGCCAGGCGCGTCTTGCCGCTGCCGCCCGGGCCGACCAGGCTCAGCAGCCGGGTCCGGCGCGCCGCGGCCAGCAGGGCGGTGATCTCCGCCTCGCGCCCGACGAAGCGGGTCAGCGGCGAGCCGGCCGGAGGCGGCGCGACGATCGCGTGCGACGGTGCTACGGCTGTTCCCAGGGTCATGAAGTGGGCTCCGGCGCCAGGGAGGGGACGGCTCGCCGGGCGGGGCGGACCGTGCTCCAGAATCGAACCCAGCATCGCATCGGTCAAGGCGAATGTCGGTTTCCCGGCGGGCCACCGACCTGCCTCCCCCCACACGTCCCCCCGCGCCACCCCGCAGTGCCCCCCACGCCCGCGCCGCAGCATCGAGGTGTTCCCGGCGCCCGGATGACGGGCCGCCACGACCGAGGGAGATCCCACCCATGCGCACCAACCCGCTCCGCCGGCGCCTGTTCCGCCTCGCCGTGACCGCGGCCGCCGTCCCGGCGACGCTGCTGCCGCTCGCGGCCACGCCGGCCTCCGCCGCCGCCGCGCCGACCTTCACGAAGATCGAGGGCGCCGCCGCCGATGCGGCGGGTCTGCAGCCCACCGTCGACGCCTACCGCTCGCTGCTCGGCGACCCCAACAACGGCAGCACCCCGGGCAGCCAGCCGGCGGGTCGTCGTGAGATCAACTGGGACGGTACGCCGGACGCCCAGTCGGCGCCGAACGCGCTGCCCCGCGACTTCTTCAACACCACCGTGCCCCGCGGCGCCGTGTTCTCCTCGGGCGCCGGCAACCGGTTCCAGGTCAGCGCCGACACCGACAACCCGACGCACACGCCCGTCCGCTTCGGCAACCTCAACACCCAGTACCCGACCGTCTTCGGTACGTTCAGCCCGCAGCGGCTGTTCACCCCGGTGGGCACCAACCAGATGAGCATCAAGTTCTTCAGCCCCGGCACGAATACGCCGGCCACGGTCAACGGCTTCGGCGCCGTGTTCACCGACGTGGACAAGGCGGACACCACCAAGATCGAGCTGTACGACCGCTGGGGCACCCGCCTCTGGTGGCACGCCGTACCCAAGGGCACGACCGCGTCGAAGAGCCTGTCCTTCCTCGGCGTGAAGACCGGCGCGGACGTCTACGAGGTCCGCATCACCACCGGCAACGCGCCGCTGAGCAGCACCAACACCGACACGTCGACGCGCGACGTGGTCGTCATGGACGACCTGCTGTACGGGGAGCCCAAGGCGCTCTAGGCACGGGCCGACGGCGTGGCCGGGGAGGCATTCCCCGGCCACGCCGGCCGTGGCTCGGCGCACTCGTCAGTGCGAGCGCGCACCCCTGAGCACCGGCGCCGGTGCGGCACCGCGCGGCGGCACGGCGCCACGGCGCGGGTCGGGGTAAACCACGTCGAAGGCGGTCAGCCACCGGATCTGCTCGCGCGGGGGAATCCCGCAGCCGCGCAGGAAAGCCACCAGCGAGTCCCGCCGGGGCACACTCCTGGCGGTGACCAGGTTGTGCACCGTGGCGCGGGAGATCGGCGTTCCGGCGGCGCGGCTGCGCAGCGCCACGCTGTCGAGGGACCTGCGGCACGCATCCATCAGGGCGCGCAGGCGGCGGGCGAACTCGATCGGGGTGGCAGCGCCGGTCGGGTCCGGCGGCACCGTCGGGGTGGTTGCGACGCTCACAGCAATCGATCCTCAGTCGGGTTCCCGACAGGAACAAGAACGCACTTGCGTACGAGTTCGGCTCAGGGGATCCGGGCCAGGACCGGTGGCAGGTAGAGGCCGTGATCGGCGGCACGCATCACCGCCGCGGCGCTGCTGCCGGCGCCGAGCTTCATCCGTGCCTGGTCGAGGGCCGTGCGTACCGACGGGGTGGGGATGCCCATCCGCGCGCCGATCTCCGTGACCGCGCAGCCGCTGATCAGCAGGCCGAGGATCGTCATCTCGCGGTGGCACAGATGGTGGAGATCGCCGGCGGGACGCAGCAGGACGACGGCGGTGAGCTCGTGCGGCGGCTGGTCGGGGCAGGCCAGCATCGTGACCCTGAGGTAGCCCGGTGGCTTCGAGGCACCCGTGGCGGTGAGGAAGACGGCGCGCGTATCGCCCTCGTCGTAGCACGTGCGGGCCTCGGCCAGGACCGGCGAGCGGGGAGCCAGCAGGCGGTGGCCGGGCAGTCCCGGAAGGGCGACGGTGTCGCCGCAGTGGGTGAGGACGACACCGGCGATCGCGTCGTCGACGAGGGCGGTGAGGGCGCCCACCGTACGCATCGGGTCGAGGGCGTGGGCGATGGGCCGGCGGAGACGGCCCAGGAGGGCGCAGGTGGCATCGTCCGCGGGCTCGGCATCCGCGCTCAGGGCGGTGCAGAAGCCGAGGTAACGGCCGTCCGACGTGACCAGCGGGAAGATGACGCCCTCCCGGAACCCGGCCGGATACAGGTACTCGGCCCAGAGGGGGATCTCCTGGGCCGGGACGGGCAGATCCTTGATCCGCATCGGTGGCGGATTCCGGTGCAGGCCGAGCAGCTCCGCGTCGCGTACGGCTCCCGGTCCGGCGATGTACTGCCGCGCCCGTTCCGGGTAGCCGCGCCCGGCCACGTTCGTCTGGCGCCGGCGCGGCGCGTCGAACAGGGCGATGCGGGCGGCGTCGAAATGCGTGAGCCGGTGCACCACATCGAGCACCTCCTCCGCGCGTGCCGCGATGGGACTTCGATGGGCGCCGATCGCGTCCATCTCGCTGATGACGCGGAGCGCCGGCGGTGAGATCGGGCTCATCGGAAATCGTGCTCCTGAGGAAGCGTCAGTTCGGCGGGTATGTAGAGGCCCCGGCGCAGCGCCCGGGCCGCCGCCATGTGCCGCGTGGACGCGCCGAGCTTGGCCAGGATGAGTTCGAGGTGGCCGGCCAGCACGCGTACGCCGATCGAGAGCGCGGCGGCGACGCGCGGCAGGGACCATCCCTCGACGAGCAGGCCGAGGATGTGCAGTTCGAAGCGGGTGAGCCCGCGGGGATACGGCACCGGCGACAGCAGGATCACCCTGCGCAGGTGTCCGGGCGGGTGGGGTGGACAGACCAGCATGCTGACCCGGAACAGCTCGGCTCCGAACTCCGGGGCGTCGTCCGGCCACAGGAAGGTGACGAAGGGATGCCCGGCGGCCGACCGGGCGGACGCCGCGACGATCAACGGAGAGTCCGGCGCCAGCAGGGGGTGATCGGGGAGCCCGGTCAGCGGCACAGTGTCACCGCCGCGGGTCAGCACCACCCCGGCGACGGCGTCGCCCACCAGCCGGGCGATGGCGCTGACCGTGCGCCACGGGTCTATCGCGTGCGCGATCCACAGCGCGGCGCGACCCAGCAGCCACCGGTCCGCCTCGCCGGCAGGCCGCGGGTCCGCGCTGTTCATCGTCACGTTGCCGAGATGCCGGCCGTCGCGGGCGAAGAGACCCGTGCTCAGACACTGGCGGATTCCCGCCGGATACATGTGCTGCGACCACGTCGGCAGGGTCTCGGCGGGCACGGGCAGGTCGCCTATCCGTACGGGCGGACACGGGCCCTGCAGACCGGCCTGCTCGATGTCGCGGGTGAGCTGCGGCCCGTCCAGCGCCCGCATGACCGCGGCGGTGTAGCCGTAACGCAGCAGCGGCGTCTGCATCCGGCGTTCCGGGTCGAACGCGGTGATGAAGGCGGCATCGCACGGCGTGATCCGCCGGAGGGGCTCCAGCAGCGCTTTCGCGCGTTCCGCCGCGCTCCCCGGCGTCACGGCGATCCCGGCGATCTCGTCCAGCACCGACACGTCGGCGGCGGACAACCGCATCATGAGGCGTACCTTCCGGTCGGCCCCCGCGGACAATGCTTTTTTCCACCATAGAATGATTCGTCCTTGTAGCGATAGGACGGTGTGCGAGAGCCTGAGTGACATACCCCTCGCGAGAGGCCGGGTCCCGCCATGACCGGAATCGGTATCGCCCGCCATCTCATGCTGCTGTACGGCCCGGACCGGGCCTGGCTCGGCGGCTGGGTGAGCCGCGGTCTGCGGACCGGCGAGAAGGTCCTCTACCCGGTGCACGCCGGCGGGTCCGGGCCACCGCTGCTCGAGATCCTCGACGAGCGCGGTGTGGACGTCACGTCGGCGACTGCCCGCGGGGCTCTGCAGGCACTCCCGTCCGCCCTGTACCGCCGGCCCGGCGAGCTGGCGGCCGCGGTGCGCGAGGCCCTGCAGCAGGGACACCCCGCCGTCCGGGTCGTCGCCGGCATCGGGGGGACCCTGTCCCGGCAGGAGTACGCGACCTCCGAGCAGATACTCAACGACCTGTGCCACACCTACCCGGCCGTCGTGCTCTGCCCGTACCGGAAGGACGACCTGACCGACGAGCAGCTACGGCTTTTCACGGCCTGGCATCCCCATAGCCGGCACCGATACCTCGAACTCCGGCGCCGCGACCGTACGGTGGTGGTGGCCGGGCAGGCCGACTTCTCCAACGAGAGGCTCCTGCGAGGGGTCCTCAGCACGGCCGTCGCGGCGGCACTGGCCGCATCAGCGGTGCTGTACGTCGACATCAGCGCCCTGGCCCTGATCAGCGCCGCGGGATGGCGCGCGCTGGCGCAGGGCAGTGTGGACCTGCGCGAGCGCGGCGGGCGGCTGATCCTGGTCGCCCCGCAGCCCGCCGTGGCAAGGATGATCAAGCTGCTCAAGCTCGACGTCTCCGTACGCGCGGGCGGACGGGGGGGAGGAATGGTGATGCCCGGCGCCTTCGCTCATGACGTCCTGTTCTTCGACACCACCGACGAGCTGCTCGCCGTCACGGTGCCGTTCCTGCGCCGGGGACTGGCGGAAGGTGAGGCGGCCGTCGTGGTCGACGCCGGCAGGAACGGCACACCCATCGCGTACGCGCTGGGCGACGACCCGTGGGTCTGCCACGTCACCCGCGACCCCCGCCAGCGGCCGGCGCGCGCCCTGAGCATGTTCCAGCACACCGTGGAGGAGGCCCTGGCGGCCGGCGCGCGAGGCGTACGCATAGCCGGCGACGTGGGCCTGCCGGTACGCCCCTCCCAGTGGGGCGAATGGGTCAGTTTCGAGGCGGCCTTCAACGACGTCCTGGCCGGTTACCCGGTGCAGGCGATCTGCCCGTGGAACACCCGCGAGTTCTCCGAGGAGGCGCTCCGCACGGTCCGGCAGACCCACCCGAGCGTCATCACCGCGTGCTCCCGGCGCAGCAACCCGGACTATCTGGAGCCCCGCGACTGCCTGCGCCGCTTCGCCGCGCCGGCGCCGGACCCGCTGGAAACCACCGGACCCGCCCTGGCGGTGGACGACGTGACCGATCTGGAGGTCCTGCGTCGCGGGCTGGAGGGCGCGCTCGCCGGCAGCACCCTGCCGGTGGAGTACGCCGAGGACATGGCTTTCGCCGTCAACGAGGTGGCGAGCAACGCGATGCAGCACGGCCGCCCACCGGTGCAGGTCAGGTTGTGGCGCGGCCCGGCCAAGGTGGTGTGCACGGTCCGCGACCACGGCCCGGGCTTCGACGATCCGCTGGCCGGATACCACACTGAGCACCGCACCGACCCGGCCCGGCAACGCCTCGGGCTGTGGCTGGCCCGCCGGCTCTGCGACCGCCTCGACTTCTTCCCCCACGCCGACCACTTCACCGTACGGCTGACGACGGCGCCCTGACGCGGCGGCTTGACATCGGCGGGGACAATCGCGCCCGATGATCGACATCCGGGATCTGACGAAGACCTACGGCGGCGTGGACGCCGTACGGGACGTGACGTTCTCCGCCGCGCCGGGACGGGTGACCGGGCTGCTCGGCCTGAACGGCTCCGGCAAGAGCACGACGCTGCGGATCCTGCTCGGGCTCAGCCGGGCCACCCGCGGCGCCGCGCTGATCGGCGGCCGCCGGTACCGGGAGCTGGCCCATCCGCTGCGCGAGGTCGGCGCGGTGCTGGAGCAGGGGCTGAGCCACCCGGGCCAGACCGGGCACGCCCACCTGGTCACCCAGGCGCTGCTCAGCGGCACCTCCCGCGGGCGGGTGAACGAGCTGCTGGCGTACGTGGGCCTGGCCGCGGACGCCCACAAGCGCACCGGCGACTACTCGCTGGGCATGCGGCAGCGGCTGGCGGTGGCGACCGCCCTGCTCGGCGAGCCGCCGGTGCTGGTCCTGGACGAGCCTGCCAATGGTCTCGACCCGTCCGGGATGGCCTGGCTGCGCGGCCTCCTGCGCGACCATGCCGCGGCGGGCGGCACGGTGCTGATCTCCAGCCACCTGCTGGGTGAGCTCGAGCTGATGGTCGACGACGTGGTCATCATCGCGGAGGGCCGGATCCGGCTGGCGGCACCGCTGGCCGAGCTGTCCGGCATGGCCCGCTTGCGGGTCCGCGGCGGCGACCACCACCTGCTGTCCCGGGCGTACGAGCAGTACGGCGCGACGGTCTCGACCGACGGCCGGGCGCTGCTGGTCTCCGGGCTCACACCGGAACAGGCCGGAGACATCGCGCTGCACGTCGCGGTACCGGTGTACGAGCTCGTCGCGGAGACGCAGCACCTGGAGGACATCTTCCTGAGCGTGGCGGAGGCACAGTGATCGCGGTTCTGCGCAGCGAGCTCTACCGGAGTCTGACGATCCGGTCGTCCTGGGTCTCCCTGGCCGGGTTCGCGGCACTCGCGGCGCTGACCGGCTGGTTCAGCGAGGAGTTCTGGTCGCTCTTCGCCGGCCTGGGCACCTTCGGCCTCGCCGTGGTGCTCACCGCCCAGCACTACCAGCACCGCACCGCGGTGCTGGTGTTCCTGGGCCAGCCGCACCGCCTCCGGGCGCTGGCCGCCCAGTTCGCGGTGGCGATCCTGTTCGGCCTGGTGCTCGCCGCGGTCAGCGGCATCTCTGTCGCTGCGTCGGGCTTCACGGCGCAGTACCGCTCCACGCTGACCGCGGTCCCGTTGATCGCCGTGTACGGCGTCGCCAACGCGACGATCGTCCGCCGACCGATGTGGCTGCTTGCCGGCTACCTGGGCTGGCTGGTGTTCGTCGAGGGCCTGATCGGGCGGCTCGAGGAGCCGCTGCCGTTCACCAGCTTCCTCTTCGCGTCGGCCGGCCAGACCAAATTCGTGCTGGCCCTGCTGGCCTGGACGGCGGCGTCCCTGCCCCTCGCCGCCTGGTCCGTCCGCCGCGACCTGACCGGCGACTGACCGCCCGGCGGCGGGGCCAGGACCTCGATCAGCGGGTGCTGTCGCGGACTACGATGTGGGCTTTCGGAGCCTCGTAGACCGCGTCGGCGGAGGCCTCGCGCATCGCGTCGAGGACGGCGCCGGCCGCCAGCTCGCCGATGCGGCCGACGTCGTGGCTCATCGCGGAGAGGGCCGGGACGGCGAGCTGGCACTGGGCGGAGTCGTCCCAGGCGACCACGGAGACGTCGGCCGGGACCACCAGGTCGTGCTCCTTGATGGTCTCCAGGCCGCCGAGCGCCATCACGTCGTTGTCGTAGACGATCGCGGTCGGCCGGACCGGGCTCGCGGCCAGCACCTGCGCGGTGGCCGCGCGGCCGGACTCCTGGGAGTAGTCGCCCTCGGCGGTGATCAGGGTCAGGCCGCGGTCGGCGGCCTCGGCCTCGAAACCGCCGCGGCGCAGTTGCGTGTGCGCGAAGACGAGCGGCCCGCAGACGTGGCCCAGGACGGTGTGACCGCGGCCGGCCAGGAACCGGGCCGCCTCGCGGGCGAATCCCGCGTCGTCGGTCCACACGGTGGGCAGCCCGGACGCCGTCGACGGGTCGCCGATGACGACGGCCGGGATGCCGAGCTCGCGGACCAGGGCGACGCGGTCGTCGTCCGGGCTGAGGTCGACCAGGATCACGCCGCCGACCCGCCGCTGGGCGGACCACTGCTCGTACGTGGCGTTCTCGGCCGCGCGATCGGTGACGACCTTGACCAGCACGGACAGCCCGGCGGGCGTCAGCACGCGTTCGAGTCCTTCGAGGAACTCGTGGTAGTACGGCTCCTCACCGAGAACCTGGGAGGCCCGTGCCAGCACGAGACCGATCCGCCCTGGTGCCTGAGTCACCGCTTTCCCCGCCTCACCTGGGTTGTGCCGGAAGGTACGCCTGGCCCGGCGTGTGGCCGGGAGCGACGGCAGCCTGCACCACCAGCACCGCCGCGCCGATGCCGGCCGCGTCGCGGGGCCGGGCGGAGAGTTCGACGGACACGCCGTGCCGCTGCCGGGAGTGTGCCGTACGGCCCAGGTGGGTCCGCAGCCGGCGGGCGAAGATCGATCCCGCGAGGGCGACGCCGGGGCCGGTGAGCACGAGGCGGCCGAGATCCAGCAGGTTCACCACCGACGTGGCGGCCACGCTCAGCCGTTCGGCGGCCCGGTCCAGCACCTCGTAGGCGGCCGAGTCGCCGTTGACCGCGGCCCGGGCGATCGCGTCGTAGGCGCTGGACTCGCTGCCGTCCCGCGGGAGCAGCGCCCGCAGTGCCGGGTTCTCGCGGGCCTCGCTGACCGTGGCCCGCGTCGACGCGTACTGCTCCACGCAGCCGAGGTTGCCGCACGGGCAGGGGCGCCCCCCGTAGTCGATGGACATGTGGCCGAGCTCGCCGGCGCCGAAGCTCGCGCCGCGGAACAACGCGCCGCCGAAGACGAACCCGGCGCCGATCCCGGAGGAGAGGTAGATGCAGCCGAACGCCTGCTCCCGCGACACCCGCCGGCTCCAGAACTCGCCGAGGGCGGCGGCCGCGGCGTCGTTCTCCACCAGGACCGGCACGCCGATCCGCTCCATCAGCTCGGCCCGCACGCCGGTCAGTTCGGCCCCGGCCCCGGGTCCCACGCCCGCCCCGGGGGATCCCGGTACGGCGGCGGACGCGACGATCGCCAGGCCGTCGATGCGGTCCCGGGGAAGGTCGAGGCCGGCCGTGAAGTCGTCGAACCGCTCGGCCAGCCGGTCCACCCCGGTCGCCTCGTCCGGCAGCCGCGGGACTACCTCGCGACCGACCACTCCGCCGGTGAGGTCGACCGCGACGCAGGTGACCGCGTCCGGGCCGAGGTGGAACCCGATGCCGAAGCGGTTGCCGGGGTTGATGGCGATGAGCTTGCGCCGCCGGCCGTTCAGGGAGTCGAGCGAGCCGATCTCGTGGATGATGCCGTCGGCGATGAGCTCGCGGACGATGTTGGAGATCGACGGCTGGGTGAGGCCGGTCCGCTCGGCGATCTCCCCCCGGCTGATGGTCACCGCGGAACGGATGACATCGACGACGAGGGCGCGGCTTCCCGGTCCGGCCGCGGGCGATTCTCGACGTGCCATGGCGGGTGAGTTCTCCGGTTCTGACCGTGAGCGGCGGTTCCGCTCGTCGACACCGTACCCGCCGCCGAGCGCGGATCCAGTGATCGACGCCCTCCGACGAGGGCTCAGCCAGTAAAATAAATTAGTAATCTAACCTTGACACCGTCGTGACGACCGCCCCATGCTGAGCGCTCCAACGGGCGGTCGACGCATCCGCCCTCGTCGAACCAGCAGGACGGATACCGGCATGATCAATAGAAGGTCTTTCGCGGGCATCGGCGCGGCCGCCGCGCTCGCCCTGGTGGCCGGATGCACCGGCGGCGCGAGCGACGAGACCGCGGGGAGCGGCGACTTCTCGGGCGACGTCAAGGGCTCCATCACCGTCCTGACGAACCGGACGGACCTTGCGACCACGAAACTGCCCGAGTACGCCAAGAAGTTCGAGGCCAAGTACCCCGGCACGAAGGTCACCTTCGAGGGCGTGACGAACTACGAGGACGACGTCACCACCCAGCTCAGCGGCGGCGACTACGGCGACGTGCTGCTGATCCCGAGCACCGTCGCCGTCAGCCAGTACAGCCAGTTCTTCGAGCCGCTCGGCACCGAGGCGGAACTCAAGGCGAAGTACCGGTTCATCGCGCCGGGGGCGTACGACGGCAAGGCGTACGGGCTGTCACTGGGCGGCATCGCCAAGGGCTTCGTCATCAACAAGCGGATCTGGGCCCAGGCCGGGATCACCGCGCCGCCGAAGACGCCGGAGGAGTTCCTCGCCGGGCTCAAGGCGATCGCCGACAAGACCGACGCCGTCCCGTACTACACCAACTACAAGGACGGCTGGCCCCTGAGCGAGTGGAACAACCACCGGGCCATCCTCGCCGACCCCACGATCAACGACACCTTCCCGACCGACCCCGCCCCGTGGCAGCCGGGCAAGATCCAGTACATCACCGACGGCCTTCTCTTCGATGTCGTGAACCAGAAGCTCAGCGAGAAGGACCCGCTGACGACCAACTGGGAAGGCTCCAAGCCGATGCTCGCCACCGGCAAGGTCGCGACCATGCTGCTGGGCTCCTGGGCCGTCCCGCAGATGCAGGACGCCGCCACCGCGGCGAAGGCGAACCCCGGCGACATCGCCTTCTGGCCGTTCCCGTACCAGACCGGCGGCAAGTTCCACGCCGGCATCGACGGTGACAAGTTGGCCGCGGTCAGCAAGAACTCCAAGAACAAGGCGACCGCCAAGGCCTGGCTGGACTGGTTCGTCAACGAGTCCGGCTTCGCCGCGGACCAGCAGGCCATCCCGCCGGCCATCGGCCAGCCGCTGCCCGCGGGCCTGCAGGCCTTCACCGCCACCGGCGTCGAGCTGATGGAGGTGCCGGCGGCGACCACCAACGCCGGCAAGGAGGACGACATCATCAAGGAGTCGGAGATCGACCTGAAGGGCGACATCTACAAGCAGAAGCTGGTGGACATCGCCCGCGGGGCGGCCAAGGGCGACAAGGCGTCGTACTTCGCCGAGCTGAACAAGCGATGGGGTGCCGCCCGGTCCCAGGTCATGAAGTGACCAGCCAGGTCATCCCCCGAGCCCGGTCCGCCGCCCCGGCGGGCCGGGTGGCCGGCACGCCCCGCCGGCGCCGGTTCCGGCACAGCCCGTGGCTGTACCTCGCGCCCGCACTGATCCTCCTGATCACGTTCACGTACGTGCCGGTCGGCAACATGCTGTTCTACAGCTTCCACAAGTGGGACGGCCTGAACCCGGCGATGGACCCCGTGGGCCTGGACAACTACGTCCGGGTCTTCACCGACGAGCGGTACTGGCGGGTCTTCCTGATCAGCCTCTACTACTTCGCCGCGTCCTTCGTGCAGATCGCCATCGCCCTGTACTTCGCGGTCGTGCTGTCGTTCGACGTCCGGTTCCGCAACCTGTTCAAGGGCATCCTGTTCTTCCCGTACCTGTTGAACGGCGTCGCGGTCGGCTTCGTCTTCCTCTACCTGTTCCAGCCCGACGGCACGCTCGACACGGTGCTGCGGCTGATCGGGCTGGGCGAACACACCCAGCTCTGGCTGGGCGACCCGGACATCGCGAACTTCTCACTGGCCGGCACGTCGGTCTGGCGGTTCACCGGGCTCAACTTCGTGCTCTTCCTGGGCGCGATCCAATCGATCCCCGGCGAGATCTACGAAGCGGCGGAGGTCGACGGCGCCAACCGGTGGCATCAGTTCCGGCACATCATCGCGCCGGGCATCCGGCGGATCATCAGCCTGTCCTTCATCCTGGCGATCTCCGGCAGCCTCTCGGTCTTCGAGATCCCGTTCATCATGACCGGCGGTGCGAACGGCACCCGCACCTTCGTGATCCAGGCGTACGACACGGCGTTCCAGTTCCGGCAGATCGGCCTCGCCTCGGCCATGGCGGTCGTGCTGCTCGTGATCGTCCTCGTCCTCACGTGGATCCAGCGCCGGCTCCTGCCCGACGATGAGGTGACCCTGTCATGAGAACCCTGGCTCGCTCCGCGAAGTACGCCTCTCTCGTGCTGTCGTCGGTGGTCGTCCTCGTTCCGCTCGTGGTCGTTCTCTTCGCGTCCTTCAAGACGCACTCGGAATACAGCACCACCGGTCCTCTCACGCCACCGCGGAACTGGCTCAACGTCGACAACTTCGCCACCGCCTGGACCGACGGCCACATGCTGCGCGGTTTCTGGAACACGACCATCATCCTGGCGGTGTCGCTCACCGGCACCGTTGCGGTCGGCACGCTGGCCGCGTACGCGATCAGCCGTTTCACGTTCCCCTTCAAGCGCTTGGCCCTCGGCCTGTTCCTGGTCGCCGCGCTCGTGCCCGGGGTCACGACGCAGGTGGCCACCTACCAGATCGTCAAGTCGATGGGTCTGGTCAACACCCTCGGGTCGGCGATGGTCCTGTACATGGGCACCGACATCGTGTCCATCTACATCTTCATCCAGTTCATGCAGTCGATCCCGCAGAGCCTGGACCAGGCCGCGATGATCGACGGCGCGAGCCGGTTCACGATCTACCGCAAGATCGTGCTGCCGCTGATGAAGCCGGCGATCGCCACCGTGGTGATCATCAAGGGCATCGCCGTCTACAACGAGTTCTACATCCCCTTCCTCTACATGCGCTCGCCCGGCCTCAACGTCATCTCCACGGCGCTGTTCCGCTTCAAGGGACCGTACGGCGCGCAGTGGGAGACGATCGCCGCCTGCACCATGATCGTCATCCTGCCGACCGTCGCGATCTTCCTGCTGCTCCAGCGCTTCATCTACAACGGCATCACCGCCGGAGCCACCAAATGAGAAAGGACGGCCGCATGCTGCAGGTCCAAGAACTCGGCGGGGCATGGGAGCTGCGCGTCGACCCCGACGGCCCGCTTCCGGAGCAGGCCCGGACGCTGATCGACGTCCCGGTGCCGGCGCTCGTCCCGGGCTGCGTGCACACCGACCTGATGAACGACGGCCGGCTCGAGGATCCGTTCCTCGACGACAACGAGACCGCGGTCGCCTGGGTCGGGCGCACCGACTGGCGGTACGGCCGCGACGTGGCCTGGAGCGGGCCGGTGCCCGAGCGCATCGACCTGGTCTTCGAGGGCCTCGACACGGTGGCGGCCGTTGAGCTCGACGGCACCGCCCTCGGCGTGACCCGCAACATGCACCGCGGCTACCGGTACGACGTCACGGAGCTGCTGGACGGCACCCCGCGGCCGCTCAGCGTGCACTTCACGTCGGCGTACACCGAGGCGGAACGGGTCCGTGACCTGCTCGGGCCGCGGCCCAACGCGTACCCGGAGCCCTTCAATTTCATCCGCAAGATGGCCTGCAGCTTCGGCTGGGACTGGGGCCCGACACTCGTCACCGCGGGCATCTGGCGGCCGGTACGGCTGGAGGGCTGGAGCACCGCGCGCCTGGCCACCGTCCGTCCACTGGCGACCTACGACGGCACCGGGCGGCTCGATGTGACCGTCGGCGTGGAGCGCACCCGGGATCGCGACCTGCGCGCCCGCGTGCTGCTCGACGAGCGGGAGATCGCCGTCCTCGACCTGCCGGGCGGCGCGACGGCAGCGCAAGCGGCCCTCGACGCCGGCGAAGTGACCCCCTGGCACCCGCGCGGATACGGCGAACCGGCGCTGTACGACCTGACCGTCGAGCTGCTCGACGGCGACCACGTCCTCGACCGGTGGCAGCGCCGCACCGGCTTCCGCACCGTGGAGATCGACCGTACCGGTGGCGGATTCGTGTTCCGCGTCAACGCCGAGCCCACGTTCGTCAAGGGCGTCAACTGGATCCCGGACGACATCTTCCCCACCCGGATGACCCGCGAACGCTACGAGCTGCGGCTGCGCGAGGCCGCGGACGCCGGGGTCAACCTGATCCGGGTGTGGGGCGGCGGCATCTACGAGGACCGGGCCTTCTACGAGGTCTGCGACGAGCTCGGGCTGATGGTCTGGCAGGACTTCCTGTTCGCCTGCGCCTGCTATCCCGAGGAGGAACCGCTCGCCTCGGAGGTGGCGGCCGAGGCCCGGGAGAACGTCCTCCGCCTCTCGCCGCACCCCAGCCTGATCACGTGGAACGGCAACAACGAGAACCTGTGGCTGCGCGAACCGTGCGGCTGGCCCGGGCAACCCGGCGGCGACCTGAGCTGGGGCGAGAAGTACTACCTGGAGACGCTGCCGGCCATCGTCGCGGAGCTGGACCCGTCCCGGCCGTACCAGGCGGGCAGCCCGTGGTCGGGCAGCTGGGACCACCTGCCGAACGACCCCGGCCACGGCACGTTCCACTCGTGGGACGTGTGGAACCGCGAGGACTACGGCAATTACCGTGACTCGGCACCGCGGTTCGTCGCGGAATTCGGCTGGCAGGCACCGCCCGCGTGGACGACCCTGCGGGACGCGGTGTCCGACGAGCCCCTGCTGCCCGACTCACCGGGCGTGCTGCACCACCAGAAGGCCGAGGACGGCAACGGCAAGCTGGCCCGCGGCCTGGCCCCGCACTTCGGCGAGCCGTCCGACACCGAGGCCTGGCACTACCTGACCCAGCTGAATCAGGTACGGGCGATCCGCACCGGCGTCGAGCACTGGCGTTCCCACTGGCCGCACACCGGCGGCACGATCCTCTGGCAGCTCAACGACCTGTGGCCGGTCACCTCGTGGGCGGCGATCGACGGCGCGGGCCGGTACAAGCCCCTCTACTTCGCCCTCCGGGAGCTGTACGCCGAGCGCGCGCTGACCATCCAGCCCGGCGACGGCGGCCCGGTGGTGGCAATCCTCAACGACCACGCCGACGAGTGGACCGGAACCCTGCTCGTCGAGCGCCAGGACACCGGCGGCGGCGTACGGGCCTCCGTGACCGGGCGGGTTTCCGTGGCCGCACGGTCGGTGGCCCTGGTGCCGGTGCCGGCCGCGGTGGCCGAAGCCGGCGACCCCGCCGGCGAGCTGCTGGTCGCCCGGCTCGGCGATGCCCGCGCCCTGTGGTTCGCGGCCGAGGACCGGGATTTCGGGTACGACGACCCGGGACTCACCGTCGACGTCGAGACCGTTCCGGGCGGGCTGGACGTCCGCGTGCAGGCGGTCGGCCTGGCCCGCGACGTCCTGCTCCAGCCGGACCGCATCCACCCGCGAGCGGTGGCCGACAAGGGCTTCGTCACCCTCCTGGCGGGCGAGTCCACCGTCTACCACGTCCGCGCTCCGATCGAGCTGGACCCCGCGCTGGTCAAGGCGCCCTGGGTGCTCACCGAACTCTCCTCGGTCCTGCGGAGGACACCATGAAGAACCTGCTCCGGGCGGCGGCCCTCGCCATCACGGTCCTGACGACCGCGGTGGCGGCCCCCACCCCGGCGAACGCCGGCAACCGCGGCTTCGTGACGCGGGACGGCACCCACCTGAAGCTGGCGGGACGCGACTTCCGTTTCGCCGGCACGAACATCTACTGGCTCGGGCTGGACGAGAACGTGGGCGGGGTGGACTACCCGACCTATTTCCGGATCCGGGACGCCATCGACACCGCCAAGGCCATGGGGATGACGGTCCTCCGCTCCCACATGCTGGTTTCGACGGGCAGCCCCAAGACGCTGCTGCCGTCGAAAGAGGCCGGCTACAACGACATGGCTTTCAAGACCATCGACTACGCCATCGCGTACGCCGGGAAGGTGGGCATCCGCCTCGTCCTCCCGCTGACCGACAACTGGGCGTACTACCACGGCGGGCACGCGGACTTCACCGCGCCGTACGGGTTGCCGGAATCCGCCTTCTACACCGATCCGCGGGTCATCGCCGACTACCAGGCGTACGTCTCGCACATCATGCACCACATCAACGCGCTGACCGGCAAGCGCTACATCGACGATCCGACCATCATGGCGTGGGAACTCGGCAACGAGCTCGAGGGCATGACCCCCGGCTGGATCACCGCCAACGCCGCGGCCTTCTCCGCCTGGGCGCCGCGCCAGCTCATCGCCGCGGGCCGCCGGTTCGACATCGACCCCGACACCCTGGCCGCCGCCGACCTCGACATCGTCGACGTCCACTACTATCCGCCGACGGCGGCGAAGGTGACCGCGGACGCCGCCACGGTCGCCGCGTCCGGGAAGGTCTACATCGCCGGTGAGTACGCCTCGACGGCCGCGAGCGGCTCGCTCCTCGACCCGCTGGTGGCGGATCGCAACGTCACCGGCATGCTGTCGTGGTCGCTGTTCGGCCACCACGACCGCTCGGGCTTCGTGCAGCACGACGACGGGTTCACCTTCCACTACCCCGGCGACGACGAGCGGGTGGCGGCCGCGAACCAGGCCCAGATCGCGTACGCGAAGGCCCTGGGTGGATCGGTCGCGACCCGGCCGGCCGGCACCCCGCTGATCACCGCGATCGCCAAGCGCGGCGGGCTCAACGTCCTGCAGTGGCGAGGCGCGGCCTTCGCCGACGGCTACCGCGTGGAACGCGCGCGGACCCCGCACGGACCCTGGCGGGCGGCGCACGACGGCCTGCTCTCCGACGACGACACGCCCTGGATCGACCGCACGCCCCCCGGCAACACCTGGTACCGCGTCGTCCCGGTGACCGGCGGCCGACCGGGACCACGGTCCCAGCCCCTGTACGCCGGCGCCACCGAAACGGCCCTGACCGACCCGTTGGAGACCTTCGACATCGCCGACGGCCACACCGGGGTGGACATCCGCCCCGGCCCGGGACACGCGGTCGCCCGGCCCACCGGCCCGGGCAAGGCCTGGGTGAGCTGGCACAACCCCGGAACTCACCGGGTCCGGTTCGAGGTGCTCGCGGCGCGGCGCCCCGGCCTCGCGGTCCAGGTCTCGGCCGACGGAACCACCTGGCGTACGGTGGCCGCGCAGATCGAGCGGCGCGACCCCACCGGTTTCACGATCACGGCGACCACCCCGTCGGTCGACCACGTGCGCGTGGTCTGGACGGGAGGAGACGCCGGCGTGTCCAGCGGCACGTTCTGGGCCGTGGATCCGGCACCGGTGACACAGGCGCCGGCCCCGTTCGAGCCGGTGTCACCCGCGGCGGAAGCCACCGGCGTCATCGGCCCCCGGACCTACTCCTGGAGTCCCGCCGCCGGCGCGGGCTACTACTCCCTGACGGTCTCGCGCCGTCCGGACCTGAGCGATCCGGTGATCAGCGTGACCGGGCTCGACACGACGACGTACACCCCGTCCCAGGATCTCGACCCTGCGACGACTTGGTACTGGAGCGTGCGGGCCACGAACGCCGCAGGCAGCACGACCACACCGGTCGCGACCTTCACGACGCGAACCCTGCCGACGGCGCCGACGACCATCGACGACTTCGAGGGGTACGCCACCAGCATCGCGCTCGCCGAGGCGTACGTCCGCAACACGGGCGGCGACGTGGTGACTCCCTCGCTCGTCGCGTCGCCCTCGGGCACCGGCCAGGCCATGCAGCTCGAGGTGACGCCGGGCGCGGCCGGGTACGCGGGCGTCACCCGTACCTTCTCCCCCGTCGACATCTGGGGTCAGCAGGGCATCGCCCTCCTGCTGGATCGATCGGGGAGCCAGGCGAGCGTCACGATCCAGTTCGTCGCGAACGGCGCGTACTGGGAGCACACTCTCCCGGCCGGGACGCCGCCCGGGATCGTCCGGGTGCCGTTCACGGTCTTCACCCAACCGCCGTGGGCGCCCACCGGCACCCTGGACCTGCAACACGTCACGCAACTGTCCATCTATCTCGGCGGCAGCGACGCCGGCCGCCTGATCGTCGACGACGTGCAGGCGTACCCGTTCACCGGGTGAGCGAACCGACGACCGTCACCGGTGCGCGGTCTGGGGTGCGCGGTCGGAGCCCCGGGCCCGGTGCTGGGGCCGGTCGGCGAACGGACTGCGGTCGGCTGTCGGTGACGGCGATGTGGTCGCCCGGCTCGGGGGTGACGAGTTCGCTGTGCTCCTCGGGGCGGCTTCGACCGCCGAGTCCGACGCGGTCCTCGGCCGGCCGCTGACACAGCGCGAGACAGCGTCCGTACCCTCTTGGGCTTTGCATTAAATTATTAATCTAATGTTGACAGCCGCGCAACGGCGACCGCATGCTGGGCCCGCAAAGACAGTCCGTCCCCCAACGGAGGTCCCCGATGCGAATCCCCCGCCCTGCCTGGGCCGTTGGCGGTGCCGTGCTGGTGCTTGCCGCCGGCATGGTTCACGCCGCCACGACCGCCGAGGCGTTCGCGGCCACCCCCAAGTCGACCGTGCTCACCTATCTGCGGACCATCACCGGCACGTCGATCGTGTCGGGCCAGCACAACAAGGAGCCGGCCAGCAGCCCGGCCCAGTACACGCAGCAGGTTCGCAACGCCACGGGACAGTACCCGGGGCTCTGGGGCAGCGACATGATGTTCCGCGCCGAGGACGTCGCCAACCGGCAGCTCGTGATCAACGAGGCCAAGGCCCAGTGGGCGGCCGGATCGCTCGTGGCGCTCACCTGGCACGCCTGCTCGCCGACAGTCGGCGCCACCTGTGAGTTCGACGGCGGCGTGAAGACCCAGATCTCGAACGCGCAGTTCCAGGAGATCGTCACCGCGGGCACGAACCTCAACACGGTCTGGCGCAGCCGGATGGCGGCGGTCGTGCCGTACCTGCGGCAGCTCAAGGACGCCGGGATCCCGGTGCTCTGGCGGCCGTTCCACGAGATGAACGAGAGCTGGAACTGGTGGGGTGCCCGGCCCGGTGCGAACGGCGGCGCCAAGATATATCAGCAGATGCGCGACTACTTCGACAGCCAGGGGCTGGACAATCTCATCTGGGTGTGGAACGTGCAGGACAACCCGGCCGGCGGCTGGGCGAACTACTACCCCGGCAGCACCTACGCCGACGTGGTGACGCTCGACGCGTGGTACAAGAACTACCCGTCGGCCGCCGACTACCAGCAGATCCAGTCGATCGCGGCGGGCAAGCCGATCGCGATCGCCGAGTTGGGCAAGATGCCGGACGCCTCGCTGCTGACCGGTCAGCCGAAGTGGACGTACTTCATGATCTGGTCCGAGCAGCTGCTCGGCAACAACTCCACCGCGGAGATCCAGGCGACGTACAACAACCCGCGTGTGCTGAATCGCGGTGAGATCACCTTCGGCGGCGGGGGCGGCACCCCGCCGCCGACGCCCCCGGCGGCCGGAACCGGGAAGATCCGCGCCGTCGCCAGCGGTAAGTGTGTCGACGTCGCGGCCGCCAACCCCGCGAACGGCACCGCGGTCCAGATCTACACCTGCGACGTGGGCGGCACTGCCCAGCAGTGGACCATCGGCACCGACGGCACCGTCCGGGCCCTCGGCAAGTGCCTGGACGTCGCCGCCGCGGGCACCGCCGACGGTACGAAGATCCAGATCTACGACTGCAACGGCGGCACCGCGCAGCGGTTCACGTACAACGCCTCCACCCGGGACCTCGTGAACGCCGGGTCGGGCAAGTGCCTCGACGTCCGGGCGGAGGCGACGGCGAACTCGACGCCGCTGCAGCTGTGGACGTGCAACGGCAAGGCCAACCAGGACTTCACCCTGCCGGCCTGACCTCCTCGAGAACGGCGCCGGCCGACCGCGGCTCAGCGGCCGGCCGGCGCCGTTCCGGGAGCCAGCGCCCGCCGGGCATAGGCGCGCACGTCCGCGTCCGGATCGGCGGCGGCGGCCCGCAGCACGCTGACCACATCGGCACGGTGAGACCATCCGGCCAGGGACCGGACGGCGGCCCGCCGCACGTCCAGATTCGGATCCCGGGCGGCCTCCGCCAGGGCCGGTACGGCGATCTCCGGCTCGGCGCCGCCGAGCGCCTTCGCGGCTCCCTCCCGCGCCTGCCACGCCGGATCGGCGAGGGCTCCGAGCGCCGCGGCGGCCAGGTCACCGTGGCAACCGATCTGTCCGGCCGCCTGCAGTGCCGCCGCCCGTACCAGCGGATCGTCGTCGCCGGCCAGCCCGTGCAGCACCGCGGCCCCGCCGGAGTCGCCGACGGTCCCCACGCCGTGCGCGACGGCGACCCGGATCTCCCGCGCCGGGTCGCCCGCGCCGGCAGCGAGGCCCACCAGGTCGTTCAGGCGCACCAGCCCGCGTACGGCCTGCAGGCGTACCGCCTGGTCGGGGTCGGCGACGGCGGCGCGGAAGTCCGCGGTCGCGCCGACGCCGGTGATCCGCTGGAGTTCGGCGACCACCTGACGCACCGCCGGATCCGGGCTGGAAACCGCTGACCGCAGGCGGTTCGCCAGGGCCGGCGTGGCGGGCAGGACGTCCGCCATCTCGCGCAGGCCGGCAACGGCCGCGGCACGGACCTCGGCGTGGTCGTCGGCAAGCGCGTCGACCAGGGCGTCCGCCACCCCGGCTGGGGCCACCTCGACCAGGGTCGCCACCGCGGTACGCCGGACATCCGGGTCGGTGTCGCTCAGGAACGGGCCGAACGCGCCCAGCGCGGGTTCCTGCTCGCCCAGGGCGAGCACGGCCACGATCCGGTCGGCGGCGGGCCCGCTGGTCCGCGCGACCGCGCGATGCTCCACCCGATCCCTGGCCGCCGCGCCGAAGCGGCGCTCCTCGGCGACCACGCTCTCCGCGGGCCCGGCCGCCGGGCGGAAGTCGTCCACCGGCACCAGATACTCCGCCACCGGGCGTTTGACGAACTCCATCTCGCCGTCGGGACGGCGTCGCAGGTTCAGGTGGTACAGCCAGGTCGCGTCGTCCCGCTCCGGGTGATCCGTCCGGTCGTGATAGAGACCCCACCGGCTTTCGGTACGCACGAGCGACGCGCGCGCCGCCATCTCGGCACAGTCCCGGATGAAGGTGACCTCCGCGCAGCGCATCAGCTCGTGCGGGGTGCGCGCCCCCATCCCCGCGATCTCGCCGGCCATCCGCTGGAACGTCTCGACCGCGATCTCCAGGTTCGCCGCGGCCTTCAGGGGCGCCACATAGTCGTTGACGAAGCGGCGCAGCTTGTACTCGACCTGTGCCTGCGGCGGGCCGTCGGGATGCCGCAGGGGCCGGTACACGAGCTCGTGCGCCGCGGCGATCTGGTCCTCGGGCAGCGGCCCGGATGCGGTCGCGTGAACAGCCGCGTGGGTGCCGGCCAGGTCGCCGAAGACGAACGCTCCGATCATGTAGTTGTGCGGCACGCAGGCCAGGTCGCCGGCCGCGTACAGGCCCGGAACGGTGGTGGCACCGTGCTCGTCGACCCACACCCCGGACGCCGAGTGCCCGCCGCACAGCCCGATCTCGGAGATGTGCATCTCGACGTCGTGGGTGCGGTAGTCGTGGCCCCGGCCGGCGTGGAAGGTGCCGCGGGTGGGTCGCTCGGTGCTGTGCAGGATCCCCTCGAGCTGACCGATGGTCTCCTCGGGCAGGTGCGAGAGCTTGAGGTAGATGGGACCGCGGTCGGATTCCAGTTCGCGGGCGACCTCGGCCATCATCTGACCGGACCAGTAATCGCAGTCGACGAACCGATCGCCCCGGTTGTTGACCTGGTAGCCGCCGAACGGATTGGCCACGTACGCGCACGCGGGCCCGTTGTAGTCCTTGATCAGCGGGTTGATCTGGAAACACTCGATGCCGGACAGTTCCGCGCCCGCGTGGTACGCCATCGCGTACCCGTCGCCCGCGTTGGTGGGATTCTCGTACGTGCCGTACAGGTAGCCGCTGGCCGGCAGCCCCAGCCGTCCGCACGCGCCCGTCGCCAGGACCACCGCACCGGCCGTCACCGTGACGAAGGCGCCGCTGCGGGTGTCGAAACCGGCCACCCCGGCGGCACGCCCGTCGCGGGTGAGCACCCGTACCGGCATCACCCGGTTCTCGATCTGGATCTTCTCGCGCATCTCGCGGCGGCGCAGGACGCGGTAGAGCACCTTCTTGACGTCGCGTCCCTCCGGCATCGGCAGCACGTACCGGCCCGAGCGGTGCACCTGGCGGACCGCGTAGTCGCCGTACTCGTCCTTCTCGAACTTGACGCCGTACCGTTCCAGCCGTTGCACCATGTCGAAGCCGCGCGTGGCGGTCTGGTAGACGGTGCGCTGGTCGACGATGCCGTCGTTGGCCCGGGTGATCTCCCGGACGTAGTCCTCGGGGGTCGCCTTGCCGGGGATGACGGCGTTGTTCACGCCGTCCATGCCCATCGCGAGGGCGCCGGAGTGCCGCACGTGAGCCTTCTCCAGCAACAGCACCCGGGCGCCCTGCTCGGCGGCCGACAGCGCGGCCATGGTGCCGGCGGTGCCGCCGCCGACGACGAGAACGTCGCAGGACAATTCCCGGCGATCGGTGGGAGAAGGGATCAGCACTGGCCGCTCCTGTCGTCGGCGCCGAGCGCGGCGAGCACGGCGGTACGGGCGGCCCGGACCACCGGGGTGCCGCGGGTCGCGAGATCGCGCGGTTGCGGCACGTCGACCAGGGTCTGCACCCCGTCCGGCCCCAGCACGGCGACCCGGTCACCGATGAACAGCGCCTCGTCGACGTCGTGGGTGACGAACACGACGGTGGCCGGGGTGGTCCGCAGCACCTCGACGAGCAGCCGCTGCATGGCGGCGCGGGTCTGCGCGTCGAGCGCTCCGAACGGTTCGTCCATGAGGATGGCGCGGGGGCCGCCGGCCAGGGTCCGCGCGAGTTGCACCCGCTGGCGCATCCCGCCGGACAGATGGGCCGGCAGGCGGTGTCCCTGCCCGGTGAGACCGACCTGGGCGAGCCAGGACTCCGCCCGGGACCGCCGCTCGGCGCGGGGCACCTTCCGGATGGCCAGCGGCAGCTCGACGTTGCGCCGGGCTGTACGCCACGGCAGCAGCGCGTCGCCCTGGAAGACCAGGGCACGGTCGGGCGACGGGCCGATGACCGGGGAACCGTCCGTCGAGATCACACCGGCCGGGACCGGCAGCAGTCCGGCGATGGTGCGCAGCAGGGTGGACTTGCCGCAGCCGGACGCGCCGACCACCACGAGGATCTCGCCCGGCGCGACGTCGAGCGTCAGATCGCGGACGACGGCCGCGCCCCCGTAGCCGAGGGTGACCCCTTCGGCCCGCAGCCGCAGGCCGGTCCGGGTCGCCTCGGAGATGGCGGTGAGCGTCATCGGACACCCCCCGCCCGGCGGTCGGGCAGCCAGCGCGTGACCCGCCGCCCGATCAGCTCGACGGCCGCGGACGTGCCCCAGCCGAGCACGCCGATGGTCACCATCCCGACGAGCACCGCCGGATAGTCCACGATGGTGTACGCGTGCCAGGTGCGGTAGCCGACGCCGAAGTCCCCGGAGATCATCTCGGCGGAGATCACGCAGATCCAGGAGACTCCCATGCCGACGGACAGGCCGCCGAGCACCCCGGGCAGTGCGCCGGGCAGCACGACGCTCGAGAGGACGCGCCACCTTCCGCCGCCCATCGTGCGTACGGCGTCCTCCCACACCGTCGGCAGCGCGCGTACGGCATGCCGCGTACTGACCAGGATGGGGAAGAACGCGGCGGTGAACGTGATGAACACGATGCCCTCCTCGTTGCGCGGGAAGAGCAGGATCGCGACGGGGACCAGCGCGATCGCCGGAATGGGGCGGACCACCTCGAACAGCGGCTGGAGCAGGTCCGAGACCAGCCACGACCGGGCCACCGCGACACCCGCGGCCACCCCGGCGACGGCCGCGAGGGTGAAGCCGGTCAGGATGCGGACCAGGCTCTGGGCGATGTCCTGGTAGTACACCGGGTCCTGCGCCACGCGGCCGAACTGCTGGGCGACCGCCACCGGGGTGGGCAGCCGGTCGAACCGTACCCACAGGGTGACGTCGGCGGTGGTCAGCCACTGCCAGAGCAGCAGTGCGCCGGCCAGCGACCCGATCCGTACGGCCCAGCGCAGCGGCTTCAGCCGTCGTTCGGGGCGTGTCACCACCTCCACGGCGCGGGTGCGTGGCGCGGTGGACAGCGCGGTCATGCGGACTTCACCGCCTCCGCGTACGGCACGACGGCGGCGCCGGCGTGCGCCGAGACGTACCGCTGGGCGGCGGCCGCGGTGACGAACGGGTGGAAGGTCTCGCCGTCGCGGACCCAGACGCTCTTGTCGGCGAACCATCGGGTGCCCGTGGCGGCGTCGGGAACGTACGCGGCCTTGATCTGCTCGCCGGCGGCCTGCGCGGCCTTGACCGCCCGCAGCAGGCACGTCGGATTCGCCGCCGGCTGGGTGCGGCCGGAGAGCCACAGCTCCCCCGCAAGCGCCGGGTCGGCCACCGGCTTCTTGCAGACCGGGTCGGTGCCGGTCAGCGCGGCCTTGTTCGCCGTGCCGGCGAGGTCGGCGTCGTACCCGGCGCCGTAGACCTCACGGACGAAGCTGTCGTCGACGAACGCCGCGAGGTCGATGTTCTGCAGCACCCCGATGGACTTGAGGAACGGTACGTCCTGCTGGAGCGCGGCGCGCAGCTGCGGCTTGAGCGTGGGGTCGAAGGTGGCGATGCCGTTCGCGCCGTTGTAGAGATAGACCACCTCGGGCGGCAATCCGGTCGCCTGCGCCACGATCTCGGCGGCCTTCAGCGGCTGGTCCCACAGGAACTTGGTGGCGTCCAGCTGGGCCTGGAGGAACGCCTTCACCACGTCGCGGTTGCCGGCGGCGTACTTCTCCTGGACGACGGTGCCGTGCAAGGTCGGCACATCCAGTTCCCCACCGTCGTAGATGACCGTGGCGGCACCCTGGTGCACCAGGAGCCCGGGCCAGGCGACGAACTGCGACAGCGCGTCGACGTTGCCGGACTGCAGGGCGGACGCGCCGATCGGCGGCTGCTGGTTCTCGATCTTGACGTCCTTCCCGGGGTCGAGACCGTTCTTGCGCAGCGCCTGGACGAGCAGTCCGTGACCGGCCGAGCCGGAGCTCGCCGACACCACCTTCCCGCGCAGGTCGGCGAGGGAGCGGATCGGCGAGTTCCGCGCGACCACCACCGTGTTCAACGCCCCGCGCAGGTTGTAGCCGGTGACGGCCACCAGCTTCGTGCGGGTCTCGGCGGACTGCTGACCGCGGGCCCCGTTGATCAGCAACGGATAGTCGCCCATCGAGCCGATGTCGATCTTGCCGGCCATCATCTGCGCCGTGATCGGGGCGCCGGTGTCGTAGTCCTGCCACGTGACGGCGTACTTCTTGCCGGTGCGCGCGCCCAGCTCGCCGAGGCGCTTCTCGAAGAAGCCCTGGGCCCGCAGCAGCGTGCCGGCGGTCACCGTGTTGATGGTCTTCGACTGATATCCGACGACCACCGGTTCCGCGCCGGCGTCGGCGGCGTTACCGGCAACGGTGCACCCGCTCAGGCCGGCGACCAGCGCCATCAGCAGAACGGTACGGCGTGCTCTCATGGGCGACCTCATCGGATCAGGAACGGCATGTTGACGGTCACGGCGCCGGTCGGGCACCGGGCGGCGCACGGCCCGCAGTACCAGCACTCGTCGACGTGCATGTAGGCCTTGCTCGTCTCCGGATCGATGGCGAGCGAGTCGAGCGGGCACATGTCGACGCACAGCGTGCAGCCGTCGATGCAGAGGCTCTCGTCGATCGTCACCGGGACGTCTACGCGTTGGTTGACCAGGGCCATAGATGTCTCCTGTCGCGGGTTCAGTAGCCGATGACGCGGGCCGGCGGTGCACCGCGTTGCAGTTGGCCGTGCATGGCGAGGCGGTCGCCGCGGAAGCGGATCCATTCCAGGTCGACCGGGCGGCCGTCGGCCAGGCGGGTCAACCGCTCGACCATGAGGACGGCGGCCTGCTGCGGCAGCTCCAGGAGTCCGGCCGTGTGCGGGTCGGCATTCACCGCCTCGAACGAGATGTCCGCCGAACCGAGCGGCTGCCCGGCCACCCGCTCGATGAGCACGAAGATGTCCTGCCCGGCGAGATCGGCGGCGAGCAGCGGCTCACCGATGTCGCGGGGCAGATACGTCAGATCGAGCGACATCGGTACGCCGTCGAGCCGGCGCAGCCGTTCCACGTAGACGACGAGCTGATCGTCACGCAGACCCAGGCGCTGCGCGACGAGCGCGGGAGGCCGGACGAGGGCGGCGGTCCGGACGTCGTTGGTGATCTGCCCCTGGCTGTGCAACGTCTCGCCCAGGCCCATCAGCCGGTGCAGGCCGTGCGCGTACTTCTCGGTGAGCACGGTCGTCCCGACCCCTGGGGAACGCTCCACCAGGCCCTCCCCCGCCAACAGGGCCAGCGCCTCGCGGACGGTGTTGCGGGACACCTCGAAATCGCGGCAGAGCTGGGCCTCGCGGGGCAGCTGACCCTGCGGGAAGGAACCGGCGAGCACCTGATGGCGCAGCACGTCGGCGACCTGGCGGGCCCGGTCGGCGCGCCGCCGCCGCGCCGTCTCCAGGTTGTTCATCGTCGGCCCCCTCTCGTCGACCCGAACCCTATGAAACTCATAGGAGATGGGGAAGTCGGTGGGGCCTCCGCCACCGGATCAGTCCCGCGCGGCGCGGCTGAGCTGCGCAAACGATGAGGACGTCGGCCATTACGCCACCCGGGGTGTCCGGATGCTGGTACGGACCCCTCCCAAGGAATCGACGTTCTTGACTGAATAGAGGCGGCGGTGCAAACTTTTTGTAAACTTTCTTAAGGGAGCGCCCTGATGACCAGACAGGGATATTCGCGCCTCAGCCTCGCCGTCCTGCTCCTCATCGGAGGGTGGATCGGGCCTGCCGCGCCCGCACAGGCCGCCGCCGCGGGCCTCAACGCCGCCTTCTCGGCCACCGGCTACGGCACGTACTACACGGACAAGTACGTCGTCAGCAATCCCACGAGCGCCGCCGTCACCGGCTGGACCCTGGAGTTCGACCTTCCCCCGAGCGTCACCATGGGCGGCACGTACAACGGCGGCGTGACCCGTACCGGCGACCATGTCACGGTCGTGAACGCCCACTACAACGGCACCGTCCCCGCGGGCGGGAACACCGAGCCGTACAGCTTCTGGTTCATCGCCACCGGATCGAACGCCGCGCCGCTCAACTGCCGGATCAACGGCAACAAGTGTGACGGCAGCGCCGACCGGGCGCCGGAGGCACCCACCGGGCTGACCGTCGCCGGGCGTACCACCAAGACCGTCTCGCTGCGCTGGACCGCGGCCGCCCCCACCGACTTCCCGATCGCCGGCTACGACGTCTACCGTGGCACCACCCTTGCCCTGACGGTGACCGGGCCGGCCGCCACCGTCGGCCAGCTCACCCCGAACACCGCGTACGCGTTCACGGTGCGCGCCAAGGACTCGCGCGGCAACGTCTCGGCCGCCTCCGCCGCGGTCACCGCCACCACGCTCAACCCCGCCGACGACACCACCGCACCCCCTGCGCCCGGCGGATTGCACGCCACCGCCAAGAGTGCGGTCAGCGTGACCCTCGCCTGGAACGCGGTCACGGACGCCCACGGCATCGCGGGCTACGACGTCTACCGGGGCGCGACCCTGGCCGCCTCGGTGACCGGAACCACCGCGACCGTCGGCGGGCTGAGCCCGCTCACCGCGTACACATTCACCGTGCGCGCCCGCGACGGCTACGACAACGTCTCACCCTCGTCCAGCGCCGTCACCGTCACCACCGACGACGCGGTCGGCACCGGCAACTATGCGAAGGTCGGCTACTTCGTGCAGTGGGGCATCTACGGCCGCCAGTACTTCGTCCGCAACCTCGACACCTCCGGGGCGGCGGCCCGGCTGACCCACCTGAACTACGCCTTCGCCAACCTCGACCCCGTCAACCTCACCTGCCTGCAGGGCGTCACCCGCGGCACCACCGCCAACCCGCAGGACCCCGACCAGGGCACCGGTGCCGGAGACGCCGACGCCGACTACGCGCGGCCGTTCAGCGCGGCGCAATCGGTCGACGGCGTCGCCGACACCGGCTGGGAGACGTTGCGCGGCAACTACAACCAGCTGCGCAAGCTCAAGGCCAAGCACCCGGACCTCAAGGTGCTCATCTCGCTCGGCGGGTGGACGTACTCCAAGTTCTTCTCCGATGCGGCCGCCACGCCGGCCTCGCGGGAGAAGCTCGTGCGTTCCTGCATCGACATGTACCTGCGCGGGAACCTGCCGGCGTACAACGGTGCCGGCGGACCGGGCAGCGCGGCGGGCATCTTCGACGGCATCGACCTCGACTGGGAGTGGCCGGGCGCCGAAGGCCACGCCGGCAACCATTGGGGACCGCAGGACAAGGCGAACAACACCGCGCTGCTGGCCGAGTTCCGCCGGCAGATGGACGCCCTCGGCGCGACCACCGGCAAGCGCTACCTGCTGACCGCGTTCACCCCGGCCGACCCCGCGAAGATCGCCGCCGGCTGGGACATCACCAGCGCCGACGGTACGCCCAGCGTGTTCGACTCCCTGGACTTCGCCAACGTGCAGGGCTACGACTTCCACGGCGCCGGCAGCGACAACTCCTGGGAGCCGAACCGCACCGGCCACCAGGGCAACCTCTACCGCGACGCGCAGGACCCGTATCCGTTCGAGTTCAGCGTGGAACGGGCCGTACGCGCGTACCTCGATGCCGGGGTGAATCCCCGCCAGTTCACGATCGGCTTCGCCTTCTACGGCCGCGGCTGGCAGGGCGTGGCGGCCGGACCGGCCGGTGCCAACGGTGAGTGGCAGAGCGCCACGGGCGCGGCTCCCGGTCAGTTCCCCGAGGAGGCCGGCACCCGCGGGTACGCCAACCTCGTCGCCATGGTTCCCGGCTGCACCGTCCAGCACGACACCCAGTCGATCTCGACGTCCTGCTACACCGGCGCCGGCGGGCAGTGGTGGACCTTCGACGACGCGTGGTCGATCGGCCAGAAGAGCACCTGGCTCAAGCAGCAGAACCTGCTCGGCGCCATGGTGTGGGAGATGTCCGGCGACACCGCGGGCGGCACGCTGATGACCGCCCTGCACAACGGCCTGTGAGCGACCCACCCATTCCTCTAGTTGACGCTTGATAAAGGAGATGCTTGAGTAAGGCGCATGGGAACCACGGTCGAGGATCAACGGCTCGACGCCTTGTTCACGGCGCTCGGCGATCGCACCAGGCGGGACATCGTCGCCCGGCTCAGCGCGGGCGAGGCGACGGTCAAAGAGCTGGCAGAGCGGTACGCCATGACCATGCAGGCCGTGTCGCAGCACATCCAGGTGCTCGAGCGGTCCGGCCTGATCAGCCGCGGCCGACACCGGCAGACCCGCCCGTGCCGGCTGGAACCGGCGGCGCTGGAAGTCGCAGTCTCGTGGATCGAGGAGAGCCGGCGAACGTGGTCGGAGCGGATGGACCGGCTGGAGACGCACCTCACCCGCCTGCAGGAGAACCCGTGACCGACGACGAACTCGTCTACCGGCGGGTCTTCCGGGCGCCGCGCGAGCTGGTGTGGCGCTGCCTCACCGAGCCCACCGAGCTGGCGCAGTTCTGGGGCCCGCGCGGCATGGCCACCCCGGCCGACGGCATCATCGTCGAGCTCCGCCCCGGCGGCCGCTTCGAGACCCTGATGCTCGGCGCGCACGGCAGCCACCGGATGGTCGCCACCTTCACCGAGGTCGTACCGCCCGAACGGCTCGCCTGGGTCGAGCCGGCGAGCGGGATGCACACCACCAGCACGCTCGACGACCTCGGCGACGGCACCACCGCGGTCGTCATCCATCAGCGGCACGTACCCGAGCCGATGCGCGCGCCCGAAGCCCGCGCCGGCTTCCTGACCTCCCTCGACAAGCTCGAGGATCACCTCGCTCGCCTCATGCAAGGAGACCGATCATGACCGACCTGCAGTCCTGGGTGGCGCCGACCTACGACGGGCTCGCCGATCTCCTCGCCGCCGCTCCGGCCGGCACGTGGGACGCGCCGTCGCTGTGCGAGAAATGGTCGGTACGCCACGTGATCGCCCACGTGACGATGCCGGCACGGCTGACGGCCGAGCAGTTCGGGGCCGAGATGGCGGCGGCGGGCGGGAACTTCACCGTGCTCTCCGACACCGTGGCCGCGCGCGACGCTTCGCTGCCGGTCGCCGACCTTCTCGGCCAGCTCCGATCGCCGGGACTGCACGCGTGGCAGCCGCCGGGCGGCGGCGCGGCCGGCGCTCTGACCCACGCCGTCATCCACTCTCTGGACGTGACGATCGCGCTCGACCGGCCCGCGGTCGCTCCGGCGGAGGCCCTGACCGCCGTCCTCGACCAGCTCGCCGCCGCCGACGGCACCTTGTTCGGGGTGGATCTGACCGATGTCCGGCTCGAGGCCACCGACACCGCCTGGAGCCGGGGAAACGGCCGGCTCCTTCGCGCCGACAGCGGCGCATTGGTGGCACTGCTCAGTGGCCGCGCGCTGCCGGACGGCCGCATCCTCCCCCGCGGCTGACGCGTCACGTCCTACTCGCCGGGCTCCCAGGCGACGAGCTGGTCGAAGATGCGCCAGGCGGCTAGACGGCGGCGATGGCGAGGGTGACGAGCGCCACCAGCGGGGGTCCGGCCTGGAGGGAAGCGGCCGCGGCGAAGCGACGGTCGGTGGCCAGCAACACCGCACCGGCGCCTGCCATGCAGGCGCCGCCGAAACCGATCAGAGAAGCGCCCACAACGGTACGGCCGGACACGATCGCGACGACGCCGACGAGTACGCCGAGGGCCAGGAACAGGTTGTACCAGCCCTGGTTGAACGCCATCGGCCGGATCACGTCGGCGTCGTGCTGCGATGCGATGCCGAAGCGCCGCCAGACCGCCGGGCGGGTGAAACGCAAACTCTCCAGGACGAAGAACTGGACGTGGAGGACGGCGGCCAGGGTGGCGGCGATGAGGGCGACGAGGAGCACGGGGTTCCTTCCGGATATTGAACTGATCGGTTCAGAACGTATACTGAACCGGTCAGTACAGATTCGTCAAGGGGGAACCGTGGCGCGCACCCGGTCGTTCAGCGCGGCGGACGCGGTGCGCGCCGCCCGCGACCAGTTCTGGGAGCACGGGTACGAGGCCACCTCCCTGGCAGACCTCGAACGGGTCACCGGCCTCAACCGCTCGAGCCTCTACCAGGCGTTCGGCAACAAGCGGCAGCTCTTCACCCTGGCGGTGGAGAACTACCTCACCGAGGTGGCGGCCCCCCGGCTGGCGGCCTTGGAGGCGCCCGACGCCACCGAAGCACAGGTGGTCGACTATTTCGAATCGCTGGCCGCCGCGATGGCAAACGCCCCCGGTCGTCTCGCGCGACGCGGCTGCCTCGTCGTGAACAGCATCACCGAGCTCGCGGCCCACGACCCGGAGGCGCATGCGGTCGGCGTCTCCTACCGTGCCCGGCTGCTGGGCGCTTTCACCGGCGCCCTCCCACCGGCGACCGCCGCGCAACAGGCCGAGCTGCTGACCGGCACCGTGATCGCCGTCCTGGTCACCGCCCGGCTGGACCCCGCACAGGCCGCCGCTCTGGCCCGCGCCGCCGCGGCCGAGTTCCGCGCCGGCTGATCGCGGTGCACACTCTTTGGTCACAACCGCTCGAGGTCACCTACGTCAGCGACGAGCCCCCACCCTGCTGCTGCTGGGCGGCGCGACGGTGTTCGCCACCCGCCGTCCTCCTGCGCAACTCCCCTAGGGGTGGGCGGTGTCCGGGTTGTCGAGGATCTCCTGCTCGGCCAGCGCCCGGTAGTCGGCGTACATCTGCTTGTAGCGTGCCGACGCGCCCCGCGTGTCGCCGGCCTCCAGGAGGCGCAGGATGTCCTCGTGGGCGTCGATCACGGTGTTCCACAGACTGTCGGCGATGATCGGCGAGAGACGCATCGTGCGGGACACCACGAGGTCGACCATCGACTGCAACTCGCGGTTGCCGCTCGCCGTGATGACGATGGTGCCGAAGTCGGCCCCCGCCGCCCCGGCCGCCACCACGTTGTCGGCGCGCAACGCCTCGACGAACTCTTTCTGCCGCTGCCGCATGAGATCGACGTGGGCAGGGGTGAGGTTGCCGACGCCCCACTCGAAGCCGGCGCAGGCCAGGACGCTCATCACGTCGATCAGCTCGAGCGCCTTCTTCTGCGTCACCCGGGTGACCTGGCGGGTGCGGTTGGGCGCGATGTCGATGAGGCCTTCGACGGAAAGCTGAGCGATGGCCTCGCGAACCGGCGTGATGCTGACCCCCAACCGCGCAGCCAGCTCCGCGTCCTTGATCACCGTCCCCGGAGGAAGTTCCCCCCTGACGATCTCATCGCGAAGCTGATGGACGACCGCCGCCGTACGGGTCGGCGGGATGACGTGAGACATAGCGGAAGCCTACTCACGGTCACCAGCATCGCCCGGCAGGTACCGTTGGCGGGTGTTCTCACCTCAAGGCCCGTCTCTGCGCGAACTGTGCATCCAGGCGCTGTCCTCGGTCGAACGCGGCTACGACTTGCTGGCTCCGAAGTTCGACCACACACCTTTCCGAACCCCGGAAAACATTCTCGAGGCGACCGCCCATGCGCTGTCCGAAACCGGGCCCTTCGGTACAGGACTGGATGTGTGCTGCGGAACCGGCGCCGGCCTGACAGTCCTCCGGCGACTGTGCGCGCAACAGATCACGGGCGTCGACTTCAGCGCCGGCATGCTCCGCCAGGCACGCACCGCGAATCCGAACACCACATTGGTACGGGCCGACGCGCGCGCTCTTCCTTTCACCGGCGTTTTCGACCTCGCGGTGACCTTCGGAGCCCTCGGACACTTCCTGCCCGCGGAACGACCGGCCCTTTTCGAGGGGGTGTACCGCGCCCTGCGTCCCGGCGGCCTCTTCGCCCTGCCGATCGGTGCGCCGCCACCCCTGACCTCGGTCTGGCATTGGGCGGAACTCGGATTCGACCTGGCCATGGTGGTCCGCAATGCCGTATTGCGGCCTCCGTTCGTCATGTACTACCGCACCACTCCCCTATCCGCGGTACGCCGCGACCTGACGGCAGCCGCTTTCACCGTGGAGTCCATCCCCTTGACCGCCGTGGGCCGGCACAGAGATGGCAGTCCACGCTGCTGGCTCGTCCTAGCGCGTAAGCCGGCAGTGCAGCAACCTTCCGGATAGCCCTTGCTTCGACTCCTACCATGTCGGAGGTGGACACAGCCTCGGGTATCGGTTCAGTCGCCACCCGGATCGGTCTGCTGGCCTTGGCGCTGGGTGCGATCGCCTACCTGATCACCCGGCACCGCGAGAGTCTCAGACGCGCCCTGTCCACCACTCCCGTACTGGGCTGCGCCGAGCTGATCCAGACCACGGACCCACCGCCCCGCGCGATCGTCGTGGGCCGGACGGGCCCGACTCCCACTGGTCCGCTGCTGGCTCCGATTTCCGGGAAAGAGTGTGTCTGGTACCGGGTCGTGGTGATGAGCGGCGGTCCTGGAGCAAGCCGCCGGCACCGCAGCGTCTATCGCTCATCGAACCCGTTCACCGTGACAGATCCCACCGGCGCGGTCGAGGTCGCCCCCCGGCTTGCCGACAGGTATCTGTTCGAGGACGACCTCTATCACGATCTCCCGGTCGAGCTGGTGGAAATCACCTCTCTCGACGCCGGGCCGCATCCCGATGTCCGGGATCGGTTGAGGCAGTACGGCTTTCACGTCACCGGCCACCGCAAAGACGTCTGCGAAATCACCGAGTACCGGATCGCGGCGGACCAGCCGATCACCGTGCTGGGCCGACCCCGCCGCGGCCCGAACGCGAGGGCGCTGACCACGGCCCGAGGCATCTGCGGCGTGGCCGGCCCGCCACTCGACGGGCTGCGCACCAGCGCGCAGTACCACGCGAAGGACATCCGGGAGATCACCCGCGGCGTCGCATCGGGCGGTGCGGCCTTCCTTACCGCCGGCCTGCTGTTGCAAGTGCCGGACTGGCTCACGGGCTAGGCCCGGCAGCAGCGGGCCGCGCCGAGCACAGCGCCCGGAGCAGCAGGACGTCAGTCACCGAAAAGGGCGGGCCCCACCTCCATATCCGCCACTGCATCCGCACCGTACACGTCGGGAGGGGTGCTCATGGCCTTGCCTGGACCGCACAGCGTCCTGGCGCGGCCTCGATATAGTGGCGTCCACCTGTTAGTCAGTGCACCGAACTGCGAGGATTCCCGATGTTCGACAACGAGCCTGCTGCCGAGGCAACGGCACGAATCGACGAATGGGAGCACGCCTTGCAGCGCCGCGCCGAACAGGCTCAGTCGCTTGCGCAGCGCACCGAAGGGCTTTTCGCCACCGCCCGGAGCGACGACCGCCTGGTAGAAGTCACCGTGAGCAGCAACGGGCAGCTCCTGGATCTGCGATTGGACGAGGACATCCGCCACCAGTCGGCAGCCACCACAGCTCGGGAGATAGTGGCAACGCTACGGCGCGCCAGGGCGGACCTGCTGCGGCAATTCGACGAGGCGACTGCCGAAACCATCGGAGCAGACAGCGAGACGGGTCGCGCGCTGATGCGATCGATCAGGGTCCGCCTGGACTCGGTCGATGCTCCACATGACAACCGAGACGGGCCGTGAGCAATCCGGTGAGTCAGCCCGGCGGTGAATTCCAGGTCGATTCGGCGGCCTTGGTCGCCCATGCCGGTGAACTGGACCGTATCGGTGACGACCTCACCACCGCGGCCCAGGCAGGCGAAACGGTCCGGACCGACACCGGAGCTTACGGCCAGCTTTGCCAAATCATTCCCCTGCTGCTCAACGACCTGCAGCAGTTCATGGTGGAGGGCGTATCGACCGCATCTTCGTCCGTCCACGACACGGCCGACGCCCTGCGCTCCGTGGCGGCAGAATACGACGAAGCCGACCGCAGTGCCGCCGACCGGTTGAGAAGAACTCGGTGAGTCGTCGATGACCACTCCGAATCCCCTTGTGGCAGCAGACGCGGGCGGCCCCGTGAGCCCGTGGGCGGGGGTGTGGATCGCCGAGGACATCGAGGCGATCATGGCCGGGGTCGAGAACGGCAGCTGGATCGACGCGTCCATCGGCGCGGTTTCGGCCGGACTGGACGCCCTCGCTTTCGTCTCCGATCCGATCGGTTCGTTGTTGCAGTACGGCGTCGCCTGGATCATTGAGCACGTCAAGCCGCTGTCAGAGGCGTTGGACTGGCTCGCCGGCGATCCCGGCCAGATCGCCGCGCATGCTCAGACATGGCGGAACGTGGCCTCCGCTCTGCAGGACCGAGCCGCCGACCTGGATCGCGCGGTGCGCTGGGACACCACCGATTGGACCGGCAAGGCGGCCGACGCGTACCGCACATGGACGGGCCAGCAGCGGGATGCGGTGGCAGGACTGGCCACCGCAGCTCAGACAATGGCTGCGATCACCGAGGGCGCCGGCGCGCTCGTGGCCGGCGTCCGCATGATGGTGCGCGACGCGATCGCCGTTCTGGTGTCCCGGCTGATCACGTACGCCGCGGAAGAGGTCTTCTCTCTGGGGGTAGCCACCCCCTTGGTGGTCGAGCAGGTCAGCACCTTATGCGCGTCGTGGGGTGCTCGCATCGCCAAGTGGCTTAAAGCTCTGATCACCAGCCTCGAACGATTGAGGGGACTGGCCGGCAAGATGGGCGCCGCAATCGAGGCACTCAAGAAGCTGCTCAGCCGTCTACGCGGCGCGAGGGGCTCGGGACGGACTAATCCCTCAGGGAAGCCCGACCCTCATCGCAAACCGGGCGGTAGGCGCACCGATGCCCATCCAACGAAGAAGAAAGATCGGCCCCTACGGCGCGAGAACGAGGCAGCGGACACCCTGTCGGAGCACGGATTCGACGTGGAGCAGAACCCTCCGCCGAAGCCGAACGGCAAGGAACCGGATTACAAGATCGAGGGCGAGTATTTCGACTGCTACAGCCCGAGCACGAAGAATCTTGACAACATCCGGGACGAGGTGAGCGGCAAGGTCAAAGAGGGGCAAGCCGATCGTTTGATCCTGAACCTAGACGACTGTCCCCGGTCGCTCGACGAGATCCGCGGCGTCCTCGAACGCAAGCCGGTCAATGGTCTCAAGGAGATTTTCGTGGTCAAGGACGGCAAGGTCGTGCCCTTCTACCCGTTCTCCTAGCCCCACAATATTCCCGGATACTCCGACTCTGGCCGAAGGACAGCGATGGCGACCGAGTACACGTATTACAGCGCGGCCGACTTGACCACGGAGGAGCTGCGTTCCGTGGTGGTCGCCGCGCTAAGCGGGTCCATCTCAGCGGACGGCACGGTCGTGCGGGAGGGATTGAGCACTTCGGCGCACCGCGTCGATCGTGGGGACGAGGCGGCGGCGCCACAGCTCTTCGGATTCGCGCACCGCGTGACGTGCCGGTTCCGGTTCTCCGCGACCAGGCCCGACCTGGAGGAACACAACACCGCGCTCATGGTCGGCGCCTTCCTCGCCATCGCCGACCGCACCGGCGCAGACAGCGTCCTCCTGTTCAACGGCGAGGAGGCCGTCCTTCAGAGCGTGGGCGGCGAAGCGGTCTTCGCGGCCGACTGGGAGGACTGGGAAACGCTACCAGAGTTGTCGGCCCTCAGGGTCGGTCGCCGAGTCGCTCAACTCGCACAACCGCTGCTCTGATCACGCGCCCGTCAGCCTAGATGCCGAACCAGAAACTCGCCCGCGGTCGAGAAGGCCTTCGCCTGGTTCTCGCGTTTGGTGAAGCCATGGCCCTCGTCCGGGAAGAGCTCGTACTGAACCTCGACCCCAAGAGCCCGGAGGCGTTCAACTACCTGCTCGCTCTCGGCGCGGGGAACGCGGGGATCGTTGGCGCCTTGCACGACCATCAGCGGTGCCCGAATCCGATCGGCGTAGGTGACTGGCGATCGAGCCATCAGCCGGTCCGCATCGGCGTCGGGATCGCCGAACATGGCCTCCACCAACTTGCGCCAGGTCGGTGGAGACGCCTTGGCCAGGGTGACGAGGTTGCTCGGACCATAGAAGTCGACACCTGCAGCCCAGTTCAGCTCAGGTAGACGGCTCAGGCAGGACAATACGCCGAAGCCTCCGTACGATGCGCCGAAGACGCCGATGCGGCTGGGATCGACCCATTGTTCGCCATGCAGGTAGGCGACCGCGTCGGCGAAGTCGGCGAGGTCGACGCCGCCCCAGTCCTGGAAGATCCGTGTCTGGTAGGACTTGCCGTAGCCCGTTGAACCCCGCACGTTGGGCGCGAGTACGGCGATGCCATGGCCGAGCAAGTATTGGTAGAACCCGTCGTACACGTACGCGGGCATCTCCTGCCAGCTCGGCCCTCCGTGAAGGGACAGCAAAACTCCGACCGGCTGCGTGAGGGTTACCGGCCGGTAGAGGAATGCCGGCACCTCATGGCCGTCGCGAGTCGAATAGTGAACGAGGCTGGGTCCGACGAAGCCCGCCCGATCCGCGTGCACCGGCTTCGCGTCGGTCAGCCAAATCCTTGCCGGTTGTCATGGTGCGGGCACGCAGCTGGGCCGCACCATGGACTCGCACATTCCAGGCGACCACGGAATCGACCGGCGACGTCACCTCCTCGATGTCCCAGTCCGGCGTGTCCCACCAAGACAGGGCGCCGGTGTTCGGGTCCATGACGGCCAGCCCGACGAACTCGCGGCCGGCATTCGTCAGGACCAGGAAGCCGCTGCCGTCGGGCAGCCACGGACCCAACCAGTACGAGTGCGCCTCGTCTTCCGGTGTCAGGCGGACAGCCGATCCCCCGTCCAGGGGCACTACGTACACAAGATGGTCGCTGTTGGTCGTCCGCCACTCCGTTACCGTGAGCCGGCTGCCGTCCGGCGACCAGTGCCCCGCGTGCGCTCGACCGCCGCCCGCATAGATCCGCCGAACGGCCCCGGTTTCCATGTCGCGTACCAGAACGTCCTGGTCCCTGGGGACCCGGTCGTTGGCCGCGTAGGCGAGGTATCTGCCGTCAGGCGAAAAGGGGTTGCCCAGTGCCGCGACAAATTGCGTTCCGGCCGAAGCCGTCAACGCCGCAGGTTCACCACCGGCCAAGGGCACCTGATAAATCTGAGTGCTCTCATCACCCTGGGCGTCTGCCGTGAAGATCAGATAGTCCCCACCGGGATGCCAGGCGACGCGCCGGACGGATGAATCGGTGTACGAGGTGAGCCTGCGCACCTGCCCACCGCCGATCGACTGGATCGTCAGGTTGAACTGGCCTGTCGCGTCGTCGACGTAGGCAACCCACTCACCGTCTGGCGATACCGCAAGCGTGGGAAGAAACCTCAGATCCGGCTGGAAGTCGGGATAGGCAAGCACGCGGGGAGCGTAACGCGAACGCGGAGTGCATGTCGGCGCTGATCTATCTCCTCAGCCGCTGCCCTCCCCGTTGCGGGAATGGCTCACAGAGCAGTCGATGGCGGCCTGCGCCGGCGAGGCCACCGCGACCGATGCCGTACCGGTCACCAGTACGGCCGCCGGCAAGATGCGGCCCAGACCGGCAGCAGGAAGAGCCGGAGGGTGAGTCGGACCCCTCCAGCCATCCCTTCTCAGTACCGGTCGACCGTCGGGATCAACGGGTCGTTCGGGTCGTACTTGCCGGCCGTGACCTTCCACGCCTTCGTGTACGAGCCGTCCTCGAACGACTCCTCGAGGGTGTCGTTGATGAAGTTCCGGAAATCCTTGTCGCCCTTCCTCACGCCGATGCCGTACGGCTCCTCGGTGAAGGCGCTGCCGACCAGCGCGAACTGGTTCTCGTTGGTCGCGAGGAAGCCGGTGAGGATGACGTTGTCGGTGGTGACCGCGTCGACCTTGTCGGCCTTCAGCGCCTTCACGCACTTCGGGTAGGTGTCGAAGAGCACCAGCTGCTCGTTCTTGTCCTGCAGGTACTTCTCGATGTTGGTCGCCGGCGTCGAGTTGGTGACGGAGCAGACCTTCTTCGTGCCGTCCTTGAAGGAGTCGGGCCCGGTGATGTCGGCGTTGTCGTTCTTCACCATGAGCGTCTGGCCGGCGATGTAGTACGGCCCGGCGAAGTCGATGACTTCCTTGCGCTTGTCGTTGATCGTGTACGTCGCCACGACGATGTCGACCTTGTCCTGCTGGAGCACCTGCTCGCGGATGGTCGACGGGGTCTCGACGTACTCGATCCCGTTCAAGGGAATGCCGAGCCGCTTCGCGACGATCTTCGCGATTTCGACGTCGAAGCCCTTCGGCTTGCCACTGGGGCTCATGAGGCCGAAGCCCGGCTGGTCGAACTTCGTGCCCACGCGCAGCTTCTGCGCGTCGCTGAGCCTGCGCATGGTCGAGCCGGCCGCGAAGGTGCCGTCCTCGCCGGCGGAACCGGCGCCGTCCCCGCCGCAAGCGGCCGCGGTCATCGCCAGGGCCAGCGCCCCGGCCGCCGCGGTCAATCGGGTGATGCGCATCGTCATGCTCCTCGTGCTGATACGGCGATCCGATGAAAATTGCTTCGTAGGTCCTCGGCGAGCCGGCCGTCGGCCATGAACACGACCCGGTCCGCCGCGCGCCGGGCGAAGCCCCTCTCGGAGATCACCGCGACCATGGTCATGCCCATCGCGACGCGCTGCTGCCGGCCGCCGGAGAGCTGACCGGGGTACGTGCCAGAAGACGCATGGATCTCCGTCCGAGGGATGGGCCAGCCGAGCGTATTTCCCCGTTCCGCAACTCGCGTCCACATTTCGGCGAGCGCATCGGCACGATGATCGGCTGGTCAGCGGCGAACGGTCAGCCGCCGACTACCCGAAAGGGCCACCGGCTGCCACCAAGCCGGCCACCGCTCGGCACGGTCTGCGCCGTCTTCACCATCGACGCTCAATCGGTTATTTCGGATATACATCACCCAGGTGGTGCCGGCGCGGATCTCAGCACCTGCTGAGCCGACCGTACCGATTGACATCGATCGTCTTCGTCATCCGTGACGCCGGACGGGGGTCGAAATCAAGTCGGCTCTGCGCTAACGTCCGTCCATCTCGAACAGGGGAGCGGACGTGACGAAGTGGTCCCGGCGCGGCATGGCGGCAGCCGGCGCGGCATTGGCGGGCGCCATGTTCCTCGCCGGCCCGGCGTCGGCCGCCCCGCCCCCGGCCCAGGTCGACGAGCGCCTGCTCCTCTACAACGAGAACGGCCAGGCGCCCGTGGCACCCGGTGGCAGCGTCACGTTCGTCATGACGGCGGCCGGCATCCCGGAGCACGTGCCGCAGCATCGCACCGTCGTGCTGGAGCTTCCGGAAGGCGTCACCTTCCGCTCCGCCGGCAACGCGAACGCCTCAGGCCCATGCGTGCCGGACGCCACCGAGCGCAAGGTCACCTGTACGACCCAGGACCCGGTCGACGAGGCACCGGCGACCAACGCCGGCTGGCGGGTCACCACCGACTTCGCCGACGACCTGCCGCTCGGCCAGTACGTCACCGCAAAAGCCACGCTGACCACGGAGATCCCGGATCCGGACCTGTCCAACAACGTCTCCTCCACCGACGTGTTCGTCACGACGAGCGGGGACATGTCCGTCATGATCAGCGCCCCGCCCGGGCCGTGGCAGGTCGGCTCGTCGTTCGACGCGAAGATCAGCGTGCACAACGCCGGCCCGTACCGCTCGCCCGCGGACATGCGCGCGGTGGTCTCGTACAACCTGAGCTACACCGGCTGGCCCGAGGGCTGCGTCGCCGACCCTGGACTGATGTACTGCACGATCCCCGTGGTCGAGGCCGGGGAGACATACAGCTTCACCGTACATTTCAAGGTCATCGAGTTCGAAGAGGGCCGGATCGAGGTGAGCCCGGAGATCACTCCGCTCGCCCCGGACACCGATCCCGCCAACAACAAGGCGACATACCGGGCCGAGATCATCAAGCCGTCGGCTTCCCCGTCGCCCTCGCCCACGGCGTCGCCGACGCCGACGCACCCCGGCGGTGGCACCGGCGGCGGTGAGCCCACCCTGCCGATCACCGGTACGCCGGCCGGCCCGCTCGCCTTTGTCGGCCTGGGCCTGCTCCTTGCCGGTACGGGCGCGCTCTTCGTGTCACGCCGCCGCCGCACCTGAGCGAACCCTCGCGGCGGGCCCGGGGCGCGGCCGGCCGATCAACGCGAGGAATCAGGCGATGAAATGGGCGCGGCGGCGACGCGCGGCCAGCACGCCCGCCCCACCGGCGCCGAGCAACAGCAGGCCGATCCCACCGATCAACCCGGCCGTGGGGCCGGTGACCGGCAGGCGTTCACGGCCGTCCACGATATGAACCTGGCTGATACCGGTAATCGGTGCCACTCCCTTGGCGGAGAAAGTGATGGTCACCTTCCCGGTGTCGCCGACCTTGGCGGTCCTGGCGGCCTTCACCACCACGGGCAGGTACAGCTCGATCGTCTCTCCCTCGAACGAGAGCACTCGCGGATCCGAGCAGATGACCCTCCTCGGTGACGGTTTGACGCATTCGCCGCCGCCGTCGCCCGGAGTGAGCCGAACCCCGGCGACCCCGCTCAGGTGGTAGGTGACCTTCGCCCCCGTGAGCTTCGTCGGGCCCGTGGACCAGAGGCTCGGTCCCAGCGGATCGACGGCGGTGCCGCCCGCCGGCACGTCGATGTCCGGGAAGGCGGCCGAGATCGGATCGCCCTGGTGAACTCCCCCGGCCTGAGCAGGGCCCACCCCGATGGCGAGGAGAACGCCGGCCACTGCCAGCATGCCCGTCAGGCGCCGCGCGTACAGATGCTGCATTGACGTTTCTCCCCCGCTGGTGGATTCCGCCTACGCAGCGTAATGGCGCCGGTGGGAATCTCGGTGGTGAGACACGCCTGTTGCCGCAGCTAAAGCGGGCGGCACACGAACCGGCGAGCGTCGCCGGGTGACACACGGTGCAGAGGCCAGGCCCAGCCGACTTCGCCTGACGATCCGGTTCGTCATCGGTGGAACCAGCGCGCGGGGGTGTCGCCGAGCTCGGCGCGGAATGCGGCGCCGAACGCACTGGGGGTTGCGTATCCCACCCGGGCCGCGACGGCGGTGGCGGTCATGCCGGCCGCGAGGAGTCGCAGCGCCTCAAGCATGCGGAGCCGGCGACGCCACTGCCCGACCGTCATGCCGGTATCGGCGCGGAACACGCGTTCCAGGTTGCGGCGGCTGCTGCCCACCCGGCGCGCAAGGTCGGACACGGAGGCGGTGTCGCCAGGGTCATTCTGGAGGGCCGCGGTGAGGGCGACCGCCAGCGGATCTCGTGGCGCCGGCAGTTGCAGGGGCTCATCGGGCAGTGTCACGAGCTGGTCTGCCAGGACGCCGATCAGGCGGTGGTGCACCGGTTCCGTCAGTCGCAGCGGCGCCAGGCGTACGACGTGCAGGATGAGCTCCCGCACCAGGGGCGGAACGTCGAGCACCCGGCAAGTGGGCAGGAGCGCCAGCGGGTGAGCGAAGTACAGCATGCGGAGCGTCACCCGGCCGGACAGGGCGAGTCGATGACGGACACCCGCCGGCACCCACGCCGCCCTGTGCGGCGGGACGACCCATGATCCGTCCGGAGTGTGCACGGTCAGGACACCGTGCACGGCGTAGACGAGCTGACTCCACGCCGGGTCTTGCGGCAGATCGAGCCGGCCGCCCGGGTGCGATACCGCGTAGCACCGCACATCCGGTTCCGACTCATCGACCACCTGACGCATTTTCGACAGGATACGCCGTGATACCGGTAGTGCGTACCGCGTCGGCGGGCCTAGCGTGCCTGCTTATGAACAAGCTGTCCCACATCGCGATCAACTCCGACGACGTTCCCGCCAGCCGCGCCTTCTACCGGGCGGCCTTCGGCTGGCAGTTCACCGCCTGGGGACCGCCCGGCTTCTACCGGGTGGAGGCGGACGACGCCCACGGGCCAGGCGTGACCGCCGCGCTCCAGCAGCGCCGCCGGCTCCTCGCCGACCATCCGACCACCGGCTTCGAGTGCACCATCGCCGTGGACGACATCGACCGGGTCGAGAAGGCTGCCCTGGCAGCCGGCGGCCGGCTGCTCATGCAACCCACGACGATCGCCGGAGTCGGTCATCTGGTGTGGCTCGCCGACCCGTCCGGGAACGTGGTCGGCGCCATGCAGTACGACAAGAACGCCGAATAGCCGTCCGAAAAGCTTGCCGGCCACAGGTACCCGCGGATCAGCCGGTGGCCGTGACGCGCAGGGCGTCCACCGCGGCGGTGGGCTCCGCCGCTCCGTCCGGTCCGGTGTCCGCGGCACCGCCGATCGCCAGCACCGTGCCATCGGTTTCGGCCGCGGCGGAGAGACTGCACCGGCCGGTGGGGAGCTGGGCCGCCAACAGCCGCCACCGTCCGATGGCCGGGTCGTACACCTCCGTGGTACGCCGGAGCTCGACCAGGACGCCGCCGGCGAAGTGGCATCCACCGATCACCGCGATCCGGTTGGAGCGTCCGGATCCGAACACGGTCACGCCCGGCAGACCGCGGTCCTCGTGCATGGCGGCCACGCTGCGCCAGGTGCCGGAGCGCGGGTCGTAGCGGTCGACCAGCGGAACCGTGTCGTCGGCGGCGTTCTGGCCGCCGATCGCGTACAGGTAACCGCCGACCGCCGCGAGCCTCAGCCGGCCACGCGCAGAAGGCAGCGGCGCGATCGGTGTCCAGCGCCGCAGGCGCGGCTCGTAGGCGAGCGCCGTCGCGGTGACCTCCTCGTCATTGCCGACGGCAAGGTAACCGCCGGCTACATAGAGGACGCCGTCAAGCACGGCGGCTCCCGCCGCGGCCCGCCCCGCCGGGAGCGAGGGTCCGGCCGACCAACCGCCGGTCCTCGGGTCGTAGATCTCCACCACGCCGACCGGTGGATCACCGGCGTCATCGCCGCCGATGACCCAGACCTTGCCGCGCAGCACGGGTCCCCCGGCGTTGGCCCGGCCGGTCGGTATCGGTGAGAGGAGGTGCCAGGCACCCGTACCCGAGCGGGCCTCGACCGAGGTGAGCTGCTCCGGATCGTCGAAGTTGAAGCCCGCGGCCACCCAGGGGTGGCCGTCGACGGTCGCGTAGGCCGCGCCGACCCGGGCGACGTTCAACGGTGGCCGCGACGTCCATTGCGCCGGCGGGGCGGCGTTGGCGGCACCGCCGCAGAGAACGATGGCGAGGGCCATCCCGGACATGTTCCCGCCGGTCCGCGAGTCCTATCCCGCGAACGGTCGACACCGGACACCCCGCTGGTGCCCATCGCTGCAGCCGCGTCGGTCACGGCTGGCCGCAATCGGGCTCAACCAACGGCAGCCGGCAGCCGGCAGCCCGCGACGATCGCCCACCCGGGCCGGGCGATGCGGGGGTTAGCCCCCGGGACGGGATTCGAGATTTCCGGCTGGTGCGGACATCGAGGATCTTCGTACTGTCGGGGCACAGTCGCCTTCCCCGAAAGGAACCTTGACGTGAGCGCACATTCCGCAGTCCGAAGCGCGGTGAGATGGCGGACGATCGTGGCGGCCGCTACGGTTAGCGCGACGCTCGCCACTACGGTCGGCGGTGGTGCCGCGTCAGCCACGTCGCAGGCCTCGGATCACCGGTCCACGGCCACGGTGCTGCAGCAGGGCCTTGACGATCTGCACGGCCTCGGCATATCCGGCACGCAGGGCCTGGTCCGCGACCGGAACCGGGTCACCGTGGCCCGCAGCGGGGTGGCCGACCTGGACACCGGCGCGTCGATGCCGATCGACGGGTACCTGCGGATCGGCAGCGACACCAAGACGTTCGTGTCCGTGGTGCTGCTCCAGCTCGTCGGTGAAGGCCGCATCGGGCTGGACGACCCGGTCGAACGCTGGCTGCCCGGTGTTGTCGACGGCAACGGCAATGACGGCCGGCGCGTCACCGTACGCCAGATCCTGCAGCAGACCAGCGGCCTGTACGACTACACGAACGACCTCGCCGTGCTGAACTCGGCCGGGGAATTCCGGGCGCACCGCTACGACCACTACACCGAGGCGCAGCTGGTGGCGATCGCGATGCAGCACCCGCCGATGTTCGCCGCCGGCACGCGGTGGGGCTACTCGAACACCAACTACCTCGTGGTCGGGATGCTCATCGAACGGGTTACCGGGCACTCGTGGCACACCGAGGTGCGCTCGCGAATCCTGCTGCCGCTGCACCTGACCCGTACCTTCTACCCCGGCGACCGGCCGACCCTGCCCAAGCCACACGCCGAGGGGTACAAGCAGTTCGCGCCGGACGGACCGCTGGTCGATACGACCGTCGTCAATCCGACCGTGGCGGGCTCGGCCGGCGGCCTGGTCAGCACCACCACCGACATGTCCCGCTTCTGGCAGGCGGTGGCGCGCGGCCGGCTGTTGCGGCCGGGGCAGGTGGCCGAGATGAAGCAGACCGTGCTGGCCGAGGACTTCCAGCAAATCCGGGCCGGCATCCGCTACGGGCTGGGCATCATGTGGGTCCCTAACCGGTGCGGCGGCTACTGGGCGCACTGGGGCGGCATGCCCGGGATGGAAATCCTCGAGGCGGTCACCCCGGACGGGCACCGCTCGACGGTCTTGTACCTGGCCACCGACCTGTACCAGGACCGCGTACCACCAGTCATGCAGCGGGGGATGGCACTGCTCGACGATCTGATCTGCGGGTGACAGCTCATCGCGAAACGGCCGGCGCTGACGTCGCTTGTGAGGGCGGCGTGCGAAGGGGGTTGTGCGGCAGGATGGCGGGCATGGCCGTACGCAAAGTGATCATCGCCGGTGGTGGCGTCGCGGGGACCGCGACCGCGCTCGCCCTCCTGAAGGCCGGCATCGAGGCCGAGGTGTACGAGGCGCACCCTTCCGGCGGCGCGGATGCCGGCGCGTTCCTCACCGTGATGCGCAACGGCATGGCCGCGCTCGCGGAGATCGGCGCGGCCGAGGCGGTGGACGCGGTGTCGTTCCCGGCCCGGGCGGTGGCGTTGCTCGACGCTCAGGGCCGGCGGCTCGGGCACCGGCCGATCGAGGGTCCGGCCCGATCACTCACGCGCGCCGCGCTCTACCGGGCGTTGCAGGAGCTCGCCACCACTCGAGGCATCGGGGTGCACCACGGCAAGCGGATGACCGGAGCCTCGAGCGGCCCTGACGGCATCGAGGTCAGGTTCGCCGACGGCAGCCGGGTCACCGGAGACGTACTGGTCGGGGCGGACGGCATCCATTCCCGGACCCGCCGCCTCATCGATCCGGACGCGCCCGAACCCCGCTACTCCGGGCAGCACGTCGTGTACGGATACGCGCCCGGCAACCCGGCCGGTCTCGACCTGGACGAGTACCACATGATCCGCGGCAGCCGAGCGTTCTTCGGCCTCACCGCGCCCGGCGGCGACGGCCGAACCTGGTGGTTCGCCCGCGTCCACGGCGAGGAACCGGCCGCGGGACTCAGCCCGGATCAGTGGCGCGACCTGACCCTGGAGATGTGCCGCGACGACGCCACCCCCGCCCATGCGCTGATCGAGGCCTCCGGCGCGGACATCGTGGGCGGCGACTCCTTCGACATCCCGACCACCCCGCATTGGCACAACGACCGCATGGTCCTGGCCGGCGACGCCGCCCACGCCGCGGTCCCGGCCGCCGCCCAGGGCGCGTCGATGGCCATCGAGGACGCCGTGGCTCTGGCCACGGCGCTGCATGACCACGACGACCCGGCGACCGCCTTCGCCGCCTACGAGAACCGCCGCCGTGCCGAGACGGAGGAGACGGTCGCCGCGAGCGCCCGGCTGGGCTCCCGGTGAGGACGGTCGCGCTGGACGCACCATGCACCCTTCCGTCAGGTGGTCCTGACCGGCAGGCTGTCCACACCGAACACGATCGAGGCGCGACGGAACTTGACCTCGGCCGGGTCGATCGCCGGTCGCAGCTGCGGAAAGCGTCGGAGCAATGCCGGCAACGCTGTGCGCAACTCCATCCGAGCCAGCTCGGCACCGATGCAGCGGTGCACGCCGTGGCCGAACGCCAGATGCGAGCGGTCGGGCCGTCGGTCCGGGTCCAACCGATCCGGGTCGTCGCCGAACAGCCGGTCGCGGTTGGCGCCGATGAGCGAGCACATCACGACATCACCGGCGCGGATCTGCACCCCGGCGATCCGCAGGTCGTGCACCGCCACTCGTGGGAACGCCACCTGCACGACGGTCAGATAGCGAAGCAATTCCTCAACCATCGCGTCGACCTCGTCGCCGGCACGCATCCGCCCGGCCATCGTGGCGTCGCCCATCAACACCAATGCGCCGAGCGCCAGCATGCTGGCTGACGTCTCCAGACCGCCGGTCAGCACCCCGTCGGCCAAGCCGGCCAACTCCCGGTCATCGATCTCAGCGCCGTGCGTACGGACAAGCGCGCCGAGCAGGCCTTCGCCCGGGTTGCGACGCTGCTCGGTGATCAACCCGCCGAGGTAGGCCAGCGACTCGGCCACCGCGTCCAGCGACGCACGCGCGCCGTCGGCCAGGTCGAAACGGTCGGTGCTCAACTGCTGAAAGTACGCGCGATCCGCGACAGGCACGCCGAGCAGTTCACAGATGGTCAACGCCGGGATCGGCAGCGCCCACTCCTGCCACAGGTCGGCCGGCATGCCCGCTGCGCCCAACGCGTCCAGCCGGTCCGCAACGATGGCCTCGATCCGTGGCTGCAGCCGGCTCAGCCGGCGCACGGTGAACTCGGGCGTCAGCATCCGACGTAACCGCGTGTGCGCCGGCGGATCGGAAAAGCCCAGACCGCCTGGATCGGCACCCACCTTGACCCGGAGCCGGCCGGCGAACTTCGCGAAGTCGTTGCTGAACCCGTCCAGGCTGGACAGCACCTCACGAACCGGTTCATGACCGGTGATCAGCCACACCCGGATCCCGAACGGCGCCGGCAGCCGGGTGACCGGTTCCCGGGCGCGGGTCAGGGCAATCCGTTCCACCGGGTCCAGACCGTCGCGGTGCAACGGCCAGAGCACCTCTTCCGGCAACAAGGCAAGATCGGCATACGGTACGTCCCCCGCGAACTTGCTGATAAGCAATCCCAGCACCTGCGACCGCACTGCGGACACCAGCGACGCCAAGTCCACTCCGCCACTCCCCCCACGCTCAGCGAACCGCGGCGACTGCCGGCGCCTGCATGATCACACGAGACTGCCGACCAGCCGCGGACTTCACCGTGTCCGCACGGGTGAAACCACGAGCCCGCCGGTGCCGGGGCTCGAGCCCGCGGGAGACGATCAGCTGACCGACGCCGAGCTCGTCCAGCTCTTGCAGTGAGCACGATGCCAGGTGGTGGTCCTAGTGTCGTAGGCATGGTTACCGGTCCGGACAGCGTCGTGGCCAACCCGCTCGAGCAGTTGACGCTTGAGCAGTTACGCACCCGCACCAGCATCAAGTGGACTGCTCACCCGGCCGATGTGTTGCCGCTCTGGGTCGCCGAGATGGATGTCCTGCTCGCTCCTGCGGTGGCCGACACCGTGCACCGGGCGATCGATGCGGGTGACACCGGCTATCCCGGCGGGCGTGCTTACGCCGATGCGTTGGCCGGCTTCGCGGTGGACCGCTGGGGGTGGGACGGGATCGCGGTCGAGCGGACGGCCATCGTGCCGGACGTGATGATGGGGATTGTCGAGACCTTGCGGTTGATCACCGATCCCGGTGACGCTGTCATCGTCTGCGCCCCGGTCTATCCGCCGTTCTACGCCTTCGTCAGCCACGCCGACCGCCGCGTGATCGAGGCACCGCTGGGCCCGGACTGGCGGCTTGACCTCGATGCGCTCGCCGATGCGTTCACCGCGGCTCGGCGGCTCTCGAACCGTCCGGTGCTGCTGTTGTGCAACCCGCACAATCCGACCGGCGTCGTCCATACCCGTGCCGAGTTGACCGCCGTTGCGGCACTCGCGCGTCGGAAGGGCGTACGGGTCATCTCTGACGAGATCCACGCACCCTTGGTCCTCGCGGGCGCCGAGTTCGTCCCCTACCTGAGCGTGTCCGGAGCTGAGGACGCGTTCGCGCTGTTCTCTGCGTCGAAAGGGTGGAACCTGGCCGGTCTGAAGGCTGCCTTGCTGGTCGCCGGGCCTGAGGCCGCCTCTGACCTGACCCGGCTCCCCGAAGAAGTCAGCCATGGACCCAGCCATCTCGGCATCCTGGCCCACACCGCCGCCTTCAGCCATGGCCGCGCTTGGCTCGACGCCCTTGTGCAGAGCCTCGGCCAGAACCGCAGTCTGCTCGCGTCGCTGGTGTCTGAGCATCTGCCGCTCGCCGACATGGTGCACCCGGAGGCGACCTACCTTGCCTGGGTGGACTGCCGACAGCTCGGCCTGCACGCGACCGGCCCGCAGGATGGACCCGGCATGGTCAGTGACCTGTCCGGACCCGCGAAGATGTTCTTCGACGAGGCTCGCGTGGCGCTGAGTTCGGGCCATGTCTTCGGCACCGGCGGCGCCGGGTTCGTCCGGATCAACTTCGCCACCTCATCGGCGATCCTGCGCGCCGCCGTGAAACGCATGGGCGTGGCCGCTTCCTCGATCACGGCGAGCCGGCCAACCCCTGGATAGCCGACTGCTGAAGGTGACTCCGGCGCATCAGGTCTGTAAAGAATGCGCACGGCGGGTGCTGCGCAGGCGTCGCCCCCTGCCCTCTGAGCGGGCCGGCTCCTGCCGGGTAAGGCCCCGCGGGCAGCGAGCACGGCCGCCCGAGCGGAAGTGACCGCGCGGGCCGCCTGCCAGGTAACCACCGCCTGAATGCGTGGCTGACCGGCTTGATCATGAAGTCGTCCGCGCCCGCCGCCGCTGCGTCAGGTGTTACACCCTGTCTGCACCCTCGGAGCGGTCAGTTCCGAGCGTCGCCGCCGATGATGCAGGAGACGTCGGCGTGATTTGCGCCGCCCGGGTCTGCACCAGGTAAGGGGTCAACCATGCTGGCGATGATCGTCGACGATTCCCGCGCGATGCGAGCGATCCTGCGTCGCCTCCTCGTCCCGACCGGGTGCGAGGTCGTCGAGGCGGACAGCGGCCGCAGCGCCCTGCAAGCCCTCGCAACCATGGAGACCATGCCTGACCTGGCCCTGGTCGACTGGAACATGCCCGAGGTCAATGGGCTGGAGTTCATCGGCGCGGTGCGAGCCCAGCCGCAGTGGCGCGACATCACCCTGATGATGGTCACCACCGAGAGCGACCCCCACCAGATCGTGCGGGCGATGGCCGCCGGCGCGCACGAGTACATCATCAAGCCGTTCACCGCCGACGCGATCATCGACAAACTGTCCCTCTTGGGACTGATGAGCTGAACACCACCGCGGCCCAGCCCTCGCGGTACGACTGACAGCGGGGAGCGGACGCGTCGTCAGGCGCTGAAGCGCTGCTGCATGTCGAAGACGCCGAGCACCTTGCTTACCGCCGCGCTCGCCGCCACCAGCCGCAGCCGCAGCCGCAGCCGCCCGGGAGGGTCCCCGCCGGCGCGTTCCAGCGCGGTCAATCGGGCACAGTCGAAGAACCTCACCTCAGCGAGGTCCACGCCCTTGGGCTCGAGGCCCCGTGCAGACCGCCGACGACGCGGCGCTCTTTCCACCACCTGCAGGTCATCATCGTGGTGCCTGGCTTTCAGTTCGCATGCGTTCTTGGTTGCCGCGCGAAGTGGCGCTCGGCGCCAGGCGGTCGCGCGCCCGCGCCCACTCCGGCGGACCCGCGCGTTTCTCGCCGTACCGCGCGTCGCGCTTCGCCACCGGATCAGCCATGCCGACCGACCCTGGGTGATGAGTTGTCGCGCCCGTACCCGTCACATCTACGACGGGACACGACGAGGCGGAAGGATGACGTGATGAGTGCGGACATGCGGCTGGAGGAGCTGGGCGTGAGCGGTCTGGGCGAGGTCGAGGAGCCGGCGTTCTCGGGGTTGGCGGAGCGGCACCGGCGGGAGCTGCACGTGCACTGCTATCGGATGCTCGGATCATTCGAGGACGCCGAGGACACCGTGCAGGAGACGTTCCTGCGTGCTTGGCGGCGGCGGGAGACCTTCGAGGGGCGGTCGACGTTCCGGGCATGGCTGTACCGGATCGCCACCAACGCTTGCCTGGACCTGCTCGCCAAGTGCCGCCCGGAGCCTGCGACCGGCGGCGAGGTGCTGTGGCTGCAGCCCTACCCGGACCGGCTGCTCGACGAGCTGCCCGCGGGCGACACTGACGAGCCGGAGACCGTTGCCGTCGTGCGGGAGACGATCGAGCTGGCGTACCTGGTCGCAGTCCAGCACCTCGCGCCGCGCCCGCGGGCCGTGCTGATCCTGCGGGACGTGCTCGGCTGGCCGGCGAAGGACGTCGCGGAGCTCCTCGGGGACTCCGTCAACTCCGTGAACAGCGCGCTGCAGCGGGCCCGCGCCGGCATGCGGGAACACCTGCCCGCCGAGCGGCAGGACTGGTCCGGCGGAGAGGAGGACGCCGCGACGCGCGAGCTGGTACGCCGCTATACCGACGCCAGCGTGGCCACGGACATCCCCAGGCTCGCCGCTCTGCTACGGGACGACGTGCGAAGCTCGATGCCGCCCACCCCGGGCCTGTACGTCGGCCGCGACAAAGTGGTCAAGGACTGGATCGACAGCGGCTTCGAGGGCATGAAGGGCCTGCGCGCCGTCCCCACCTCCGTGAACCGGCAGCCCGCCGTCGCCTTCTACCTCTGGCGGAAGGAGGAGGGAGCGTACCTGCCGCTGACGATCGACGTCCTGCGCATCACCGGTGGGGCGATCACCGAGATCGTCACGTTCCACAACGACCGGTTCCCGCGGCTCGGGCTGCCGGAACGCCTGCCGGCGGACGGCACGGAGTAGCCCCGTGTGGACGCTCGCACTACGCGGCGGCGCGCGTGTCGCGGTGGTGGCGGCGCAGTGGTGCGACGCGTTCGGTGTCGTCACCCGCGGGCGGGTGCAGCTGGAGTTGCGCGACGGCGAGCCCGGGCCGGTCCTCGGACGCGACACCGGGTTCTGGCTCCGCGGCACTGGCGTCCGCGCCCTGCGGAACCCCGGCCGTCGCACGGCGACGGTGCGCATCGTCGCGCCCAGGGCGAGCTGTCGACGCCGGTCGGCGTGAACTCCGCGGTAGCGGGGGACGCTGCCTCCAAACCCACAGGCCAGGTGCCCGGTCGGTTCCGGGTACCTGGCCTGTGTGCACGGTGACCCGTGGTCGAAACGGGGACGGGGCGGAAGGTCGGTGAGCCGCCCGCTCTGCCGGGCCGGAGCCTCCTCCGGCTCTCTGAGCTATCGCCGTGCCGGCTCAGCCTCCTCGATCGCTGCGGCGGGCGCAACGTGTTTATCGCGACCGTGCCTGGCCGGAGAACACGCCGACCTGCCGCAGTACCCCAGCCAGCAACGAGGACGACACCGTCACCCCGTGAACCAGGTCCCGGGCCGGCGTCGGCAGCTCGGTCAGGCCCTGCCGGTACGGCTGCGTCCAGCCGGTGGCCTCCGGGTCCACCCCGTGCCGCCGGCACGCCTGCCGCACCAGCTCGGCGCCGCACGTGTCGTCACCGAGCACGACATCCCACGGCAGCGGCAGGTCCGCCCATACCTGCACGTCGGCGTGCTGGTCGCGGCCCTCCAGCCGGTGCCAGGCCGCCACGTCCGCCGCCACGAGCGCGGGAACCTTGCCCGGGCAGCTCACCTCGATGACGTCGTCGTACCCCAGGCCCCGCGTCAGGTTGAGCCAACCGGTGCGCGCCTGGTTGAACGCCCGGGTCGCGACGTTCCACGTCGACGAGTCGTCACCCGCCCGCACGATCATGTGGGTGGGATCGCGGCGCACGTCGTAGGAGCGCCGCAGCGCCCGCGCCGACGCAGCGAGCTGCTCGTAGTACAGCCCCATCAGCCGGCCGCACTGCGCATCGTCGAGCCGATCCAGCACCGACCACCGGGTAAGCACCGAGGCGAGCACCCACGGCCGACAGGTCGGGGCCGCCAGTGCCGCCGCCAGCAGCTGCTCGGCGAGGGTGTCCATCGGCCGCGCCTGGCGGCCCGACGTGAACAGGGTCCGCATGTTCAACCGCGACACGTAGTACGCGGTGAACGCTGCGGTGGCCGGGCACGCGACGAAGTCCTCCTCGGCGACGAGGTACGCGAGCCGGGCCTTGCCGAACGCCACCGACGCCTCCCGGTCCCGCTCGGCGGCCAGCACCTCGGTGCGCTGCTGCAGGTGCAACACGGCCCGCACCGCCCGCCGGTACGTACGCACCGACACCCCGGGGAGGCGCACCCGGCGTGTGGCGGCGTCCATCCGGTCCCGGGCGTCGGCGTGCCCACCCCGGTCGCCCCGAGCCCCGGACGGCTTCGGCAGCCTGTAGTGGGTCTCGCCCGTCCACGATTTCATCGGCGCCGGGCGGCGTGGCATCGTCCGGCGGGCCGGCCACGGCTCCTCGCCAGGGAGCACGAGCAGCGTCAGAGCCGACCCGAGCCACAGGTGCAGCGATGCAGGGTCGGCCGAGTCCGCCACCGCGGGCGCCGGCCGCCCCGCGATGAGGGCGACCGCGTCCACCGCGGTCTTTGCCGCCTCGTACGCGCGGGCCAGCCCCGGATGGTGCCGCCACGCCGACGGCATCGACGACCCGACCGGTCCCGTCCACACCGCCGGCCCGTTCTCCGTGACCAGCAGCTGACGGGCCCGCTGGTACCGAGCCATCGCGTACAGGTCCCGGGTGCCCACCGCATTCAGCCACCCGTCCGCACCGAGCTCCACGATGTCCAGCGCCACGTCCTGAGGCAGCCGCCGCTCGCGAATCCCGAGGTACAAACGGTGCAGAATCTCGTCTTCCGAACGCTTCACCGACACCCTGACCACCCAGCCCCGTCGTCACCACGGCCCGGTGAGCGATCCCGCCCCGAGCGCCGGTCGCAGGAAGACCAGCCGCACAGTATCGGCCCACGCGAGCGAGGCCGTCCAACCGTTTTCGGCTCGCCCGGCGGGGCGGTGCCGGTCAGCGCTTCTGGTCGGGCTCTCGAAGACTGAGCCGGCGGACGTCAAGCGCCGGCGTCCGCCCACCGCTGATCGGCGATCCGAGGCGCCCCAGCTCCCGTTCGTCGAAGGGACGCATACGCTCGCGTAACCTCGGTAGGCACGTCCACATGGGCGATGAAGCCACGCCCTGCCGGCCCGTAACCGTTCCGGTCATCGGTGAGCCGGGGGATCTCCCCCATCAGCAGGGAAACGTATCGATCCAGCGGCCACATGCCGTCGGGCGGCGCCCGGAAACCGAGCTCGCCATCGATCAGATCGACGGGTGTCCGGTGAGCGGCGAAGTTCACGATCCGTGCGGCAGGCGCGTACAAGCGGAATCCGGCGTCTATACGCCGCTGCATCGAGGCGTCCTGAATGATCAGGATCCGCCGGTGCGGAACACCCCTGGCGGTCAGCAGCGCCAGAGCATTGCGAACGTTGCTGCCGCAATTCGTCGACTCGTGCTCCAGAAGGTCGGCGTTGATGCCGTACCGTTCGCGAAGATAGCGATCGAAGAGCATCGCTTCTGCCTGTCCCGGCATGTCGTCCCAGCTCATGCGACGCCGCATGGCGGCGCGGAGGACGTCGGTGGAGTGGCCCTGGCCACCGACGATCATGAAGCGGGCGGCGAGGTCGTCCATGACGACTCGGGCGAACAGGTCACCGCCGGCGAGAATGCTGCCGCCGAAGAGGATCGCGACATCCAACGAGCCACCTGCTGCCTCGTTGACCGCGTCGCGGCTCAGCGCGCCGACATCGCGTTGGGCGCAGAAGTCGGCGAGGGTGTTGAGGTTAGCGACGTCATCGGCTCCCACCACGGATCGAGGATAGCTATGGCCCGTCTTGCGCTTCGCCTCTTCCGGGAGCCTCATCCCGGTCAGAGCTGCAGCTCGCATTCCCACTGTTCGAACGGCGGTTCCACCTCGAATTGCGGGTCGCAGTACGCGCGGATCCACTGGGCGGCACGGTACGACGCCTGCTCGCCGTTGGTGACCTTCCCGCTCTCGTCGATCTCGAGCACGTTGGTGTAGATGGCGAAGATCTGCTCCAGAACGGATCCGTTCTCGCCGAGCGCGGACTGGTAGTCGATGTCGCCCAGCAGCTTCATGGCCAGCGTGCCGTTGCCGAGGTAGTAGGCGAACAAACGAATCGAGGCGCGTACGTCTACAGGCAGCTGAGGCATCCCGCCATGATGCCCGAGCGCCGCCACGGCATGCCGGTCAGCGCTCGCAGCTGGGCACGGCCGCTCGATGGGCGGTGCCGGACGTCGGCACGCTGATGCCACAGCCCGAATCTCACCTTGCCGACCCGGGCTAGCCTGTGGCGATGCACGCACAGGTACGGTCGATCCACTTTCCGGATCTCCCGATCGATGAGTCGTTCGACCCTGCCAACACGGTGCAGCTGGCGGCACCACCGAGGTCTCCGCGATCATCCGCCGTGTGATCGGCGACGTCGAAGGCCACAATTGGCACCATCTCGCCGAGCAGCTCAGCCGCATCGGCCACTGGGAGTACGAGGCCCTCGCCGGCAGCTGACAATCTCCTCGTCGCTCACGCGAGCTGAGCAGAAGTGGGCACGTCTGCGGGCACATCCATCGTGGTGTCATGATCGGCGGCGCGCTGCCGTACCACACCTTCCACACCGATCTCGCGCAGCTGCATCGCCAGGAACGATCCGATGTTGACCAACGTGACGGTGACGTGCGCTCGAGCTCCGACATCTTGGCCCGCGAGGAGCGCGGCCATGCCGGCGCCGTCGAGCATGTGGACATCACCGAGGTCGAGAAGGATCACACGGGGCGCCCACCGCACGATCGCGGCGTGCACCGCACCGGGGACCTGTTCGGGACTTTGGTAGGCCACCACACCGGCCACCGTGATGATCACGGTGTCATCGGGGCGCAACTCAGCGTGTACGAGTGAGGGCACCGCTCGACTTTCGCACAAGATCACAAAATAGCCCAATGGCGATGCCTGGTGTTCGGAACAGTCGGCCTCGTGGGGTGGAAGCGGAACGCCGAGATGGGCATTGAGCGATGCGGCGCGGCCGTCTTGCGCCCGGCGAGGCCCTGACGCCGGAGCTGTCCGGCCTGGAAGTCAACACCTGCCAAGACGGCATTCGGCTCAGCCTTACCCGGTCATTCCCGGCTGGCCGCCGGCGGGACGATCCACGCGGTACGCCGTCGGCGGCCCGGCGTGCGACGGGGGCCGGTCCTGCAGCGTGTCGCGCACGTTCTTCTGCACCGCGACCGCGGCGAACAAGGTCATCGCGAACGCCAGTCCGTAGAAGCCCTTCTCGCTGAGCGTCAGGTCACTGTTCCACAGGCCGATCGCAAGCATCACGATGGCGAGCCCCACCACCACCCACGCGAGCCCCAGGTACAGCGCCGACACCGGCAGGCCCTCGGACCGGTCCCGCACGGACTTCTGCAGGGACACCGCGGCGAACACCCCCAGCACCAGCACCGCGGCATAGAAGCCCTTCTCGCTCCTGGTCATGGTGGCGTTCCACAACCCGACGGCGAACGACACGATGCCGAGGACGAGGACGGTCCACGAGGCACCGACGAAGGCAGCCGAGGGCTTGGACGAAGACGACGGTTGGTAAGCCACAGCAATCTCCGAACGCGCGTTGGGCGGCTCGGCGACGCCGGCCGCGCGCCTGGGCTCGATCGGCGGGCGCACGTCGTCCCCCCGTGGACAGGCGACCCTTGAGACACTATGGCCTTTCACGGCGCCGAGCGGCCGAAACCGCGAAATCCGCCAGGCCGGAAAGCGACCCACTTCGCCCTGCTCAGGACTCACGACTGCCGATCGGATCGAATTTCAGCGCAGTTCGCGCAGCCGACAGAGTGCGGCACAGCTGGAACCCGCAAGGATGGCGCCCGAAGTCAGCCTCTCAGTTCCGATCTTGGGCACCTCGGCACTCCATCAGCACGGGTGGCGGCGCCGCCGTACGTAGAGTCGGCCGTCTGGCGAGCCCGAGCGGACCGGCGCTTCCAGTGACTCGTGTGAAGGAGAAGCATGACGAAGGTAGTCGTTCTCGGCGCCGGATTGGCCGGCCTGACGACCGCGTCGCTACTCGAACGCGACGGGCATGACGTGACGGTGGTGGAACGCGATCCGGACGGGCCGCCCTCGCGACCCTGCGATGCATGGATACGGTGGCGGCGACCTGGCGTGGGCCAGTTTCAGTCCCCGCATCTGATGTTGCCCCGGTGGTGGGCTCTCCTGCGCCAGGAATTGCCCGACTTGGCAGCCGAACTCAAGGCATCAGGTGCGCGGCACCTCAACCTGGTGGAGGCCTTGCCGTCGGCTTGGCGGGGAGGAATGAGACCTGAGGACGACCGATTCGATACCGTGACGGCCCGCCGACCGGTCATCGAGGCGGTGCTGGCCGGTCGTGTCAACGTCCGGCGGGGAACGAAGGTTGCAGGTCTGGTCACGTCCGGCACGCGGGTGAGCGGGATAGCGGTGGCCGGCGGTTCGATACCTGCCGATCTGGTGGTGGACTGTTCGGGCCGGCATTCACCATTGAGCGCGTGGCTCGCCAAGGCGGGGTTACCACCTGTCGATTTCGACAGAGCCGACCATGGTTTCGTCTACTATGGTCGCCACTTCCGTGGCCCGCGCCTGCCGGAAGCGCTCGGGTACTACCGCCAGGACTACGACTCCTTCACGGTGCTGACGCTGCCGGCCGACAACGACACTTGGTCAGTCGCCATCGTCGCCAGCAGCCAGGACAGAGAGGCAAGAAGGCTGCGCCGACCGGAGTCGTGGCAGGCGGCCATCGCGCAGTTCCCTCTTGCCGCACACTGGGCCGAAGCAGAATCGATTTCCGACATCGATGTCATGGCCGGCACCCACAATCGGCGCCGGCTCGGCCCGACCGACGGTGGGCATCTGACACAAGGCGTGGTTTCCGTTGGCGACTCGTGGGCGTCCACGAACCCCTCGCTCGGCCGCGGAGCGTCCATGGCTTTCCTCCACGCACTCCACCTTCGCGACGTCTTACGCGCGACAGAGACGCCGGACGAGATCAGTCGTCACTTCGACGAACTCACCACGCAACACATGACGCCCTTGTACGACTCCGTCATCGGCGCCGACCAGGTGCGACTCGACGAGGTGGACGCCGACATCGCCGGCAGGCCGTTCGAGACGCCTGATCCAGGTTGGGCGCGAGGCCGGGCCTTCCTGGCGGCCAGCCTCCGTGATCCGGACATCGCCCGGGCGTACCTGGCGGTCTCGAGCTTCATCGCCACCACTCGCCAGGCGCTCGCCACGCCGCGTGTGCGGGAATCGATAGCAACGACACCACCGACTCGCTATCCGCTACCCGGGCCGACTCGTGCACAAATATTCGACAAAGTCGCCCCGTGAGTCGGCGCTTTCCGCCGGAACCGCAGCGCAGCGCAGCAACCCATTGCAATTGGAATCAAGAAGGGAACCGAATGGCGCACGTCACCCGACTGGAGGTCCGAGCCGAGGACATCGATGTCAACGGCCATGTCCGGGACTCGAAATACGTCGACTACGCAGCGCATGCCCGATGGCAGGCCGTTATTCAGGCCGGGCTCGACCCGCGCGCACTCGCAGCCGCTGCGATCGGCCCCATTCACCTCGAGGTCACTGTTAAATATCTCAAGGAGCTGGTGCTCGGCGACGAGGTCGAAGTTCGGACTCGATTCGAGTACCCGAAGCCGAAGATCGTACGGATATTGCAGACGTTGACACGAATCTCCGATGGTGAGCCCGTCGCGGAAGTAGCCTCGACGACCGGACTCCTCGACCTACGTAGACGCCGGCTGCTTGACGACGCGCGACAGACCTGGCGCAGATTCCTGACCGACCCTGCAGTTATCGACAGCGCGCCGTGATCACCGAGATGCCGGTCAGGGCGACGCATAGGACCCATTGTCGCGGACCAGCTGAACACATCAGTCAGATCCGGCCGGGTGCCTGCTCCTCTTGCCTAACCCGGCGAAGGGCGGGCGCCGTGAACCGCCCTCACATCCTCACGTCGCGCGACGGGCTCGGAGTGACGCCGTGGCGGACCAGCCGGTGCCGGGCGCGTGCCAGATCCCAGCGAGCGCCCAGCGCCGCATAGATGGCGCACGCCTCGCCGCCGAGCCTTGCCGCGTCCCCCCGCTCCGCGCCACCGGCGACGATGACGGCCGCGTCCTCGAGGGCCGCAGCCCGGTCGATCACGCGTCCGGTAGCCCGGTCGTGGTCGGCCGCGGCAAGCGCGGCCGCCGCGTCTCGGGTCAGAAGTCCCTGGCACCGCAGCGCGGCGACGTGTCCGCGGCCGGGCCTCACCTCCAGGTCCGCCTCCGCCACGCAGACGGCCGCGGCGCGCTCCGCGAGGTCGAGGCGGCCTTCGTCGAGGGCGAGCCGGACGATCTCCGGCAACCACAGGTGACGCGGCAACAGGATGTCGGGCTCGGCGGTGAGCAGCTCGCCGGCGATCACCAGGGCGCGGACCGTGTCATGGCGCTGCTCGGCGACCAGGGCCCGGGCAACGATCAAGAACCCGGATGCCTCTTGATCGCCTTGCCCCGGCAGGCGGGCCGGGGACGCCGGTGACTCGACGTCCCGGTCTTCCGCCGCGACGATGAGCTCCGTGGCCAGGCCGGTTTCGCCACGGCGTGCGGCGACGAGCGCGGCGACGGCGTACAGGGCGTCCCCGGCACCGCCCTGTGCATCGTCGTACGCCGCGGCAAGCTCCGCGGCGACGTCGTCCCATCGCCCGCACCAGTAGGCCTGGATCGCCGATGCCGTGCGCAGGGGGACGGGCAGACCTCGGCTGATCGCGAACAGCGCGGCACGGTGCGAGGTCCGCTCCGCGTCGTCCAGCCGGTCAAGGGCGCGGAGGGTGGACATCCGGTCGCCGAGCAGCTCGAGGTACAGGTCGGCGAAGGACGAACAGTCGCGGATGTGTTCCAGCGCCTCGTCCACGATGCTCAGGGCGTGGTCGTGGGCCCGCCGGGCGGAGGCGGTCAGCCAGGTCGTCTGCAGGGCGAACGCGGCCTCGTAGGGCTCGTTCCGGGCGACTGCTCCGGCGTACAGCTGCGCAGCCCGGCGGTCCGTACGGTCCAGATCGGTGAGGTCTCCCCGGCGCAGCCGAGCCGTCAGCTTCCGGTGCCGGACGCGCCACGTCTCGGGGGTTGCCGGCTCCGCGATGGCGGCGTCCAGCAGGTCCACCGCGCGGCCCCCGTCACCCTGCCCGGCGGTTGCCGCGGCCAGTGCATGCCGCATCTCCTCCCGGTCGTCGGGCGCGACGGCCAGCTTCAGCGCTTCGTGAGCCAGCTCGACCGGAGAACGCCCACCTTGAGACTCGAACCTGACGGCGGCGCGGAGCAGCACCGCCCGGTCGGTGTTGCCCGGCGATCCGGATCGCAGGGCCGCATGGATCAGCGTGCCGGCGAGTGACGGGGCCCGGCGCAGAAGCTCCGCCTGGTGTTCCGCCGTCCAGGTCACGACCCAGTCGTCGACGGCGGGGGACTCCGCCGCGAGCTGACCGGCGACGCGCACGACCCCGGCGCCACCTCGGTGGAGCGCCTCGGCGGCTTGGCGCCGGCGGAACACCCGCAGGTCCTCCGGAATGCTCTCGCACAACGCCTCGCGCTGGAGGGGGTGGGCGAACGCAAGCGTAGTGCCGGTGTCGGACAGCAGGCCCGTGCCCACCGCCGATTCGAGGTGGCCGGCCAGGTCGAACGCGGGCAGCCCGGTCACGGCGAGCGCATCGTCGGTGGTGAACTCGCTGCCGAGCAGCGCGACCCGGCGAAGAACCTCCGTCGTGACGCCGTCCAGGGCCGCCAGGTCCGCGTGGAGCCGGTCGACTTTGGCCACCGGCGGCGTACCTAGTTTGACGACGTGCCCCTTCCTGTTCTCGGCGCGACGTCTCAGCATGTCGAGCCCCGCGCGCCCGGAGCCCGGTCGGGCTGCCGCCACGACGAGCAGCGGGAGGTGCAGGCTGGCGGCGATCAGCCGGCTCCAGAGACGCACGCTGGTGTCGTCCGCCCACTGGATGCCGTCGATCACCAGCAGCAGCGGACCCCGCCGACAGGTAGCGCGGACTTGTTCAGCGAGCGTGTCGGCTCGAACCCGGCCGTCGTCCGGCCGGCCGAGTGCTCGTGCGAGGACGCGCAGGGGAACGTGCCGGTCGAGGTCGTCGGCCGTGGCCCAGGCGACCTGGCAGCCGGCGTCGGTGAACGCGGCGGTCAGTAGCCTGGTCTTTCCGGCGGCCGGGCCACCCTCGAGCCACACCGCGTCGCCGGTGCCGGCGACCAGGCTTCGCGTCAGCTCGCGCAGTCGTTCGACTTCGGCGCGGTGTGCGAGCCCCGGCCCGAAGGACGCGCGGTGTGCAAGCCCCTGCCCGGAGGACGCGCGCCGCGCCGGCGCGGGCATGGCCCGTAGCGGCGGGTGCTGCCGGTCGCCGGCGCCGCTGGTGATGGTGCGGTGGAGGTCGCGCAGGGCAAGGCCGGGTTCGACGCCGAGCTCGGTGATCAGGGTCCGGCGCGCCGTACGGAAGACGTCGAGCGCCTCCGCGGTCCGGCCCGCCCGGTGCAGCGCCCGCATGAGCAGCTCGTGCAGAGGCTCGTGCAGCGGTTGGTCGAGCACCAGGGCCGCCAGCTCGGCGATGAGATCCCCATGACCGATCTCCATCAGCAGGCGGGCCCGGAGCTCCACCGCGGCGATCCGCTGCTCCTGCAAATGCGCGCGGTCCAGGCTGAGGCGCTCGCTCATCAGCCCCGCGTACGCGTCACCGTGCCACAACCGCAGCGCGTCGGCGAGCCGGTCCGCAGCCACGGCCGGATCTCCCCCGGCGCCCAGCTCGGCGGCATCGGCGACGAGGGCCGCGAACTGTTCGCTGTCCAGCTGAGCGGGATCCACGTCGAGGGCGTAGGCGGAGGCCTTGGAGGTCAGCAGCTCGTGCCCGACGGGGGCCAGGGCGCGCCGGAGGCCGGAGACATAAGTGTGGACGCCGCCTGCCGCGCTGGGCGGCGGTGCGGAGCCCCAGATTCCCTCGATCAGCTCGGCGCGGGCGACGAATCGCCCGGGCTCGCCCGCCAGCAGCGCGAACAGGGTGCGTTGGCGGGTCTGGCCCAGGTCGATCTCCCGGCCACCGAGCCAGGCGCGGACCGGTCCGAGAACCGACACGCTCAGCCCCGGCTGCCCCGTCGCCGGCACGACCTTCCTCGCCACACTCATAGAGCGGTGACCTCGAGATGGGAGAAAGCGACCGAGAACGGGGACCGGCCCCCCTCGTCCCCCACCTCGATGCCGAGACGGATCTTGCCCTCGGTGGGATTGCCGGCCGGAAGCCGCATCTCGCCCACCCGGCCACCGCCGCGAAAGACCTGCACGACGCCGCCGGATACGGCGATACGGATCTGCACCGGCTGGTTGAGGGCGATCGGCTGGGCGGCGGGCAGCGTCCCCACTGTCTTCGTGGTGGCGCCGGTCACGGCCGTCACCGAGATGGACTCGTGGCAGACATGCAGGACGTTTCCGCCGAGGCCGGGGTTCCAGAGGAACCGCATCGCGGCGCAGGTTCCCCTGGTCCCCAGGTAGGCGGTGACCTTGGCACTGAAGCCGTCCTTGACGATGACCTCCGGCCCGGAACACATGTACGAGGCACGGTCGACGCGTACCACCTTCAGCACGTCCGAGACCTCGCACTTGGCCAGGTGCGACGCGGTCTCGACGTTGGTGAACTGGCTCGGGGCCCGCAGCGCATCCTTGATGTAGGCGCCGCCGCCGGGCTGCGAGGACGCCGCCCGGTGCTCGTCCGTCCCCTTGGTGAGCGCCGCGAACCCGACGGCAGTGCCGCCGATGAGCACCGCTGCGGTGACCGCGCCGGCGACGCGCCGCCGGAGTCGCCGCCGACCGCCCGGCTCCGGTTCGCTTCGGGCCGGCGGCGGGGCCGTCGCGGGCGTGGGATCGGCGCCGTCAAGCAGCATGTCAAGCAGTTCGCGAGCGGTGGGACGCAGCTGCGGCTCTTTGGCGAGGGCTGCCTCCACGATCCGCCGCATCGGCTCGGGAAGGCCGCTGATCTCGGGCGGCTGCGTGAGGATCCGTGCCGCGGTGGCCGGCGCCGAGTCGCCGTCGAACGGGGCGTGCCCGGTGGCGGCGTAGGCGACGACGCATCCCCACGAGAAGACGTCAGCCGCAGCCGTCAGCGGGATTCGAGCGCTCGTGTCCAGCCGTTCGGGCGCCATGTAGGCGATCGTGCCGATGGTCTGGTCGGCCGCGGTCAGCTGGCTGGTGGCCTCCGTCATCCGAGCGATACCGAAGTCGATGACCTTGGGATTCCCGGGTGGCAGCAGCACGTTGTCGGGCTTGAGGTCGCGGTGGATCACGCCGGCCCCGTGGATGCCGGTCAGGGCGGTGGCCACGCCGACGGCCAGGGAATGAAGGTTCGCCGCACGCAGCGGGCCCCGCTGCTGGATAACCTCGGTCAGGCTGGGGCCGTCGACGTACTCGATCACCAAGTAGGGCGGATCGTGGTCGAGGTCGGCGCCGAGCACCTCGGCTGTGCAGAACGGCGGCACCTGCCGCGCGCGGGCGACCTCGCTGCGGAACCGCTCCTGGAACTCGTGGTGGTGCGCCAGTCCCGCATGCACGATCTTGAGAGCGACGTACGAATTGTCGTGATCGCGCCCGAGGTAGACGACGCCCATCCCCCCGGAGCCCAACCGCCCGACGAGGGTGTAGCCGCCGAGGTGCTCGGGATCGTCCTGGTGCAGCGGACCGGCACGGTACGCGGTATCCACAGATCCTCCCCCGTTGCAGCGCTGGAGTGAGGCCTGAGCGTAGTAGACGCCCGGCACCCCACGGTCGGCGTGCCGCCCCAGGTCAGGCGCGGTTGTACGACAGAACATCAAACAATGGCGCTGATCGCCGTCGTGTCAGTGCTGGAGGGGAATACAGCGTGCCCCTTCGGTTCCCGGCCATTGGTTTTCCCCATCGCCCTTCGGCATGGTGCATCCGTGACCCGACTGAGGAACCTTCTCGCAGCCAACGGAACACGAGCCGCCGCGGGCGGGGCGCTGCTGGTGGACGGGCTGACCGGCGTCGACGTCCCGGGAGGTCGCAAACGTGCCGGCCTGTTCGGTTCCGCGTTCATCGTGGCGGTCGGGGTGCTGATCGCCTGCGTCGGGTGGATGTGGCACGGCCGGCACACGCCCTATCCGGACGGCGTCGCCGCCACCGCCACGGTCACCCGGATCGAGACGTTCCACCAGAGCGAGAAAACGATGTATTCGCGGGTGTACACGTTCCAGACCGGCGAAGGGCGCAAGGTGCATTTCACCGAGCCGGAGCGCAGCACCAACCGCCCGGGGCTCGGTGCCACGGCGGTCGTCTCCTATCGGCCGGCCGATCCGGAGGGCGCGCGCGTCGTCCCGGACACCGACTGGATGCCGTACGGCGTGATGGCGATGGGCGGCCTGGTCGCCGTACTGGGCTTCGGCACGTTCGTGGTCCGGCTCGTGAGTCTGGGGTTCGGCGTCTACCTGCTCGGCAGTGCCTTCCGGCGCCGCAACGACTGAGCCGCCATGCCATCTCCGCACCTCGGAGGCGCTACGGTGGGCCACCGGAGAAGAGCTTGCCGGCTCGAGCCACGGCTCGTACCGGCCGGGCGGGAGTGGCGAGCCGATGACCGAGTGCGGGGCGGGTCTGGACCTCCGCTTGCTGGGTCCGGTGCGGGTCAGCCTCGACGGCGCCGAGATCGTCAGCGGGACCGACCGTCGGGTGGCCGTGCTCTGCATGCTCGCGATGCGCGCCAACCAGCCGATCTCGCGGGAAGAGATGGTGACCGCGGTCTGGGGCGAAGAGCCGCCGCCGAGCGCGCTCGGGAACATCTACAAGTTCGTCTCGGAGTTGCGCCGCGCGCTGGAACCGCAGGGCGGCCGGCGAGGCGCCGGACACGCGCTCAGCTCGGTCGCCGGAACCTATCTGTTGCAGCTTCCCGCCGGCGCGGTCGACGTGCAGCGCTTCGAAGGGGCGCGGGAGTACAGCCGGGCCTGCCGCGCTGCGGGAGACAAGATGGCCGAGCTGACTGCCCTGGAGGATGCCCTCGGCCTGTGGCAGGGCGAGGCGCTGGCCGGTGTCCCAGGGCCGTACGCGGCCGCCCAGCGGATCCGGCTGGCGGAACTGCGTCTCGCGAACGTGGAGCGGCGCGCCGAGCTTCTCGTCGGCTTGGGCCGGCACAACGAGGCGGTCCCGGCACTGCGAGAACTCGTCAACGCGTACCCATCGCAAGAGAAGTTCTACGCGCTGCTGATGGACGCCTTGTGCGGCGCCGGACGTGACGCGGAGGCGTTGACCGTCCATCGGCGCGCCCGGCGCTTCCTGGCGCAGTTGACCGGCGCAGAGCCGGGACTCTTGCTGCGGCGAGCCCACCAGCGGGCAACGGGCGCGGAACAATCCGAGAGGAGCGCTGCGGCTCGGCCTGCCGCAATCGTCGGTCGCAACGCCGAGGTTCTGCTCCTGCGTCGGGCGGTCGCCCAGCTCGCCGCGGGAACGGGCGGCCACATCCGGCTGGACGGGGGCCCGGGCGTCGGCAAGTCCGCCGTCCTCGACGCGGGTCTGCGCGGATCGCGGCCGGTCGGCTACCGCGCCGGGTGGAGCCGGGCCACGCTCGAGACCGGGCAGCCGCTGGCCACCCTCCTCGATTGCCTGGCCTCTGCCACGGGCGGTGCCGAGCCGCAGTGGCTGACCCGTCTTCGGCAGGTCCCCGCCGACCCCGCGATCCTCACTGCGAACGTCATCGCGGCGTTGCGGGAGGCCTGCGCTGAGTCGCCCCTTCTGCTGGTCGTCGACGACCTTCAATGGGCCGACGAGGCGACGTTGCGGGTATGGCCGCTCCTGAGACGGCTGTCGGCCGGACTCCCCCTGTTGCTGGCGGCCGCCGCCCGCCCCGACCCGGCGGTGCTGGACCGGCTGGGCTGGGAGGGCGCCATGCCCCTCGGGCCCTTGACGTCCGGCGAGTCCTCCGCCCTGGTCGTCGCCGCGGCCGGGCGGCCGCTCGACGTGAACGTCATCGAGCGGATCGTCCTCGACGCGGGCGGAAACCCCTGTTACTTGCTTGCGGGGGTCGCCGCCGCGCTGCACGACGACGGTACGCCGGAAGCCGGCGTACCCGCGGAAACGGCGGCGGCGGTCGCCCGGCACCTCGCCACGCTGAACGAACCCACCCAGCATGTCCTGCGAGCGATCGCGGTCCTCGGCGACGACTGCGACATCGCTCTGCTCGCCACGGCCACAGGGAAGCCCGCGAACAGCCTGCTCGACGCCGTCCGGGCGGCGCGCGCCGCGGGCCTGCTCACGACGTCCACCGAGACAATGACGTTCCGCCACCGGATCGTGGCGAGGGCACTGCGCGAGGGCACACCGGCCGCGCTGCGAGCCATGCTGCACCGGTCCTTCGCCGAGCAGCTGGCCGCCGCCGGAACGGCCCCCGCCCGGGTCGTCGGGCAGCTGCTGGCCGGCTCGGCGCCGCTGAGCGCCGAGATGTGCGCCTGGCTCGCCCGCAACATCGACGCCGCCGCCGAGCAGTCGCCTCGGGAGGCGGTCGACCTCCTGCGCAGGGCGTGCCTCCAGCCCGGCCTGGAGTCCGCGAACCGGCTTCGACTGACCGCCGCGCTGGCCCGGCTGCTGTTCCGGCTGGAACGGCCGGCGACGGAACCGGCCGAGTGGGTGGCCGCTCGCACCCAGGACACGGAATTGGAGGCGGAGATGCGCCTGTTGGCCGCGCTCAGCCACGAACGGGCAGGGGATGTCGAGCAGGCGGCGGCCGTGGCCCGCTGGGTCCTCGGCGCCCAGCGCGCGCCCGAGCCGTGGCTGGAGCGGTTCCGTGACCTGATGGCCCGGATTCGCCCCCGGATGACCGGCATTCCCACCAAACCACACGAACAGACCGTGACCGGCAACCGGCTCTGACCGGCAAGGATTCGATGAAGACTTCCGGAAGTTTTTCCGGATCGCCTCCCGGCAGTCTGGCCGTCGCATCGGCCGGCGGAAGGTGTCAGGGGGCAGTGGTGAGCGACGTTCTGGTGGCCCTCTACACGTCGACGCCGTTCGGGCACGCCGGTTTGGCCGGCTACCTGCGGCCGTACGCCGGCATCCGGCTGCTCACCGGCCCGGACCAGGCGGACGCGGACGTCGCGGTGGTGTGCTGCGACCGGCTCACCCCGGACGTCGTGGCGACGATGCGCCGCTGTGCGGCCCGGCGGACAGCGACCGTTCTCCTCGTCAACGAGATGACGGAGGCGGAGCTGCTCGTCGCCCTGGAGTGCCGGGTCGTGGAGATCCTCCCCCGGTCCGCCGTCGAGCCGGAACTGCTGAGCCGCAGCGTCATGGCCGCTGCCGGCGGCAACGGCGTGATGCCCGCCCGGCTCTGCGACGAGTTGCTCAAGCACATCGAGCGAGTGCAGCAGGAAACACTGCTGCCGCGTGGGTTGGGCGCCGCCCTCAGCCCGCGCGAGATCGATGTCCTGCGGTTGATGGCCGACGGCCTGAACACCCACGAAGTCGCGGCGGAGCTCTGCTACTCGCAGCGCACGGTCAAGAACGTCATCTACGACCTCACGCACCGTCTGCAGCTGCGCAACCGCTCGCACGCGGTGGCGTACGCGTTACGCGCCGGCATCATCTGACGCGCAACGCGCATACCCGGCCAGGTTGCGAACGAGAGAAGGACGACCATGAGCAAGATCAACCGCCGCCGGTTGCTGTGGGGTGCCGCGGCAGTGACCACGAGCGCCACCGGTGCAGGGATCGCCTTGAACGCCGCCGCGGACCAGGCGCCGGTCCCGGATCCCACCATCATGGCCTCGAGCACGCCTCCGGCCACCCCGCGCCTCGGTACCCTGCCGTGCATCACGGCCGACGCCCACCAGCTCAAGGCAGCCGTCGGTACGGGCATCACCGGGGTCAACGGCGCGAAATGGTACGACGACGCCCTCGGCATGTGGGACCCGGAGCGGGACCTTGTCCTGCCCGACGTGGTCGCGAAGACGAAACGCGCCGGACTCGGGCTGTTCCGCTACCCCGGGGGCACCTCCGCCAACCTGTTCCACTGGAAGCGAGCAGTGGGACCGCAGAGCGAACGCGGCAACCAGGTCTCCGGTCTCGAGGAGGCCGGACCTGTGGACAACCGGTTCGGGCCGGACGAATGGATGCCTTTCCTCAGGCAGATCGGCGCCGAGCTCACCATCATGGCCCCATTCGCCAGCACGGACCCGCAGGACATCGCCGACTGGGTGCAGTACATGAACGGCCCCCGGGGTACCGAGTTCGGCGACCTGCGCGCCCGGCACGGCCATCCCGAGCCATACGGCGTGCGTTACTGGGAGATCGGCAACGAGCACTACGTCGGCAAGGAACGCTATTGGATGAGCCCCGACACGCAGACCGCCCTCGGGCAGTACGCCTTCGGCGGCACTCAGCGCCAGAAAGGGCAGCGCGTCGGCACGAGGGACGACCACCGCCCGTCGGCGGGCGTCAGCCGCGGCAAGGCGCGGCAGCACTTCACGGTCCACTACCCACCGGTGGTCCCCGGCAGTCAAATCGTCCGCGTCGACGGTGTCCCGTGGACCGCCGTGAACGACCTGTCGAGCGCCCGGACGGCGAACGTCTACACGTTCGCACCGAAGACCGGCACCATCTGCTTCGGCGACGGCAGGAACGGCGCGATTCCCCGCACGGGAGCCGTCATCACCTGCGATTACGACTCCGGACCGCACGCCGGCTTCGTCGACTACTACCGGGCCATGAAGGCCGTCGACCCCACGATTCAGGTCATCGCCACATGGGCCCCGGTCAGCCGGGGAAGGCCTGCGCCCGGCAAGACCTTTCCGCAGATCATGGCCGAGCACGGCTGCGGTGACCAGTACGACGGCCTGGCCGTCCACCCGTACACCAGCATCACCCGCGACCTGGGCATCAAGAAGTTCCCGAATCGGATCGCCGGTCACCACGCCCAGATGATCGGCGACAAGGCTTCGCGCGACGCCGTCGCGGCGCTCCAGGCCGAGGTCCGGAAGCACGGCAAACCCTCCGCGTACGTCGTGGTCTCGGAGAGCGGCGCACTGTTCTTCGGCGACGACCACGACGGCTCGGCCTACCGCGAGTGGGCGTACGCCATGTCCCACGCCCTCTACCAGGGCTCGCAATGGTGCCACTTCCTGAATCTCGGGCTGCCGTGGGCGGTGGCCAACGACATGATCTCGACGACCCATGGCGTCTCCCGGTCGCTGCTCGGCGGTCCGCCGAAGTTCGTCTTCTCGGCCGACGCGACGGTACGGGAGCAGCTGAAATCGCTTCTGCGAGGCGGCGGTCACGTCATCGCCGCCGGCGTCACCGACAATGTGGAGGTCGTCACCGACCTGAAAACGCCCATCGGCAGCACCTACCGCGCGCTGGTGACCACCGCGACCCTCGACAGGACCGGCTGTCTCACTGTGGTGGTCGTCAACCGGTCACCGAATGCGGCCATCAAGGCCGAGGTCTCCCTCCGCGGTTTCAAGCCCTCCGGTGCGGTCGGCGTGTCGGTGGTCTCCGGGGCCGAATACGACAGTTTCAACGACGCCGACCACCCGGACGACGTGACGATCCGCCGGTCGACGACCACGATCCGGACGCCCACGCTGACCCGCACCTTCGACGCCCATTCGGTGACCGTGCTGCGGTTCGCCGCATGACGGGCCACCTCGGCGAACGGCTGCCCTCTGGGGCTGTTGCCGGGCCCGAGCGGGCGCCGATCGAGCCGCTGCATTGATTACCCGATCCGGCGGGATCAACCTTCTCCACTATGTCGAAAAGCATGCGGGTGTGGGCCACCGTGCTCCTGGCGGCCTCGGCCGGTATGGCCGGCGGATGCGGCGCGCTCGGAACCGGCGCAGCGAGCCCCCGCCCGGAACCGTCACCGAGCGCGCAGGCGCCGCTGCCGCCCCGCCAGGCGCTGCGCAAGAGCATCGAGCTGGTGGCTCGATCCACCTTCCGGCTGACGTTCAAGGACGCCGGATCGACCACGACCGCCGCCGTCGATCCGGCCGCCCGCAACGCGTCGATGCACTCGCAGAAGGGGTCCGGGGAGCATCGGCAGGCCGTCCAGATGAGGCAGATCGGCGACCGGCTCTGGATGAAGTTGCAGGCCTCAGGCGTGCTGACCGACGCCATTCCGCAGCAGTGGATGCGCATCGACCCGGCCAGGCTCCAGCGGCCGCAAGAGATGCACCTGGTGCAACCGGACCCGACGACCGCGACCACCGTGCTCGACCACATCGTCACGGTGACCGGCGGGGACGATCACTACACCGGTACGGTCGACCTGACGGCCACCCCGAAGAAGCAACTCATCACCGGTTTCACGCTCGACAAGGACGCGCTCGGGCGCCTCGGCGACCGGGCAAAGGCGTTGCCGTTCGACGCGACGACGGACGAGCAGGGCCGGCTGGTCCAGCTCACGGTCTCCGTTCCGTCCGTCGGCGACCAGCCCGCCTACGCGGACGTTCTCACACTGCACCACTTCGGCCTGAAGGTCACACCGAAGGCACCGGCCGGCGCGATCGACGCCGTCGAGTACATCTACGTGATCGCAAACTCGCAGTAATCGTGCCGGGACCGCAGGGAGCCGGAAGGTGCCGGCCTCGCCTCAGTGAGGAGATCTGATGAGCAGTCGAGCCGCAGCTGCGGACTACCGCTGGTTTCAGCAACGATACGGAGACCTGGAAACCTACTGCTTCACGCTCGTGCATCGGATTTCCCCCGGAGAGCTGCTCCAAGCCCTCGGAGCGGAGCCACAGATGCGCATTGTCAGCGTTGACGGGCTGAGGCAACCGGCGCAGAAGGCGATAGTCGAACGCGACCAGATCCTCGCAGGCGTCACCGCCGTGGGAGAGTGGTGCCTGATGGTCGAGATCGGCGGATTCCTGGGGGCTCTCGACGGGGCGATGCGCCCCCTTTCGAAGGGTCGCACAGTGGTGTCGAACCAGCGCGGCATCAGCGGCGAGTCCTATTTCTCCCGATGGCATGACGGCGCGTTGTGCCTGAGATTCGATCATGCCTTCGCGGGCGACCGTGAAGGATCCCACCCTGATGAGTACCTCACCGACATGCGGGAATCCGGCTATGACATCAGGGATGACGAGGATGATGACTCGGACATCGATTTCGAACGGCAGTTCGCAGCCGGATTCGCGCTTTCCGAACGGATCACAGGAATAGAGTTGACATCGACCCTCTTCACGTCGGCCGAGTTCGTCGCCGGGGAGGCACGCTGGCAGGACTGGTGACGGCCGTGTATCGAGCGGACCGGCCTGCTTCACGTATACATCGAGCAGGGTGGTTGCCGAAGTCGCCGTCCCCGCCGAGAAGAGGCGAGGACGGCGACGACGATGAGCAATCGGCCGGCTAGCGGGATCGTGACCAGGCCCGGAGCCGCATGAACGTCTCGATCACATGTCAGTGGCCTGCCTGCCAGCACGCTGAGCCGGTGTGGCAGTTCTTGAGAGCCTCGAGGGTCGCATGCAGCTCGGCTCGCCGGCTTGCGGACAGTGTTCCCGCGACGTTGTGCAACTGCTGCGGGTCACTCTGGAGGTCGTAGAACTCGCGCTGACCGTTCGCGTACTCGACATAGGTGTAGGTCTTGCTGCGGATGGCATCGTAGGTCGGCGGATTGCCGGCAGCGGCGGCTTGCAGGTCCGGATCGGCGGCGTCGTTGTTGTCACCGTGGTGCTCCACCAGGGTGACGTTCCGCCAGTTCTGCCCGGCGTCGCCGTGCAGCAGGCCGACGAGGCTGTGCCCGTCGACCCGGTCCTCGACCGGTGCGCCGCCCAGCCGCTGGAACGTCGGAGCGAGGTCGACGTTCGACGTGATTTCGTTGCTCGTGCTGCCTGCGCGGATACGGGGGCCGACGACCACCAGGGGGACGTTGATGTCCGTGTCGAAGGCCGTCTGCTTACCCGGCATCAGCCGGTACTCCCCCATGTGGAAGCCATTGTCCGAGCCGAACACGAAATAGGTGTCGTTGGCTACGCCGGCATCGCGCAGGGTCTGTCGCATCGACGAGATCATGCGGTCCACCGACTGCACGGCCTGGGCCCGATGCCGGAACTTGCGGTTGATCTCCTTCTTGTCGGCGGCCGACAGCTTGGTCCGCGAGGCCAGCCAACCCGGAGCTTTCGACGGCGTCTTGTTGAACGCCTTCGGCGTCGGCGCCTCCAGGCCGGGAAACGCGTCCTCGTCTCGCGGCGCCGGCCTGGCCGGGGCATGGGGCGCGAAGGTCGCCAGCTCCAGCAGGAAGGGCTTGTCGGCGCCGGCCGCCTGTCTGACGAACGCCTCGCCCTTGCGCGACATGACGTCAACCAGATAGTCCTTGGGCTGGTGACCGTATTTCACGGTCTTGTGGTTCTCGGCGAGACAGTAGCCGTATTCCTTGTAAGCGTTGCCCGCCACATCCCACTCGTCCCAGCCCGGCGGCACCACCGCGGGCGGCGCGCCGGCCTTGCACGACGGCGTATAACCGTTCAGGTATTTGCCCATGAACGCCGTCCGGTACCCCCGCCTGTTCAGGGCCGTGGCGAAGGTGTTCGCTTCCTCACCTCGGTTATGGAAGACCCCATAGCCGCCGTCAGGGGAAGTGTTCGTGAAGACTCTCGTATCGTGCGGGAATTCCCCGGTGAAGATCGAGGACCGCGACGGGCAGCAGAGTGAATCACTGACCACGAAGTTGCTGAAGGTCATCCCTTCGCTCTGCAGCTGCGCCACGGCGGGCATGTGCTTCACCAGGTTCCACGACAGGTCATCGGTGAGCACGAAAACGATGTTGGGCCGGTCTCCCGCAGCGGCGACAGCCGAGCTTGCGGTCGGGACCGTTCCCGTCGCATTGGTGTCGGCATTGGCAGCCACGGTCGACAAGCCGGCACCTAGGAGTGCCAGTGTTCCCACACCAGCGATCAACAGTCTTTTCTTCATACCGGCAGCTTGCGGAGCGCGGACGTCAGCTGCAATCCGCGCTGACGGCCATTGCCCACTCGGGCCACCAGGGGGCCCTTCACGGCCTACGCGCTTGACGTTTCCGGGTGCCTGACCTGCGGCCGTGATGGCCTGACGGCTCACAGCGGGGCGTTCGCGGGGTAGCTGCCATGATTGACCCGTGGGTGTCGCGCAATGACTGAACCGATACGGATCGACCTGCTCGGACCGGTGATCGTCCGGGCCGGGGAGTCTGCGATCGACCCTGGGCCCCCGCAGCAGCAGGCGTTGCTGGCTGCCCTCGCACTTCGCCGCGGAGTCACCGCGGACACCGCCGCGTTGACGCAGGAAATCTGGGGGGTGGGCGCTCCGGCGAGTGCTGCGGCGATCATCCGCAACTACGTGCACCGGCTCCGCCGCAACGGCCTGACGATCGCCTCCACCGCACACGGATACGCGGCCGAGGCGATACTCGACCTCGACCTTTTCGAACAGCTCGTCGCCGATGCCGACGATGCCCGCGCTACGGGCGATCGTGTCGGCGCCGCAGCGTTCTTGCGGAAGGGTCTGGCGTTGTGGCGCGGCCCGGCGCTCGCCGGCGTCGTCGGTCCGGGCGCCGAGTCGTGGCGCACCGAGCTGGAACAACGACGGCTCGCCGCGCTCACGGCCCAGTTCGAGATCGACATCGCGCTCGGCCGCCATCATCAGGTGCTTCCCCACCTGCGAACGGCGATCGAGGATCGGGCTCTCGACGAGCACCTCCGCGGATTACTGATGACCGCGCTGTACCGGGCCGGGCGGCAGGCCGACGCGATCGCGGTCTATCAAGACGGTCGGCGTTTGCTCCGCGACATGCTGGGCGTTGATCCGGCACCGGAACTGCAGAGTCTGTACACCCGGATTCTGCGGTCGGACCCGGCACTGAGAGTCGCGGACGATGACGTCAGACCGGCGCAGCTGCCGGCCACCCCGGCGATCTTCGTCGGCCGCGGCAACGAACTGCTGCGCCGGCCCGGGGAGGCGCAGACGGTGGTGATCGCCGGCATGGCCGGCGTCGGGAAGACCACGCTGGCCGTGCAGTGGTCGCACCGCCACCGCGACTGGTTCGTCGACGGACAGCTATACACCGACTTGCGGGGATACAGTGCCGACCGGGCAGCGGCACAGCCGGCCGATGTACTCGAAGAGTTTCTGCGGTCCTTGGGAGTTGCAGCCGTCGACGTGCCCAGTGATCTGACCGGGCGCGCGAGCCTGTTCCGCACCCTCGTGGCCAACCGCAGGATGCTGATTCTGCTGGACAACGCCAACTCGGCGGGGCAGGTGCTCGATCTTCTTCCCGGCGCCGGTGAGTCGGTCGTCGTCGTCACCAGTCGCAACGATCTGCCCGGGCTGCTCGCCCGCACCGGCGCTCGGTTGCTGCGACTTGAACCACCCGATCATGAAGAGGCGCTGGACCTGCTGGCCGCGCGGGTCGCCGATGACCGTATCCGGGCAGAACCAGCCGCGCATGACCTCGTCGACCTGTGCGGTCGCCTGCCGTTGGCGCTGACCGTCGTGGCCGCCCGGGCGACAGCCCGGCCGCACGTCCCGCTGGCCGCGATCGCCGCCGAACTCCGGGCGGCACACCAACCCCTGGACGCCTTACGGACACCCGACGACGTTGTCAACGTTCGCTCAGCCCTGTCCTGGTCCTACGGCGCTCTGAGCGAGCCGGCCGCTCGAACCTTTCGATGCCTCGGAGCTCACCCCGGTCCCGACGTCACCGTCAACGCGGCAGCCAGCATGCTGGCCTGCGACGCGACCGCGGGTCGCGCCACGCTTGACGAACTGACGTCGGCCCATCTCCTCACCGAACACCGAGCCGGCCGCTTCACGATGCATGACCTCGTCCGATCCTTCGCAGGCGAACTCGCCGACCCGAAGACCGATCGTGGCGCAGTGCACCGCATGCTCGACCACTACCTGCACACGACTCATGCGGTCGTCCGGCGAGCCTATCCGGTTCGGCACCATATCGCGCTGGACCCACCGCTGGCCGGGGTGCTGGTGCTTGATGCGGACCCCGTCGCGTGGTTCGACGAAGAGCATCCCGTGCTGCTGGCAGCTCTCGACCTCGCCGTCGCCGCCGGGTTCGACCGGCATGCTTGGCAGCTGAGCTGGCTGCTCCGCGATCACTTGAACCAGAAGGGTCTCTGGCATCAGCTCCAGGTATCCCAGCAGCTCGGGGCCGCGGCGGCCGCGCGCTGCAATGATCCGGTCGGCGAGGCGTACTGCCTGCGTGGTCTGGCCGTCATGGACGTGAACATGGGCCGTCATGAGACTGCGCTTGCCCGCCTGCGTCAGGCGTTGGGGGTCTTTCTGGAAACCGGCGAGAAGGATGCCGTCGCCGACTGCCGTAACCAGATCCTCGCCGTCCTCCTCGATGACGGCGACAAGACGGGAGCGCTCGATGAGGCGCTCAAGGCTCTGGCCCTGTATCCGCCCGGTTCCCACCCCGGCCGGCGGGCGGCGGCACTCAACACGGTCAGCTGGGCGTACGCCACGCTCGAGCGATACGAACCGGCACTCGTGCACTCGCAAGAGGCCACGTCCTTGATCGACCACCTCGGCCCGCACGGTCAGGCCGCCGTCTGGGACACGCTCGGCTACATCCAGTCGCGGCTCGGCGATTGCGACGGCGCCGAGCACAGCTTCGGGCGGGCAATAGAGCTTTACCAGCGGTTCGACGCTCCTTTTCGCCACGCGGACACCCTCGTGCGACTCGGGCAGGCCTACGAGGCGGCCGGGCGGATCCAGACGGCCGAGGACACCTATCGCAAGGCGCTGAGCGTGGTCACAGACAACGACGACCTTCGCCTGTCTCCGTTGAGCGGCTGGTTGAGCGAGCGTTTACAGGACGTCCACGGATCGTAGACACCCGCTCCGCCACCATGGAGCGCGCCTCGAGTGAGGCGACGGGTCGTCGGGTGTGGGGTGGCAAGCTGCTGATGAACACAAGGGTTCAGAAAGTCAAGGTTGCCGTGTACTCGGCAGATCCCGTCAGCAGTGCCGGCCTCCGAGAATACGTACGCCAAAGCGCAGACCTCGAGCTGTCCGAGGATGCACCGCAGGTCCGCATCATGGCCGACGAGGGACGACTGGTACCGGTTCTGCAGAACCTGAACGAGTACGCAGGCACCGATGTCGCTCAGATCCTCGTCGGCGAGCTACCTTCCGGCGCCGTGGTGCATGCGGTCGACGCGGGGCTACGCGCAGTCCTGACTCCGCGACGGACGGATGCCACAAGCTTGGCTCGCGCCGTCCGGACTGTGGCAGCGGGCGGGACTCTGTTACCGCCGCTGTTGGTCACCGAGCTCGTGCGGCACATCAATCGGGTACAGCATGAGGTACTCGTCCCGAACGGGCTGAGCACCTCAGGACTGACGACACGCGAACTGGACGTGCTGCGGCTGCTCGCCGAGGGCTACGACACGGCAGAGATCGCCACCAAGCTGAACTGGGCCCAGCGTACGGTCAAGAACATCGTCCGAGTCCTGAATTCCCGCTTGGACCTGCGCAATCGCACCCATCTCGTCGCCTGGGCCGTCCGTAACGGTCTGATCTGAATACTGAATCGAGAAGGAAGTTCGTACGACGCCCGCCCATACCGCCGGTCAGCGGTACAGGCGGGCAGACTGCCAGGAATCATCGGACCGTGGTCGTTGCAGCTGGAAGGGTCCGACGGATCAATAGATCCTGATCCACTCGACGGTCACCTTGCCGTCGAACCAGTCAGCCTGATGCTTCTTGAACTCGTGGGTGTGGAACCTTCCCCTGACGTCCTTGTAGCGAAACTTTCCGGCATTGTTCCCCGAACGCCAAAAGTTTGCCCTGGTGGCTCCGAGCTTCTTCTTTCCGGCATCTGCGAGGCAGGAGGGCAGTGCCTGACCGTTGACAATGTTGATGAAGGTGAAGAACTCGTGCCTGCCGAAGAACATCCCGTCTATCGCGCAGGCAATCGGGCCGACGAAATGGATGTTGCCCGCTCGCGCTGCGGGCTGGGATGGCTGGGTGGATTCCCGGGCTCCGGCGTAGCCCGATGTAGGCGCTACGAAGACCGCTCCGGCGGTCAGCGCGCCGGCCATGACAAGCGCCGGCCCCACGTTCCTTACGTTTAATCGCATGATTGCTCCCCTCTAGAGATTTGCAGGAACGATAAGCGACGTCAAAAAGCAATTCAAAGTCCGACGGCTCACTGAGGCGCGAACGGGGCCCGAAGGGGCACCCGAGCTCAATGACGAATTCTTGAAGCTGGGTTCAGGTGAGAGGTTCGCCGAAGGCCTCTTGCGGTCTCATGGCTCGGCCGCGGAGGAACTCGGCGGTGAAGACGCCCGCATTCATCGTGGCGGCGCGGACCGCCGCGAGTTCCGCCGCGTCATCGGGGTCGGGCACCTGGCCCAAGGCTTCAAAGGCCGCATGGGCAACGCCGGCCATCAACGCCGCTTGCTGGTGGTCTCCCTCGGTCGTCCCACCCCTGAGTATCACAGTCTGGCCTTCTGCGAACTCGGCCTCGGCAACGTGAAGCGCGCGCGGGAGTTGTTCACGGCGAGTCGGAGGTTACCGTCTCCGGCCGGCCGAGCTCCTCGTTGAGGGCAATGCCGGCCTCATAGAGGCCCCGCGCTCGGTCCAGGTCGCCGGACATCCGGGTGACCGCCGCCAGCACGTGCCGTGGCCGCTCTTCCAGGCTACGGTCACCGGCCCGCACCGGCACCGCGAGGGCTGTCTCGGCCAACTCCTCACCGCGGTGGAGGTCTCCGTTGCGGACTGCCACCCGGGCAAGGCTGTACAGCGCCTCCACCTCTCCTGCCGGATCCCCGGTGGCCCGAGCCCGACCGAGCTCCGCCTCGCTCATCCGCGTCACTGTGTCGGTGTCGCCGCGCGGAAATGCGCTGCGTACGTCTTCGCCGAAACTCATCGTGGCTCCGTGATCAGGACGGTCCGGGGACGCCGATCGCATGGGCGGTCGATGCCGCCGTAGCCGGCCGGAACAGCGCGAAACGAATGAGACGCCGGTCTGGGCCTTCGGACCTGACAGCGGCTGACAACGGTTCGCCGGCGCCCGGATATACCGGCTACGGTGACTCGAGTTATTCAAGCGATCAATACGGCACGTGGATGACCGGCCCCTTCGGGTGCCGTGCTGACTTCAAGGGGCAGAACCGCGTCAGTCGTTCCAGAACGAGGAGTCGTCACCAGCCCAGGTAGCTGCGCGTCAGGGCGGCGATGTGCTCGGCGACGTCGATGCCGCCCTTCTGGCTCGACTGTCCGTGTGAGAGCACGGAAATAGCCACGTCCGTCTTCTCGCCAGAGATCCAGCCCGTGCTGTTGATGATCCAGTGGTACTGCCCGCAAGGGCCGGCAGAAGGCGTTCCTGCCTCGTGGCCGGCGCGGCGGCCCGATTCTGTCCGGATTCGATTCACCTTTCCCCGGATCGGAAGGCCTCACGATCCTCTCTGGGCGCGCGATCGGGCCTCCGGCCGCCGCTTGCATGAAGGGGTACTAGACGTGCCTCACAACGCAGGCGATGCGGCCGGCTGCGCCGACGAGGTTCTATCGTTGCGTCTCCGGCCCTCATCACACGGGCGGTCTTCACGGCGTTGTGCAGCGCTGGTCGGCGTTCTTCGAACGATCAGCTCCGCTACGCCTGTCCACTCCGGCAGAAAGGGGCCGGCATGCGTCACATGCGTCTGTGTGCGGTCGCAGCCGTCAGGCAGGACCGACTCCGCGAGCGGCGATCGCGCATAGCCCAGGTGAATGCGCTCGAAGAGCGTCTCGGCCTGAGACTGCCGAACACGTACCGGCAGTTCCTGCATCGGTCGATCACTCGGTCGACCGGCCGGCACGGCTTGCAGCTTCTCCCCGCCGACGAGGTCGACCTGATCGGTCGATTGAATCCCCTGCTCACCGGTGTGCGGTTTCCCGTCGCCGAACTGACCGGCCGCCGCACACACGAGTCGGCGATAGTGAGTCCCGAGCACGTGCAGATCGGCGGCGATCTTGATGACTGCAGTGCCGACGTTTGCACCCTTGTCCCTCGCGGGGCGCAGGGCCTGGGCTGGGAGGCATGGGTGATCTCCGGGGTGGACGGTCACGTGATCAGGCTGCCGGCGTTCCACCACCTGGAATCGCTAACTCGTTTTCGGCCCGCCTAGCGAACGCTGTCCAGCGTTATCCGGCGGAGATGCCGACAATCGATCACCGGCGGAGCGTGGCAGGTCTGGGGCATGAGACCTTGTCGTCGTCCTGCCGTAGATTCGGGCACGCACCGCGGGTCATGGATCGGACGCCCCGTCCACTGGCGTCCATGATGTATTGGATGTCGACAATGACGGCATGGCGGCTTGCCACCCCGGATGAAGCAGTATCGCCCATAACCCGCATAGGTGGATACCCCACCTTTCTTTCCCGCGCCCGGTGGCCGGTGAGCGAAGGACACCAGATTCCGTTCTGGGGACAGATCGCGACCCAGCAGGAAATCATCCTGGTCTTCCTCGGCGATCTCTTCAGTTATGAGCCCGAGAACGGCGGGAACGCCGCGCTGGTGGAGCCTTTTGGTGAAGTTCCCGCCTGGGTGGACACGGTGCCGCTGATGCACGGCCCTCGCGTGAGCACTGCGAGGCTGGTTCCGACCTCGGGTTTGACCCTGTACGGACAGCCTCGTTGGTTACAGCAGGACGACACACCGGCGGCCGCCCCCTGTTTCGTGTGCCAGATCGATACCGAACGCGACCTGAGCGACTGGCCGCCGCTCGACAACTTCGGATGGATGTACCTCTTCACCTCCCCGGACCGCCGACAGGCCCGCTTCCTGTGGCAGTCATGACATGTTTCTGCACATTGGAGCTTGGCTCAGGCCCGAAGGGGCTCATCGGCCGAATGCGACATGACCTTTCCCGCGCCGACCCTCAGACTGAATCGGCCCATGTTCTCCCCCGGAAAGGATCGGTCATGACACTACGGTCAAGAATTGTCGGCGGCGTCCTCGCTCTCGGCGTAACTGCCGCTGGATTGGCGGGCGCGGCACATGCGGACGCTGCCACCGCGCCGACCGGAACGGCGATTATCGACACGACGACGGCACAGCCGTCAACGGACGCAGGGCCGGTCGCTGTCCTCGCGGCGGCCGACGTCCCATGCGACAAACACATCGCCCGGGACCATGCCTACCGGGACGGCGCGTTGATTTACACCACCGACGGCGAAGGGCGACCCATCGGCGCCACGGGCAGGGTGAAGCATGCACGTCGGCCGCGCACGGATTGCGAGAGGACCGTCGGCGGTTGGGGCGGACCGAGATATCAGGGCGTGCACTTGATTGCTGCGACGCTCAACGGCATCAGCCGACGCTACAACCTCGTCCCGGCGACCAGAGAAGTCAACCTGCAGCTCATGGGGGCGTTCGAAAACGCGGCTAAGAGGTGCCTGGACGCCGGTAACGTCGTCATCTACACGGTGTCGGTGGGATACACCAACCCGGGCGTGATCCCGGAGAACTTCACCATGATGATGACAATCGGCGTGCAGCAGATCCACGTGAGCATGAGCTTCAAGAACAAGCATTACGAACAAGCGTTCATCACCAGAAAGCAACGGCAGCTGAACGAGGACCTCCGACGCGCCAACTGCGCTGGATAAGACCGAATTCGATCTCGAAACACCTTCGGCGAGCCCGGCAGCACCAGTCCGGGCTCGCCGCCCTGCCCGGCATGGACCCTTTCGCCCCGAGCAAGCCGGAGCCCGTCGTAGCCGAAGGCGCCTTCGGCGGCGGTCACGAGACCGCCGCCGAAGAGAAGGGGAAGCCGGTCAGCAGCCGAGGTTTGTTCCGGGGCTTACCCCGAGAATGCGCGCGAACCCCTTGTATCTGGCGACTCGGTCAGCCACCTGAGCCGGGTTGCCGCCTCGCACTCCAGGCCGTTGATGGCGCGGATCGTTGGCCGAGGCCCGCACCAGGTGCGCGTGGTCCCGGCGTTCCACCAAAGCGAGTGACGGCCTGGAGACCCGTGGCGCAGTGTCAGGAGCGCACCTGACCGGCCCGATGCCGTGCGGCGAACTCGCCCACCACCTCGCCCGGACGCTTCGTCAGCTCATCAGGGATTGGCCGGTGCCACTGAGGCAAGCTCTCCGGGGAAGTGGCAGGCAACCAGCCGCCCGGCGGAGACCTCGTGCAGCGCCGGCTTGGTGGTCGCGCAAATGCCGCGATCGGAGTGGATTCGCGGACCGATGGGGCAGCGGGTGTGGAAGCGGCAGGCGGGCGGCGGATTCAGCGGGCTGGGCACCTCGCCTTGCAGGACCACGCGTTCACGCAGACGCTCCACCTGCGGGTTCGGTTCAGGTACGGCCGACAGCAGACTGGCTGTGTACGGATGCAACGGCGCCGCGGTGAGTTCCTCCGACGGCGCGCTCTCCACCACCTCGCCGAGGTACATCACCAGCATGCGCGCGGCGACGTGGCGTACGGAGGCGAGGTCATGCCCGATGAACAGGTACGACAGGTCCAGCTTTGCCTGCAGATCCCGCAGCAGATTGATGACCTGCGCCTGGAGTGAGACGTCGAGCGCGGCCACGGCCTCGTCGCAGACGATCAGCTGCGGATCCACGGCCAGGGCGCGCGCGATGACGACACGTTGACGCTGGCCGCCGGAGAACTCGTGCGGGTAGCGGGCGGCCGCACCGGCATCCATGCCGACGAGGTCGAGCAGCTCGATGACACGGCGATGTGCCGGACCGCCGCTCTTGCCGTGCGCCCGCAGGGGTTCGGCAATCGTCTGCCCTACGGTCATGCGCGGGTTGAGCGAGGACATGGGATTCTGGAAAACCAGCTGAACCTCGGCGTTGTAGTCCCGTTGAGATGCGCCCCGAAGGCGGGTGACAGGCTTGCCGTGGTACGCGATGTCGCCGGACGTCGGTTCCTCAATACCCAGGATCAGCTTCGCTACGGTGGACTTGCCGCAGCCGGACTCGCCCACCAGCCCGACGGTCTCGCCCTTGGCGATGTCGAAAGAGACGCCGTCCACAGCGCGAAGCTGCGCCCGGGGCCGCCCCAGCACGGTCCGGCCACCGGCCGGATACGTCTTTGTGAGAGCGCGCTGCTTCCGCTACCGACCTGCGGCTCGATCCGCGCAGACTGAGGACTCCACCGCCACCCACATCGGATTCCGATGCGCGCGGACCATCCGATGATCGGCCGCGCCCCCGGCCCTGTCAGAGACCGTGGATGACGTTCTTGACGGTCCTCTGCGAGGAGCACGATTCTGCTGCGATCTCAGTGGTCTAGAGTCCGTCCACCAGCAGCCGGAGGACGCGTCCGATTTGGATCTTCCGGGGCACCGCGGCGCGCCCGCCTCAGTGCATCTATGTACTTCGGCAACTCAATCGCGGCTTCCTCGAGACGTCCGGTTGTCTCGTGGCCTGGGTTGGACGCGGTGCCCAGGATCTGCAGCCGGTTCCTCACCTCACGAAGGGTGCGTTCCAGAGCCGCGATGGTTTCGTCGGCGACGCCCGGCTCCAGCACCAGCCGGCCCTCCGCGGCGAGTCGGAGAAACAGGTCCCCGGCGAAGCCGGGCAGATGTGTTGCTTGGTCGTTCGTCACGCGGTGAATGCAACCCGCTCACCTGAAGCAACGACAGGAGGTTCCGTGGTGGCTGCCCCCGCGGTCATCATCTGCGCCCGGGCTACTCCCTTCTCTCACTCGATCGAGCTGGAGGATCTGCGATCGTCGAGGCGGCTCCGGCCTCGCGCCTCAGGTCCGGTCCCTGTGAAGCGCTTTGTCTAAAGCAGGCCGTTGCGCAACGCGACCGCCACCGCGTGCGTGCGGTTGCGCACCTGGAGGCGTTTGGTCAACTCGGTGACAATCTTCTTGACCGTACGCTCGGCGTAGTTGAGCCGGACCGCGATCTCCGCGGTGTCCAAACCCTCAGCAAGCAGCCGCAGGATGTCCACCTCGCGGGTGGCCAGCCCCGTCACGCTCAGCCCGTTAGGTGTCAGTACGTCGTCCTGCAGTCGGCGCAGGTGCTGCACCAACTCGGTGACGAGCCGCGGTGGTAGCGACATCTCACCGGCGAGCGCCGCTCGGATCATCACGGTCAGACATTGCGGACTGGCCGCCTTCGCCGGAATGACCGCCATCACGCCCGCTTCCAGGACCGCGATCAGTCGGCTCGACGGCACCTCACCGATGAGAACAGTGGGAATGTCGACGCCGGTCGGCTCCCGCAGCGTCGCGAGAGTGGCGTCAGGGGGTTGCTCCACCCTCACCAGCCGAATCTCGCCGTCATCGTGCGCCAGGACGAGATCCGGGCTTCGCTCGACGTACTCCAGCAAGCCCGCACGATCGACCGGATCCGTCGCATGCACAGCCACCTTGACCTTGTCCACAGCCACCTCCACAACCTGCGTGCGGGCAAGTGTGGTGACCAAGGCTCAGGGAAACCTTCCGAACATCTTCACCGCGGCTCCACCAGGGTGAATGGTGTGCCCGTGACCATCCGCTCGCCCCTCGCGCATGCGATTCAACGGCGCCGTCCGCCTCAGTGAGTCGTCGGCTTCACGCTATGCGCAACGACGTCCTCTTCGGGTGCCGTGCGTGCCCGTGCGCGCAGTCGTTCCTGCCATCGATGAGATCTCCACATATCGTCGAGCCGCAACCGCCTCGGTGACTGAGCCGTCGTGGGTGTTCCTCGCCCACATGCAGCGCACATGCGCACCCCCGCTCAAGGCGGTCGGAAGATCAAGACGAGAGACATTATGACGCTGCGACTCGGCATCATGCTGCCGCAACTAGGCAACTATGACCAAGCTACTGACATTGCGGACGCCGCCCGCATCGCTGAAGCCACCGGTTACGACAGCGTGTGGGCCTTCGAACGGTTCCTTTACCCTCGCGATCAGTCGGGCGTACACGGATTCTCCCGCATCCCCGGCCGCCCATGGCCACGGATGCACGCGGGCGTGGCGGATCCGCTCATCACCCTGACCACCGCCGCCGCCGTGACCAGCACCATTCAGGTGGGTACCTCGGTGCTGGTGCCGGGACTGCACCTACCCGGGCGACTGGCGAAAACGCTCGCGGGACTCGACGCCGCCAGCGCCGGACGTCTCATCGCCGGACTGGGCAACGGTTGGTCGGTCGACGAGTTCGCCGCCACCGGACCGCGGCCATTCGACGAGCGCGGCGACGCGCTCGACGAATTCCTGGAGATCGCGGACGCGGTGTGGTCCGCCGACCCGGTCACCTTCGAGAACGACCGCTACGCGATCACCCGCGCCGACGTCGGACCCAAACCGGCCCGCACGATCCCGGTGGCCATCGGCGGCAACGGCCCATTGGCACTCGCACGAGTGGCCCGCCGCGGTGATGCCTGGATGCCGATAGCACTGCCACCGGAAAGATTCAGTCACAGCTGGCTTCGGTCCGCGAGAGCGCGCTCGCAGCAGGCCGCGACCCGGCAGGCATCGGATGCATCTTCCAAATGGTGATCGCGAGCTTCGACCGGGTGACCACTGTCGGGCGAAAGCCCTACCGCGGCAGCGTGTCGCAGATCGTCGAGGACGTTTCGGCCCTGGTTCAGGCCGGCGTGGATCACGTCCTGTTCGTCACGGCCCATCTGGCCTCCGAAACCACCGAGTACCTCGACCGCATCGCCGAGCTGCACACCGCTACACGGGTCGCCGGCCTCGGATCCACCACCTCGGGATCGCTATCCGGAACACGAGAGGAACCACTGTCCTATGAGCACACCTGTCAGCGGAGCTGCGGTCATTCCCGTCGGCGAGCCGACCCCTGTCGTGACCTACAGCTCGATGATCTTGGAGAGTCCGGCTCGCGCGATTGACCTGGAGATCAAGGTGTCGGCGCCGGAGACCGGCAGTGATCTGCCTGTGATTCTGTTGTCACATGGCCATGGCAACTCGAATTTCCTGTCTTCTCTGCACGGGTACGGACCGTTGGCGGACTTCTGGGCCGCCCATGGCTTCGTCGTCATCCAACCCACCCACCTCGACTCGAAGACGCTCGGCCTTCGAAATTCCGACGACCCGCAAGCGCCGCTGTACTGGCGTTCGCGGGCGGAGGACATGCGCCACATCCTCGACCAACTTGACCGGATCGAAGCCGTCGTTCGCGGCCTCGCGGGCCGCGTGGACCGTGCTCGGATCGCCGTCGCCGGGCACTCGCTCGGTGGACACACGGCATCCATGCTGCTGGGCATGCGCGTGACCGACCCGACCGACGAGATCGAGGTGAACCTGACGGACACGCGAGTCAAGGCAGGTGTTGTGCTGGCCGCCCCCGGTAACGGCGAGGACCTGGCACCATTTGCATCGAAGCACTACCCGGTCCTGCGGCGCTCCGACTTCTCCGCCATGACAACGCCTGCTCTCGTCATCGCGGGTGACAAGGACCTCAACGCCAACTTCTGCGACCGAGTCAGCTACCGCACGGACGCATACTTCTCCAGCCCGGGGCCCAAGAGTCTGCTGACCGTGTTCGGCGCGGAGCATATCCTCGGTGGAGTGTCGGGGTACGACGCGGCGGAAACCAGCGACGAGAACCCCGCACGTGTCGCAACGGTACGAGCGCTCGCTTGGGCCTACCTTCGCACCGCTCTGTACCCCGGCGATCCGGCTTGGACCGACGCTGTCGCCGCGCTGGCGAACGACCCCCATCCGATCGGGCGCGTGGAAACCAAGTGATCACTCCAGCGTGGCGGTGGACTCAAAGCTCCGACCTCGATTTCCGGCCGGACAAAAGAATCCCGGTGCACTCGTCTGGCGTGGCACCGAGTCAACCCTCAAGGATGTGACGCAGCGTCCGGGCAAGGTGCCTGGTGAGTTCCTCGGATGGCATCGAGGCCAGCGGTTCGGTGCGCGCGATGTAACGACTGAAGGCCACGCCGATCAAGTGTGACCCCAGCAGTGCGACACGGGTGTCCAGGTCGTCCCCGAAATCCGGCGGGGTCCCGGGCGCCAGTACGGACCGATACACCGTGACGCTGCGCTGCTGCATCGCCAGAAGAAGTTCGGCGGCGCTGCCCTCGTCGGAGGCGGCACTGCGCAGCAGCGCGACGAGCGGGTCGTGGGCAGCGTCGGTCTCCATCCGCTGCACGAAGGCATGGGCGACCCGGTCGGGAAGCGTCTCCGCGTCGCCCGCGGCTACCTGCTCCAGGTCACGGTTGCCGGGAACGGCGGCAAGGAACAGCAGTTCCTTGGAGGTGAACTGCCGTGTGATGAGCCCGTGCGTGACTCCGGCGCGACGGGCGATCTCGCGCAGCGTGGTACGGGCATAGCCGCGCTCGGTGAAGGTCTGGCGGGCCGCCTCCAGGATGGCTTCCCGGTGTCCCTCCGGGTCGCGTCGGTGCCTGCGCACCGGCTGGTCGAAAGCACCCTGCCGGCTCATCGTGGCTCCCGCATACGAGCACTGTACTGCGGCTTTGGAGCGCCTTCCGCGGCCGGGGTATGCTTAATATCCAGTTGGATAATAAGAGTGAGGAAGTGCTGTGACGGAGACACAACGAGAGCCCGCGGCGATCGCCGAGACACGGCTGTTGCACAAGATGCATCGAGCGGCCACGACGCTGCTGGCCGACGCCGCCCACCGACGCGACAGCCCGCCGGAGGCACTTGCGCAACTGCGCGACTTCCTGGTGGCAGCGCTTCGGCATCACCACGAGAGCGAGGACGACGTGCTCTGGCCGCAGCTGGCGGCGGCGGATCCCGTGACCGGGGGTCGCCTGGCTGAACTCGGCACAGAACACGACGAGCTGGATGCGGCGCTGGACGCGCTGGACGCAGCCCCGGTCTGCGAGGACGAGGACCGGATGCGACTGACCGCCGCCGCCAGGAGGGTCCGCGATCTCGTACATGAGCATCTCGAGCACGAGGAGTCTCTTCTGTTCCCGGCCCTGGCGGCGCACATGCCCGACCAGGCATGGGCGGACTTCTCGCGTACCGTCATCAGCTCGGCGCCACCGGTGGCGCCGCACCTCAACATCGGCTTCTTCGAGCTGGTCGGCACACCCGGCGAGCTCGCGGCGGTCACGGCGAATCTGCCGCAAGCCGCTCTGGACGGGCTCCCCGCCATGCGCGAACAGGCCCGCGTCACCCTCGACAGCCTGCGGGCGACCGACGAGAACGGAGTGATCGCATGACCAGCACGCTGGTCGTGGGCGGGAGCGGCGGCCTGGGTCGCGTCATCGCGCAGCACTTCGCCGATCGCGGGGACAACGTTGTCGTCACAAGCCGCGACAAGGGGCGCGCCGACGCCGTAGCCGCCGGCATCGGCGCCGGCGTCCGGGGCCTCGCGTTGGACCTTGCCCGGCCGGAAACGATCAGCGCGGCACTCGGCAGCGTGACTGATGTCGACAACCTCATCATCACCGCGGTCGGCCAGGCGACGAACACCCTGGCCGATTTCAGCATCACCGACGCGATCACGGCCGTGACCATGAAGCTCGTCGGCTACGCCGAAACCGTGCGGGTGCTGCGCGACCGGTTCAACCCGGAAGCCTCCGTGGTGCTCTTCGGTGGGCTGGCCAAGGAACGCCCGTACCCGGGCTCGACGGTCGTCACGACCTTCAACGCCGGCATCACCGGGCTGGTGAAGACGCTCGCCGTCGAGATCGCCCCGCACCGCGTCAACGCCGTGCACCCCGGGCTGATCGGCGACAGCCCGAAGTGGCGCAACGTTCCGAATCCGCCGCACTCGGCCCAGACGCCCATCGGGCGCCTGGTGACCATGGCCGAGGTCGCCGACGCGACCCACTTCCTGCTCCGCAATACAGGTATCAACGCACACGACCTGTGTATGGACGGCGGGCTGCTGGTCACCTGATCTGCGCTCCATCACTGGAGCAGTCACCACCGCACACCACCGAAAACTTGCGCCTCTAGGAGCAGACCAATGAATGATCTTCGCACCAGACTGGAGCGGAACGCCGGCCCGCTGGAGCCACCCGACTCGACGCAGATCGGGGCGGACGTGACTCGTGGACGCCGGGCCGTGCGCCGCCGCCTCCTCATGACGGCTGTCAGCTCCGCCTTGGGCGTCACTGTCATGGCCACTACGCTAGCTGTCGTAGGCATCGGTGGGGATGCACCGCCTCCGTCGTCTCCGACGCGCGTAACCAGCCGATCCGGAGTCGTCCTCGTCGCCTATCGAGGCCTGCCGCCCAAGGGCTTCACCATCGACACCGTGCCGGAAGGCTGGTACGTCCAGGCCGACGAGGACTACAACCTCGTTCTGGCGCCGGGGTGGGCGAGCCACCCAGCGCCTCACGTCAACCCGTCGAAGGAACCGGTCTACGACCCGACCAACCTCTCCGACAAGATTTCTGTCTTCTTGCAAATCTCGCGACCTCATGGTCCGACGCGGCCCGGCGTCCCCGTGCGAATCGGTGACCGCGATGCGGTACTGGTCAAGCAGGAGCCTGGAGTCGATGACAACGGTCAACTCCCGCCGCCTGGCGGCGACACCGGATGGTCGATCTGGGTCAAGCAGCCGTCCGATGCCTGGCTCAGGATCAACTTCTGGCAGGGACTGGGCTTCACGAAGGACCAGATGGTGCAGATCGCTTCAGGGGTACACGTGACCAGCAGAGCACAAGGCACGCGCTGAGGCGCAGTGCGGATGACCAGCGCCACCCATTGACGAACATCCAGCTCTTTTGACACTGTGAGCGAGTGGCTGATCCACTGATCCACTCACCGATCGCGCGGAGCTCCGTCGTCGACGAATTGGTCGGGCGGCTGCGCGCCGACGTGCTCGGCCGGCGGTACGCCCCGGGCAGCCTGCTGCCACCCGAACGAGAGCTGGCCGCGGGCTACGGGGTGACCCGCACGTCGCTCAAGCACGCGCTGGTCCGCCTCGTGGAGGCGGGCCTGCTGGAGACCCGGCACGGGATCGGCACGCGCGTGCGCGACTTCCGGCGTACCGCTGGCCCCGACCTGTTGCCCTTCCTGGTCTCGCTGGACGGGCCGAGCTGGCTCACGGAGGTGTTCGCCGTGCGCCGTGAGATCGGCTCGCTGATCGCGGCCCGCGCCGCCGCGCACGCCGGCGAGGCCGACCGGGAGCGGCTGGTCCGGCTCCGCGACGAGATCGCCGCCGCGCCGGGTCCCGGACCGGCTCAGCGGGCCGAAGCCGAGGTCCACCGCGCCCTCGCCGCCGCCTCCGGAAACCGGGTGTACGAGCTGCTCGTCAATTCGCTGCTGCGGGCCTACGACGACGTACGGGAACTCTTCGCCGGCCCGTTCGCCGACGCCGCCGCTGCCGCCCGGCGGATCACCCCGCTGGTCGAGGCGGTCCGCTCCGGAGACCCGGCGGCGGCACACGCAGCCGCCGACGCTTACTACCTCTCCACCGAACGACTCATGCTGGGAGGCGACGGTGTTCACGACGATGCGAGAAGTGATGACGGGGGCGGTCCGGCTGAGCGGGGAGGCCGTTGAGCGGCCTATCACGCTGACCTTGCGGTTCACCGCGCCGGGCGGGCTGCACCCCCTCGCCGACGTGCGGGCCGAGGCGACTGGCCGCGTACACGTGGCGGGCTTCGCCGATGATCCGGCGGCGACCGGCACCATGGAGATCGCTCCGCTGCGGGCCGGCCGGATCGGCTACCGGCTCGCCTTCACGGCTCTCGACGGGAGGCGGCTGTGGCTGGACGGCGGCAAGGCGGTGACCCTATGCCGTCCGCTGGTCAGCATGACCAGGCTCACTGCCCGGCTGCTGGACGCCGAGGGGACCGTCGTGGGCGATGCCCGGCTGGTGTTCGACCTTCGCCGCGACTTGCTGCCGTTCCTGTCCAGCATGCGGCTGCGCCGCCGACGGCGGCCGTGGCCCGCGGCGCCGGGCACCCGGGGCACACCGCTCCCCCGGCCGGCCGGTGGCGGACCGGCGGTGGGCGACCTGCTGGCCTCACGGTGGCGGGGCCAGCCCGGACGGCTCGAGGTCTGGTACGCGACCGTCACCGACCCGAAGACCGGCACCGGCGTCTGGCTGCACCACGAGCTGGTGGCCCCGGCCGACGGTTCCCCCGCCCGGGCACACGGATGGGCCGCGGTCTTCCCGAGCGACGCCGCACCGGTCTGGGAACGCTTCGGCCCGATCCCCTGGCCCGCCGAGCGCCCGGCCGCCGGGTACGACGCCGGCGGAATCACGGCCACCGCGCAGGAGCTGGCCGGCGCGGCCGGTGACCTGCGCTGGCGGTTGCGGGTGACCGGCGCCGGCGCCCCGATGTTCACCTTTCCCCGCTGGGCCTGGCACCGCGAGCTGCTGCCGGCCGCCCAGATCCTCCCCGTGCCGACCGGCCGGTTCACCGGGACGGTCCGGGTAGGAGACCACGAGCTGGCTCTTGCTGACGCGCCGGGGAACATCGCCCGCATCTACGGCCACGGCAACGCCCGCCGGTGGGCCTGGCTGCACGCCGACCTCGGCGACGGCGACGTGTGCGAGGTGGTGGCGGCGATCTCCACCCGGCCCGGTCTCAACCGGCTGCCCGCCCTGCCGTTCGTCCGGCTGCGCGTCGGCGGCACCGAGTACCCGTCCGGCGATCCGCTGCTGGCGGCGCTGCGCTTCCGTGCCCGCCTGGGACGTCCACGCTGGACGGTGACCGGACGCAGCGGCGACCGCCGGATCTCCGTGGCCGTGACCATGCCTCCCGAGCGCACCGTCGCCGTGCCGTACGCCGACCCGGACGGAGCTCCGGCGGTCTGCCACAACTGCGAAGTGGCCGACGCGGTCATCCTGCTGGAGCGGCGTCACCGCGGCGGCTGGCACGAGGAACGGCGCTGGCAGCTGAGCGGAACCGCCCATGCGGAGGTGGGCGAGCGTGACTGATCGCCTGGGAGCCCTGGCCGCCGCCCTGCTCGGCACCGACGCCGATGAGGGCCGCCGGATCGCGACCGAGCTGACCCGGCTGGCGGTCGCCTTCCCCCGGCCGGTACGGCTCGGGCTCGGCGTCGCCGGCGGCGGCCTGGACCTGGCCGCCCGGCTGCTGAGCGGCGAGTCACTCGCCCGGCTCGACCCGTCCACCCGGGAGGCGATCTGCACCGCCCTCGCCGCCCGGCCCGGTGGCCGGGCGCTGCTCGATGCGGTGAAGATGCCGCTGCTACTGGCCTCGGCGGCCGCGGGTGCGGAAGGTACGGCACCGGCAACGGCCTCTCCTCCGGCGCCCGAGCCGGAGCTCAGCTGCGTAGCCCTCGACGACTGGCCGAAGCGCAGCCGCGCCGACGCCGTCGTGATCGGCTCCGGGGCGGGTGGCGCGATGGCCGCCCGGGAGCTGGCGCGGGCGGGACTGTCAGTGGTCGTACTGGAGGAGGGCCGACGGTTCACCGCAGCGGAGTTCCGCGACCGGCCGGCCGCCGACCGCTTCATGGACCTGTACCGCGACGGCGGCGCGACCTTCGCGCTCGGCAACCCGCCGGTGCTGCTGCCGCAGGGGCGCGGCGTCGGCGGCACGACGCTGGTGAACTCGGGCACCTGTTACCGCACCCCAGAACGGGTCCTGCGGCGCTGGCGCGATGTGCACGGCCTCGCGTTGGCCGACCCCGCACGGTTTGCGCCGTTGCTGGACGAGGTGGAGCGCACCCTGCGGGTGGCGTCCCAGCCGCTGGACGGGCTGGGTCGCAACGGCGAGCTGGTGCTGGCCGGGGCCGCAGCGCTCGGCTGGAAGGCTGCGCCGATGCGCCGCAACGCTCCCGGCTGTGCCGGCTCCTGCCAGTGCGTCGTCGGCTGCCCGCGCAACGCCAAGAACGGCGTACACCTCAACGCCCTGCCGCAGGCATGTGCCGCCGGCGCCGTCGTGGTGACCGGAGCCAGGGTGGAACGGATCGTCACGACCCGCGGGCGGGCCGTCGGGGTGCGCTTCCGCGGCCGCCGGATCGCCGCGCCGCTCGTCGTGGTGGCGGCCGGGGCGATAGAAACGCCGCGATTGCTGACGAGGTCGGGGTTGGGCGGGCATCCCGGGATCGGGCGCGGACTCGCCGTGCACCCGGCCGTCAGCGTGGCCGGCCGGTTCAGCGAGCCGGTGAATGCCTGGCGAGGCGTGCTGCAGAGCGTCGGCGTCGAGCAACTGCACGACGACGGCGTCCTCATCGAGGCCACCGCCGGTCCGCCGGGGCTGATGTCGTTCGTTCCATCCGGCATCGGACGGGAACTGCACGCCGAGCTCGCCTCCGCGGACCGGCTGGCCACCGTCGGAGCGATGATCGCCGACCAGCCCAGCGGCCGAGTCGGCGCCCGCCTGGTGCGCTACCGGCTCGCCGACACCGACGCGGACCGATTGCGGCTCGCCATCGTGGCCATCGGGGAGCTGCTGTTCGCCGCCGGCGCCGAGGCGGTCCTCACCGGACTCGGCCACCGCCCGTACGCGCACAACCTCGGCGAATTGCGCGACGCGGTGTCCACGGCCGATGCCCGGCAGCTGCATCTGGCGGCGTTCCACCCGACCGGTAGCGCCCGGATGGGAGCTGATCCTCAGCGGGCGCCGGTGGACGCGGACGGCCGGCTGCGCGGCGTCCGCGGAGTCTGGGTCGCTGACGCCTCCACGCTGCCCGGCTGCCCGGAGGTCAATCCGCAGCTGAGCATCATGGCGATCGCCCTGGCCGTCGGCCGGGCGGCGGCAGCCGAGGCGCAGCGCTGACCCGTGCATGCTCTCCCATGGCGCAGCCGGGGGCGGCGCCTTGTCGGCAGCAGCGAAACAAGCGGCGCGGTCAGTGAAGGCGCCCTTCCGAGCGATTGAGGGCGACGGACCGCCGCCTCGGGCGCCCGAGAATCCTCAACTGGGCCGATCCGCTGACGAAGGAACTCCGCGAAGAATCGAGCGCTATTCCAGGACGGGGAACGATGACCGCCGAGCCGCAGAGCCGCAGCGTGTGGGGAGAAGACTCCCACCCCCAGCCCGGACCGCCTCCACAGGCTTACCCGCCGCTCCTGAATCAGGGCCCTCATTTCCAGCCCGGCTACCCGGCGCAAGGCTATTACACCTACCCGCAGGCCGGTCAGACGACTCCGGCACCGGGCGGGTACTACATGCCGCCTCAGTACGCCTACGGCGCACCCACTGGCCAGATGTCGCACATTCGGAAGCTGCCCGGCGTTGGCGGAGTCATCGTCGGAACCGCCTTCCTCGGCGTATTCGGCGCGTTTTTCGCAGCGTCCAAGGCGAGGTACGCCGCGTCGGTCGGTGCGTCAGGGAAGAAGTACTGGATCGCCTTCGCAGTCACTCTTGGCATCGTCTGGACGCTCGGAATGATTTCGGTGTTGACCAGCGACCACGGCGGCCGCGGCGTTACGCCTGACAAGCTGGAGAAAGCCGTAATAACGCAAGGCGACTTCAGAAATGATGACGGCACCACTGTTGCCGTCAAGGACGCAGCCTGCACTGCGTCGAAGGTGGACGCTGCGGGCGCCGGCACGTACCGCTGCATGGTGGACTTCGAGGACGGTGAACAGGTGTCGTACGGGGTGACCGTCGACTCGAACGGCAGGTGGGTGACCGACGGCGGAGACTGACCGCTGCCGAACGTCGACACCCAGGCGAGGGTCAGCACCGGCCCGTCAGCGCGGGTAATAGACCACCGCGCGGCTGACACCCCAAACCGGGCGGATCGACGCGGCGATGCGCCCGTGATCGTCGAGGTCGACGACCTCGCCGTCCGTGCTGACCCCGGCGAGGCTGAGGTCGTTCAGGGCGCCGCGCCGCCACAGCGCCGGGCGGGCAGTGCCGTCCGCGGCCTGGGAACTGGCCAGGATCTCGCCGCGGTTGTTGATCGCCCGCAGCTGCGTGGAGCTGCCGCCGAGGGTGCCGACATCCAGGGCGCGGCCGTGCCGCCAGAGGATTCCGCGCTCGAACTGCTCGGCCGAGAACTGCCAGCCGATCACCCAGCCGCGGTCGTTGAGGGCGTACGTGTTGCTGCGATCGAAGGGGCCGGCGCCGAGGTCGGTGACCCGGCCACGCTGCCACACCGCGGCGTGGAAGCCGCCCGGCACGAACACCCCGCCTGTGACCTGGCCACGCTCGTTGACGTCGGACACCTCGGACAGCGGCAGGGGCCGGGCGCGGCCGTTCGTCCACAGGACCGGCCCCGCATCGGTACGGCCGACGACCTGGCCGCGGTTGTTGATCGACACGGGCAGGGCGGACGCGTCGCCCAGCGGCCGCAAGACACCGCGGTACCAGACGTACGCGCCCGAGCCGTCGTCACGGATGCCGACGACCTCGCCGTGGTCGTTGACGTCCGTCGGGTCGAAGGCATCGAGATCGATCATCCGGCCGTGGCGCCAGAGGAACCCGCGGTAGGTGCCGTCGGCGCCCTGAGCGCGACCGACCACGTCGCCGTCGTCGTTCATGGCGGTGGCGTAGCTGCTGTCGCCGCCGAGGGTGCCGAGGTCCACCATGCGGTAACCGGCCGGGACGCCGGGCGCGGCGGACGCAGCAGCGGGCGCGAGGGTCGGTGCGGCCGTCAGGGCGGCCGCGAGGAGAGCGGTGGCGAGGATGGATGGCATGGGACGGCTCCCTCCGCGGCGTCGCCGGGCGAAACGCACACTCAGCGTAGGCGCTTCGCGCCGCCCCGCCAGGGTGCGGTCACCCAGCCGACAGCCTCGCCACCTGCTGCCCGCGCTCGCCGGGGAAGGCCTGTATCCATCCGCACTATGGTAATGATGGGTAAGTTTAGGGAACATTAGGGAATGTCAGCGACAAGGATCTACCGAACCGCCGCCGGTCAGCGGGCAGTCGAGCAGCACTACCGCGACCTCCTGAGCCACTGGCCGGTTCCGAACACCCAACAGACAATCACCACACGGTACGGAGACACGTTCGTCATCGCGTCAGGCCCGGAGACGGCGCTGGCGGTCATCGCGTTGCAGGGCTCGGGCGCCAACTCGGCGATGTGGCGGCGCCAGATCAGAACATGGTCGCAGCACCTGCGCGTGTACGCGGTCGATGTCATCGGCGAGCCGGGCTTGAGCGCGCCGGCCCGGCCTCCCCTCGCGTCCGACGCCCACGCCGAGTGGCTCGACGATGTGCTGGCCGGTCTCGGGCTCACCGAAGCAGCCATGGTCGGCGTGTCCCTCGGTGGCTGGATCGCCATCGACTACGCCACCCGGCGGCCGGGCCGGGTCACCCGGCTGGCGTTGCTGGCGCCGAGCGGGGTGGGACGGCGCAAGCTCGGCGTCCTCCTTGCCGCCGTCCTGCTCCGCCCCTTCGGCAGGTGGGGCATGAGGCGCACGGTACGGCTCGTCCTCGGCCCGGCCGGGTCGATGTCCGACGTCGACCGCTCGGCCGCCGAGTTCGCGCTTCTTGTCTTCCAACATTTCTCGCCGAGGATGGACGCCGTCCCGGCCTTCGACGACGACACCCTCCGCCGGCTCACGATGCCGGTTCTCGCGGTCGTCGGTGGCCGCGACGCGCTGCTCGACTCGGATGAGACGCGGCAACGGCTGACGACGACGGTGCCGCAGGCGATCGTTCGTCTTCTGCCGGAGGCCGGGCATCTCCTGCCCGACCAGACGATGACGGTGCTGCAGTTCCTGGAGAGCGCGTGACAGCGAGCTAGAGCGCCACGGCCGCCGCGTCGACGTCCGGGAGGAAACCCGCCGCCGCCCGGCGGCCGATGGTGTCCATGGCCTCCCGGATCGCCTGCCTCGTCCGAGCGTCCGGCTCGACCGGTAGCCGGTTCCGGAGCGCGGTCAGGAGGTCGCGGGCCTGAGCGCCGCAAGCCATCAGCGCGGCGGGCGCCTCGCGTCGCACCGGCAGGCGCTCGTCGCGGAGCAGACCGGCCAGGGCTTCCGGCGATCGCACGAGACTCTCGGGCGGCATGGGCGGGTCCGTGTCCAGCGCAGCCAAGGCGGTACGGGCAGACGCAAGGATCTCCAGGTCGTCGACCACTTGTGCGCTGCTCCATCCGTTCGTGTCGGCGGTTGCCCGGCGGGCGGTCGCCAGCTCGGTGCGCAGCAGCGGACCGAACACCGGCGCGGCCACCGGGCCGATCTCGGCGACCAGGTCGGCGACGCGGCCACGGACACGACGGTGGGCCTGCCAGATGTCGGCCAGCGTCGGCAGGACTTCGTCGGCATCACCGGTGACGCGCCAGAGTGCCCGGGCGGCGCGTGACCGGGTCCACGCGTCCGTGTCCGGGGCGAGCATCAGGGTCCGCATCCGCGGCGCGTACGTTGCGGCGGCCGGGCCGATCTCGGCGACGGTTCCGGCGATGACCTCCGGGTCGCCGACGAGCTCCAGAACGGCCAGGACGACCGCCAGGTCGCCGGTGATGCGACGCAGCGCTTCGGCCGCGGCGACCGCCGTGTATGCCTCGGCAGTGGCCGACAGGCGGTGCAGCGGAGCCACGGCGGCGGCCGACCCGATCCGGCCCAAGGCCTCGATCGCCTCGATGCGCGGCAGGCAAGCGAGCAGATCGGGTACGGCGTCAGCAGCCGCCACGCCGATGGCGCCCAACAGGTGAACCAACTCGTCCGTCCGGTCGGGGTCGGCGGCGGCCAGCTGACGGCGGGCCCAGGGCACCAGGTCAGCGGCGGAGGCGCCGTACCTGCTGACGTAGGAGGCGAGGTATTTGACAGGCTGCTCCCGGGTAGTCGCCCGCAGCAGGATCGGCAACGCCCGCGGGTCGCGAAGCCCGACCATCGCCTCGAGGAGATTGCCGAGCGTCGCGCTGCCGTCCGGCTGCACCGTGAACAGACCCGGCGGCTTGTCGCCGAACAACCCGTCGTCCTCTTCCGGCCAGCTCCCGGCCGCGCGGGCGAGCGCCTCGGCGGCGGGAGCGGCCAGGGAGCCCAGGTTCGCCAGCCTGTCGGCTGCCAGGGCGCGCAGTTGGCGGCGCGGATCGCTCAGCTGCTCGCCGACGAGGTACAGCATCTCCTCGTACGGCCCCCGCCATCTGCCGACCAGTGCGCCGGTCGCCCACATCGCGTTGGCTCTGGTCGCCGGGTCGCGGTGGCAGAGGAGGGCCACCACCAGGTCGGTCCGCTCGGACACCCGGTCGCCGAAGGCCACGCTCATCGTCCGCGCATCACCACCGGCCGCACCGGCGAGGGCGAGGGCGGCCATCGTGGGCGCCGCCATGCCGGCGTCATCGCCCGCCGGGCCTCTCGCCAGCTCGATGAGCGCGGCGAGCTGGTCGGTCGGGTCCGTTGCTCGTTCGGCCGACGCCCGAAGTTCCCTCCGGACCGCCGCGGCGTCCACGCCGGGCTGCAGGCCGGCCTCGGCGCGGCGACCGATCGCTGCGACCGCCCCCATGACGGCGGCCCGGACCCTCCCGTCGGGCTCGACGGAGAGCCGGTGCTGCAAGGCGGCAAGCACCTCGCCGGCGTGTGCGCGGGAGGCCAGCAACGCCGACGGCACGGCCCGGCGCACCTTGCGGCGGGGGTCGTCGAGCAGGCTTATCAGCGTCGGCCCGGCGGCGTCGACCATCGCGTGAGCCCGCCGGTACAGCGACCGGTCGACCGCGGCGTCGTGGCTGCCCCCCGGCGCGTCGTCAAGGGCGCGCAGGTCGTCAATGTCGGCGCTGCCGATGCTCGCCAACAGCTTCAGAACGCTGACCCGACCGCGGCGCCCCGGGCGCATCGCCGCCTCCACCAGAAACGGAATCGCCGCGACCGTGCACTCGTACACGTCGCCCTGATGGTGCACCGCGCCGAACATGTAGTCCCACGCCCATGCCCGGCGCCGCTTCTTCTTGGCGACCATTCCCCGGATCGCGTCGGGCACGGCGTCCGCCGGCCCGTAGGCATGCCGCATCCGGGCCCAGTCGATGTCGTGCAGCCCGGCAACCATGACCTGCCCTCCGCAAAATGCCTTGGAGTTCCTCATTTCCACAACAAGGCCCGTTACGGTACGGCAAGCGTGCACCTCGACCAGGGCGCCGGTGAGACGGCGCCGTCGTTTCTACGGTGCCCCGCGGAGCCGTGATTCAGGGAACGACGATGATTTTGCCGCGGGTGTGACCCTCGCGGTTCAGTCGCTGTGCGTCGGCTGCACGTTCGAGCGGCAACGTGGTGGCCACCTCCACGCGCAGTTTCCCGCTCTCCGCGAGGTCGGCGAGCGCCGCCAGGTCCTGCGCGTCGGGTCGCACGAAGACGTAGTGGCCACCGAGCCCCAGCACGGCGGCGTCGGCGATCGAGGCCAGGCGGCCGTCCGCGGCGAGCAGCTCGGACGAGACCTTCAGGGCATCGCCACCGACGAGGTCGAGCACGGCGTCCACGCCCTGCGGTGCGAGGCTCCGGACGCGGTCGACGAGACCCTCGCCGTAGGTGATGGGTTCGGCGCCGAGCTCGCGCAGGTAGTCGTGGTTGTGTTCGCTCGCGGTGCCGATCACCCGGGCGCCCAGAGACCTGGCGATCTGGACCGCCAGGGAGCCGACGCCGCCGGCCGCCGCATGCACCAGCACGGTGGCGCCGTTGCGGACCTGCAAGGTCCGGGTCAGTGCCTGGTACGCGGTCAGACCGGCCAGCGGAAGACCGGCGGCCTCCTCGAACGTGAGGTTCGCGGGCTTGCGGGCGAGCGTGCGGACCGGGGCGGCCACGTACTCGGCGAAGGTGCCGCGGGAGACGAAGTCCTCGCGGACGTAGCCGATCACCTCGTCTCCCGGGGCGAATTCGGTGACGGCGACACCGGCCTGCTCGACCACGCCCGCGACATCCCAGCCGGGGATGACGGGGAAGACGGCGTCCAGGACGCTGTCCAGGTATCCCGCCTGGATCTTCCAGTCGACCGGGTTGACCGAGGCGGCCTTCACGCGGACCAGGACGGCGTCGGGGCCCAGTTTCGGCTGCGGGACCTCGCCGTACTCCAGGACCTCCGGGCCGCCGTACGTGCGGTAGATGATGGCCTTCATTGTGGTACTCCCCTTGGTGTCGTATGTATGAGTCGTCATGCGGGCCATCGGCCCGCATGTCAGGCGCGGGCCGCGACCGGCGATTCCAGCTCGATCCCGGCGCCCGATTCGGCCGGCTGGAGGTCGGCAGCTGCGCGGTCGGCCGTGATCTGGCTCGCCGGCGTGGCCGGCTTGGTACGCAGACCGAACAGGCTGACCAGCCCGACCAGGCCGAACGCGACGCCGGCGACAGCGAAGCTGATCGTGAACTGCCGCTCGGCGGGCATGGCGGGCACGCCGGCCGGCAGATTCGCGATGGTGTTCGCGGCGAGCAGCGAGGTGACGACGGCGCTGCCGATCGAGCTGCCCGCCGAACGGGAGATGGAGTTGATCCCGTTGGCGATGCCGCTCTGATGCAGCGGCACGCTCGCCATGATGAGCGCCGGCATCGCGGCGTACCCGAGGCTGATGCCGGCGCCGATCGCCATGCCTGTGCCGATGACCGCGGCCGGGGTGTCGTGCGCGATCGTCAGGACGGCGAAGCCGCCCGCGCCGACCACCGCGCCGAGGGTCAGGGTGGACCGGGCGCCGATGCGGCGCACGAGCGCGCCGGCGAACTGCGCGGCGAACAGCGACACGATCGTTGCCGGCAGGAGGTACTCCACCGAGGCGCGCAACACCGAGGCGCCGAAGCCGTAGCCGGTGAGCGCGGGCGGCATCTGTACCAGGTAGGACACGCCGATGAACTGTGCAAACATGCCGAAGCCCACGAACAGGCCGGCCAGGTTGGTGAACAGCACCGGACGGTGGACGAACATCCGCAGGTCGACGAGGGGCTCGCGCACGCGGCGCTCGACCAGGACCCACACGGCGGCCATCAACGCCGAGCCGGCGAAGCTGCCGAGCGTCCGCGCGCTCGTCCAGCCCCAGGACTGCCCCTGGGAGATCGGCAGCAGGAGCAGGACGAGGACCGCGGCGAGGGTCACCGTTCCCAGCACGTCCACGCGGCCGCCGGTACGGGAGCCCGTGGCCGGCACCAGGAAGACCACCGCGGCGAGAGCGACCAGCGCCAGCGCCGTGGCGAGCCAGAACACCCGATGGTAATCCGCATCCGCGCCGCGGGTCAGCAGGCCGGTCAGGACCAGGGCCAGGCCGCTACCGAAGGCCAAGGTGCCGCTGACCAGACCCATCGCCGCGTGCAGCCGGTCGTGACGCACCTCCTCGCGCAGCACCGACAGGGCGAGCGGGAAGATCGCCGTGGCCGCGCCCTGCAGCGTCCGGGCGACGATCAACCAGCCCAGCGAGTCGGTCGTGGCGGCCAGGACACTTCCGGCCACCATGACGACCATGACGGCGACCAGGGTCGGCTTCTTGCCGTGCTGGTCGCCGAGGCGGCCGAGCAGCGGTGTGAAGACGGCCGCGGACAGCAGCGTGGCCGTGGTCACCCAGCTGACGCTACCGACGCTGGTGTGCAGCCGCTGCTGGATCAGGCCGAGGATCGGCACCACGAGGGTCTGCATCACAGAAACGATCATGGTCGCGAGACCCAGCGCCAGGATCAACACGGTGTCACCGCCGCGTCGCGGCCGGACTTCGGAGTGCAGTCCCACTACACCGTTCCTTTCACATGCCGCGTCTGGCCAGGCTGAATAGCCGGCCGACGAATACTTGATGAGGTTGAAGCTTGATGGCCTCAAGGAAATGAACCGTAACCTCGATGGTTGAGGTGGTCAAGCTTTCCCGCTACCCTTGCGACGTGAGCCACTCCCCCGCCGCGGCGCCCGCCACTCCTGCCCCACCCACCACCGTTCAGCTCATGGAGCTGTTCGCGCTGGCGAGTACGGCCTACTTCCAGGACTTCACCGCGGTCGCAGCCAACCAGGGCCTCACCTCAGTGCAGGCGAAGCTGCTCAGCCAGCTGCGCCTGCCCCTGTCCATGCGGGAGCTCGCAGAGCGGCTGGTCTGCGACGCCTCGAACATCACCGGCATCGTCGACCGCCTGGAGGCCCGCGGACTGGTCCGCCGGGAGATGAGGCCCGACGATCGACGGGTCAAGAACGTCGTGCGCACCGACGCCGGCACCGACGCAATCATGCGCGTACGCGACGAGATGCAGGCCACCCACCAGGCCCTCGCCGGCCTCGGCGACGCCGACCGCATCGCCCTGGCCGACCTTCTGCAGCGCCTACGGGCCTCCCTGGACCAGCGCGCCTGACGACCCGGCCCAGCGGCATATCCGACAGCGGACGCTTCGGCCGGCGGCCCAGCCGGTCAACGTTTTGCATGTCGCGGCGTTGGGACCTACCACTCTCGGACGGTCGAGGTCTGCGAAGGCTCCTGCTCGGCACAGAGCTCAAGGCGCTGCCCGACGATGTCAGCGCGGCCGCCCGCGCCTCCTCGAGGTGTGCTGTCCAGTCAGGTTGGTCAGGCGGTTGATGGGTGCCTGCCTGCCGAATAGCGGTCCGCGCCCCGCGCGGGACAGGTCTCAGATCCAGGCGTGCAGCGCGACGCTGGTCGCCGCCCTCCCATGCAGGGCGGGATTGTTCCCTGTTCGCGGTATGCGTCTGAAACGTCAGATTTCCACGGCACGGCACGGGTACCGGACGAGATTGTCACGCATGTAACCCACCGGTAACATCAGTTGCTTAGATAGATGCCGATCTATAACTGGGAGTCCGGACCATGCCCAGACATGCCACCCCCACCCGTCGCCGCCGCGCCCACCTGCTGACCGCGCTGGCGATCGCGGCGGCAATGCTCGGCGCGGCGCCTGCTGGCACCACACCCGCGCGTGCGGCGCAGGTTCCGACCCAGGTCGCCGCCAACCCGTACGAGCGCGGGCCGGCGCCGACCGTGGCCAGCATCGAAGCCACCCGCGGCCCGTTCGCCATCGCCACGAGCACCGTGTCGCGCTCGACCGCCACCGGCTTCGGCGGCGGAACCATCTACTACCCGACCACCACGTCCGCCGGCACCTTCGGCGCCGTCGCCATCTCGCCCGGCTACTTCGGTACGCAATCCAGCATCTCCTGGTACGGCAGCCGGCTGGCCTCCCAAGGCTTCGTGATCATCACCATCGATACCTTCAGCATTTTCGACGAGCCCGACAGCCGTGGAACACAGCTGCTGGCCGCGCTGGACTACCTGACCCAACGCAGCACGGCACGCAACCGCATCGACGCCACCCGGCTCGCCGTGATGGGCCACTCCATGGGCGGCGGTAGCCTCGCCGCGGCGGCGACCCGCCCCCAACTGCAAGCGGCGATCCCGTTGACCCCGTACCACGACAAGTCGGACTGGTCCGCGGTTCGCGTGCCCACCCTGGTGATCGGCGCGGAGAACGACACCACAGCTCCGGTCACCTCGTACGCCGAGCCCTTCTACACCAGCCTGCCCTCCACGCTCGACAAGGCCTACCTGGAGCTCAACAACGCCGGCCACTCGGCGCCCACCTCGTCCAACGTCACGATCGCGAAGTACAGCATCTCGTGGCTCAAGCGCTTCATCGACAACGACACCCGCTACGAACAGTTCCTCTGCCCCGCGCCGAGCGGGACCACCATCGAGGAATACCGCGACACCTGCCCCCACTCCTGACCCGGATCAGGGCGTGTCCGACATCCGCGATCACCGGAATGCGCCGCGGTCGGCGCGCATCGTGGGCTTTCCGCCACGGGCGGGCTCAGTCGGTCACCTTGCCGGCCTTGCGCAGCCACGAGAGCGCCAGCCTGTCGAGCTCCGCCGCGTCCAGCGGGGCGTCGATGTGCTCCACCAGGCCGGCGAGTTGGCCGGCGCCGCTCGGACGGGTCGTGCCGACGAACGCGCGTTGGACCCACGCCAGATCGGTCGGCGGCACCATGGCGTACTCGCGGCCGGCGATCGTCAGACTGCCCTGGAAGAGCCGGACCTGATCCTCGATGAGCTGACCCACCGCGTTGCGCGACGACGCATCGCCTGCCTTCACCTGGCCCGCGAACAGCAGGTACGCCCGCGGCGGCGTGAACGACTCGTTGACGACCAGGATCGCGTCGTCGACGAACAGCTTTCCCACCTTCTTGCTGGTTCCCGGCGCGAACAGGGCGGCCAACGGCTTGACCACCTTCCACGCCGGCTCGGCGCCCTCACGAGCGGCGGCCGTGTTCAACGTGGCGGCGAGCGTCTCGCCGCGCCGCAGGCTGCGGGCCAGCGCCGAACGGTACCGGGGGCTCGCGGTGCCGACGGCCTCGGCGAGGGCCGCCCGCAGGCGCATCACCATGCCGGTGACCGCTTCGGCGTCGGACGCCTTGACCGGCTTCAGGCTCGCGAGCTTGCGGCCCACCCGGCCCCAGGCGTTCGGCGACGACTCGATCGCCGGCATGAGGTGCCGCCAGAAGAGGGTTCGCCGCCCGATCCCGGCGGCACGCTGCTCGCGGAGCAGTTCGGCCACCGCGTCGCCGAGCCGGGCCAACATCGCGAGCGCGTCCTGGGACGGGATCTGCGCGGCCAGCGCCCTAGTCGCGCGCTGAACCACCCGCACGTACTGCGCCGACGGGCCGAGGCCGGCCGTCGACGACTTCTTCGTGCCCAGCACGCCCATTTTGGAGCACAGGTCGTCACCGGCCGCCGCTAGTTCGGCCTCGTCGAAGCCGCTGGTCGCCTCGTGCCACCGGGCCAGTGCCTTACGCAACGCGTCGTAGGCGGGATCGGCGCGAAGAAGGTCGGAGTAGAGGCCGGTTTCCAACTTGCCGAGTTTGGTGACCACCTTCGGGCTGTACCGCGGCGCACCCCGTAACGGAAGCCAGGCGATGGCGGTATCCACGTTGGACATCTCCGCCTTGATCTGGGCCCGCACCGCCGTGTCGGCCTTGTCGGCCGCCTGCGCGAGCGCCTCCTTGAGCGCCTTGGCCTTCTTCAGCAGGAGCAGATCCGAAATCCACGAGTCGGGGTGCAGGGTCTTTCGCCAGTAGGCGAAACGGAAGTCGTGGGCGGCCTGTTCCACAGCCGGCACGAAGTGTGCCGCCTGCGCCAGGACGGTCGACACGCCGACCAAAAACTTGGGCGGCGTATGCTGCACCAGCTCACGGGCGGCCCGCGCGATGGTGACCGCGGTGCCCTTCTCGGTCTGCAGCGCGGCCTCGAGCAGCTGCTCCGCCTCGGACTCTACGCTCATGGCTTGATCCGCATGATCACTTCGGCGGCGCCGAAGGCGATGGCCGGCACCAGTCCGGGCACGGCTGAGCCGAGGAGGCCGATGATCGACGCCTCGACGTCGCGGAAGCTCGGCGGTACGGCCAGCGACCGGGCCGGGTCCAGGCAGGCGCGATGCGCCGCATTCGTGGCGCCGTACTCGGTGGCGTCGGAGTAGAGGTTCCACAGCGCCGTGGCCACCCCGAGCGCCACGCCGACCGGTGGCGCGGCGAGACTGACCGCCAGCACCGTGCCGGTCATCAGGTGGTTCAGCCCCTGGTACTCCGTCGACCCGCCGGTAACCGAGTGCGCGGCCGCGGCCACCGCCGACGGCGTACGGTGGCCGAGTTCCTCCAGTGCGGCGTCGATCATCATCGGGTAGCGCCACGGTCCGCGCGGCTCGAGCATGTTGCGGGTGAACGGATTCGTCAGGCCGGCGCCGAGGAAGAGCCGTACCGATTGCAACCCGGCGTTTGCCTGCTCGGCCGACAAGGTGTCCGTCGGCCAGGCCCCTCCCTCAGCCACCTCCCCGCGGACCTCCGCGACCGCGTCGGTGACCGTCTTCAGCTCGTCGAGGATCAAACCGACCACGGCCTGGTCGGTGACCGCCGGGTCGGTACCGACGAGCCACGACACGAGTGGCGAGTGGCGCGCCGCCAGCGCCACCCGCTCCGCCCGGGCCTGCTGGAACGCCCGCAACTTGAGCAGGGACCTGTCGAGGATGGCTTCGAGGTGTGGCGCCCGTGCGGCCATCGCCCGGTTGGAGCGCACCTCCTGGCGGAAGCGCTCGGCCATCCGGTTGGTCGGTCCCAAGTCGTCCAACATCGAACGCAGCGCCTCCGACGCCGCTCCAGGCTTGAGCGTGAGCCGCCGGCGGGTTGAGCTCAGATACGACACCGGCAGCGAGCCGACGCCCGGGCCCAGCAGGAACATCGCACAGGCGGCCGCGACTTGCTCCTCGCTCACCGCCAGCCGGTCCAGGACGATCTCCCGAGCCAGCTCCTCGACCTCCGCGAGCTGTGGGACGATCTCCGCGACCACCTCGTTGGCGCTCGCGTAGACGATCGTGGTCAGCTCGCCCACCCGCAACGCCTGCACGCTGCGGATCAGGTCCTGCAACGCCGGCCAGCCGCCCCGGGACAGGCAGTCGAGGGCGGTGTCGGACATGCCGACCGGATCCGCCCGCACCTCGACGGTACGCTCGCCGGCTGGCAGGTCCGCCAACGCGACGTTCAACGTGACGGTCCATTTGGCGCCGCGGTCCCCGTCGGCCTGGGCGCGCCGCAGCAGGCCGGAACGCAGGTCCTGCTCGCGACGTTCCTGCGCCGCCTCATCGGGCAGTACGGTGCTGATCATCAGCGGCAGCATCGCCGTTCCGTCCGTAGTGGACGGTGCGGTGGTGGTCTTCCCGGCGGCCGACCCCGGCGGGCCGGCGGCGCGCCGGGCGGTCGGCGACCTCCGCTGGCGCGCCGCCTGCCGCTGCCGGCTGGCAGCGGCCGCCTTCTTGGTCGTATCGGCCACCCGACGCCGCCTAGTCCTGCGGTTCGGGCGCCGGCCGCTCGCTGGTCACGAGGTCGATGCGCAGCGGTTGGCCGGCCGAGGCCGGGTCGTCGTACAGCTCGTTGTCCAACCGCAGCCGCCGGCGGCGTACCTCCTCGCCCACGACGTCGGCCTCCGCCGCTGCCTTGCGAGCCTCGATGTTGAGCATGCGCCGCTCGTGCGGCCCGCAGCTGTCACACGTGCCGAGCGTCGTCGTGACCGTCATGCCGGGCGTCGGCAGGATGTAGTCGTCGGGCCGGATGGCCTCCTCCGCCTGCGTCGCCTCCGCCGAGGCCTTGGCGAGGATCGTCCGCAGGTCGTCGACCGTCTTGGCCAGTTGGCTCTGGCCGACCGGGGTGAGCGGCAGGGCGAGCAGCGGGCCGTTGTTGGCGACCACGCGTGGTTCGAAGTACCCGACCTTGAGCTGAGGCGCCAGGTCGGTGAGCAGCTTGAGCTGCTCGCCGGGCGGAAGTGCCTGGAACAGTACGAACCGGTAGTAGTCCGCGTGCTCGCCGAGGTGCGTCAGCAGGGCCTGTTCCCGCTCGCGCGCGTCGGCCACGACCTCCAGGCCGTACTTCATCTCCAGCTTGTCGACCCAGGTGGCGGCGGCCTGCTCCTGGTTGGCGTTGTTCACCAACTGCTGCTGGGTGAGCAGCGCGTCGCCCTCGGACGCCTTGGCCTCATAGTCGCGCAACGCGCCGACCAGCCGCTTGTGCGCGCCGACGAAGCCGCAGTCGTCGGGGGCGTACATGCCCTGGTCGCGGACCTGCCCGGTGAACCAGCCCCAGTTGCCGAACCAGCCGTAGTACTCCTTGATGGCGGCGGCCAGGCCGGCGTCCTCCTTCTCGGTGTCCTTCAGGCCGGACAGGTCGGCCAGACCTGGGAAGGCGCTGGCGGGCACCGCGTCTGCCAACGTCCGCGCGTAGTCGACGTTCAACGTGGCGGTCGCCAGCTCGCGCATCTTGCCGACCACGGAGGCGCTGACCTTGCCCTCCGCCAGCGTCCGGAACAGCCACCGCTGTGCGGACTGCTTGTTGTCGGGCGAGGCACGGTGGTTGCTGTTCTCGGCGATCTCCTTGAAGGCAGGGTTGTAGTCGCCCGCAACGATGAGCGCGGCGGCCTTCTTCAACTCCGCCAGCGCCGCCATCACCGCCTGAAGCTGCGGCGGATCCGGCTTCTGCGGTGTGGTGCCGCCACCCGCCGGCACGGCCGGCTTGGCGCGCTCGCGGTCCAGCTCGGCCACCGCCTTGGACTTGGCCGCGATCTCCTCGGCCTCGGTCCAGGCGAACCCGTACGACGAAAGCAGGCGGCACGCCGCGAACGCGTCGGACAGTTCCGGGTTGAGCAGCGAGTTGCGCAGTGCGGTCTCGTTGGTGCGACGAGCAGGTTGGTGAACGTCGTCGCACCGAGCGGATTGTTGATCATGACCACGACGCGCACCCGGTCGGGCACGAACTTGGTCGCGACGGTGTAGTGCGCGAGCCGCTCGTGGTAGTCGAGCATCAGCGAACGGCAGACGTTGCGGTTGCGGATGTGCCGTACGACATCCTCGGTGCGCCCGGCTTCCACCTGTTCGGTGATCTTCGTGACCCGGCGGGAACGCACCTTCGTTGTCGCCCGCCGGACAGTCTCCTGCACGTGCTGCTGTGTCGACCGCGCGATCGAGCCGACATTGTTGCCGGACGTGACGCTGCCGTCGACCGCTACTTGAATCGAGGCCACTCCGGGGCTGTAGCTGGCGTCGAGCGAGGCGGACGCCTGCGCCTGGAACTCCTGCGACGACGTCATCTCGCGGAACACGTCCTCGGTGTCGCGGGTGGTCGAGGTGAAGTCGGCGGTGATCTCGGTCTCGGTCTCGGCGGTCTGTTCCAGCGCCTTCGAACGCCGCTCCCACTGCGAGATCGCGATGGTCACCTCCTCGCCGGGCGCGAGCGCGATACTCGAGATCAGGTTGCCCCGGGAGAAGCCGACGAGCGTCCACTCCTGACGCCAGGGCAGGAACACCGCGACCTGTAGGCCCTTCGGCCGGGGAATGGCCGAGGTGGTCGCCGTCGGCGAGGTGAGCACGGCGCCGGTGCCGTGGGTCTCGACGAGCTTGCCGATGATGCCCTGGCGCAGCGTGAACCAGTCGTAGGTGAGCTCCAGCTCCTCGATCGGCCGGCCCCCGATGCCGGGCAGCACGAGCGGAACCGACTTGCCCTTGCCGGGATTGGTGATTGCCTCGGGACCGAGCTTCAGCCGGATCTCGGCGCCGTTGAGCTCCAGCATCGTGCTGCCCTCGCTGCGCAGCGACCCCGCCAGCCCGGCTGTCACCGGCACGGCGATCGGGCGACCGTCAAGACCCGGCACCACCGGGTTGGCGAAGAAGCCGGGTGCGTCGCCGATGACGAAGGTACGGGCGGCCGGCTCGTCGCCGGCGTTGCGCAGACCGCCGGCGAGGGTGAGCCGAACCGGCCGGACGGCCTCGTCGACCAACCCCGGGGTGACGACGGCCCGACCGCTCAGCAGCGCCTGGGCGACGTCGGAACCACGCGGAACAGTCACGCTGCCGACACCGTCCACCTGCAACGCCGCGCCGGCGAGCACGGTGTCGACCGCCTCGGGCGCCAGCTGCACCGTGGTAACCCCGGGCACCAGGCGGACCACCATCGGCGCGCCGCCGTCGGCGTCGGTCGCCACGACGGTGACAGACCGGCCCGCCCAGAGCGCCACCGCCTGCTCAGCACCGAGCCGGGGCCGCACGTCACGCCCGCCCGCGAAGACCGGGGCACCCGCCACAATCCGGGCCACGTCGTCGGCCGCCACCGATTCGGGCCGGGCGGTGACGACATCGAGCGCTTGATCTCCCACCGCGTACGCGAGATCGAGTGGCACCCCACCGAACTCGGCCGCCAACGATCCGCGCGGGACCTGTTCGCCGTACAACGGGGCGGACGTCGCGCCGACGGCCCTGGCCACCGCGGCCCGCACCTGCACGTGCTGCGGCTGGTCGGCCGGGTCCTCGCCCTGGCCGTAGACGGCGCCGCTCTCGGAGACGACGAGCGGCATCGACGTGGTCTTGCCGGCGAGCTTGCCTTCCTTCTGCAACAGCACGAACTGGCCGAAGTCGAAGCGCCGCGTCACGCCCCACGACTTGAGCGGCTGCTCGCAGTCGTCGCCGAGAATCGGATCGGGCTGCTTGACGACCGGTGTCCATTCCTCGGGGGCGACTGGCTCGTTGTTCGCCGCTGGCTCCGTCATGGCGCCCCCTCCGTGGGTACGAGGGCGTCAGTGTATTCAGGGCTTCACCGCCCACACGGTGTCGCCGACTGTCTACTTTCTGCTGTTCGAGCGCCAGCGGGCTGGGAGCCGTGCAAAGCCCACCTCGCTCAGATGGGCCAACAGCTCCTCGACCGCCGCCGGCCCGGTGCGGCCGTACGTGGCTGAAGGGATCCTGTGCCTACCTCAAACGTCGCCGTGGCCGGAAATTTATCGGCTCTGGCTCCACTTTCGGGTGAACCCATCACGCATTGGTGACAAGCCGTTCAGAGCCGAGCGCGATTGTCCGCGGCATGAGCAAGCGTTACGGGCTTGGCGGCAAGGCGTCGTACAGGCCGATTTCCTGCTCGTCGGGCGCTTCGAAGCGACGCCGCCATCCGTCGATGTCCAAGCGCTGGATGGGAGGATCCTCCATGGCGCGCTCGTGGATTCGGCGCCAAAGTTCTTCATCCGGGGCGTCCAGGTAGATCAGGTGCACCGCAGCCCCGAGCTCGCGAGCCTGGCGCCTGAGGGCGTCGCGCTCACAACGGGCCCATGTTCCCCACTCGACTATCACGGTGTTGCCGATGAGCAGGAGCTCCTCGGCTACCACCCATTGGAGTGCCTCCACTCGCTCTCGCATGGCGGCGTCCCACAGGCTGACACCGAGTGCTGTCATCCACTCATCGGGTCCTAGCCGCACGCCGCGCCGTTGAGCGGCCACTTCCTTGGCCTTGGTGGTCTTCCCGCTTCCCGGCAGCCCGCAGATGACGACGAGCAGGCCACCCGATGGTGAAGCGGGCGGGCGTCGATCACCGTTCGTTGTCATACGAACCATGATCGCCGTTAGGTCAGTACGCGGCTGGCCGACCGAACGTCCTCGACTCGGCAACGTCCGACGTCGGGGCCAGCAGCCCGACGCTCGCCCCCGTACGGAACCTGACGGCGACCGGGTCCGCCGCGCCTTCTCCGCGCCTTCTCCGCGACAGAGAGGGAGGGGCATTGCGTCGAGTACGACAATGGCATCGTGGAGATCAAGCCTCGCTGCCCGGCGAAGCGGAGACTCACCTCTCTCCGGTGGCCGGATCCGGTGTCATCTACGCGGTCGGATCCGCGGACGGATGGACTCCCGACCGCGGCGACCTTGAGTTCGCCCGCTACGTGGTGCAGTTGGCGGGCGAACGGGACGTACGACCCGCGTGACGGGGCAGGACCGCCGACCTAAAGGCCTACGCGCGGTCCGCGGCCATGAGAGTGTAGGAGAAATGTGACGAGTAGTGGCCAGTTCTTGAGACCCTGCTGTCCGACTGTATTGGCCGCTGTCAGCAGACCTTCTCGTCGGCGAGGGTCATCGGGGTCAGGGTTTCGCCCGAGCGAATCGCGGCGTTCAACCGTCGGCTTCCGCGTACGGCGACGAAGGTCGACGCTTGGTACCGGACCACGATCTCGCCGTCCTCGTCCGTCGCCGCCGTCTGCTGCACGCGGCCGGGATCCAGGTGGCACACCGGCGCGGACGCGGTGAAGGTGGGCGTCTCGAGCACCTCGACGATCCGCGAGACGATCTGCTCCGGTGCTGCCCTCGTGGTGTCACAGACGACGTCGTAGTTGCGAAGTCGGGACTTATCGACGCCGTACCGGGAGAGGAACCGCTGGCGTTCGCTGGCGCTACGGCCGGCCAGCTGACAATGCGCCTCCTCGACGCTGTGGTAGTTCTCGACCGGGTCGCCGGTACGGCCGAGCACCCGCCCGGCCGCCACGATCGGGTCGGTGATGAGATGCACCTTCAGCGCACCGGTGAAGAAATGCCAGGCCAGCCGGCTGTCGACCACCAGGCGTTCGCCGGAGGCTGCGATGTCGTGTTGCAACTGGTCGATGTAGTGGTCGATCTTGTCGTCCAGCTCCGCATGCAGGTTGAACTGCAGTGCAGTCATGCCGTGCTCCGCGGCCATCCGGCGGTAGAGATCACCGACGCTAACCCTGCGCACACCCAGCCGCTTCGCCAGCATCACCGACACGGTCGTCTTGCCGCTGCCGAGATCTCCGTTGAGGACCACGGTCCTGGGTCGAGTCATCGCCTCACGATAACGGGTGAGCCATCAGCCGGTAGGCCTCGATCCGCTTCGGCTCGCTGCTGCAGTACGGCGTCGCGTGGATCATCGAGCACGTCAAGCCGCTCTGCGAAGCGCTGGACTGGCTGGCCGGTAACCCGAACGAGGTCACGGCGCAGGCGCAGACCTGGACGAACATCGCGGGCCGGCTGGCCGGCGAGGCCGACACGCTGGCGCAGTCGGCCCGCTGGGACACAGCCGACTGGGAGGGCGCTGCCGCAGGCGCGTACCGGGCGCACGCCGCGCGCCGCGTCTCGGACCTGCAGTCACTCGGCGTGCATCCGAAACCATGGCGCCAACCGCATTCGATCGGCGGTCGGTAGGCTCGTGCCATGGCCGTTCACCGCCACGGCGGCGTCGCAGAAGTCCGCGGTGTCGTGGCTGCGTGCATGCCCGGCTACCGGATCGACACCGTGGTGCCGGTCGGCGACGGTCTCGACAACCTGGCGTACGAGGTCAACGGCAAGCTCATAGTGCGGTTCCGCAAGGAACCCGACCCGAAGCAGCTCGACCGGGAAGCGGGCCTGCTCGCCGCCATAGCCGCCGTTGCACCGCTGCCCGTCCCCGCGCCAACGTTCACAGTCGCCGAGCAGGGCTGCCTGGCATACCTCAAACTCCCCGGCACACCATTGCTGGACCTACCCCGGCTGGGCCGATCCGAGCACGCCACGTCGATCGCCGCCACACTCGGCGACTTCCTCACTGCCTTGCACGCCGTCCCGGCCGGTCGGATGACCGACCTGGTCGACATCGACGACCAGGCCCTGGCCGAGTGGCGACGGGAGGCCGCAGCGACCTATCCGACCGTCGCAAGGCACATCCCTGCAGCGCACCGCCGAGCGGTCGAGGCGTTCCTGGACGCCCCACCACCGGACGACGGACACGCCCTCGTGTTCTCCCACAACGACCTGGGCATCGAGCACATTCTGATCGACCCAGGCACATGGACGGTGACCGGCATCATCGACTGGAGCGACGCTGGCCTCGTCGACCCGGCCCATGACTTCGGAATGCTCTACCGCGACCTCGGACCCACGGCCCTCCGTGCCGCCGTCAGCAGCTACAGAACCGACACTCATGACCTCGCAGCGCTCAGCGAGCGTGCCGTCTTCTATGCCAGGTGCGGTGTCTTGGAAGACATGGCTTACGGTATCGCGACCGAGCGCGGCCACTACCTCGACAAAAGCCTCGATGCGATGGAATGGCTGTTCCCGGCGTAGGCGTGCCCGGCGGTCCGGTGACGGCCGTGACCTCGGTGAGGGGCGGGCCGAAATGAAGGCGGTCGACGCCGCCGCCGTAACCGCACGAACTGGTCATCGTGCACCCCTGCCGCCGCGGTGCGGCGGGTCATGGAGACCCTTGGCCCGGATTGGGCCCGCAGTCCGCCACGGCCTGCGGTTTAGTCGCCCTTCTGGCCGGGGCAGTTGATGGTGGCCGCCACCGACACCGTCGTACCGGCGGTGGTAACGGTGATGGCGGCGGTGCCGACCCCGGAGCCGGACGGTGTACGCACGTTGTGCAGATCGACGAGGCCTGCACCGGATGCGTCGGTGATGAAGGAGGCCGTCGGCTGCCAGAAGCCGCTACCGGTGGCCGCGTACGAAGCGCTCGGAGTGCCGGCGGTGACGGTGACACGGACGTGGGCGCCGAGGTCGTCACAGTAGGTGCCCTGGTATTGCTCGGCGGTCACCGTTCCCACCGGCGACGCCACGGTGTCCGCTGATGCGGTCATGGCCGTGCCGGCGATGGCGCCGATCGTGGTGCACGCCAGCGCCGCAGCAAGCATGGTCTTGGAGACTCTCATGTTTCCCCCGCGTGATTGACAGATCTGTGAGCTACTCATCGACAGGTGCGCCCTTGCTCAGACACTTCGTTCATCGATGGCTGACATCGTAATAGACCACGAGGCGCGCAGCAGGAATCAGGGGATGTCCGCTCAGCGGCTCGGGTGTCGGCGCTGCCGTTGGTGCGCTGTTTGACGGTTGAGCGGGAACGGCAGCGTGTCCCGGATGCTGTGCCCGGTCAGCATCATGATGAGCCGGTCCACGCCGAGCCCGAGGCCGCCGGTGGGTGGCATGGCGTACTCCAGTGCCTGCAGGAAGTCTTCGTCGAGTTGCATGGCCTCCGGATCCCCGCCGCCGGCACGCAGCGACTGGGCGGTGAGCCGGCGGCGCTGCTCGATCGGGTCGACCAGTTCGGTGTAGGCCGTCGCGATCTCCATGCCGAACGCGACGAGGTCCCACCGTTCGGCGAGGCGCGGCTCTTGGCGGTGCTGGCGGGTGAGCGGCGAGACTTCGGTCGGGAAGTCGGTGTAGAAGGTCGGCGCCTGCGTCTGCTTCTCCACCAGCTTCTCGTACATTTCCAGGACGATCTGCCCGGCGGTCCAATCGCGTTGCAGCGCCACGTTCGCCGCCGTGGCGAGGCGGCGCAGGTCGTCGATGCCGGTGTCCAGGTCGACCTGCGCACCGACGACGGCCGACACCGCGTCGTGGACGGTCACGACCGGCCACGGCGTGTCCAACTCGACTTCCACGCCGCCGCGGCGGGCTATCTGCGCGCCGTGCGCGGCCGTCGCCGCGGCGAGGATGAGGGTACGCGCCAGCGTTCGCATGGACGCGTAGTCGCCGTACGCCTCGTAGGCCTCCAGCATAGTGAACTCGGGATTGTGCGTGGCGTCCACGCCCTCGTTGCGAAAGTCCCGGCCGAGTTCGAAGACCTTCTCCACCCCGCCCACGGCCAGCCTCTTGAGGTACAACTCCGGTGCGATGCGCAGGTACAGGGGGATGGCGTACGCGTTGCTATGGGTGACGAACGGGCGCGCGTTGGCGCCGCCATGGATGGGCTGCAGGATCGGTGTCTCCACCTCCAGGAAGTCGCGCCCGATGAGGGTTGTCCGCAGCGCGTGCACGGCGGCCGACCGGATCCGCAGCATGTCGCGGGCGGCGGGGCGAACGATGAGGTCGAGGTGGCGCCGTCGGCTCAATGCCTCGGGGTCCGCGAGTCCGCGGCGTTTGTCGGGCAGCGGGTGCAGACATTTCGCCGTAATGGTCCAGGAGTCCGCCAGCACGGAGATCTCGCCGCGGCGGGAAGTACTCACCTCGCCGACGACGCCGATGTGATCTCCCAGGTCGACGCTGCTCCGCCAGCTCTGCAGCGGTTGCCGTCCCAGCCGGTCGAGGGTGAGCATGATCTGCAGGTCACCGCTGGTGTCGCGCAGCGTCGCGAAACATACGCCGCCGTGGTCTCGCTTCAGCACGAGGCGTCCGGCGACGGACACCTTTTCGCCCGTGGCGGTGTCAGGCGCCAGGCCGGCGTGTGCGGCCCGCACAGCGCCGCAGGCATGGGTGCGCTCGAAGCCGGGCGGGTACGGATCGACGCCTTCGGCACGGAGCGCCGAGACCTTTGCCAGCCGGGTCCGGGTCTGTTCGCTGGGCGCCGCGGGGGCGGCGACCGGTGCGGCTGCCGGCACCGGTTCCATCAGGGTGTCCGCGGGAACCCGGGGCAACGGAATTCGATGTTCCCATCCCGGGGGCGCCGCTGGGGTGGCCTTTCCGCGCCGTAGCAGCGTCAGCAGGCTGGGCACCTCCACGAAGCCCTCCGCCACGGCAGAGGCGAGTCCCACCTTCGCCAAATCGCGTACGTCCTCGAAGCAGAGGAAACGCGGATTCCACGTCGGCCGGTATTTGATGTTGGACCGGTACAGGGACTCCAGCTGAAACCAGCGGGACAGAAACAGCAGTAATCGCCGCCACGCCAGCAGCACCGGTCCGGCACCGATGCGCGCGCCTTCCTCGAAGACGGCCCGGAACACCGCGAAGTTCAGCGACACGCGGCTGACGCCGAGCCGCGGTGCCTGCGCCATCAAGGTGGCCACCATGAATTCCACGAGGCCGTTGTCGAGCGTCCGGTCGCGGCGCATGAGATCGAGCGACAAGCCGTCGGTACCCCAGGGAACGAAGGACAGCAGTGCCGCCTCGGTGCCGTCCCGGGCGAGCGCCTCCACCAGCACACAGGCTCCGTCGGCGGGATCGCCGAGCCGGCCCAGGGCCATCGAGAATCCCCGCTCGGTCTCGGTGTCGCGCCACTGCGCCGCCAATGACACGATGCGATCCATCTCGGCGGCGGGGATGTCGCCGTGACGGCGGATGCGCACGGTGTAGCCGGCCCGCTCGACCCTGGCCACAGCCTGGCGTACGTGGCGCATCTCCCGGCCCTCGAGGCTGAATTCCGCCGCCCGCAGGATGGCCTCGTCGCCGAGCTCCAGGACCCGCATCCCGGCCCGGGCGTACGCGGTCGCACCGACCTCCCCAGCGCCCATGACGGCGGGCGTCCAGGCGTATTCCCGGGCCTCTTGCAGCCAGGCGCTGATGGCGGACCCCCACGCCTGCCGCTCACCGATCGGATCCCCGCTGGCCAAGCTGACCCCGCCCACCACCCGGTACGTCACAGCAGCGCGACCGGACGGGGCGAAGATGACCTCCTTGTCGCGGCGGGTGGCGAAGTAGCCGAGCGAGTCGTCGCCGCCGTAGGCATGGATGAGTTCGCGGACCTGGCGCTCCTCGTCGACGTCCAGCGACGCGGCGGCGCGCTGGGAGCGCAACAGCACGGCAAACGCCGTGAGCAGGGTCAGCGCCCCGAAGAAGCCGAGTACGAGGTTGATCCAGCCCGGTGCCATGCCGGACCGGTGCACGTTGAGCTCCAGCGCCCCGCCGGTGACCTCCCGGACCGCGTACGCAAGCCGATGACCGCCCTCACGGCGCAGCGAACCGGGGAAGGCCGCCACCAGGCCCCATCCGATCACCGAGAATACGGTGATGAGGCCTGCCACCGTGGCGAGTGCCTTCGGCAGGCTGGCCCGCTGAACCCGGGCATAGAACTGCCGGTGCGTACGCGACAACACGGCGAGCACGACCACGGTGATCAGCAGATTGCCGGCGAGGAGCCACAGGTGCGGGGTGGGTACGTGAGCCGATCCGGGCACCGGCCGCCGGACCAGAAGGAACGTCACCAACGCATCAGTGACGAGCTGCAATCCGAAGTATCCGGTCAGCAACCAGTAAGCCACCCGTTTGCGGTTGTTGACACCCACAGCGAGCATGACCAGGAAGACCGCGTAGGCGAGGTTCGCCGGTGCGGGCATCAACAGGTCGTCAACCAGCCGGCGCACAGGGAGCAGACGGGCCCCGAACGCGGCGCTGATCGCGGCCAGCGCGCATACCACTGCTACGGCGAAGAGCACCCGGGCGAACGCCGCCGGTACAGCCGTACGCCAATCCCGGCGCGGGGCGGCCGGCGCCTCGGGCTTTTGTTCACCCTGCTCGGTCACCTTTTCCGCTGTGGCATGCACCAGTATCTCCACCCATGTCGTCCGACGAGACGCGACGGTACGTGATCACCGCCACTTGGCGGGTCCCGCGTCTCGGACAGTTGCCGACAGGCCACAGCGGCAATTGACGGATCCGACGACGAGGGGACCCAGGCGACGGGGACAATGGCACAGCGATCGGACTGGTCTGCGCCACAGTGGAAGTACCACCCGGCCTGATGCCCGAGCGTGGTGGCTTCGTACCGTCTGGTGGTTGCAGACGGTGGCCATCATGGCCTCCATGACGCGGCAGCAAGCAGGTTCATGAGCCTGACTGGAATCCCTCTCCTGATTGTGGCCGGCTTGTCGGCGGTGGCGTGCGCCGCGGCAACTGTCACGCTGTGGTCCCGTTCTTGGCGCTGGCGCGTGGTCGTCCGTACTGTGGGCATCCTGATGACCGAGCTCACGGTGGTGCTCACCGTGGGATTGGCGGCGAATCGGTCGGAGCAGTTCTACCCCTCATGGGCGGCGCTTGCCGGTGACACCGGCACCGAGTCAGCAGCCGCGCCGGTCCGGGCCGGCGACCTCGACGCCGCTCTGGCCGGGCGGTCACAGTTGCCGTGGCATCCCCGGGACCTGCACCGCTGGCACCTGGCGGCGGCACCGACGGTGACGGTACCGCCCGACTATCTCGGCCCCGGCTCGGCCCAATATCCCGTAGTCGTCACACTGGGCGACGCCAAGAGCGCGGCAGCCCCGGTCGCCGGCGTGGTGACGGTCGCACTGGCACCCACCCGGGCTACCACTGCCCGGGCCCTGAGCACCCTCGTCCTCGAGCTGCGCAAGGACCTCCGCGTCACGGCGCAGGGATGGGCCGTGGTGGCCGGCGCGGGTGAGACCGCGCTCGCCGGACAACTCGCTCGTGCCCTACCAGCGCAGTTCGAGGCGCTGGCCGTGGTGCAGCGCTCCCCCACGGCCGGGCTGGCGTCACTGGGCCGCACACCGCCCGGGACTGCGCTGGCAGTGGTGCGGCCTGCTTCTGCGCGTACCCGATCCGACAAGGTGCCGACCGGCGTGACCTCTTTGATCGCTGCCGCGCCGAAGGCGTGGCAGATGGCGACCACCTGGACGGCCAGACAGCTCAGCCCGCCCCTGACCGCGCCTCTTCTGCTGCCCACAGGGAGCGCCCAATGAGCCTCGACGGAACACCGCTGCTGATCATCGCGCTGACGGCGGTGGCACTGACGGCCGTGCTGACAGCGGTCGGCTGGGATCGAGGCGGCCGGCTGCGCTGGGCCCTGCGCGTGGTCGGCGTGCTCACCGCAGTCCTCAGCGTCACCGTGACAGTGCTGGTGCAACTCAACAGGATGACTGAGGCGTATCCCGCAGACGTCGAGGCGGAGTCCGAGCAGGAGCCGGGTCCCGTGGAGGTGAACACCCCGGCAGGCAGCCAGCTGCTCACGTTCACCGTCGCCGGGCCCGCCAGCGGACTGACCATGACCATGTACGCGTACCTGCCTGCCGCGTACCGCACCGGCAAGCAACGCTTCCCGGTCATGGAAGCGTTGCACGGCTACCCCGGATCTCCGCGTACATGGCTCAAGAAGCTGAAGGTTCAATCACGTCTGGACACCGAGATAGCCGCCGGCAGGATGGCGCCGACCGTAGTGCTGTTCCCCTCGCAGACACCGCGGCGACTTCTCGACACCGAGTGCACGAACCTGCGACAGGGACCGCAGACGGAAACATTTCTGACGGTGGACGTGCCGGCTTACGCCAAGACGCACCTGCGCATCCGCACCGACCGCAGGGGCTGGGGCCTGATCGGCTACTCGGCCGGCGGCTACTGCGCCAGCAGCCTGGCACTACGGCACCCCACCGAATATTCGGCCGCCGCCAGCATGTCCGGACTGGCCGGACCAGGCATCATCGTCGGCGATGGCACGGAAGACACCATGCACAACGTGGCCTGGCGACTACAGCACCTACCGCGGCCGGCTATGGCACTCTGGGTCGGGTGGGCGAACGACGAGCAGCGAACCCGCCGCGACTCCATGCTGATCGCCCGCGTCGCCCGACCGCCGGTCTCGGTCACCACGGCCGCCGTGGAACGCGGTGGTCACAGCCACGCGGTCTGGCGTCAGATGGAAGGTCCGGCATTCGACTGGCTCTCCGCCCGCCTGGCCCGGCCGCTGCCCTGACCACGGCCGTCGCCCTGCTGCTGACATTCACGAGCGGATGCGCACCGGGCAGTACGCAGCAGCCGATCAGTGCGGAGCGACAGCAGCGCACAGTGGTCACGCTCGGCGATTCGGTACCGGCGGGCACCGGATGTGGCTGCACCGCGTTTCCGGAGCTGTATGCCCAGCACCAGGGAGCCGTGTCGGTCAACCTGGCAGCGACCGGGCTCACTTCGGCCGACGTCTATGCCGAGCTCGACGAGCCGGCCGTACGCGAATCTCTACGGCACGCCGACGAAGTGCTCCTCATGATCGGCGCCAACGATGTGGCGGATGCGTTCACCGACCCGGATTCCGTCGCCGCAGGGGCGGCCGAGGTACGGACGAACGTACGGGCGATCATCGAGGGCATCCAGCGCATTCACCCGACCAATGTCGTCGTGCTCGGTTACTGGAACGTCGTCCGTGACGGCAAAGTGGCGAACTCCTCCTACGGTACGGACGGGGTGGAGGCGTCCACCGAGGCGACCCGTGCGATCAACGACGCGCTGGCAGCCGCGGCGGACGCCGACGGCACCATCTACCTCTCGACCGAGCCGGCATTTCACGGGCCGGACGGCAGCCAGGATCCGACCCCCCTCCTGCTCACCGACGGCGACCACCCCGACTCCGCCGGACATATCGCTATCGAACAGCTGCTGCCGCAGCTCGGGTGAACCGCACAGAAAGTCATCACGGCGGGGCTACGTTGCTTTGCGCGCTCTCTGGACAGGCGTGGCCGACTGAACCTGGTGGTCAGACTGTTCCGCCGAGTTTGGTGAACGCCGAGGCCAGCCCCGCAGAGCGGGGCTGGCCTCGGCGCAGGCTGCGCACGATCGGGATCACATTGAACATCCGTAGCGCGCTGGGGACGACCAGGCCGCTGGGCCAAGACGATGCGCGAGACCACGCGGCGCGCCTGCGCCGACCTTGCAGCGATCGGCGGCGTCTGCGCCGAGCAGATCCCACTCTCGATGCACGAGCCAGCGGACGCATTCCCGCACCGACCGGCGACGACGCCTGGCAGGTACCCGCTCTCGCACTGCTCGACGCCGAACGCCGGCGATAGCACCGCGACCCGCGGCAACGGGGGCAACCCGCAACAACTCGTCGGCACCGACCAGCTCAGCGTTACGTAACGCCGGGCTCAGGGATCGCCATGCGCCAGCGCCGAGTGAGCCGATTCGTCTCGTCGTCTGTCAGGAGGTCCGGAACGCTGATGGCAAGCGCGGCCGCCAACGCAGCCCGCCGCGCCTGCTCCCAAGCCGGGTCGGCGAGCAAAGGCCAACGATCAGCGCCCTCCACCCATCCAAATAGGTGGGAATCGGTGCGCGCAGCGGCGGATTCGACCGCGGTCGAAAGGAAGTCCCAGGCCGTCCCGTACGGCGCGAGCGGCGGTCGGTGATTCGCCGGGGAGGGAAGCCGAGCCCGCCAAGCCTGTAGCACCGCCTGTTCGGTTCGGGTCTCCCCCAAGCTATCAAGGGTCCCGATTACGTCTACCTGAGCCTGGGTAAGATCACTCGCTTCATCGATCAGACGAGCCACCGCGGCGCCGTGTGCGCCGAGGACCTGCCAGCTTGGGATTTCCTCGAGGACCTCGAAGGATTGGCAATGCAGATAGAAGGGCTTTTTCATGGACGTAGTCGGCTGCACCAGATCGTGCACCTTCCAGAGCCGGCAGGGCCAGGTCATGACATCCAGGGGATCGAAGAACACGACCAGACCTAGAGCCCCATCCCTGCGATACGGGATCGGCCAGATACTCCGCGGACCGTATTCGTACAGCTTCGCCTCGTCGAACGTTACATGCGCTCCTGCCGTCGGGAGGGAGGCACCGAAGAAGTCGGGCCGCTCTTTGCTTGTAGCGAAGTAGTACGCGTCGTTCACCAAGCACCTCCCTGCACGCACGGTGATGTTGAGCAGCGGCTGGCCTCGCTCCCTCATGCATGCTTGATCAAGGTTGGCGAATGGTCCGGCCTGGTTACTTCTTCAGAGAATACATTTCTAGAATTTCCGCCTTCGCAATACAAGCCCTCGCCGAAAGCGTGTTGTTCCCAGATGCGGTCGACGACCCCATCCGAAACCGTCTTGTTGAACCGGTGGTCGCGAGGGCCGAGGAACGAGACCGCCGCCGAGATGATCTCGGTTACCTCTTTCAGCGTGCTGCTGGTCTGCTCTGCCGCGTTCGCTGACGTGCACGTGGACATGCGCCGGGTACCTGCTGGCCTGGATCATCTCGGTTACGCCGGCAAACTGGTCGACTACGCGGCCACCGTGCTCGGCCTGAGCGTGCAGATCGTGTCCGAGCTGGCCGGGCAGACCGGTTTGTGGTGCTGCCCCGCAGGTGGTGCGTGGAACGCACCTTCTCCTGGATCAACCGGTGCCGCCGCACGTCCGAGACTACGAACGGCTGCCCGAGCATCACGCCGCGACCGTCTACGGTCCATGATCATCGTCATGGGACGCCGCCTGGCCCGCAGCAACCGCCACACCAGGCACTCCACAACCCACCCGCGCGCCGTGAACCGGCTATTGACCAGGCTCTACCGCTCCAGCGGGATCGCGACCGCGCCCGGGTAGGCCGGGTTCTCGGCTTCGTCGAGCATGGCGGCGGCCACGGTTGCCCGGCTCACGCGTGCGGGGAGGAGACGCTTCGGCGCCTCGCCGAGGCTGACCGTGCGCCGGGTCGAGCTGAGCGGCCCGTTCGACAACGGCCCCGCGTGGAACACAGTCCCGCCGGCATCCAGAATGGCCGCGTCGGCGGCGACTTTGTCCAACAGTTCGTCGCCCAGCAGTTTCACCAGCGTGCGGGTGAAACTGCCGGCCGCACGGGCGGACGGGCCGGTGCCGAACGCGCCCAGCCAGATGGCGCGTTGCGGTTGGGCTGCGACGACGGCTCGGGCTCCGGCGGTGAGCGCGCCGGGCTGGTCGCCGCGCGCGACGCCGAGGCCGGAGAGCACGATCTTCTGCCCGGCCAGGGCCGCCGCGATGGATCGCTGGTCGCGTACGTCGGCGGCCACCCGGATCAGCCGAGACGAATCCGCGACGGTGATGCGGTCGGGAGTGCGCGCGATCGCCGTGACCGTATGGCCACGCTGCAGCGCCTGGCGGGTCAGTTCGAGTCCGGTCGCGCCGGAAGCCGCGAGGATGGCGAGTTCCATGTCAGTGCACGTCCTTCTCTTGCAGCAAGGCCAGCAGTTCCTTTGTGTACGCCGGAAGCCGCGGCGAGGATGTCTTGTCCGGGCTGCCGGGACCTCCCGTGCAGGGTGGGCACCACGCCGCCCGCATCGGTGAACGAGCAGGACGCCCGCGGCCACGCCGACGAGGTCGCACTCGTACAGCCAGTAGGCGTCGATGTGGCCAGCGGCGAGGTCCAGTTGCGGGAATGTGCTGGGCACCGTGGAGCGGTTTTCCGGTCAGTGCAGGGGACGGAGGATGTCGAGAGCGGCGGCGTGCAGTCCCGGCGCGGCGGCCAGGTAACCGTCGCTGGTGATCTGCCACGGCTTGCCGTCGAGGTCGGTGACGGTCGCGCCGGCTTCCTGCACGATCAGCAAGGGGGCGATGTGCGAGCGCAGATTGTCGAACTGCCAGTGCAGGTCCATGCGACCGGCGGCGACCTGCGCGAGCTGGTGGCTGACCGGCACCGACGCGCGCACGTAGAGGGCGTGCTGCATCATCGCCGCGATCGCGGCGCCGACCCGCCGCGCATGGGCCGGGCCGCGGTTGGGCCTGGCCTGCCCGGTGCCCGCCAACGCCACGGACAGGTCACTCTTTCCAGAGACGTGCACGGGTACGCCGTTGAGAAACGTCCCTTCGCCGGCGGCGGCGGTGAACGTCTCGCCGGCGACCGGCATGTGCAGGACGGCCAGGGTGGGCCGGCCGTCGCGCACCAAGCTGACACCGATGTTCCAGTCCGGCATGCCGTACACGGCGTTGAGGTTGCCGCCGACCGGGTCGATGACCCACCAGTCGCCGCCGGGCATCGGGCCGGAGCCGTGCTCGTCGGTGTCCCAGCCAGATCCCGGCAGCACGGTCGTCAGCACAGGCCGGAGCACCTCGGTGACGGTATCGTCGTTGGCCCGCAGTGCAGCCCGCAGGGCTTCGGCGTTCGACGGCCGAGAGTCGATGGAGGGCAACTGCCTTCCCGCTTCTTGGACGGCTGTGGTCAATGCTTCAAGCAAGTCGTTGGACATGCTTCTACCTTCGAGCCGCGCCGTGATTAAGTCCAGTGCACTCTTGTTCAGCTAGGATTTACCGTCATGCACTTGGACTTGAACCTGCTGACGGTGCTCGACGCGCTCCTGGACGAGGGCAGCGTGGCGGGCGCTGCCGAGCGGCTGCGGCTCTCCTCCCCCGCGGTCAGTCGTTCACTGGGACGCATCCGGCGGCTTACCGGTGACGACATCCTGGTGCGTACCGGCCGCAGCATGACCCCGACGCCCTATGCGCTGGCCGTCCGCGACCAGGTCGGCGAGCTCGTGCGGCAGGCCCGGGACGTGCTCGCCCCCAGCCGGGAACTCGACCTGGCCGAACTCGACCGCACCTTCACGCTGCAGTGCCACGACGCCCTCGCCACCTCGCTGGCGCCAACGCTGCTGAGCGCCATCGCGAAGTTTGCTCCCGGCGTGCGCCTGCGCTTTCTGGCCGAGTCCGCAGTCGACACCGACGACCTGCGCCACGGCCGCATCGACCTGGCGATCGGCGCGACCGTCCCCGACCTGCCCGAGTTTCGCTCGGAGACCCTCGGCCACGACCGGGTCGTGGCGATCCTGCGCCGCGACCATGCGTACGCGGGGAAACTCGACCTGGCCGCGTACGCCGCCCAACCGCACATCCTGGTCTCCCGCCGCGGCCGCCTCACCGACCCGGTCGACGACGTCCTCGCCACTCACGGCCTCCGCCGCCGGGTCCTCGCCTCGGTCGCCACCGCCGCAAGCGCCATGCTGATCATCAGCCGCAGTGACGCCGTCCTGACCGCGCCGCAAGCCATCTGGCGCCCCCTCATCGAAACGTTCGAGCTGAGAACCGAACCCCTGCCGATCCCGGTGCCGCCCCCACCGATGATCTGCAGCTGGCATCAGCGCTACGACACCGACGCCGCCCACGCCTGGCTCCGCGCCCAAGTCCGCACAACCCTGACCGCAGCAGTTCCCTCGGGTCACGCTCTCGCAGCCGGGGACAGCGCGTCGACGATCGCGCCGCCGATCCGCTCGGCATGCGCCGGACCGATCAGGCTGTAGTGGTCCGCTTCCAGCACGTGCTGACGGAAGCCCGCGCGGGCGAGCGGTTGCCAGGCCCGGCGTTGCTGTTCGGCCCCGCTCCTGCCGCTGAACAGCGTGACCGCCAGGTCGGCAGGCACGGGCCGGTAGGCGGCGTGCGCGCCGCCGAGGGCGCCGAAGACCTCGATGCGCCGGGCGACGATTTCCTCGCTGCCGCGCGGGATCAGCCCGTAGCGGCTCAGCCGCTCGACCACGGAGCCGACCGGGTCCGGCCCTTCGGCACCGGCGGTCACGTCGGCGGTGAGCGACTCCACCTCTTTCGGCGCCCGGCTCTGCCGCAGCATGTCGCGGACGAAGCCGGCGACCATCTCGCGGGCGTCCGCGGGCGGCGGCTCGGTCCAGCCCGGCTCCGGGTCCAGCAGCGCCAGTGTCGCGATACGTTCACCAGCCGCCTGGAGGCGGCGGGCGATCTCGAACGCGATCGTCGCCCCCATGGACCACCCGCCCAGCGCGTACGGGCCCCCGGTCCCCAGCTGCCGGACAGCCGTCGTGTACTCGTCGGCCGCCTGGGCGACCGTCCGGTCGTGCTCGTCCTGGTGCAAGCCGCGGGCTTCCACGCCGAAGCACGGGCGGTCGTCCAGCGCGTCGGCGAGCCAAAGGTACGCCATCGTCGATCCACCCACCGGATGCACCAGGAAGAGGGGCGTGGCCGCGGTCTCCGAGGTACGCAACGGCATGATCCATTCAGGTGCGGCTTTCATGATCATTCTCACTTCTCGATAGATGTCGAAGGAAGGGCGGACCCCGCGCTGATCAGCGCACGAGGCCGCTGAGGACCCCCGGACGACCGGACGCCCGCCGGCAGTCGTCTACATCAGACTGCACTCGCGTGGCATCATCCCTCCCATGTGGCTCACTTTGACGCACGGGGGCGGAGACCGAGGGCGAGACCCGGGTCTTCAGTCTGGTTCGACGCCGTCTGGCGGAACAGCACGCGCCGGTGCAGCCCCTGCTGATCGGTAACCCTCCGCACTCCTAGACACCACGCCGGCTCCGCCGGATCTCGCCCGGGGTCCACTCCCCGGCCTCTCATAGTCGCCGCAGCCGCCGCATGCGGATCCCTCCACGTCATCACCGGCACCGGGCCGGTCGTCATCCCCGCCCGGCGTTCAGGCGTGCCCGCCGCCGCGCGTGCACGGGCGCCGGCGCCCGTTCAGCACCTCTCCACCAACCGACGATTGGCTCACTCATGTTCGAGAGCACGGTCGGATGGACGCCCCTGCAGGCCGTCCGAATAGACCTGCAGGGCCGTCCGTACACGGCCTACTTCAAGCTGGAATCGGCTAATCCCACCGGATCCTCCAAGGACCGGACCGCCCGCGCGATCCTGCAGGCGATGCATGCCGAACGCCCCCTGCGCCCCGGCGACGTCGTGGTGGAATCCACCTCGGGCAACCTCGGCATCGCGCTGGCACACCTGCTCCACCAGATCGGCTGTCGTCTGATCGCGGTGACCGACCCCAACACCAGTACGGACATCCGTCGCACGCTCGAGGCCGAAGGCGTCGAGGTGCAGGTGGTCGACGAGCCGGACGGGTACGGCGGCTACCTGCTCAACCGGCTGCGTCGGGTTCGCGAGCTGTGCGAGGCGAACCCGTCCTACCGGTGGGGCAACCAGTACGAGAACCCTGCCAACCCGGCGGTGCACGAGCGGACCACCGGACCCGAGATCCTCGCGCAGGCCGGCAGCGAGCTGGACGCCGTCTACGTCGCGGTCTCCACGGGCGGCACGTTGTCCGGCATCTCCCGCTACCTGCGGGCGGCCGCTCACTCGGTCTCGGTTGTCGCGGTCGACGCCCACGGCTCGCGGGCCACCGGCGGCGAGGCGGGACCGCGCCTGCTGTCCGGGATCGGCGCCAGCCGCGTCTCGAGCTTCCTGAACGACGAGGCGTACGACTCGGTCAAGATCGTCGCCGACTCGGCGTCCTTCGCCCTGTGCCGGATGCTGGGCGATGACACCGGTCTGCGCCTCGGCGGGTCGAGCGGCAGCGTCCTCTGTGCCCTGCTCGACGACCTGCGCGGTGCCACGCCCCCGAGAAGGCCGGTCTGCGTGATGCCGGACGGCGGCGAACGGTACGAACACACCTTCTACGACGACGCATGGCTGATGGCCCACGAGGTCTTCGACGCCGTGTGCCACGCGGAGAAAGAGCTGCGGGACGACGGGCTCACCTTCTCCCTGCCCGGCTGACATCCCACCGCAAGCCCCAGAGACAGAGGACGACCAACGATGGACTTCTTCACCGACGAGCACGACGGCGCCGACGTGCTCTACCTGTCCCGGAAGGACGTCGTGCGCGGCGTCGCCGGCATCGATCCGGTCGCCGTGGCCGGCGAGACCCTGCGCGCGCATGCCAAGGGCGACACCCACGTGCCGGAGGAGGCGTACCTCGGCTGGGAGACCAGTTCCGGGCACTCCGCGCGCTCGCTGGCCATGCCCGGCATGGTGACCGCCGGCGGACAGCGGCAGCTCGGCCTCAAGGTGATCAATGCGAGCCTCGGCAACATCGCCCGGGGGCTGCCCCGGTCCCAGGGCTTCACGATGATCTTCGATCCGGAGACCGCGCGTCCGCTGGTGATCATGGAGGCGGCGTACATCAGCGCGCTGCGTACAGCGTCGGTCTCGATGGCCGCCGCGAACTGGCTGACGCTGCCCGGGGTGCAGGAGGTGGCGCTCATCGGGTGCGGCACGCTGGCCATGGCGCACCTGGCTGTCCTGCCCTCCTCGATCACCACCGTGCGCCTGTTCGACGTCGACCGTGCCCGGGCCACCGCGCTGGCGGACGCGCTTCGCGCCGATGTCGGCAGCGCCCATCTGCGCACCGTCGTCGCCGACGACGTGGAGTCCTGCGTCCGGGGTGCCGGCCTGGTCATCCCGGTCACGACCGTCACCGAGGGCTATCTGCCGTACGCCTGGCTCGAGCCGGGATCGGTCCTCGTCCACGTGTCCCTCGACGACGTCCTGCCGGATGTGGTGCATCAGGCGGAAGCGGTCCTCGTCGACGACTGGGGGCTGGTCAGCCACGACCCGCGCCGGCTGCTGGGCCGCATGTTGCGCAGCGGGGATCTGCTGGCGCCGGACGGCAGCGGCTACCCGGGCAGCACGGCGCGCCCGGGTGCACGACGGGTGGACGCCACGATCGGCGAGGTGCTGCTCGGTACGCATCCCGGCCGACGCACCGATGCCGGCGTGATCCTGGTCAATCCGTTCGGCATGTCGATCCTCGACGTGGCCTTCGGGTCGGCCGTCTACGGGCAGGCGCTCGAGCTCGGGCTCGGCACGCGACTGCCCATCTGAGCTTCAATCACCTGCGACGTAGGCGGAGAACCACTACATGACCCTGGCAAACACCGCGCCGAGCACCCGGCAGGTGCTGGCCGCCCTGGTCGAGCAGCACAGCCGGACCTTCCCGTGGTACCGGGACCTGCTGCGCGCCCGCGGGCTGTCTCCCACGGCCGAGCTGACCGAGCTGCCGATCATCGACGAGCACCTGCTCAATCAGCACTACTACGACGTCGAGCGGCCCGACCTGACCGACGCGGCCGTCTACCGCACCTCGGGCACGGTCAGCGGCCGGCGCAAGCGCATCCTGTTCGCGCCGGCCGACGAGCACGACTACGTCGCCCAGCGCCGGGCACTGTTCCGCAGCTTCCTGGACGGCGTGCCGGCCGGCGCGGTCGCGGTGGCCGACCTGGGCACGGGTCACGCCGCCGCCTCGGCCCGCCGGATCTTCGAGGAGCTGGGCCTGCAAGCGCGGGACATCGACTTCACCGCCCCGGTGGCCGAGCACGTCGCCCGGCTCAACGAGTGGCAGCCGGCGGTGCTGTTCACGATGCCGATGATCATGGACCGGTTGCTCAACGCCCCTGATCCGCTCCGCATCGCGCCCCGCAAGATCATGGTGCTCGGCGACGTGGCGCCGCTGAGCTGGCGCCGCCACGTGGCCGCCCGGTTCACGATCCCGGAGAGGGACGTGCTCGACGTGGTGGGCAGCATCGAGGTCGGCGCGATCGCGTACCACTGCGCGGACACCGGCCTCTACCACTTCCACGACCACATCGTGCCCGAGGTGCACCGCCCGGCCGACCTGTACGCGGACTGCCCGCACGACGTGCCCGCGCCCGGCCCCGGCGACGGGATCCTCGTGCTCACCTCGCTGGCCCGCCGCTACTTCCCGGCCGTCCGATTCGCCACCAACGACGTCGTGCGCGGTTTGCGCCGGATCGAGCACGAGGGCCGGCCGGTCTACGCGTTCGACCGCATCGACGGCCGGTTCGGCGGCGAGGTCAAGCACGGCGAGCGGATCAGCAGCCACGACCTGCTCAACGCGGTCCACACGGCCCGCCCCGGTGCGCTGTTCGACGTCCGCAACGACAACCGCCTGGAGATCCGGGTGGCCACCGCGACGCTCACCGCCGACCAGGCCGGCCTGATCAAGCGGAGCATCCGCGCGTCCTGCCCGGACGTCGCCCGGATGATCGACTCGGGCCTCGTCGGCGACATCACCGTGATCCGCATCGACCCCGGTGACCTGACCGTCGCGGGGGCCAAGCGGTCCTTCACCCTCAGGGCGGTCTGACCGTGTGTGGCATCGCAGGCGCGGTCGGCGGGCCGGGCCGCACTCAGGAGGCGTTCACCCGTGCGGCGTGCGCCCGGATGGCACACCGGGGGCCGGACGGCGAGGGCCATCACCGCGCTCCGGGCATGGCGCTGGGCATGTGCCGGCTCAGCATCATCGGCGGGCACGGTGGCGCCCAGCCGGCCTACACCGCCGACGGCCGGGTCGTGTGCGTGTTCAACGGCGAGATCTACAACCACCGGGCGCTGCGCGAGCACCTCGAACAGGCCGGCCGGCCGGTCACAGGTACGGGCGACGCTCACGTCATCCCCGCGCTCTACGAGATGTACGGGGACGCGTTCGTCGACCGTCTGGTGGGCATGTTCGCGATCGCGCTGTACGACGGGCGCACCGGTGAGCTCAAGCTGATCACCGACCGGGCGGGGAAGAAGCCCCTCTTCTACACGACGGTCGGCGACGGCATCGCGTTCGCCTCCGAGCTGGCGCCGCTGGCGGCGCATCCCGCGGTCCGGCACGACATCGACCCGCTCGCGATCGACCAGTACCTCAGTTACCGCGTCGTGCCGGCACCGCACACCATCTATGCCTCGATCCGTAAGCTGCCGCCGGCCTCGATCCTGACCTTCCGGGCCGCAGCGGCGCCGACGATCCGGGAGTACTGGCGGTTCGACTTCACCGACCGGCACCAGGACGACCCGCAGACCACCACCGACCGGCTCGAGGAGCTGCTCACGACCGCGGTCGCGGACCGGCTCGAGTCCGAGGTGCCGCTCGGGGCGATGCTCAGCGGCGGCCTCGACTCCAGCCTGGTGGTGGCGATCGCCGCGCGGCTCACCGGACGCAACCTCAACACCTTCTCGGTCGGCTTCGAGCAGGCGGCGTTCGACGAGTCGGCCCACGCGCGGGTGGTGGCGGAGCATTGCGGCACGCGGCATCACACCTACCGGATCGGGCCCGGGGACGCGCGTACGGCGATCGACTCGATCCTGCTGCACATGGGTGAGCCGTACGCGTTCCCGTCGGCGATCGCCGCCTACTACATGTACCGGCTGGCGAAGGAACACGTCACCGTCGTGCTCACCGGCGACGGCGCGGACGAGATCTTCGCCGGCTACCGGCGCTACCGGATCTTCCGCGGGTTTCCGCGGGTCGCCGAACGGGACCGGCACCGGGTCGACCTGGACGCGCTGGCCCGGGCGGGCGACGTCGCGGGGCGCTACGAGGCGGTGCTCATCGACGGTGTCCGCACCGGGCTGCGAACCGAGCTGTACACCCCCGCCTTCCGGGCGCGTCTGCCGGAGGCGTACCCGATCAACCACCTACGACCACGCCTCGCGCCCACCGAGGGCCGCGCCGATGAGCTGAGCCGGCTGATGCAGCTGGACTGCCGCTTCTGGCTGCCCGACGCCCAGCTGGTGAAGATCGACCGGATGGCGATGGCGCATTCCGTCGAGCCGCGCACGCCGATGCTCGACCACCGCCTGATCGACTATGTGACCGGCATACCGTCGGACCGCAAGCTGGTCGGCGACGACGAGAAGGCGATCCTGAAGCGGGTCGCCGCGCGCCACCTGCCGGACCGGATCGTCCACCGGGACAAGCAGGAGCTGGCGGTGCCGCTCGAGGACTGGCTCGCCCGGCACCTGCGCCCGCTCATCACCGCCACGCTCACCTCGGACAAGTCGCTCGACCGCGGCTACTTCCGGCCCGACGTCGTGCGCCGGATGGCCGCCGAGTTCCGGCCCGCCGACACCTACGCCCTCTGGACGCTCTTCATGCTCGAACGCTGGCACGAGCTCTTCCTCGACGCGCCGGGCGGCACCGGCCCGGTCGAGCGGCTCGAGCTCTCCACCCTCAAGTGATCGGACACGACATGTCTGCAGCACCCAGTTTCCGTTCCATCCGACCCAAGACGCTCACCGGCGACTCGTCCGACGAGGCCACCCGCTACGAGCAACTGCCCGGCCAGTCGATCCCGCACGTGATCCGGGCCGTCGCCGCCGGCCTCGAGCTGGGGGCCTGGGCGGAGCAGAACGGCCGGCGCATCGACACGCTGCTCGCCGAGCACGGGGCCCTGCTGTTCCGCGGATTCGCGGTGGAGCAGCAGACAGGCTTTCCGCGGTTCGCCGCCGCGGTCGGCGGCGGTGGGCTCGACTACACGCAGCGCTCCACCCGGCGGACCAAGCAGGCCAAGGGCGTCTACACCTCCACCGAGTACCCGGCTCCGCTGACCATCGAGCTGCACAGCGAGAACGCCTTCCAGCGGTCCTGGCCGCAGCGCATCATGTTCCACTCGGTCGTCGTCGCCGAGACGCAGGGCGCCACCCCGATCGCCGACAACGCGCGGGTGTACGACGAGATCGACCCGGGGGCACGCGGCGAGTTCGAGCGGCGCGGCATCCGCTACGTCCGCAACTTCGGCGCCGGCCTGGAACTGCCCTGGCAGGAGGCGTTCCAGACGGACACCCGCGAGGAGGTCGAGGAGTACTGCCGCAGCCAGGACATGACCTGGGAGTGGAAGCAGGACGACCGGCTGCGTACCGACCAGGTGCTTCCCGCGGTGATCCAGCCGCCGTGGATCGGGCGGCCGGTGTGGTTCAACCAGGCACACCTGTTCCACGTCACCAACCTCGCGCCGGACATCCGCGCCGCCATGCTGGAGTCGATGTCGGAGGCCGACCTGCCCCGCCACGCCTACTACGGCGACGGCGGGGTGATCCCGGACGACCACATGGCGAACGTCCGGGCGGCGTACGACCGGTGCCGCACCCGTTTCTCGTGGGCCACCGACGACGTCATGCTCGTCGACAACCTGCGGATGTGCCACGGCCGTGAGCCCTTCACCGGCGCCCGCAAGGTGCTGGTCTCGATGTCCGACCCGGCCGATTACAGCATGTTCCCCGTACCCGCGACCCCGGCTTCCGGCCGGCAAGGCCGCTGAGGAGAGATCGAATGACCACCCAGCACCTCGCCTCGGTGCAGCAGTCCGAACGGGCGGGCGGACACCTGGCGTCCGTCACCGTGACGCTGCCGTCCGATGTGGATGAGACCCGCGCCCGGGCCGCCGCCGAGCAGCTCGTCGGCCGTCACGAGCTGCTGCACAGCCGGCTGATCAAGGCTTCCGACGGACGCACTGTGCAGGAAGCGCTCGACGGCGCGGCGCTCGTCTGGCAGCCGGGTGAGGACCCGGAGTTCGGCACCGAGGCCCGGTTGGCCGGATCACCGCTACGCGTCCAGCTCAGCACCGGCCCGCAGGCCCCCGGCCAGGCGCGCATCCGGCTGACGCTGCCCTCGACGTACGCCGACGCGGGCGCACTGCTCGTCCTGGCCCGGGAGCTGCCCCTGCTGGCCGCCGGCCGGGACCTGCCCGATCCGGTGCAGAACAGCCAGTACGCGGCCTGGCAGGCCGAGGAGGCGAGCGACGGTACCGGTGCCGCTGTGCTGCCGCCCGCCGGCCCTAGGGACTCCGCCGACGAGGCGGACGTGCCGGACGAGCCGCACCACGGGCTGACCGCCCGGATGCAGGGCGCCCCGTGGGCCGCCGTCGTGTCCCGCGCGCAGGAGCTCGGCTGCGGAACCGGCGCGCTGCTGCTCGCGGCCTGGGAGATCGTGCGGGCGCGCCGCGGCCTGGACCGCCGGACCTGCGTCTACCTGGACCACCGCGACGTCTACCCGGACCTGGCCGACTCGGTGGGCGTGCTGTCCTGGTACCTGCCGCTGGGCACCGACCTCGTCGACGACGACCCGGTCCGCGACGCCGTCGGCCGGGTCGGCAAGGACGTCCAGCAGCTCACCGCGGCGCTCGACTCGTTCCGCTGGCGCGACGCCGCCCGGGACGCGTACGCGTCGGACAGCCGTGCCCCGCGCCGCCCGGTGCTGTTCGCCGCCCACCCCGTACCGGCGGACGTCCTCGCGGCCGACCCGGAGCTGATCGAGCCCAGCCACCGGCCGCGCCTGTCGGTTCACGTCCTGCACCACGCCGAAGCGGCCCGGATCGACGTGCTCCACCATCCGGGCCTGGTGTCCGATGCCGAGGCCGCGGCGTTGCTGGACAGCTTCCTCGCGGTGATCAACGGTGTTGCCGAGGACCCGGACCGCCCGATCGCCGATCTGCCCCTGCTCACCGCAGCGGCCCGCCGGCGCGTGCTGGACGACTTCGGGCACGCTCCGGAGCGGCTCGAGCGACCGGAAGGAACCGCGTACGACCGGATCGCCGCTCAGGCCGAGCGGACACCGGAGCGGGTCGCGGTGGTCGACGGCGAACGCGAGTGGACCTACGCCGAACTGCTGCAGCGGGCCGGCTGCGTCGCGGCGGCGATCACCGCGGCGGGTGCGCGCCCCGGGGCCAGGATCGCTCTGCTGCTCGACCGCAGCGCCGACATGGTCGCCGCAGTGCTGGGCACCTGGCGGGCCGGTATGTGCTATGTGCCCGTCGACCCCGGGACGCCTGCCGAGCGGCTGGGGTTCATGCTCGCCGACAGCGGGGCGAGCCTGCTGGTCACCGACCTCACCGGGCAGTCCCGACCCGATGCCGGTGAGGTCGCCGTTCTCGACCTGGCCGCGGTGGGTGCCTGCGCGCCGGTGACCGGGCCGCAGGACGAGACCGAGCCGGCGTACGTCATCTACACCTCGGGCACGACGGGCCGGCCGAAGGGCGTGATGGTCGAGCACCGGTCGCTGGTGAACCTGGCGCTCGCCCACCAGGTGCGCATCTACGGGCACCATGCCGCGACCGGGGCCGGGCTGCGGGCCAGCCTCAACGCGCCGCTGGCGTTCGACGGCGCCGCCGAGCGGATCATGCTGCTCGCGCGCGGTGACACGCTGTTCGTGGTCGACGACGAGACCCGCCGCGACCCGGAGGCGTTCGTCGGGTTCGCCCGCCGGCACCGGCTGGACGTGCTCGACGGCACGCCGGCGTTCATCAACGCCGTCCTGCAGGCGGGGCTGCTGGCCGATGGCGCGCACCAACCGCGGGTGATCCTGGTCGGCGGCGAGGCGATCGGGCCGGCGCTGTGGCAGACGATGTCCGCCAGCACGGTCGCCTTCTACAACGTGTACGGGCCGACGGAGGCGACCGTCAACGCGGCGGTGGGCCGGGTGACCGGAGCGCGCCCGCATCTCGGGCACGCACTGCCCAACGTCCGTCTGTACGTCCTGGACCGGCGGCAGCGCCCCGTGCCGGTGGGGATGCCGGGCGAGATCCACGTGGCCGGCGCGGGCGTGAGCCGGGGCTATCTGCACCGGCCCGAGCTGACCGCACGGGCTTTCCTGACGAACCCGTTCGCGCCGGAAGACCCCGTCTACCGCAGGATGTACGCGACCGGCGACCTCGGCCGGTTCCGGCCCGACGGCACGATCGAGTTCCTGGGCCGCACGGACGGGCAGATCAAGCTGCGCGGGTACCGGATCGAGACCGGGGAGCTGCAGACGCTGCTCACCGAGGAGCCGGGGGTCCAGGACGCGCTGGTCCGGCTCGCCGGTGACGACCCGGCGACGCAGAGCCTGGTGGCCTACGTCGTCGCGGCCACCGCCGAGCATGCCGGCCTGGGCCATCGGCTGCGCGCCCGGCTCACCGACCGGGTCCCGGCCTACATGGTCCCGGCCCGCTTCGTCGCGCTGGCGGAGTGGCCGCTCACCCGCAACGGCAAGATCGACGTCGCGGCCCTGCCGGCGGCGGACGGGGAGGTCCCCACCCAGGAGTACGTCGCGCCGCAAGGACCGGTCGAGACGGCCGTCGCGCGGGTCTGGTCGGAGGTGCTGCAGTGCGACCGGGTGTCGGCCACAGCCGGGTTCTTCGAGGTCGGCGGCCATTCGCTGCTGGTGCCGGTGCTGATGCGGCGGCTCTCCGACGAGTTCGGGGTGGCGCTGCCGATCCGGACGATCTTCTCCGCCCGTACGGTCACGGCCATGGCGGCGAAGATCTCGGAAGATCTCCCCGCGCAGTGACCGGAGCCGAGCTGAGCGCGGGCCGGCATCCGGTGGTGCCGGCCCGCGGCGGCGGGTCAGCGGTTGTCCGCCGAACCCGCCGGCTCGAGGTGGGCGACGTGAGCGGCGTGCGCAGGAGCCCGGACCCCGGTCCAGGCCGCGGCGAAGGCGACCGCGCCCAGCACCACGCACAGCATCCAGGCCCCTCGCCCGTACGCCTGGAAAAGGGTCGTGCCGACGACCGGGCCGATCGCGAACGCGGCGGTCTGGCAGGCGCTGAGCGCCCCGATGTAGCGGCCCCGCAGGGCCTGCGGGCCGGCGAGCGCCGGATACGCGTTGGCCGACGGCCCGCTGACGATCTCGCCGGCGGTCCAGACCAGCGCGGCCAGCATGAAGGCCCAGGCCGCGTCGGCGATCCCGAAGGATGCCAGCCCGAGGGCGATGAACAGGTCACCGACCGCGATCACCGCCCGCATCGGCAGCCGCTGCACGAACCGGGTCAACGGCAGCTCGAAGAGGATGACCAGGGCGCCGTTGAGCGCGATGACGGCGCCGTACAGCGTCGTCGGTTCACCTTCGGCGGTCAGCTGCAGCGGCAGGATGATCTGGTACTGGACCTCGACGAGCGCCGTGGCGAAGCCGGCGGCCAGTACGAGCAGGTACCGCCAGTCGGCCAGCATGCCGGCCGCCGGGGCCTTCTCGCCGGTTTCGCCGGGGGCCCCGGGCTCGGTGGCGTGGGCGGCGCCGGTCTCCGGCAGGGCGACCAGGGCCACGACGCCGAAGAACAGACACGTCGCGGCGTCGATGGCGAACACCAGCGTGTACGAGTGGACCGCCACCCAGGCACCGATCAGCGGACCGACCGTGGCACCGACGTTCAGGGCCAGCCGGCTCGCCGCGGCGGCCGTGACCAGGCTCCGCGCCGGGGTCAGCTGCGCGATCATGGACGAGGCCGCCGGCCGGTACGCCTGGGTGAAGGCACCCGCCAGGGCGCTGGTCACCAGCAGCACGGTGTAGGTGTGCTCGACCGCGACGGCGCCCACCGCGACACCGGCGAGCAGCATCGACACCACGATGACGCGGCGGGGGCCGAACCGGTCGGCGGCGCGGCCGCCGGCGTACACCCCGGCGATCGACCCGACACCGAACGCGGTGAGCACGATGCCGGCCCGGGAGGGACTGTAGCCCAGGTGCGTCATGTAGAGGATCAGGAAGATCGAGATGAAACTGCCCATCCGGTTGACCGCGATGCCGAAAAGCAGCACGATCACCGGCCGCGGGAGTGAGCGCAGCGTGCGCCACGTTCCCTCGGGGCGCTTTGCGGTCTCTTGCTCAACCACCTGGCGGGTGTCCTCTCGCCTGTCCGGGACGGAACCGTCCGTGCGACGGCCAGGCCCTAGAGTAAGGGACTCCGGACCTCATATGACCAATGTGTATGAATCCACACAAGACAGTCGCGATCCGTTGCGCCGCAGTTGCTTTCGGTTGCCGACGCCTGCGCGACCGCGACCGCATACCACCCGAGCGAAGGACCTGACATGCCGACACTGACCCGCAAGGAACACATCGTGGTCGTGGATGCGTACTCCGGCGGGAAATATTTGCTCGCGGCTTACCAAGCGCTCGGCTTCCCGGTGCTGCACGTGCAGTCGGGCCCGATCGACTACTACGCGGCGGACAACGCCGTCGCGGCGCAGCGCGCGGAACGGCACCTGTCCTTCGACGGCGACCTCGACGCCCTGGTGGACGAGCTGCGCGCCACCCCGGTCCGGGCCGTCCTCGCCGGCAGCGAAGGCGGCGTCCTGCTCGCCGACCAGCTCGCCGACCAGCTCGACGTGCCGTTCCGCAACGACCTGAGCTCCTCGCTCGCCCGCCGCGACAAATTCGTCATGCAAGAGCAGATCCGCGCGGCCGGGCTGGCCGCGATCGCCCAGGCCCGGGTGTCCGACCCGGCCGAGCTCGACGCCTGGCTCGCCGACCACGACGCGTATCCCGTGGTGGTCAAGCCGCTGCGCAGCGCCGCCACCGACGGCGTCCACATCTGCCGATCCCGCGACGAGGCGCAGACGGCACTCGCCGTTCTGCGCGCGCACCCGGACATGTTCGGGCAGCCCAACACCTCCGTGCTGGTCCAGGAGTTCCTGGGCGGCACCGAGTACGTACTGAACGGCATCGCCTGCGACGGCCGGTACGTGTTCACCGAGGGCTGGCTGTCGCGCAAGGTCGACAACGCCGGTTACCCGGTCTACGACACGCAGTACCTGTTCTACCGCGGCGATCCTGGCTTCGAGCAGATGTCGGCGTACGTCGTCGAGGTGTGCCGCGCGCTCGGCATCGTCAACGGGCCGTTCCACGCCGAGGTCATGCTGACCGCCGACGGAGCGGTGCTCATCGAGATCGCCGCGCGGGTGGCCGGCGGTGCCGACCCGTACGTGGTGGAGACCTGCCTCGGGCACTCGCAGATCCGCCTGCTGGTCGAGGCGTCGCTGCACCCGGCGCAGTTCCGGGAGTCGTACCGTGAGCGGCCCGCCGAGCGGCCGTACCGCAGGGCCGCGTACGTGTACCTGATCAGCCCGGCCCCGGGGCGGGTGAAGGGGGTCGACCTCGAGGACTTCCTCCAGATCGACGGCGTGATCCGCGCCGACTACAAATACCAGGTCGGCGACCTGCAGAAGATGACCCGCGATCTGATCACCGCCGCCGGTCTGGTGCTGGTCAGCGCCGACGACCCGGACCGGCTGGACGCCGCGGTGGCCCGCATCCGTGCGACCGAGACCCAGATGTACGCCCGAAACGTCACGGAGGAGAGCCCGATCGATGAGTAACCAATACCGGACCAGCCCCCTGGTCGTCCTGATCGGCTCGAAGCCGGCCGAGGGATACCAGACGCTCGCCCGGCTCGGGATTCCGTACATCTGGGTGGTCGACCCGGTGGACGGACCGCTGCCCGAGGCCGAGGGTTTCGTCGAGGTGCTCGAGGTGCCGTTCAAGAGCGAACCGGAGGCGCTGCTCAGCCGGGTCGTGCCGGCCGGCGTGCAGGCCGTGGTCTCGTTCACCGAGATGGGATCGTTGCCGGCCGCCCTGCTCTCGGAGGCGCTCGGGCTGCCCACGGTGCCGGTCCGGGCGGTCGTCCGCGCCCGGCACAAGCTGCTGATGCGCCGGGTCCTCGCGGCCGACCCGGACGCGCTCGCCTTCGGTGTCGTCGGCTCCGACGACCCGGCCGGGACGGACTTCCCGGTGATCGTCAAGCCCGCCGACGGCACCGGCAGCATGGGCGTGGAGTACGTCGCGGACGCGGCAACCTACCGCGACAGGTTCGCCGCGCTCACCGGGGCGATGTGGGAGCACTACATCGGCGGAACCGAGTACAGCGTGGAGGCGGTCTCCTCCGGCGGCCGCCACCGGATCCTCGGCATCACCGCCAAGCAGACCACGGGCAAGCCCTACTTCGTGGAGACCGGCCACGAGGTACCGGCACCCCTGACCCCCGAGGAGGACCAGGCGATCCGCGCCGGCGTGCTGCGCTGCCTGGACGCCCTGGAGATCACGGCCGGCGGCTCGCACACCGAGGTCAAGGTCGAGAACGGCCGCGCGGTCGTGATCGAGACCCACACCCGCCCCGGCGGCGACCGCATCCCGCTGCTCACCCGGCTGGTGGGTGGCGCCGACCAGTACGAGCACGCCATCCGCTCGCTGCTGCCGCAGATCGGGACCAGCGACGAGGCACCGCGTCACAAGCACGCCGCGGTGCACTACTTCCCGTGGCAGGGGGTGACCGTCGACGGCGTCGACAACCTGGAGCAGTGCCGGTCGATGCCGGGCGTCGAGGAGCTGGTGGTGCAGGTGGCCGACGGGTCCGCGGTTCCGGTGTGGCGGTACAGCCACGAACGGCCCGGGCACGTCGTGGTCGGGGCGGACGACCGGGAGGAGCTGCGCCGGCGGCTCGCCGCGGTCGAGCAGGCGATCCGGCCCCGGCTGAGCTGACCGCGCTCGCACGCCGGGCCGGCGGGCCACCGCCGGACCGGTGAGGGCCGTCCCAGCGGAGCGATATTCGCTCGCGCCTCACCGTGCCCGCTCTTCGAGCATCCGTTGATCACCGTCAGTACAGGTTCGGTCGACCGCCCGCCGGCCGCGTTGAAGTAGCCGCCGCGCGGGCGACTCCACTGCCACGTAAAGCAAACTCGCTATACCAAGCGACACGGCAAAGCAGCCCAGCGAGTACGGCACGCCCTCGCCGACAGCACGCCCACGTTCGTCCACCGCGACTATTCCGACTCGTAACACCAGTAGGTGGACCAGATAGAACGCGTACGACACCTCACCCAGGCGCACCATGAGCGGGTGGCCGGCGCCGGACCTGTGCCCGCTGCGATCGGCGTGCGCTGCTGCGGCGATCAACAGCACGAAACCGGGCAGTGTCGCCGCCGCGTAGCGATACGGCGTGGGAACGAAACTGGCCAGTAGACAGCCCCCAGCCGCCATCGCCACCGCGGCCGCCATCGGCGGACGGAAGCGCCACGCGCCGGTGACGACGAGCCGGGCCAGCACCACGCCGACCACGAACTCCGGTAGCCGGCCCGGCGGCGTCCAGTGAAAGAACCACGTCGCCGCATCGCGGCCGGCGACCGCGCCGAGCAGCGCCGGCCCGACCGGCACCACCAGCGCTGCGGCACCGCCGAACATCCACAGGCCGGATGCGCTCAGCCGCCGAGTTGCCGCCACGAGACACGGCAGCAGCAGGTAGAAGAGCGCTTCGCAGGACAGCGTCCAGCTCACCGTGTTGAGGCTCTGGACATACGCCTCGTGCGGCATCCAGGCGTGCGTCAGGGTGAGGTTCGTCAGGATCACCGTCAGGGACGGGGCGGGACCGCGCTCATACGAGATCACCAACAGCAGAGCGGCCAGGGCAGTGAACAGGTGCAGCGGATACACACGCGCGAACCGCGCGCGATGAAACCCAGGACGTGACCTGTACGACCAGGCCAGTACGAAGCCCGACAACACGAAGAAGAAGGACACCCCGGCACTGCCCCCGCGGAACAACGTTGCGGCCACCGCGCCTGCGTCGCCTCGCAGAGCCCCCACGATGTGCAGGTGGAAGGCGAAGACGAAGAACGCTGCCGCCCAGCGAAGCCCGGTCAACGAGGGTAACCGCGCGACGGCCGCTTCAGCCTCCCCGGAGGCGGTCGACGAGACAGCCAGTTTGATCATGGCAGGAATGTAGAAGGCAGCCGCCACCGGCTGGGAGGGCGACTGGTCGTCATCCGCCGCGACTGGCCCTTCGGCACCGCGCTCACGGCCCTCATGGCCGTCGTGAAGGACCAGGCTCACCGTCTCGCACGCGGCGTCCGTGACCACGCTCGAGCTCAGCCGTGCGCCGCGGTGGTCCGCACCTGGTTGCGGCCGCCCCGCTTGGCGGCGTAGAGCTGCTCGTCGGCGGCGGTGATCGCGAAGTCCAGGGTGGTGACCTGGTCGAGCAGCACCGCCCCGACCGACACGGTGACGTCGACCTGGCGCCCGTCCGGCAGCGGCACCGGCTCGCCGCAGACGGCCGTGCGGACCTTCTCGGCGACCAGTTCCAGCACCCCGGCATCGGGTACGGCACCCAGCAGCACGCAGAACTCCTCGCCGCCCCAGCGCCCCACCACGTCGTCGCGGCGCACCGCCGCGGCCATCCGGCGGGTCACCGCGACGATGACGGCGTCGCCGGCGTCGTGCCCGTACCGGTCGTTGATCTGCTTGAAGTGATCGATGTCGATGAGCAGGATGCCCGTGCCGCTCTCGTCGCGGGGCACCCCGTCGAAGGCCTCACCGAACGCCCGGCGGTTGGCGGCGCCGGTCAGCGGGTCGGTCCGCGACAGCTGGTCGGCGGCGGCGCGGGCCGCCTCCAGCCGCGCCTGGACGCGGCGCACGTCGGCGAAGAGAAGGCCCACGCGGACCATCAAGGCGAGATAGCTCACCGTGACAAGGCCGATCGCGATCGGGTTGGAGTCGCCGTAGACGGCGTGCAGCAGCACCGCCAGCACCACGAGTGCGCAGCAGGCGGGGGCGGCGAACATCCGCCAGCCGGTGACCTGCACCTGCTCCACCCGCTTCACCGGCTGCCACGCCGCCCGGGCCAGCATCACCGCCACGACCGGCCACGCGCCGAACAGGATCCGGTCGGAGGTCTGCGCCGACAGGTAGGCGCCGTCGATCATGACGCTGCCAGCCAGGCCGGCGACGAGCCAGCCCCAGCCGCCGTGCAGCCGCCAGCCGTGCACGGCGAGCACACTGGTGACCATCGCCAGCAGCACGATGTCCCCGGCCGGGTAGGAGAACTCCGCCAGCAGGTCCACCCCGCGCACCGACTCGGCGTCGTCGGGCAGGTAGCCGCCGATCACAACGACGGCGTACACGGCCCCGGTGGCGCAGCCCACCACGACCCCGTCGAGCCACAGGTTGCGCGGCACGGCCGAGATCCGGGCACGCAGCAGCAGCACCAGCGCGGCGCCGACCAGCGGGTACCAGGCCAGCCACGCCACGTCGCCCCAACTGAACAGCGGGTACGTATCGAGCTGGCGCAGCCACATCAGGGAGTACACGTTGCCCAGCCCCCACAGCAGCAGCGCGCACCCCAGCAGCGCCCACGCCGACCGCTCCACCCGGGTCGCCGCGGCCCGGCACAGACACGCGCCGGCCGCGAGCAGCACCGACAGGGTGTACAGGACGTACCTCGAGTCGCCGTCACCGAGCACCACCCGGGGGCCGAGCAGCGCCCCGACGGCGGCGACGACCGCTACGGCCACGGTGAGCAGCACCAGCGATGCGCCCGCCCGAGCGCCCCACGAGGGTACGCGGACGCCGACCAGCTGCCCCACTCTTCTCACCTCAGCCCTATCGACCGAATCCGCACTCGGCTGACCGATTCCGCCGACGCCATCCGTTTACGGGTAGACCTACCGAGGGAGCCTGCGGTGGTCCTCTGCGACCGAGCCCGGCACGGGCCTACGCGGCGATAGATCGGCAATCCTCAATCTAGTTCTTCGATGAAACACATTCATCAGGAGAAAATGAACGGACGTGACGGCCCTCATATATCCACCCCGCGGTCGAGTTCAGTTAACAAACCTATGCTTTTCTGATGCCCGGGGATTCGGCCCGTCGAGGCCGTACAAATGGAAACTTTGGGGAGCACCGTCATGCCCGCGTCAGCCGCGCTCGACGCGCCGCCGGCCAGCGAAGCCAGCGCAATTCCTGAGCCACTGCTACCGGCTCCGCCGGACGATACCGAGCTGTACGCCTATTTCGGCCCTCAGCGCCGATGGGTTCTGTTGTGCGTGTCACTGTCGTACTCGTTCACGGCGGCCACGCTGTTCTATTTCGCATTGCGGCACCCCTCCTTGTGGGTCTTTCTGATCGTTCTGGCCCTCAACGTCGCCGGGTGGGTCATGTCCTGCGTGGACGGTCAGCGTCAGCGCCGCATCACCCGCGACTCGCACGAGTTGCTCCTGCGGGCCTGGCGGCCGGCCGTCGTGCCCAGCGTGGATGTCTTCCTGCCCACCTGCGGAGAGCCGATGGCGGTGCTGCGCAACGCGTACGACCACGTGGCGCGGCTGCGGTGGGGTGGGGCGCTGCAGCTCTGGGTGCTCGACGACGCCGGCCGGCCCGAGGTCCGGGACCTTGCCGGCGAGTACGGGTTCACGTACCGGAGCCGAGCTGACCGAGGGCACCTCAAGAAGGCAGGCAACCTCAACGACGCCCTCGGACACAGCGACGGCGACCTGATCGCGATCCTCGACGCCGACTTCTGCCCGCGCCCGGACTTCCTGCACCATCTCGTGCCCTACCTCGAGGCGCCCGACATCGGCATCGTGCAGAGTCCACAGTCCTTCGACACCGACCCCCGGATGCCGTGGTTGCAGCGTGCCGCAGGCTCGGCCCAGGAATGGTTCTTCCGTTGGCTGCAACCGTCGCGGGACGCCGACGACGCGGCCATCTGCTGCGGCAGCAACGCCGTCTACCGACGGTCCGCGGTGGAGCGCATCGGCGGCTTTGCGCGCCTCGAGCACAGCGAGGACCTGTACACCGGGCTGGCGATGCTGGGCGTCGGATACCGTACCCGCTACGTCCCCGTCCAGGTCGCCAAGGGGCTGTCTCCCGACACGCTGCCGGCCTTCGTCAACCAGCAGTACAGGTGGGCCATGGGCAACCTGCACCTGCTCGTCGACTCCGGGTTCCGCCGCATGCCGGCGTCGTGGCGGTTACGGATGGCGTACGCCAACGGCGTGCTCGGCTACCTGCTGGCGGCGGTCAACGCCTTCGCCGCACCGCTGCCGCCGCTGGTGATGATGTTCTGCTTCCCGGACGAGATCCGGGCCTGGCACGTCCTGCCGCTGCTCGCGCCGCTGTGGGTCTGGCTGGTGCTGCTGCCCTCGGTCTCAGTGACGCGGTGGCGGATGGAAGTGATCCGCGCGCACCTGATGGTGAGTTTCGCCGGCGCGGTCGCGCTGCTGCACACCCTGCGACACCGGACGGAGGCCTGGGTGCCCACGGGCGCCGGCAGCGGGCGCTCACCGCTGGCCCGTACCGTCGGCCGGATCGCCCTGGGCTGGCTGGCCACCACGACGGTGGCCACGTGGATCGGTGTCGCCTACGACGTAGCGCGCTACGGCTGGGTGCAGCACTGGGGAGTCGCGGGCTACGCCGCACTCACCTCGTATCTGACCGTGCCGCTCATCGCGGCCCTGTGGCAGCGGGAGAACCGATGACAGGCGCTCGGAATCAGCTTCGCATCGACGGCGACCGGATAGGTTGGCCGGAATCCGTGGCCGTCACCGCCGTCCTTGCCCTGATCGCACTGATCGCTTCCGGTTGGGTGGACCCGATTCTGCCCTGGGTCCGGTGACGGCGACCATGATGCTGACCGCCGCCCCCGCTCCGGTCGCGTCCGCAAACGCGACTGCGTTCGCGTACCGGCTGAACTTCCGTCCCGACATCGAGGGCCTGCGGGCCGTCGCGATTCTCACCGTGCTCGGCTTCCACGCCGGTGTCCCGTTCTTCGCCGGCGGATATGTCGGCGTGGACGTCTTCTTCGTCGTGTCCGGTTTTCTCATCACGGGACTACTGCTGGCCCGCGTCACGGCGCACGGCACATTCTCGCTGGCGGACTTCTACGCCCGGAGGGCCCGGCGCATTCTGCCGGCGGCCGGCGTGACACTCGCCGCGACGGCGGTCGGATGTTGGCTCCTGCTTCCGCCGTTGGGCCGCGCCGACGCCGCGTACGACCTCATCGCTGCTGCGCTCAGCATGGCGAACTGGCGGTTCATCGCCGGCCAGACCGACTATCTGGCCGCCCACGCCGAGCCGAGCCCCGTGCTGCACTTCTGGTCCCTGGCCACCGAGGAGCAGTTCTACCTGGGGTGGGCGCCGCTGGTGCTGCTGATAGCTGTGCTGGCTCGCCGGCGCGGCCGTTCGGCGCTTCCGGGGATCGCGGTCGCGGTGGGCGTGGTGACAGCCGGCTCGTTCGCGCTGAACCTGAGCTGGACCGCGACCGCGGCGCCGCTGGCGTACCTGTCTTCACCGTCGCGGGCGTGGCAGTTCGGGATCGGCGCCGCCGCCGCCCTCGCCGCGCCGTACGTGGCCCGGGTGCTGTCGGGTCGCGGCGAAGCCTGGGCGCGGGCGGCGATCGGCTGGGGCGGTGTCGCGGCGATCGTGTGGGCGACGGTGACCTTCGACGGGCTCACCGCGTTCCCCGGCACGGCGGCGCTGGTCCCGACGCTCGGTGCCGCCGCGGTCGTGCTCGCCGGTCAGCGCGCCGACGACCGGTCGCCGGCGGGCGTGGAGGCGGGACGGCTGCTCGCCACCGGGCCGGCGCGGGCGGCCGGGCGTCTCTCGTACGCCTGGTACCTGTGGCACTGGCCGGTGCTCGTGCTTGCCCAGGCGCGTCTTGGCGAGCTGGGCTGGCCTGCACGCCTGGCGCTGGTCGTGGCGGCGGGCGTACCCGCCGCCCTGACCACCCGGCTGGTCGAACGCCCGCTGCGGTTCTCGCTCGTGGTGGCCGCCAGGCCTCGCCGGGGACTGGCCGTCGGCGCCGTCGCGGTGGCCGTGCCGCTGGCCGCGGCGCTGCTGCTGGGCAGCGGAGCGATCCGCATGCTGGAGGCAGATGCGCGCAGCGCGGCCGGTCCCCTTCCCGTGGGCGCGGCAAGCGGGCCATGGCTGCTCGCCGCACCCGGACCGGCCGCTCAGGGCGGACCGGTTCGGCCGGCTCCGGCGCAGGCCCGCGTCGACTTCCCGCCGATCGCCGGTTGCGAGATCCCGCCGGAAGCCACGACCAGCCCGGCATGCCGGTACGGCGCGAGCGGCGCGCACGATCGGATCGTGCTGATCGGCGACTCGCACGCCGGGCAGTGGTTCGCCGCGGTGAACGAACTCGCATCGCGCCGCGGCTGGGCGGTGGAGGTGCTGGTCAAACAGGGGTGTCCGCTGCCCCGGTTGACCGTGCGCAGCCCGCAGCTCGGCCGCACCTACACCGAGTGCGACAGCTGGCGCCGGCAGACGCTCTCCCGGCTGGCGGCCGAGCCCCGGCCGCGCCTGATCCTGGCGGCAAGCCTGAACCGGTACACCGCCGACGCCCGTGTGCTGGCCCAGGGCTGGGACAACTCACTGGACCGGCTGGTCGCGACGGGCGCACCTGTCGCGTACCTGCGGGACACCCCCACCTTCGGCCGGGACGTGCCCACGTGCATGTCGGGCGAGCTGAAGTCCTGGCATCGATGCGCCGTCACGCGGCAGGCGGCGCTGCCACCCGACCAGCTCGCCGAGAAGCTCGCGCACCGCCCGCGGCAAGGAGTGTCGGTCGTCGACCTGACCGACGCGCTCTGTCCGCCTGGGCCACGGTGCCCGGCCGTACGCGAGGGCATCCTGCTCTACCGCGACGGCGCGCACCTCACCAGCACCGCCGCCGCCGTCTTGGCGCCGCGGCTCGACCACGAGCTGGACCGGCTCGGGCTCCTGCCGGCGGTGGACCGGTGAGGCGGCTCGCGGCCGGAGTCGCGGTGGCGGCGGCGCTGGCGGTCACCGGTTGCACGCCGCCGAATCCGGATCCGGCCCCGGGACCGTCCGGCTCTCCCTCTTGGTCCGGCGTCTGGCGTGACGACTTCACCGGGGCAGCGGGCAGTCGGCTGTCCGATGAGTGGCGTTACGACGTCGGCACCTGCTACCCGGGCTGCCCGGCGCCGCAGTGGGGCACCGGCGAGATCGAGACGATGACGGACGACCCAGCCGACGTCTCCCTCGACGGGGCCGGCCACCTGGCCATCACGCCCCGCAAGGTGGCTGGACGCTGGACCTCCGGCCGGGTGGAGACCGAGCGCGCCGACTTCGAGGCGCCGCCCCGCGGCGTGCTGCGCGTCGAGGCGGCGCTGCGGCTGCCCGACGTGACGGCCGCCGACGGCGCGGGTTACTGGCCGGCGTTCTGGATGCTGGGCGCGCCGTTCCGCGACGGCTACACCGGTTGGCCCGGCGCCGGGGAGATCGACGTGATGGAGTCGGTCAACGGCCGCCCCGCGATCGTCGGCGCCATGCACTGCGGCCAGCTGCCCGACGGCCCGTGCCATGAGGCGCGTGGCGGGCTGGGATCGCCGGAGCAGACCTGCGCCGACTGCGGCCGCCGGTTCCACGTGTACGCGGCGGAGCTGGACGTGTCGAGCAGTCCCGCGGAGGTGCGGTGGTACCTCGACGGCACGATGTTCCACAAGGTCACCGCCGCGCAGGTGGGAGAGCCGGCTTGGAGTCGGGCCACCGGGCACGGCTTCTTCGCCATCCTCAACGTCGCGGTCGGCGGCGCGTTCCCGGCGGCCCTCGGTGGTGAGCCGACGGCGGCCACCAGGCCAGGTCGCTCGATGCTCGTCGACTACGTCGCCGTGTCGCAGCGGCGGCCCGGGTAAGCCCGATCGGGCCGGCGCGGCGACGCCGGACGGTCAGCGCACCAGCCAGCGCTGGGCGCCCGTACCGTTGCACTCCCAGAGCTGGACCAGCGTGCCGTTCGCCGTGCCGTCGCCGTTCACGTCGACGCACTTGCCCGAGCCGGCGCCGACCAGGGTGCCGTCCGGCTTGGCGGTGAAACGCTGGGCCGTCGTGCCGTTGCAGGTCCACAGCTGCACTTTCGTGCCGTTGGCGGTGCCGTTGCCGCTCACATCGAGACACCGATCGCCGTAGATCCGCAGCTCACCGGCACCACTGAGGGTGATCCGCTGATTCGCGCCGCCGTGACAGTCCCAGATCAGCGCCTGCGCGCCGTCGGCGGTGCTCGCTCCGGCGATGTCCAGGCAGCGCAGCGACGTCGTGTGCGACAGCAGCACCGGCGACCCGGCCGGTGGCCTGCTCACCGGGGTGAGGCTGCCGGGCACAAACTTCAGCGCCGCGTACCAGGCGACGGCCATCTTGTCGTATCCGCCGGCGTTCGGGTGCAGACCGTCGGCCAGGTCCGCGGTCGTGAGGGCGGCATGCAGATCGACCAGATGGGTACGGGCACCCTTCTGCGCGACGATCCCGGGAACGGCGGCGTTGAACGTGCGTACCCGTTGCTCGCCGGCCGGGTCGGCGATCGGCGTGATCGTCGCGACGAAGACCTCCGCGACCGGGGCCAGGTTCCGGATCCGGTCGATCAGCGCGGACAACCGGGCCGGCGCGTTGGCGACGTCGTCGTTGCCGTTGATGTCGTTCGTGCCGATGTGCAGCAGGACCGTGCGCGGCGCGGATGTCCTGAGCCAGCCGTCGATGCTGGCGTCGATGTCCCGGATCTTCCAGCCCGAGTGGCCCTCGTGGTCGTGGTCGCCGAGCGCGGCGGGACCGTTGAAGCCCGAGCCGACGAAGTCCACCGTGCGGGCGTCGGCGGCCATCTGCTGCCACAGCTTGATGCGGTAGCCGCCGGGCACGTTGTACCCGTCGGTGATGGAGTCGCCGAGCGGCATGACGCGTACGCCGCCGTTGGACTCCGCCCGGGCCGGCGCCGCCACGGCGGTCGTCAGCCCGGCGGCCAGGGCCAGGCCGAGCCCCACGGCCGCCAGCCTCACGGTCGCGGCGCTCATCCGCGTGCCCAGCGCTGGTTGGCCGCACCGGTGCAGGTCCACAGAACCAGCGGGGTGCCGTTGGCGGTGCCGTGCCCGGAGGCGTCCAGGCACTTTCCGGAGCCGACGCCGACCACCGTGCCGTCGGCGTTGACCGTCCACCGTTGGTGCGCGCCGCCGTGGCAGTCCCAGATCACCACGGGTGTGCCGTCGGTGGTGCCGCCGCCGTACGCGTCGAGGCACTTGAGGTCGAAGACGGTCAGCTCGTTCGAAGCGGTGGATGTCCACGCCTGATTCGTGCCGTTGTTGCAGTCCCAGAGCGCGGGGGCCGTACCGTTGGCCTGGTTGCCGGCCGGCACATCGATGCACTTGCCGGACTCCTGGCCCCTGAGGATCCCGCTGGTGCTGCCGCGTGCCCACTTCTGGTTCACGCCCCCGTCGCAGGTCCGGATCGCCAGGGCGGCGCCGTTGGCCGTACCGTGACCGGTCGCCTCCAGGCACTTGCCCGATGCGACGCCGACGACCGTGCCGTCCGGGTTGAGCGTCCACTGCTGGTTGCCGCCGCCGGTGCAGTCCCAGATGTCGACCGGCGTGCCGTCGGCGGTCCCCGCACCGATGACATCGAGGCACTTCGTGCCGAACACGGTCAGCCGGCGCGACGGCGTGTACGTCCACTGCTGGTTGGCCCCGCTGTTGCAGTCCCACAGCACCGGGCGTGTCCCGCTGGTCTGGTCGCCGCCCGGCACGTCGACGCATCGACCGGACTCCACGCCCTTGAGGATGCCGCCGAGGTCGCCCGCGGCGTTCGGAGCGACGGTCAGGTTGTCGAACTGGTCGGTCTGGTAGCCGACGACCCCGAAGCCGACCTGCCCGGCGGTATAGGCGGTGTCCGTCGTCGTCCCGAGGGCCGTGCCGTCGACGGCCGCCGTGATCCGGTTTCCGGAGAACCCCAGCGACAGCCTGTGCCAGGAGTCCAGCCCCAGCGCCGCGCGGGTACCCGAGACGAGGGTCGTGAGCACGCCGCTGCTGCTGTTACGGGCGATGGACCAGGCGCCTGTGTTGCTCAGCCGCAGCTGGTACCCCGCCTGCTTGTACTGCGGCCGCAGCTGCGTGTTGGCCCGTCCGAGCAAGGTGACGGTGCCGGCCTGCTGCATGTTCACGTCGGTGCTGACCGTGTAGTCGCTCCAGGTGGTGTCGCCGATCAGGCCGTACGCGTCGCTGTCGTCCTGCCAGTTGATCGGCCTCACCGGCGCCACCTGTTGCAGGCACCGGCCGGAGCGTCCGGCGGCACAGTCGCGGATCTCGTACGCGCCCTGCATGGTCTGGAAGTACTTCGCCATACCCCGGTTCGGGTAGCTGTCGTACGTGTCGGAGTACGGCAGCGGCAGCGCGCTGGTCGCGGGGCCGGCCGCCGTACCCTTGCCCTGGCCGGTCGTGGTGGTCAGGGTGTAGATCCGGTTCGGCTGCAGGGTGAGGGAGTAGGCCCCGCCGGCCGGGGTGATGTCGGCTTGCTTGACGAAGTGCTCCGCCGGGTTCGAAGAACCCATGTTCGTCGACCACACATGTACGGTGCCGGTGCTGAGCCCGCCCGAGACGGTCACGTTCACCGTTTGCGTACTGGTGGTGCCGCTGGTCTCGTAGATGGTGGAGTAGTCGCTGTTGTTCGGCGACTTCAGCGACACGTAGCTGCCGTTGGCCCGGTCACCGCCGAGGTAACCGCCGGCCGAGCCGTTCAGGTAGCGCCACCCGGGCCGGGTGAACTGCCCGTAGTGCGCGTTCGCCCACAGGTTCTTGCCGACCCGGTACGCGCCCGACCACGGCGAACCGGCGTCCATCAGGCCGACGGTGGCGTACGGCAGGTTCGGGGTGATCGCGGCGATCAGCGGCCAGTTCATGTACCCGGTCAGCTCGGCGTCGAGGTAGCCGCGGTTGACCGTGCGGATGTACGGCACGACCCCGTCGTTGTCGTCCTGCGACCCGAACTCGCTGGCCCACAACGCTTTCCCGGAGTTCCGCGCGTTCTGGGTGGTGGAGCAGGACTCGGCCTGCGACAGGTACCCGCAGACGTAGTGGTTGCCGAGCACGCCGACGGCGCTGCGCAGGGCCGGGTCGGCGGCGAATTCATCCGCCATGCCCCAGCCGCTGTCGTCGCCGACGATCTGCACGGACCCGTATCCGGCGGCGTTCAGCGACGACCGCAGCATCTTGTACCAGCCGCTGTCGTGGCCACGCTCGTTCCAGCCGCCGAGGTAGTCGATGGTCAGGCCGTGCCCCTTGGCGCAGTTCAGCCAGGAGATGTCGTAGTCGATCATGTCCTGGGACCAGAAGTTCCCGCCGCCGATCCAGCCCGGTGCCGCCCACGGCAGCGCGACGAGCTTGATACCGGGGTTGCGCGCCACAGCCTGCTCACCGAGCCAGAACTCGTAGCCGACGTTGCAGTTGACGTCGCCGCGGACATGCTCGTGGCTGGGCTCGGCGCCGTCGGTGGAGTTCGCGTCGCCGCCGATCTCGAGCTTCAGCAGCTGCACCGCCGCGCCGTAGGCGGGCTTGAACAGGTAGTCGAGGATCTGCGATCGCTGTGGTTCCGGGTAGTCGATCAGCAGCCGGGAGTTGCCGCCGCCGCCACTGATGGCGCCGACACCATCGAACGTACGGCCGGCGATCGCGCCGTTGAGCGCGACCGCGGTGGCGGCGGCCTCCGGTACGGCGGCTTCGGCGGGTCCGGCCGGGGCGATCGTCGACGCGGCGACCGTAGCGACGGCGCAGGCGATGCGAAGTAGCCGGGGCGTGCGGGTAGGAGGCATGGCACTCCCAACAGGACGTGGCGTCTGGTGCGCGGCCGGAGGGTGGCGCAGCAATCGAAGTCTGTCTATAGACGGTTCGCAATGTCAAGGGCCGGTCGCACGGGAAACCACATAGCCGAACATCTATGGACACCGGGCCGCGGGCGCCCCGCGGAGGCGCTGCTCGCCCGATGCGCGTCGACACGGTGCCCTCGGGCGGCAGCAGTGCCCGATGGCCTAGTGACGGTGTTGCGGCCGACTTATCCTACGGAACGGTCAGTAGTGAAACCGCACCCATCGGTGACTTCCAGGTCCCGGCGAAAGCACATCGGAGCGCACTGTAAACAAAGTTTAGTGACCAATGACACACCGCTTTCCCGCCACGGGAGCGCGCCTATTACTTCTGGCCTGTGCAATCGCGGGATTCGCCCCCCGTGACGCGCACGTCCACAGTGGTAGCTCCGTGTTAGGTTCGCACCGATCACGAGCCCCGCCGATTTACACGTGCCGATCAGTGCAGCCGGTTAGATCTCCTTCGAATAAAAGGCTCCCGTCGAACACCGCCGTTCGGCAGGAATTCCGGTGCGCACGTAAACACCCGTGGGAGTGATGTCATATGCCGGAGAGCGACGAATTCCTGTACCGCTCATCGTCCGAGATTCCGTATTTCAGCCGAGATGGCGAGATCTATCTCGCCGAGGTGCCGCTTCGGGATGTGAAGAAGTCCCGGCCGCTGCGAGTGCTGTCCGAGGAGGACTTCGAGTTCTGGCAGACCTACGGCTATGTGATCGTCCGAGAGGCGGTACCGGCCGAGGTGGCCGGGCGGCTGCTCGACTTCGCGTGGGAGTTCCAGGGGTACGACCCGGAGCGCCCCGCGACCTGGTACCCGGAGCGGGAGTTCACCTCGGAGCTGGACCGTGACCTGTACCTCCTCGGCTTCGTCGAGGCGTACCAGCACCAGTACATGTGGGACACCCGGCAGTCCCAGCGGGTCTACGACGCGTTCGTCGACGTCTGGGACACCGACCACCTCTGGGTCAGCCTGGACCGCCTCAACCTGAACCCGCCGAACGTCGGCAACCGCGCCCGTGCTCTCATCCCGCCCACCGAGCGCGGGTTCGACATCAATCTGCATTGGGACGTCGACACCACGCTCGCCGTGCCCCCGCAGCGGGTGCAGGGCATCATCGCCCTCCATGACACCCGGGAGGAGCTGGGCGGGTTCCAGTGCTCACCGGAGCTGTTCCGCCGGTTCGAGGACTGGCGGCTGCGCCAGCCGGCCGGCCGCGACCCGATCCGGCCGGACATCGACCGCACCGAGTTTCCGGTGGTCCGGCCCGAGCTCAGGGCCGGTGACCTGCTGATCTGGAACGGGCTGGTGGCGCACGGCGTCGCCCCGAACACCTCCGCCGACGGGGTCCGCTCGGTGCAATACCTCACCATGATGCCGGCCCTGCCGACGCACGAGCGGCTGGTCCGGTCCCGGATCACATCGTGGCGCGAGCTGATGACGCCGGAATGGAACTCCACCCTGGTCGGCGACCCCTACCGGCACGAGTCGCTGCGCTACGGCCCGGCCCAGCTCACCGACCTGGGCCGGCGCCTGCTCGGCCTGGACGAGTGGTGACCGCCGACCGGCGCAGGGTCTGCCTCGCCCTGCCCACCCACCGGGAGTGTGCGGCCACCATCGCCGCCGTCGCGGCCGAGGCCGCATACGGCGCCGCCGCCTTCGGCGTCGAGGTGGAACTGCTGATCCTGGACTCGTGCGACCCGATGACGTACGCCGGCAACGCGGCCGCCGTACGCGGGCTGCCGGACGCTCCGGGCGTACACGTGACCCATCTGGACGAGGACGCCCAGCGGGAGTTCCTGCAGCGGGTGGTCGCCGACGCCGGCGTCGGGAAGCCCGAATTGATCGCCCAGCTCATGCTGCCCGACCAGGCCTCCTACGGGGCGTGCACCAACCGGGCGTTCCTGGTCGCGGCCGCACTGGGCTGCGAGTCGGTGCACCGGCGCGACTCCGACGTGGCCTTCCAGACGCTGGACGGCATGCCGCTCTACCCGATCCACCACGAGCTGGCCTCACTCGGCAAGCGCGCGGCCGACGCAGCCGCCGGCGTGAGCGAGGTAGCGCTCGACCCTGCGCACGCCGACAAGCCGGTGGTGTCGGTGGGCGCGTCGTTCATCGGCGACCTGTCCGTGGACCTCGAGGAAGTGCGGACGCTCGATCCCCAGGCGTACTACGACATCGTCAGCCTTTGGGCCGCGCCCGGCGCCTCCGAGCAGGCAAAGCGGGAACTGGTCGCCGAATCGTTCACGGGAGCCCCGGACGGCGCGTTCCGCGAGGATCGTTCCGTGCTCGCCCTGGTCGATCCGATGCGCGTCGACATGGCCAACATCAGCTATTACCAGGTGCACGAGGATGTTCCGTTGCCCCCCATGACCGAAACCCTTGGCAGCGACTATTTCCACATTCATCTAGTCCCCGACAGCACCCTTCCCAGCGTGCTGCACAACCGGCACGTCATCAATTACCACACGCCCGACCGCAAGGCCGAGAATGCGTTCCACGTCTACCACCTGCGGTTGGTCAAGTTCCTCCTGTCGATGCTCTACCTGCATTTCATCTACGCCCGTATGGGGGCGGCCGGGGAGCTGCTGCTCGATGCGGACCACCGGATCCGGGTCGCCTCCCTGATCGAGATGGTGCGGGACAGCACCGTCCTGGACACCGCACCTAACGTGCGCTGCCTCAAACAGCTGGAGCGGACCTATCGGAAGCTGGGCGGACGATATGCCCGGTTCGCCGACCGGCTGGCGGCTGGACATGACCGGCTCGTGGTCGAGGCCCGCCAGGACATGGAGGAGTTCGCGCTGTTGATCGAGGCGTGGGGTCCGCTGATCCGGGCGGCCAAGGCAGCCGGCCCGGCGGGTCGCCGCTGATGCCGGAAAGCTCGGCGCTACGGTCCGCCCTCGGCGCGGCGACGGCCGACCGCATCATTTTCGACCTTGCCGGCATCGTGGACCACCACGACGACCTGGCCCGGGAACTGCCCGGCGTCGCGGTCCGGTTCGCGGTGAAGGCGTGCCCGGTGGACGACGTGCTGGACGCGCTGGCCCGGGCCGGCGCCGGCTTCGACGCGGCCGGCCCGAACGAGATCGCCCAGGCGCTGCGTACCGGGGTGCCCGCGGACCGGGTGCACTACGGCAACACGATCAAGTCCGACTCCGACATCGCCGAGGCGTACCGGCGGGGTGTCCGGCTTTTCGCCACCGACAGCGTGGCGGACGTCCGGGCGATCGCCACGCACGCGCCCGGCTCACGGGTGTTCTGCCGGCTGGCCACGCGGGGCACCGGCGCGCTCTGGGGGTTGACCGGCAAGTTCGGATGCTCGGTGGCCGACGCGGTCGAGGTGCTGGCCGCCGCCCGGGCGTACGAGCTGATCCCGGCGGGACTGTCGCTGCACGTCGGCTCGCAGCAGATGACCGTGGCCGCGTGGCGGGAGGCGTTCGACGACCTGGCCCAGGCCATCACCCGGCTGGGCGCCCGCGGCATCCGGCTGGACCACGTCAACCTCGGCGGTGGTCTGCCCGCCCTCGGATACCTGGACAGGCACGGCGTACCGATGCGGCCGCGGCTGGACCTGATCCTGGCCGCGATCCGCGACGGCATGCGCCGCCTACGGCTGATCTGCGCTGCACCGCTCGACTTCCTCCTGGAGCCGGGCCGTCACCTGGTCGCCGACCACGGCGCGATCCGCGCGCACGTGGTCCGCCTGACCGAGCGGCAGGTCAGCGACGGCCGCCGGGCGCACTGGCTCTACCTGAGCTGCGGGCGGTTCAACGGGCTGTACGAGCTGGACCAGATCCGGTACCCGCTCGAGTTCCCGACCCACCGGGCCGGTCCCCGGGTGCCGGCCATGGTCGCCGGACCGACCTGCGACAGCGACGACGCGTTCAGCCCCGGCACCAGTATCGCCGTGCCGGCCGGCCTGGCCTCCGGCGATCCGGTGTGGATCCTGTCGGCCGGCGCCTACTCGGTCAGCTACACCACCGTGGGATTCAACGGCTTCGACCCGCTTCCGCACCAGACGGTCGGCGCCCTGGCCGAGGTCGCAACGTGCTGACCGCGACGGTACGGCAAATCCGGGACGCCGACTGGCCCGCCGTGGTGGTGCTGGAGGCCGCTGCGTACCGGGACCTCGGTCTGTCGGAGAGGCCGGAGCGGCTGCGCACCCGGGCGGCGGATGCGACGTCCTTCGTGCTGGAGGCGGACGGGGACATCGCCGGCTACCTATTGGCGCATCCCCTCCCGTACGGCCGCTTCCCGGTTCTCGCGCACCCCGGGCCGCCCCCGCGGCCGACGTCCAATCTGCACCTGCACGACCTCGTTGTGGCGTCGGGATATCGGCGGGCCGGTGCCGGAAGCCGGCTGCTCGAGCATCTGCTGACGGCGGCCCGGGCTTGCGCGTACCTTCAGGTCTCGCTCGTCTCCGTCGCCGGCAGCGACGCCTTCTGGACCACGCACGGTTTCCGTGCGCGACCGGAAATACCGGTCTCGGCCGACTACGGCCCAGGCGCCGCCTACATGTCCCGCACCCTGGAAGAATAAGGAACCGCCATGGCTCAATCCCCGTCTTTCCGCCGCTCCCAGGTGGCGATCGCCGCGCTGTTCTGCTTCCTGGGTTTCCAGTACGGCACGTGGGTGTCGCGCCTGCCCGCCCTGAAGACTCACCTGGACCTGAGCACCGCGGAGGTGGGCCTGCTGCTGCTCGCCCCCGGCGTGGGCGCGACCGTGTCATTCCCGCTCGTCGCCCGCCTGATGAAGCAGCTCGGCTCCCGGCGGCTGGCCACCGCGTCGGGGTTCGGACTGCTGGCAGTGCTGGCCGCGCTGTCAGTGGCGCCGAACCTCGTCGTGGCCATTGTGGTGCTGTTCCTCGACGGGATCCTGATCGCCTGCCTGAACGTGGCGATGAACGCACAGGGCGCCGCCCTGGAGACCCGGTACGAACGCAACACCATGGCCAAGCTGCACGCGGTATTCAGCGGCGGCACCTTCGCGGCCGCGCTGCTGGCCTCGGCGGTGACCGCCGGCACGGAGACCGTCCGGGTGCACTTCGCGGTCGGCGGGGTGCTGCTGCTGGCCCTGCTGCTGGTCTCCTGGACCGGGACGCTGACCGGCGAAGTCCCCGCCGACGAGGCCTCCGGCGAGGCCCCGGCGCAGAAGAAACGGCGGCGCTGGGCGCTGCCGTCGATGATGGTGGTCTGGCTGTGCATGGCGATGGTGTTCGCCGAGCTCACCGAGGGCGCAATGAACGACTGGTCGGCCCTGTACCTGCGGGACGTGGCACACGCGGCGCCCGAGCTCACGCCGCTGGGCATCGCCACGGTGTCGGCGATGATGGTGCTGGCCCGGCTGTTCGCGGACCGATGGCGGGCACGCTGGGGCGACAAGCGGGTGGTGCTGGTCGGCACCGCACTGGCCGGGGCCGGCCTCGGCGGCGCGCTGCTGCTGGGCTGCTGGGTCCCGGCGCTGGCCGGCTTCGCCTGCGTGGGGCTGGGCATGGCCGCGGTGACGCCGTGCGTGTACGTCGCCGCCGCTCGACTCGGACCGGACACGCTGGCCGTGGTCGCCGCCATGGGCACGGCCGGCCTGCTGGCGGGTCCTCCAGCGATCGGCTTCGTGGCCGGCGCGTCCAACCTGATCTGGGGCATGGCCGTGGTGGTCGCCGCGATCGTGCTGGTCGGGCTCAGCATCGCGCAGGTCCGCTTCACCGCTTCGGAGGCCGTGACCGCCGCTGAAGTCGTAGCTCCCGAGCCGGGAACTCCGGTGGCCGTGGCAGAGGATGCGGCGTTGTCGACCAGCGCGACCAAACCGACGCGCTGAGCCGGGCACATCGGACCAGCCGCGCGTCGAAGGCGTCATACTGCTGCGGCGGCCTTCTTTCTCGCAGTGCGCTTGGCGGCCTTGGCGGGCTCCTTCGTCTTCGTCTGCGAGCTGCGAGTGCGCTTCTCCGGCGTTGCGGCCGGGGCCTTCTGGGCCGCCTCATACGCGTCCACCACGCTGGTGGGAATTCGACCGCGGGCGGACAGCTCGTGCCCGTTCTCGGCCGCCCACGCGCGGATCGCCTGGTTGTCGGCCCTGCTCGTCCGCTGAGCGGTCGTGGTGAGGCCGGGACGCCACGTACCGGCGCCCCGGCCGACGCGGGTCCCGGCGGCCACGTACCGAGAGAACATCTCGCGCAGCGCAGTGGCGTTCTTCTCGGACAGGTCGATGGTGTAGTTCCGACCGTCGACGGCGAACGAGACCGTCTCGCTGGCCTCGCCGCCGTCCAGGTCGTCAATGAGCTTCTGGATGATCTGCCTTGCCATGTTATCTCCCTAATGAGGATTGCGGACCGCCACTGAGCGGGTAGGTAGACGTGTAGTGCACCGCACCCACTGGAGAGTCCTATGCGCGGCGGCAGACGCTATTCCGTATTCTGCACTCTATCCACTCACGTCGGACCCTTATTCTAAGGCTCTCCGCTTCGGCGCTGTGCCGCGACTGCCGCGCCGAGGGTATGGCCGGACTTGACGGAGCCGCCCTTCGACATATGCCCTCGCGCGACCCTTCACCAACGGCGGCCTTGGCCGCGACGTGGACCGACGTCGCGCCGCATCGCGGGCGGTAACCTTTCCAGGCGCGACGGACCAAGACGAGTGAGATGGGGCAGCCCCGAACACCGGCTGCCATCCGGTCCTCGGAATCCTCGGCGCAGCCAGGCTCGCGCGAGGATCAGTCGCCGCTACTCGCCGCCTCCGCCAAAGACGGCCGAAGCCGCGATCCACGCCTCCGCACCGGGCCCGTGCCGGATGGGACGCGACGAGATTGGTAGCTGCCCAAGAGCGGTGCGGGGCCGTTCTCCGTCCGCGAGGCCGGACGGCTTAATCGCCGTCGCCGTTGCAGGCGCGCACGTAGGTACCCCTCTCCGGTCCACACCTCGGTGGGCCGCGGGTCTGGAATTTCCGGCGACGCGCCGGCGATCAATCAAAAGCGGGCGATCCTCGTCGGTTGCTGGCACTCACCTTTGCGGCGCCGACGGCCAGGACGAGCATGAGGACCAGGCCGATGAGGAATCCGAACAAGTGCTGTCCCAGGGTTTCGGAGAGCTCCCATGTCTCCTTCAGCGCGATGAGAAACGCGCCGCCGGAGACCAACCGACGGAAGCCATCAACAACCCATCACCCTTTTTCGATTCAGTCGCCGGTTGGCCCACCTACGCTCGACTGATCGCGCCCCGCGATCTGGAGGTCCCTCCGTGCCCGACGAACGTCTTCTCGCCACCTGCTGGACCACCGCCGGCGCCGCGAACCCATTGCCCGGCGATCAGCGCAGCCCTATCCCCATCCGCGCACGCGTCGAAGCCGCCGCGACGGCCGGGTTCCGCGGCATCGGCCTGCTGCACGCCGACTCATGCCCGCGCTCGACGAGTACGGCGTTCGCGGCCTGCGCGCCCTGCTCGACGACCACGCCATCGTCGATCTCGAACTCGAACTGATCACCGGCTGGTGGACCACCGGCCCGGCTCGCACCAAGTCCGACCGCGTACGCCACGACCTGCTCACCGCGGCCGCCGCACTGGGCGCACGCCACATCAAAGTCGCACCCGACGTCACCGACAGCCCCTGGGACCGCGACCGCTGGGTCACCGAGTTCGCCGCCCTGGCCACCGAAGCCACCGACGCCGGCACCAGGATCGGACTGGAATTCCTGCCCTGGTCCAACATCAAAACCGTCCATGACGGACTCGACCTCGTCCAAGCAGCCGACCACCCCGCCGGCGGCCTCATAATCGACGTCTGGCACACCGAACGCGCACACACCCCACCCGCCGACCTCGCCCAGGTGCCGCTGCGATACATCGTCGGCGTCGAGCTGAACGACGCCGACGGCGAACCGGTCGGGACACTGTTCGTGGACACCGTCCACCGCCGGCGCCTGTGCGGCGAAGGAACCTTCGACCTCCCCGGCATCATCACCGCCCTGCGCACCACCGGATGGCACGGCCCGTGGGGCGTCGAGATCCTGTCCGACGAACACCGCAGGAAGCCTATCCAGCAAGCGGTTACGGACGCTTTCCGAACGGCCCGGACGCAACTGGACCGATAAGTGCTCGCTCGCGTAATTCACACGCACAGCCCGCCATCGCTGGCACGCAGGCGGCCACCCGTTGCAGGTCGTCCCAGGTGCTGGTGATCACGTCGGTGTTCAGCCGGCACGACGCAGCCGAATCCGACAGCCCGACAGCGAGCCACAGTCCGGCGAGGCGCGCTCGGCGAGACTCGGCGGGTAACGAATCCCGTCCTTCATTTCGTACCGACGCGCACGCTGCTACGCCGCAGATCGGACCGCGGCGACGATGTAGGGACTATCTCGCTACCGCGCCGCCTCCGTGCCGATACCACGGCGGCGCACCAGTAAGCCGCGGTCGACCAGGTAAGCCATGGCTCGTCGCGCCGTCGGGCGCGAGAGATTGAGGTCATCGGAAACGGCAACTCAGTGCCCTCCTCCAGATGCTTCGCCATCTGGAACCAGAGCGGAATCGGGCTCATGCGATCGACTTTGAGCAGCCCGAGAACTTCGGCGGAGGTCACGGTGGCCGCGGCGGGAGACGGTGCTTGCACCGTGCCACCATGACAGTACAAAGTGTCTTGTCAGCAATTAGGTATGTCATGACAAAGTCTTGACGGAGGCAACCGAACGGAGTTACATGACAGCCATCAGTCACTGACCGAGCTGAAGCCTTGAAGGGCCGCAGATGAGGATCATCGACCACTGGATCGGCGGTAAGCTCACCGCCGAGAGTTCGAGCCGCGCCTCGGCCGTCTACAATCCAGCCACCGGCCGGCCGCAGGCCGAGGTCCGGCTGGCGAGCACGGACGACGTCGGCGTCGCGGTCGCGACCGCCCGGGGTGCCTTTGCAGAGTGGTCGCAGTCGTCGCTGAGTAAGCGGACGAAGGTCCTCTTCGCCTTTCGCGAGCTGGTCAACCAGCACCTGGACGAGTTCGCGGCGTTGATCACCGACGAACACGGCAAGGTGCTGTCGGATGCCCGGGGCGAGGTGCAGCGCGGCCTGGAGGTCGTCGAGTTCGCCTGCGGCGTACCGACGCTGCTCAAGGGCGACTTCTCCGACCAGGTCTCCACCGGCGTCGACCTCTACTCGTTCCGCGCCCCGCTCGGCGTGGTCGCCGGCATCACGCCGTTCAACTTTCCCGCCATGGTGCCGATGTGGATGTACCCGATCGCGATCGCCTGCGGCAACGCCTTCGTGCTGAAGCCGAGTGAGCGAGACCCATCGGCCTCGCTGCTCGCCGCCGAGTTGTGGCAGCAGGCCGGTCTGCCGGACGGCGTCTTCAATGTGGTGCACGGCGACAAGGAGGCCGTCGACGCCCTTCTCGATCATCCCGACGTCGCCGCGGTTTCGTTCGTCGGCAGCACGCCGATCGCCCGGTATATCCACACCCGGGGAACGGCGAACGGCAAGCGGGTCCAGGCGCTCGGCGGCGCGAAGAACCACGCCGTCGTGCTGCCGGATGCGGATCTCGACTACGCCTCGGACCATCTGGTGGCGGCGGCCTTCGGCAGTGCCGGCGAGCGCTGCATGGCGATCTCCGCCACGGTGGCGATCGGTGGTGCGGCCGATGCCTTGGCAGAGGCCGTGTCCGCCAAGGCTCGCGCGGTCAAGGTCGGCAGCGGCCGGGACAAGGAAAGCGAGATGGGCCCCGTCGTCACCGCCGCCGCCCGCGACCGGATCGTCGGTCTGATCGGCAGCGGCGAGCAGCAGGGCGCCCGGCTACTGGTCGACGGCCGGGCGCTGGTCGTCCCCGGTTTCGAGGACGGGTTCTTCGTCGGGCCGACGGTGATCGATCAGGTCACCCCCGAGATGGAGGTCTACCGTGAGGAGATCTTCGGTCCGGTCCTGTCGGTACTGCGGGCGGACAACGTCGATGAGGCGATCAGCTTGATCAACTCCAATCCGTACGGGAACGGCACTGCGATCTTCACGTCCAGCGGGGAGGCGGCGCGCCGGTTCCAGCGCGGGGTCAACGTCGGCATGATCGGCATCAACGTGCCGATCCCGGTGCCGATGGCCTATTACTCCTTCGGTGGCTGGAAGGACTCTCTGTTCGGCGACAAGCATGTCCATGGCCCGGAGGGCGTGTCGTTCTATACCCGCGCCAAGGTCGTGACGTCCCGCTGGCCGCACGTCGAGCAGAGCATCGGCGCCAGCCTTCAGTTCCCGACCGCGTCGTGAGCACGATGGGCGCCAAGAACTACCGTCAGTTGCGCCTCGGCAGCTGTCCCGACTCGTGGGGTGTCTGGTTCGCGGACGATCCGCGACAGACTCCGTGGCCGCGGTTCCTCGATGAGCTGGCCGCGGTCGGCTACGACTGGCTGGAGCTAGGACCCTACGGTTACCTGCCGACAGATCCGGCCCGCTTGCGGGACGAGCTGGCGGCCCGCGAGCTCAAGGTGGCCGGCGGCACCATGCACGGACTCTCCGGCCTGCACCGGGCCGGCGACTTCGACGCGATCGTGGCGCAGTCCCGCAAGGTGGCCGAACTGACCCGGGCGGCAGGGGCGGACCAGCTGATCTTCGTGCCTGTGCCGGGCTACCGGGACGACACCACCGGCGCCTACCTCGAGCCGGCCGAGCTGACCGAGGACGAGTGGTCGACGCTGATCACCTCGGCCAACGAGCTCGGCAAGATCGTGGCCGGCGACTACGGCGTCCACCTGCAGTTCCACCCGCACGCCGACAGCCACGTCGAGACCCAAGCCCAGACGGAGCGGTTCCTGCAGGAGAGCGATCCGGCGGCGGTGAACCTGTGCCTCGACACCGGTCACCTGGCCTACCGCCGGGCCGACTGCGTGCAGATCATCACCGAGTTCCCCGACCGGATCGGTTACGTGCACATCAAGCAGATGGACCCGGCCGTCGTCGAGCGAGCCGAGCGCGAGGGCCTCGCCTTCGGCCAAGCGGTGGCGATGGGTGCGAGCTGCGAGCCACCGCTCGGGCTGCCGGACGTCCCGTCGGTGGTCGAGGCGCTGGCCGGCCTGGACGCCGAGATCTTCGTGGTGGTCGAGCAGGACATGTACCCGGCGCCGTTCGAGAAGCCCAAGCCGATCGCCGAACGCACCTTCACCTATCTCCGCGGCACCGGCATCGACGGATGACCGCCACCCGTCTGCATCAAGGGAGTTGACCATGGTCGTCCGCATCGGCGTGATCGGCGCCGGCATGATCGGGCAGGATCACATTCGCCGGATCAGTGAGGTGCTCTCCGGCTGCGAGGTTGTCGCGGTCACCGACGTCGACCCGGCCAAGGCCCGGGAGGTGGCCGACGCCCGCCCTGGCATCACCGTGCACGCGACCGGCGACGAGGTCGTCGCCGACCCCGCGGTGGACGCGGTCGTCGTCACGTCCTGGGGGCCGACCCACCGGCAGTACGTGCTCGCCTCGATCGCCGCCGGCAAGCAGGTGTTCTGCGAGAAGCCGCTCGCCGAGAGCGGGCAGGACTGCATCGACATCCTCGAATCGGAGGCGGCTACCGGCCGCCGGTCGGTCCAGGTCGGCTACATGCGCCGCTACGACTCCGCCTACCGCGCGCTCAAAGCGGTGGTCGACGCCGGCGAGATCGGCGCACCGCTGATGGTGCACTGCGTGCATCGCAACCCCTCGGTGCCCGGCCACTACCGCAAGGAAATGATGATCACCGACACCGCCGTGCACGAGATCGACGCCATGCGCTGGCTGCTCGGCGAGGAGATCGTCAGCACCCAGGTGCTCGTCCCCCGCAAGAACGCCAACGGCGTAGAGCTTCAGGACCCCCTGATCCTGCTGCTCACCATGGAAAGCGGCGCGATCGTGGACGTCGAGATCTCGGTGAACATCCGATACGGCTACGACATCCGCGGCGAGGTGGTTGGCGAGAACGGGACGGTCTCGCTGGGCGAGGCCAGCCCGGTCACCGTACGCCGGGAGGGCCGGTTCAGCGGCCACATCCCCGTCGGATGGCGTGAGCGGTTCATCCGCGCCTACGACACCGAGATCCAGGAATGGGTGGACGGCGTCGCCGCCGGCCGCCCGCCGGCCGGCCCGAGCTCGTGGGACGGCTACGTCGCCGCCGTGGTGTCCGAAGCGGGCCTGGAAGCCCTGCGGTCGGGCGCTCGCGTCGACGTGAAGCTGGTCGACAAGCCCGCGCTGTACACGTGATCCCCCCGGCAGAGGTGACCTCATGAAGATCGCGCTTGACCCCTACATGTTGCGCCGTACCCCGCTCGAGGAGCTGCCCGGTCTGGTCGCCGACCTCGGCTACGAGTACATCGAGCTGTCGCCCCGCGACGACTTCATGCCGTTCTTCCTTTATCCACGCGCGGACCGGGCGAAGATCCAGGCGTTCAAGAAGGCGCTGGACGTGGCGGGTGTCGCGATCGCCTCGAACCTGCCGCTGTACCGCTGGTCCGGGCCGGACGAGGACGAGCGTCAGGCGGCGGTCCGCAATTGGAAACGGGCCATCCAGATAACTGTGGATCTCGGCTGCACGGTGATGAACTCCGAGTTCAACGGCCGGCCCGAGCAGGCCTCGCGCAGCGAGAACCAGTTCTGGCGCTCGATGGAGGAACTCCTGCCGATCTTCGAGCGAGAGGGCGTACGGCTGGCTCTCGAGCCGCATCCGGACGACTTCTGCGAGGGCGGCAAGGCAGCGGTCGACCTGATCCGCGGCATCGACAGCCCATTGGTCAGCTTCCTCTACTGCGCGCCGCACACGTTCCACATGGGCGACGATTGCGCCGGAATCATGCGGTACGCCGGTGACCTGCTCACCCAGGTGCACGTCGCCGACTCGTTCAACCACCACGGTTCGTCCGGCCTGCGCTACATCGTGAACCCACCGGGCTCGGCCGCCCGGATTCACCAGCACCTCGATATCGGCCAGGGCGAGGTCGACTGGGAAGAGTTTTTCGGCACCCTCGGCGAGTGCGGCTTCGGCCGTGGGCAGACCCCGGCCGGCCCAGAGCCGATCATGACGGCCTGCGTGTTCGCGTGGGAGGAGCGCGCCGCGGACTCCAGCCGGTTCATGCTCGAGCAGATGCGTTCCTACACCACGAAATGGGCGAGCTGATCGCAGGGAACGAGATCGAGGTGCTCACGGTGGGCCGAGTCGGCGTGGAACGGGTTGGGGACGGTCGAGATGGCAGCCGGTGCGCGGGTCACCTTCCACACCGGACCGGACGAGGTGCTGGTGGTGCCGCTGTCCGGCGGTTGCGACGTGACCTGTGACGATGAGCGCATTACCCTGACCGGCCAGCGGTCGGTGTTCAGCCGGGTCACCGGCTTCGCCTATCTCCCCCGGGATACCACCGGGCGACGGTGAGTCGGAGCTCGAGGAGATCTACTACTTCGAGGTGGCCAAGTCGCCGGCGGGCACGCCGCGGTTGGCATATCAACGGGTGTACGGCCACCGGACCGCCCGATCGACGTCTGCGCCGAGGGTGCGCACCGGCGATGTGGTGCTGATCCCGTACGGGTGGCACGGGCCCTCGATGGCCGGACCGGGCGACCGCGAGTGGTTGGTCCATGACGACCCGGCCCACGGCTGGGTCCGCGACACCTGGAGCGGTCAGGACGTCGACCCGCCTGCCCCTGACCAGTTCTCAGCAAAGGATGCGCTCGTGAGGGGCCTACCGGCGCAGGCCCGCGGACAGTTGCGCTGCCGCGTCAGCCAGGACGCCGGCAAAACGCAGCCGGTCCCGGTCGACGTCGACCGCCAGGCCACCGATCGACACCGCCGCGGCCAGTTCGTCGTTGCCGTCCAACACGGCTGCCCCGAGGGCTCCGATGCCCTGGGTGACGTCCTGGTCCGAGATGGAGTAACCACGCGCCCGGGTCTCCGCCACGTCGGCGAGCAGCTCCTCGGCGGTGGTCAGAGTTCGGGGGGTCAGCCGGGGGAACGGCGCTCGCGCCAGCAGGCCGGCCAGATCACCGCGGTAGGCGAGGCACAGCCGGCCGGCCGCGCCGGCGTGCAACGGCAACGAACGACCGGGCCGCAGCACGAGCACGCCGATGCCACTGCCCTGCGCCCAACGGATGCACAGCGCCTCGTCCCCGCGCGGCACGCTCAGATACGCCGTCTGACCGGTCCGCCGCGCCAGGTCTTGCAGCACCGCGTCGGCCCCGGCCCACTCCTGCAGGGCGGCCGAGGCGGCATCGCCGAGCCGCAGCCAGCGCAGGCTGAGAGCCACCTGGCCCCCCGAGCGGGGTTCGGTCAGGCCGATCGTGCCGAGGGCGTCGACCAGCCGGTAGACACTCGCCCGGGGCATCCCGGTGCGGTCGGAGATGTCGGCCGGGGTGAGCGGCCCCTCCCGGGCCAGAAGCTCGGTGACGGCCGCCGAACGCGCGAGGATTCCTACCGGAGGGTCGCTCATCGAACTATCGGCTTCCCGCCGGGAAGAGGATTGCCCAGCGCACCACTCACCGCGGCGGCCGCGGTCTGGATCAGCGCAATGTTCGCTTCCGCATGATCGCCCAGAACCTGAGCCTGCAGGCCACTTATGGAGATCGCCGCGGCCAGATCACCGGCGTGGTCGAAGACGGGAGCACCGAGAGCCGCTATCCCGGGAGTGACATCTTCGTCCGACACCGTGTATCCGGCCGATCGGCTCAGCTCGGCGTCGGCCAGGATGGCCGCCGGGGAGGGCGCGACGGGGTCGCCCGGCAGGGGAACGCTGTCTCGCAGAACCGTCAGCTGCTCGGCGACCGGCAGATAGGCCAGCAGCGCCCGCGGAGCCGCACCGGAGTACAGCGGCAAGGAATTCCCCAGCTCCAGGGCCAGCGAACGAACCGCCGTTCCCTCGATCCGCTCGACGCAGACAGCCCGCCCGGCGCGCCGGATGCAGAGAAAGCTCGTAGCTCCGGTCTCGGCCACGAGGCGCCTCAGCGACGGCAGCGCGGCCTCGCGAATGTCGATGCTGTCTTCGAGAGCCGCACCGACCGTCAGGAAGTGCAGCCCGAGGCGGTAACCGCCGCGCCGGATACCCTTGTCCAGCCAACCGATACCGTTCAAACTTCGCAGCAGGCGATAGATCGAGCTGAGCGGTTCGCCGGTCGCGGCGGCCAGCTCCGTAGCCGTGAGCTCGCCGGACCGCTCCAGGGCATCCAGCACCGCCCCGACCTTGGAGACCAGCTCCAGCCCGGAGGATTCGCGGTCGTTCTTCCCCGATGGCACGGAAATCGACCGGATCGACGCGAATTCGGATGGCATGGTGTCGGTCATCGCTTCAAGCGGTCCTCGATGGTGGTTCGGGCTCAGGGACGTGTGACGGCCGCACCGGAAAGCCGGCCATGCGGTAGCACTGGTCTATCAACTCGAGGTCGTTAACAGCATCCGCGGCATTGGTCGGAAATGGTGACCCGAATCTCACGGCCGCGGTCAACGCGTCCATCTGATAGTGGTAGGAGCTGCGGGTGCCGAGATGCTCGACCCGCTCGCCCTCGCGGGCACTATACACAATCAATCGATCATCAGCGCTCACCTTGATGAAGTTCTTGACGACGACGTGCCCCCCGTCTCCATCTGCGCGCAGCGAGGACTCCCGGTCGGGATGACCCATGTCCCCGTGCAGGGCTGCTCGCGCACCGCCGGGGAGCGCCAGCTCGACCGTGAACCGCTGATCCACGCCCGGACAGCCTGCGCGCTCACCCATCGAAGCCTCGACGAGCTCGATCCCGCCGCCGAGTTCCCCGGCCACCGCCGCGGCCACGTGCAGGGCGTAGCAACCGAGATCCATCATGGCACCGCCGGCCGGCGGCAACGACCAGCGAAGGTCGTTGTCACCCGGAGGAGGCATCGTCATCCGCACATGCAGCGATGTGAGCGAACCTATCTCGCCGCCCGCGATCACGGCCAGGAACCGACGGAAGACCGGGTGGTAGTGGTAATGAAAAGCATCGAAGACGACCCGGTCACTCTGGGCTGCCACGGCCGCTACTTGACGTGCTTCCGGGGCATTGCTGGCGAACGGCTTTTCGCTGAACACGTGCTTACCGGCCTGCACTGCGGCCATATTCCACGGCCCGTGCAGGCTATTGGGAAGCGCGTTGTACACCACTTCCACATCGGGGTCGGCCAGCAACTCCTGATAGCTGCCGAATGCCCTTTCGATTCCGTTCTCGGCGGCGAACCGGGCGGCCCGATCATGATCCCGGGCCGCGACGGCAACCAACCGTACGAGGCCGTCGGCGGCCGGCGTGACGAGTGCTTCCTGGGCGATGCGGGAAGCTCCGAGAAGCCCCACGCGCAGTGGCCCGGTCATGACACCGGGCTCGCTTCGACCGAGGCGAAGCAGGCGAGGACGGCGTCGCGGGCCTGTTCCAGCGCGGTCTCGACCGGAAGTCGCCGGTGCGCGATGGACATGTGCTCTACTCCCCATGGCCCGGTCCAGCCGAGATGCTGGACGGCTCGGACGAACGAAGGGACGTCGAAGACGCCGGTCCCGCAGACCAGCCGGTTGTCGAACGTATCCTCGAGATGCGTGCCGGCCACCTCGGCGACACCGTCGTCGAGCTCCACCCCCACCAGGTACCGCAGCGGCAGGGTCTCGGTGATGTCGGCATACGGCGTGCCGCCGCGGAACGCGTGCCAGATGTCCAGGATCAGGCCCCCGTTGGGATGGCCGACATCGGTGACGAACGTGATGGCCTGTTCGGTGGTCCGGACCAGGTGGGAGAACGGCGTGTTCTCGAACCCGATCCGGACACCGGCATCGCGCCCGAGGCCGGCCAACTCGTCGAAGCCCCGGCACAGTTCGTCGTAGGTCACCGCGGTGCCGTCGTCGTCGGCCCCGACCTTGATGTTGTCGACGCCCAGGACCGGGCAGGCATCGAACAGGTCTCTCCGGACCGCGTCCGATCGCTGCCGGGCCGGCCCGGCAGTCCACCAATCGGTGATCCATTCGAGCTGCACGGTCGTGATCCCGTTGTCCCGCAGCAGGTGCGCCACGGTGTCCAGCCCGATGGTGTCACGGGCGACGACCAGGTCGGCGCGGGTCAGGCCGAACCCGGTGTATCCGGTCCGGCCGACCGCCTCGATCCGCGTCCGGACGGGTACCGGGCTGGTCGCCGGCCCGCGAGCCGGCATCACATCACCGGCCGAGGTCCAGCAGGCGGCCAGCAGGGCGGGCGGTGTCGAAGCCGCGGCCACGCCGGATCACAGGCCCCGGATGACGGATCGGACGTACTCGGCGCTGGCCCTCACGTCCGCCACCGGACCCTCGCCACGGGGCTCCTCGTCGAGGATCGCGTCCTGCTCCAGGACATACCATCCGGTGTAGTTGTTGGCCTCCAGGTGGCCGACCACACCGGCGATGTCGACATCGCCCTGACCGAGCGGCTTGTACATCCCGGCCCGCACCGCCTCGGTGTAGGTGAGCTCACCCGCCTGTACCCGCTTGGCCAGCGCGTCGTCGACGTCCTTCAGGTGGGTGTGCGCGATCCGGTCCGGTGACTGCCGGGTCAGGGCGGCCGGGTCCGTGCCGCCGATCAGCAGGTGCCCGGTGTCCAGGCACAACGAGATCGACGAGTCTTCCAGGACCTTCTGTACGTCGTTGCCGGTCTCCACCATCGTGCCCACGTGCGGGTGCAGCACGGCCCGTACTCCCCGGTCGGCGGCCAGCCGGCTCAGCCGGTCGAGGTTGCCGAGCAGGGTGTTCCACCCGGCCGTATCGAGGTCGGGACGGGCGTCGTAACCGCGCAGACCGGTGATCGCCGACAGCACGAGCACGTCGGCGCCCACCGCGTCGAAGCCGGCCAGTACCCGCTCGACCTCGGGAACGGGGTCGGTGTCGGTGTCGTGCAACAGCACCGGTGTGAAGTTGCCGAGGCCGTGCAGGCCATAGGTGGCCAGCGTCTCGGCCTTGCCCTCGGGCGACGGTGGGAGGAATCCATCGGATCCGAGTTCGGTAGCGTGCAGGCCGACGACGACCATCTCGCGCAGGACGCGGTCGGGGTTCATCTGGTACCCCCAGCCGGGCACCTCGCAGACCCCCCAGGAGATCGGCGCGCCGGCGACCCGCTCGAGTGCACTTCTCACGATGAAACCTCCTGAAGTCGGACCTCGTCGAGGGTGACGGGGCGGTGTTCGTTCAGCGATCGGGTGGCGGCTTCGGCGATCCAGCTGGCCTCGACCGCGTCCGCCACCGTGCAGGGCGACGAGATGCGGCCCGCCACCAGGTCGGTGAAGGCGGCCAGCTCGGCCCGGAACGCCGCCGCGAACCGGTCCATGAAGAAGGAGTGCGGGGTGCCGGCCGGAAAGGTCACACCCGGTTCGGTGGACCGGATCGGCCAGCGGTCCTCGAGACCGGCACCGACCGAGTCGGCCGAGCCGTGCACCTCCATGCGGACGTCGTAGCCCCGCGCGTTGTACCGGGTGTTGGAGACGACGGCGAGCGCACCGGAGGCCAACGTGAGAACGGTGGCCGCGGTGTCCACGTCGCCGACCTCCGCGAAGATGGCGGCGCCCTGGTTGCTGCCGGTGGCGTAGACCTCGACGACGTCCTGGCCGGTGACGAACCGAACCGCGTCGAAGTCGTGCACGCTACAGTCCCGGAAAATTCCGCCGGAGGCCCGCACGTACCCGTCCGGCGGCGGCGCCGGGTCCATCGTGGTCGAACGGACGGTGTGGATCCAGCCGAGATCACCCTCGCGTACCGCGTCGCGGACCGCGACAAAGGCGGTGTCGAAGCGCCTGGGATAGCCGATCTGCACTGCGATGCCGCTCTGCTCGGCGCGGCGCAGCACCTCGACGCTGTCGGCCGGGTCCGCGGTAACCGGTTTCTCGCAGAACACCGGAACTCCCGCATCCAGCGCCGCGAGGATCAGCTCCGGATGCGCCGGTGTGGCGGCGGCGATCACGACGCCGTCGATCCCGGAGGCCAGCAGGGCGTGCGGAGAGCTGGCCGCTTCGACGCCGAGCCGCTCCACCACCGCCGCGGTCGCCGCCGCGACGGGGTCAGTGACGACCAGTGATTCGACGACGGGCAGACCCTGCAGGGTGGCGGCGTGGAAGGCGCCGATCCGCCCGAGCCCGATCAGGCCGAGACGCATCATGCCCCCTTGACCAGGATGCTGACCCGTTCCGCGACCTGCTCGGCCGACAAGCCGTGCTTGTGCAGCAGGAAGTCGTTGCCGGCGGATTCGCCCCAGGTGTCGTCCAGGCCGATCCGCTCGATGCGCGGCGCCGGCCCCTTGGCGGTGAGGACCTCGGCGACCAGACCGCCGACGCCGCCGATGACCGAGTGCTCCTCGACGGTGACCACCAGCCGGGTGTCCCCCACCGCGGCGCGCAGGCCGTCCTCGTCGAGTGGTTTGAGGGACGGCACGTGCAACACCGTCGCGTCCGCCCCGGATGCGGCCAGCAGCTCGGCGGCGGCCAGGGTCCGCGACGTCTGGGGACCTGTCGAGATCAGCGTGACGTCGCCCCCCTCGCGCAGGCGGTGCACCTTTCCCGGGACGAAGGTGTAGTCCGGGCCGAAGAGATCGGGGACACCGTCGCGCGCGATCCGCAGATACACCGGGCCCTCGTGCTCGGTCGCCCAGTCCATCACCGCGAGCAGTTCGGTGGCGTCGCCCGGCGCGAGGACGGTCATCCCCGGCATGGCGCGCATGATGGCCAGATCCTGCACGTCGAGGTGGGTCTTGCCGACCGCGCCGATCAGCAGGCCGGAGTAGGAACCGACGATTTTCACATTGGCGTGTGACTGGGCCACCAGCACCCGGACCGAGTCCAGCGCGCGGTGGGTGAAGAAAACGGTGAACGACGAAGTCCACGGGATGTAACCGACCGCGGCCATCCCCGCGGCCACCCCGATCAGGTTCTGCTCGGCGATCCCCATCTGCAGGAACCGCTGCGGGTGGGCCGCGGCGAACTTGTCGGCCTTGGTGGAGTTGGCGAGGTCGCCGTCGAGCACGACGATCCGCTGATCCACCTCACCGAGCGCGACGAGTTTCTCGCCCCAGACATCGCGCATGGCTTTCATACCCGGCCTCCTTCGATGCGCAGCGCGTTCCCGGATCCGACGTACGAGGGTTGATCGGAGGCGCCGATGCTGGTTTCGGCAAGGTCTGGCACCAGCTCGGATCGGGCCTGGTCAACCTCTTCGGTCGTGGGCACCGTGCTGTGCCAGGTGTAGGTGCCCTCCGCCATCGAGAGCCCCTTTCCCTTCACGGTCTGGGCGACGAGCACCGTCGGCCGGTCCTGGTCGTCGGGCAGGTGAGCCTTGCGGTAGGCGTCGATGATCTCCTCGTAGTCGTGCCCGTCGAGTTCGATCACCCGCCAGCCGAAGGCCGCGAAGATCGCGCTGACGTCCAGCCCGCTCCACGGGTCGCGGCGGTTGCCGCGGTCAGTGGGCTCGCTGGTGGCGTCCGACGGCAGGCCGAACTGCTGCAGCCCGTTGCGGTCGACGATCGCCGTCAGGTTGGTCAGGCGGTAGCGGACGGCCACCTGCGCCGCCTCCCAGACCATCCCCTCCTGGATCTCACCGTCGCCGAGGAGCACCCAGGTGTGGAACTCCTGGCCCTTGAGCCGCGCCCCGAGAGCCATCCCCACGCCGAAGGACAGCCCCTGGCCCAGGGAGCCGGTGGAGGCGTCCAGGCCGGGCAGCCGGGTGACGTCGGGGTGGCCTTGCAGGCGCGAGTCGCCCTGATCGAAGGTCGACAGTTCGTCCAGGTCGAGGTAGCCGCGGAGGGCGAGCACGGCGTAGAGGCCCAGGGCGGCATGACCCTTCGACAGCACGAAGCGGTCCCGGTCGGCCCAGTGGGGTTCGCTGGGACGGATCCGCAACTCCTGGAAGTAGAGACTCACCAGCAGGTCCATCATCGACAGCGGGCCGCCGATGTGACCGGCTTTGGCCTTGTCGACAGTCTTGATCACTTCCCAGCGGGCTCGCTGAGCCAGGGTGTGCAGGTCCGCGATGCTCCGGGAATGACGGTCGTCGGTCACAGCGTCGTTACTACTGTCTGACGTCACGGGGGACTCAATCCAATCGTGAGCTCGGCCGCAGGTGGCCAACTTATCGTCCATCGAACTAGCTGTCCGCCTGGTGATAACGCTACTTGATGTCGACCCAGCGCCGCTCCGCCGCCGACTGCTCGACCGCGTCCAGCACCTGCGACACTCGCCAGCCGGCCTCGAAATCGCCGTCCGGGCGCCGGTTCTCGGCGATTGCGTGCAGGAACTCGTTGACCTCGATGGTCTTCAGTTCGTGGACGCCCAGCGGCACGCCGGCGAATGGCCAGAACGCCCCGTAGTCGCCATGCGAGGGGCCGAGCTCGATCTCCTTGTAGCCCTTTCGGTCCGCGGGGTCGCCCGTCAGGTAGAGCCGCAGCGTGTGAATGTCCTGCTGGACGAACTGCAGGGCGCCCTTGCTGCCGATCAGCTCGATGCTCTGGTGCCAGGTCCGCCCGGTGGAGACCCGGGACGCCTCGATGTGGCCGCTCGCGCCGGAGGCGAACTGCATCAGGAAGGTGGTCGCGTCGTCGTTCTCCACCTCCCGGCGCGGCGCGGCCAGGTCGGCGCCACTGCCGTAACCGAAGGCGCCGGTGGGCTCGGGCCGGGCGGTGATGAAAGTGCGACTCAGGCCGACCACCGAGGCGATCGGCCCGACCAGCACCTGGGCCAGGGAGATGATGTGGGCGCCGAGGTCGCCCAAGGCGCCGGTGCCTGCCAGCTTGCGTTCGAAACGCCAGGTGAACGGCACATCGGGGTCGCTGCACGCGTCGAGCACGAACCGGCCCTGGAAGGTCCAGATGTCGCCCAGGACGCCGTCCGCGATCAGCCGGCGGGCCTCGGCGATCGCCGGGTTACGCAGATAGTTGAACCCGACCAGGGTCTTCACACCGGCCGCCTCGGCGGCCTCGAACATCTCCTGGGCGTCAGCCGCGCTCAGCGCGAGCGGCTTCTCGCAGTACACGTGCTTACCCGCCGCGATCGCCGCCATCGCGATCTGTTTGTGCAGGAAGTTCGGCGTCACGATGTCGACGACGTCGACCGCCGGATCGGTCACCGCCTCGCGCCAGTCGGTGGTCCAGCGGGCATAGCCGAGCGACTGGGCGCCGCTGCTGGCCAGGTCGTCCATGGCGTCGGCCAGCACCTCGAACCGCGGGCGCAGCGGAGTGCTGCCGTAGACGCTCTCCACATTGCGATAGCCCATGGTGTGCGACTTGGCCATCAGACCGCTGCCGATCATGGCTACCCCGATCTCAGGAACCGAGGAGGTGGCGGGATGCAAGGTCATCAGTGACTCTCCCGGTCTTGGAGTATGCGATGAACCATCGCGACGGGTGGAGCGGTGCGGTCGCTGACCGCGCTGATGTCAAAGTTTCTATCACCTGGTGGACATCCCGTCCATCAGAGGATAGCTTTCCATCTTGTTACACCCGCGACACCGGGAAGCCTCCGCCCGGACCGCAACATCGACATCGGCAGATGCGAAACAACGGACGCACCTGGCCAGTCGGACAAGAGAGGTTGCCCCCCGATATGCCACTGCCCAACAGTTCTCCGCAGGTCCTCTCGGCGGGATGGAAAGACGTCAACCCGGAGGTGGCCGGCTGGACCTACGTCAGCTTCCAGGTTCTGACCCTCGCCGCGGGCAGTTCCGTGCAGCTGCCGAGCAGCGATCAGGAGCGAGCGTTCGTGCCGTTGTCCGGCCGGGTGAAGGCCACGATCCCGGCCGACGCCGAGCAGGACTCCGGTCGCGAGTGGGAGTTCGGGGGCCGGGACAACGTCTTCGCCGGCGTGGGCTGGTGCCTGTACCTGCCGTCGCAGACCGCAGTCACCCTGGTTGCGCTGACCGACATCGAAGTCGCCGTCGCCGAGGCCCCGGCCACCACCCGGCACGCCCCGGTTCTCGTCACCCCGGACGACACCCGGACCGAGCTGCGCGGCGGCGGCAACGCCTCACGCCAGGTGAACAGCCTGATGCTCCCCGACTTCCCGGCCGACCGGCTGCTGGTCATCGAGGTGTGGACCCCGGGCGGCAACTGGTCCAGCTTTCCTCCCCACAAGCACGAACACGACACCGACGACGGGGCGGAGTCCGAGCTGGAGGAGACCTACTACTACCGGCTCCGTGACCCCGAGAACGGGTGGGCGGTGCAGCGGGTTTACAGCCCGGAGCGCGACTTCGACCTGACCGTGACTGTGCGGGACGGGGACATCCTGCTGATTCCCTGGGGCTACCACACGACCGCCGCTATCCACGGCCACGACCTCTACTACCTCAACGTGCTGGCCGGGCCGGCCCCGCGCCGCACCTTGCAGGCGTTGCAGGATCCGTGCCTCAAGCCGACCCAGGACGCCTGGCCCCAGCTGGCCATGGATGACCGCCTGCCCATCATTCCGCGTTACCCGGCGTCGAAGACCGCCTGATCATCTCGAGACCGAGAAGGAAACTGTCGTGACTCAATCCCACCCGTCAACGCAGCGTCTCACCGTCGGTCAGGCCCTAGTGAAGTTCCTCGCCGCCCAGCGCGTCGAACGCGACGGCGAGAACAAGCCCTTCTTCGGGGGTGCGATCGGCATCTTCGGGCATGGCAACGTCGCGGGCGTCGGCCAGGCCCTTCTGCAGTACCGCAAGGACTTCCGCCTTTATCAAGCGCGCAACGAGCAGGGCATGGTCCACATGGCGACCGGTTACGCCAAGCTGCGCAACCGTCTCGGCGCTCTTGCGTGCAGCAGCTCCATCGGGCCCGGCGCCACCAACATGATCACGGGCGCCGCCACCGCGACCGTGAACCGGCTGCCGGTGCTGTGCCTGCCGAGCGACATCTTCGCAAGCCGACGGACCGGTGCTGTGCTGCAGCAGCTCGAGTCCACTTTCTCCTGGGACTACTCGGCCAACGACGCGTTCAAGGCGGTCAGCAAGTACTGGGACCGGATCAACCGGCCCGACCAATTGCCGACCGCACTGCTGGAAGCGATGCGGACCCTCACCAGCCCGGCCGACACCGGGGCCGTGACGCTGGCTTTGCCGCAGGACGTCCAGGCCGAGGCCTGGGACTTTCCCGCCCTGCTCTTCCGCGAACGCACCTGGTACGTACCCCGGGCCCGGGCCGACCGCGCGGCCCTGCGCCGCGCCGCACAGATCATCGCCGCCGCCCGGCGGCCGGTCATCATCGCCGGCGGCGGCGTCATCTACTCGGAGGCCACCGCCGAACTCGCCGCGCTGGCCGAGCGGACCGGCATCCCGGTGGGTACCACGCAGGCCGGAAAGGCCAGCCTGCCGTGGGAGCACCCGCAGATGGTCAACGCCATCGGCGCCTCGGGCACCGCCTTCGCCAACGGTCTCGCACAGCAGGCCGACGTGATCATCGGGATCGGCACCCGGTACACCGACTTCACCACCGCCTCGAACACTCTGTTCGCCCAGCCCGACGTGCAGTTCATCAACCTCAACGTGACGGAACTGGACGCGCTCAAGGAGGCGGCGACCGCGGTCGTCGGCGACGCCCGGGAATCCATCGTCGAGCTGACCGAACTGCTGAGCGACTACACCGTGAGCGCCGAATATCGCGCCACCGCCGAGCAGGCCGCGCAACAGTGGCGCGCGGAGCGCGACGTCATCGTGGCGCTTCCCGACGGCGAGACGACGCTCACCCAAGAGGCGACGATCGGCATGGTGAACGATGTCGCCGGCGATCACCATGTGGTGATCAACGCGGCCGGATCGATGCCCGGCGACCTGCACCGGCTGTGGCGTCCGTCCGACCCCAAGGCCTACGACCTCGAGTACGGCAACTCCTGCATGGGCTACGAGATTGCCGGCGCGGTCGGCAACAAGATGGCCGACCCCTCGCGCGACGTCTTCTGCTTCATCGGTGACGGCACCTTCCTGCTGGCCAACCAGGAGCTGATGACGGCGGTCCAGGAGGGTCTCAAGATCACCGTAATCCTGGTCGACAACTTCGGGTACGGATCGATTGCCGCCCTGTCGGAGACCCGCGGATCGCAGGCCTTCGCGTGCCGCTTCACCTACCGCGGCGAGGACGGCCAGTTCTCCGACGAGCGGGTCGGGATCGATCTGGCGGCCACCGCGGCCAGCCTCGGCGCGGACACGCTGTCCGCCAGCACTCCGGAGGAGTTGCGGGCGGCGCTGGCCGAGGCGGCTACCCGCGACAACTCCGTCGTGATCTACACCAAGGTGGACGCCAAGGGCCGCTTCGGTGGCTCCGGCGCCTGGTGGGACGTACCGGTCTCGGAGGTGTCCGAGCTCGACAGCACGCAGGAGGCACGCAAGGAGTACGAGCAGCAGACCGCGGCGCAGAGGTTGTACCTGTGAGCGCCGATACCGCCGCGGCCGACGTCGCCTTCGCCCGGATCCGCGAGATCGTGGCCGCCGTGCCGACCCAGTTGATCGTCGGTGGCATTCATCGCGACGCCACCGACGGATCCACCTTCGAGGTGCTCGATCCTTCGACCGGCGAGCCGCTGGCAAGGGTGTCCAGCGGGACCGTCGGCGATGCGATCGCCTGCGTCGACGCCGCGGCGGCGGCCGCCGCAGGATGGGCCGCGACGGCGCCCCGGCAGCGTGGGGAGATCCTGCGGCGGACGTACGAGCTGATGGTCGAGCGCGCGAACGACCTGGCGCTGCTGATCAGTGCCGAGAACGGCAAGGCGTTGCCGGACGCCCGCGGCGAGGTGGTGTACTCCGCGGACTTCTTCCGGTGGTACGCCGAGGAGGCCGTCCGGATCCGCGGCGAGATCCAGACCGCGCCGGGGGGTGCCAACAAGATCATCGTGCTCAGGCAACCGGTCGGCATCGCGGTTCTCGTGACGCCGTGGAACTTTCCGGCCGCCATGGCCGCGCGAAAGATCGCGCCCGCGCTGGCCGCCGGATGCACGACCATCCTCAAGCCCGCGGGAGAGACACCGCTGACCGCGCTTGCCGTGGCCGCTCTGATGGAGGAGGCCGGTCTGCCGCCCGGGGTCCTCAACGTGCTTCCGTCCAAGCGATCGGGCGACGTCGTGGCGGCCATGCTGGCTGACCCGCGCGTCCGGAAGTTGTCCTTCACCGGATCCACCGAGGTCGGCCGTACGTTGCTCAATCTCGCCAATGAGCACGTCCTCAACTCCTCGATGGAGCTCGGCGGCAACGCACCGTTCGTGGTCTTCGACGACGCCGATCTGGACGCCGCGGTAGAAGGGGCGATGGTGGCGAAGATGCGCAACGGCGGTGAAGCGTGCACCGCCGCCAACCGGTTCTTCGTCCATGACGGCATCGCCGAGGAATTCACCGAACGGCTGTCCCGCGCAATGGCGGGCCTGGCGATGGGTCTGGGCTATGCCGACGGAACAGCGCTCGGTCCTCTGGTGAATGCGAAGACCCAGCGGAAGGTGGCCGATCTGGTCGCCGAGGCCATCGACAGTGGAGCACGCGCCAGGATCGGTGGGACTCTGCCCGAAGGCTCCGGATTCTTCTATCCCGCGACCGTCCTGAGTGATGTGGCTCCGGACGCAGCGATCCTGCGGACCGAAATCTTCGGTCCGGTCGCACCGATCGTCACGTTCACCACCGAGGACGAGGCGATCGATCTGGCGAACGGCAGCGAGTACGGCTTGGTGTCGTACGTGTACACCGCTGATCTGGGCCGCGGTCTGCGGGTCAGTGAAGCACTCGAAGCGGGGATGGTCGGCCTGAACCGAGGACTGGTCTCAGATCCGGCGGCCCCGTTCGGCGGGGTCAAAGAAAGCGGCCTCGGGCGGGAGGGTGGCGTCGAAGGACTGCTGGCCTTCACCGAGACCAAGTACGTGGCTGTGAGCTGGTAAGGCCCGAACACATCACCTGACCTGCCGTTTCGGCACTGATCCGAGAGGGACGTTCAATGAAGACCAACGCGAGGAGGACCGTCGCGGTCGCGGCCGCGGCGACACTCATCACCGTCCTTACCGCGTGCAGCGGTGGGGGCGCTCAGAAGGACACCAGCACGGGCACCGGAGGAGGCGGCGGGAACTCCGGATATACCTTCGCCATGATCACCCACGAGACGCCGGGTGACACCTTCTGGGACCGCATCAAAGCCGGCGCCCAGCAGGCGGCGAAGGACACCGGGTCCACCCTTAAATATTCGTCCGACCCGGAGGCCACGAAACAGACCGTCCTCATCCAGAACGCGATCGACTCGAAGGTCGACGGGATCGCAACGACCCTGGTCACGCCGGAAGCGCTCATCCCCACGGTGAAGAAGGCAACCGCCGCGGGCATTCCGGTGGACAGCTTCAACTCCGGCATCGACTACTACAAGCAGGCCGGCTCATTGGTGCACTTCGCCTCCAACGAGTACCTCGGCGGGCAAGGGGCCGGCACGCGGGCCAAGGACGCCGGCGCCACGAAGATCCTCTGCACCATCCAGCAGACCGGATCCGTGGCGCTCGAAGACCGTTGCAAGGGCGTGAAGGACACGTTCCCGAACACCGAGAACATTCAGGTCAACGGGGCCGATGACGCCGCGGTCACCTCGGCCATCCAAGCGAAGCTCTCGCAGGACAAGACGATCAACTGGATCATCACCCTCGGTGCCGCTCAGGGGCTGGACGCGGTCAAGGCGGTCAAACAGGCCGGAGCCGACGTCAAGATCGGCACGTTCGACACCAACCCCGACGCGGCGCAGGCCGTCCAGGACGGCACGATCCAGTTCTTTATCGACCAGCAGCCCTACCTGCAAGGTTACCTGTCCATCCAGCAGCTTTACCTCTTCAAGAAGAACGGCAACGTCATCGGTGGTGGCAACGCCGTGCTGACCGGTCCGTCGTTCGTCGACAAGACCAGCATTGCGCAGATCCTTCCGTTCGTTAAGGCGAACACCCGCTGACTCATTTCGGGGGCCGGGGCCTCGACCGGCCCGGCCCCCGCCGGACAGCACAGGAGCTGTTATGAGCACACCCCTCAAGACCGCCCGCCCAGCCGCCCCATCGGAAGCATCCAACCGCGTCTCGCTGGGCCTCTCTAACCGCCTGCTCGCCCGTCCCGAGGTCGGAGCTCTGGTCGCGGCTATCGTGATTTTCATCTTCTTCCTCGCCGTGGCGCCGGCGTTCCGTAGCCCGAGTTCGTTCTTCACCGTTCTCTACCAGTCGTCCACGATCGGCATCGTCGCCGTCGCCGTCGGCATGCTGATGATTGGCGGCGAGTTCGACCTGTCCGCCGGCGTTCTCGTGACAACCGCCGGCCTGTTCAACGCGATGTTCTGCTATGAGCTCGGCATCAACCTGTGGCTGGGCGCTCTGCTTTCTCTGGTGGTCTGTCTGGGTCTCGGGTTCCTCAACGGCTACCTCGTGATGAAGACCGGCATCCCCAGCTTCCTCATCACTTTGGGGACGTTCTTCTTCCTTCAGGGCGCCAACCTCGGGGTGACCAAGCTCGTGACCGGCTCGGTGTCGAGCCCCGACATCTCCAAGATGGACGGCTACTCGTCGCTCAACTGGATCTTCGCGCACCAGTTCAAGATCGGCTCGGTCACCCTGCAGATCACCGTCATCTGGTGGCTGCTGTTCACCCTGCTCTCGGCTTACGTGCTCCAGCGAACCAGGATCGGGAATTGGATCTTCGCGGTCGGCGGCAACTCGGCCTCAGCCCGCGCCGTGGGCGTGCCGGTCCTGCGGGTCAAGGTCGGCCTGTTCATGACGGTGGCCTTCCTCGCCTGGTTCGCCGGGATGCACTACCTTTACAACTTCAATGTGCTGCAGGCCGGCAACGGCGTGGGTAACGAGTTCCTCTACATCATCGCCGCGGTGGTCGGCGGAACCCTGCTCACCGGCGGTTACGGCAACAGCATCGGCGTCGCCATCGGCGCCTTCATCTTCGGCATGACGAGCCTCGGCATCGTCTACGCCGGCTGGGATCCCAACTGGTTCAAGGCCTTCCTCGGGATCATGCTGCTCCTGGCGGTCATGGTCAACCTGTACGTCAAGAGGCTCTCGAGCGCCCGGAAGGTGGGCTGAGATGACCGACACGATCGCCGAACACGCCGACGAGACCTTGCACAAGGGCGAGCCGCTCGTACAGATGGAGGACGTCGGAAAGTCCTACGGCGCGATTCGGGCGCTGAAAGGCATCAACCTGACGGTCAACGCCGGCGACGTGACTTGCGTGCTCGGCGACAACGGCGCCGGCAAGTCGACCCTGATCAAGATCATCTCAGGGCTGCATGCGCACAACGACGGCGTGATGAGAGTCGACGGCAAGCCGGTCACCTTCGGCTCGCCGCGTGACGCCCTGGCCCACGGTATCGCGACGGTCTACCAGGACCTCGCCGTGGTCGCGCTGATGGAGGTGTGGCGGAACTTCTTCCTCGGTTCGGAGATGTCCGGCAGCAAGATGCCGCTCTCGAGCCTGAAGATCAAGGACATGAAGCGGATCGCCGACGAAGAGCTTCGCAAGATGGGCATCGTCGTCAAGGACATCAACCAGCCGATCGGCACGCTCTCCGGCGGTCAGCGCCAGTGTGTCGCGATCGCCCGGGCGGTGTACTTCGGCGCCCGGGTCCTGATCCTGGACGAGCCGACGGCGGCGCTCGGCGTCAAGCAGTCCGGCGTGGTGCTCAAGTACACCGCCGCCGCCCGTGATGCCGGCCTGGGCGTCGTCTTCATCACGCACAACCCGCACCACGCGTACATGGTCGGCGACCACTTCATCATCCTCAAGCTCGGCCAGGCCGTGCTGGACAAGAAGCGGGACGACGTCGCCCTGGACGAGCTCACCCGGCAGATGGCAGGCGGCGACGAACTCACCGAGCTGACCCACGAACTGCAGAGATGAGGGAGCCCGTCCGTGCAGCCGCTACTGACTGACAAGGTCCTGCTCGTCAGCGGAGGAACCCAGGGTGTCGGTGCCGGCGTGGTCCGGGCCGCCGTCCGGGAAGGCGCATCCGTTGCCTTCACCGGCCGGCGACCCGGCGCGGGCCAAGCCTTGGTCGACGAGCTCGCCACTGAGGACGCCGGCTCGCCGCCCCTGTTCGTGCAGTGCGATCTCAGCGATCCCGCTCAGGCCTCGGGATCCGTGCAGGCCGTGGTCGATCACTTCGGCCGCATCGACAGCCTGGTCAACGCGGCCGGTCTCACCACCAGAGGCACGTTGCTGGACACCGACGCGGCCCTGTTCGACGAACACATCGCCATCAACCTGCGGGCCCCGTTCCTGACGATGCAGGCGGCCGTCCGCGACCTCACCGAACGTAAGGCACCGGGAACGATCGTCAACATCATCTCGATGGCGTCGCACGGTGGACAGCCGTATCTGAGTCCTTACAGCGCCGCCAAAGCCGGCCTGGCAGGGCTCACCCGCAACGCCGCCTTCGCCCATCGGTGGGACCGGATCCGCATCAACGGCGTCAACATCGGCTGGACCCAGACCGAAGGCGAGGACGCCATCCAGCGCCACTTCCACAGCGCCGACGACAGCTGGATCGAGCAGGCCGGGCGTGGGGTCCCGATGGGCAAGCTCGGGCAGGTGGACGAGATCGCCGACTTCATTGTGTTCCTGCTGTCCGACCGCAGCGGCGTGGTCACCGGATCGATCATCGACTGGGACCCAGGTCGTCGTCGGCCCCTACGACTGACCCACAGCACACCTCACCAGCCTCAGGGAGCATCCGATGCCCGTCGCCGTGGCCCATCTTCCCTCGACCACCGGACACCTCGCCCTTCGTGAAGCGGCACAACAGGCGGTCCAACGCCGCACGACTCTGACTGTCATCCAAGTGGTCGACGCGGTCGACCTCGACGTCGATGCCGCTCACCGAGCAGGAATGTCCGACGAGATCGCGAACGTTCTGGCCGAGGCGGGCATCACCGACCCGAAATGGGATCTCCGGCTCGCTGCCGCCTCCGACCAGACCGATGACACCGCCGACTCCATCCTGGCCATGGCGGCCGACGCGGGTGCGGATCTTCTGGTGATCGGTGCCCGTCGCCGCTCCCCCGTCGGCAAGGCGATTCTGGGCAGCGTCACCCAGCGGATCATCCTCGCCGCCGACATTCCGGTGCTCGTCGTCAAGGCAGCGGGGTGAACCTCCCTTGACCGCCGCGCCCTCAGTGTCCTATTCGATCACCGTACGGCTCGAGGTGCCGGCCGGTGGCCGGTCTGTGTCAGCGTTGACCACCGCCGTCGAGCACGCGGGCGGACTGGTGACCGCGCTCGACGTGACCGCATCCGGCCATGAGCGCCTGCGGATCGATGTCACCTGCGCCGCGCGCGACACCGAGCACGCCGACGCGCTCGTCGAGGCCATGCACGCCGTACCGGAGGTGGTTATCGGAAAGGTTTCCGACCGGACCTTCCTGATGCACCTGGGCGGCAAGATCGAGATGGTCAGCAAGCACCCGATCCGCAACCGGGACGACCTGTCGATGATCTACACGCCCGGGGTCGCCCGGGTTTGTCTCGCGATCGCCAAGAATCGCGAGGACGCCCGCCGCCTGACCGTGAAACGAAACAGCATCGCGGTGATCACCGACGGGTCGGCCGTACTGGGTCTGGGCAATATCGGTCCGGAGGCCGCACTTCCCGTCATGGAGGGCAAGGCGGCGCTGTTCAAGCGCTTCGGCGACATCGACGCGTGGCCGTTGTGCCTGGATACCCAGGACACCGAGCAGATCATCGCCACGGTCAAGGCGGTGGCACCTGGTTTCGCCGGCATCAACCTCGAGGACATCTCGGCTCCGCGGTGTTTCGAGGTCGAGGAGCGCCTGCGTCAGGAGCTGGACATCCCGGTCTTCCACGACGACCAGCACGGCACCGCGATCGTCGTCGTCGCGGCGTTGTACAACGCCCTTCGTGTGGTCGGAAAGGAGATCGGTCAGATCCGCGTCGTGATGTCGGGGGCGGGCGCCGCGGGGACGGCCATCGCCAAGCTCCTGCTCGCCGCGGGTGTCGTCGACATCGTGGTGACCAACCGGTCCGGCATCATCCACCGCGGCACCAAGGACGTCGCCGGTCAGTTGCTGTGGCTGGCCGAGCACACCAACCGGCTCAGCCTCACCGGATCCCTCCGGGATGCCCTGGTCGGCGCCGACGTGTTCATCGGAGTCTCCGGCCCGAATCTGTTGTCCGGCCCGGACATCGCCACGATGGCCGACCGGTCGATCGTCTTTGCCCTCTCCAACCCCGATCCCGAGGTAGACCCGATGGCGGCGGCCGAACACGCCGCCGTGGTCGCCACCGGTCGATCGGACTTTCCGAACCAGATCAACAACGTCCTCGCATTCCCCGGCGTGTTCCGGGGCCTGCTCGATGCGCGCAGCCGCGACATCACCCAGGACATGTTGCTCGCCGCGGCAAAAGCCCTCGCCTCGGTGGTTACCGAGGACGAACTCAACGCGGCCTACATCACGCCGAGCGTTTTTCACGCCGACGTGCACACGACGGTCGCGAACGCGGTTCGGCGCGCCGCCGGCGGGCCACACGACCTCCGTTCGGTTGACCCCGCCGAGTCGCCGTGACCGCTGGTAGCCGACCCGGACCGACAACCACTGCTCATTCAACGCGCCAAGCTGGGATGCTGTGACGATGCCTACTGACTCGAAGAACGTGCGGTGGTTCAGCGAGCTCGGCCTGACCGACCTCGATCAGGTCGGGGGCAAGAATGCCTCGCTGGGCGAAATGATCGGCAGCCTGGTCTCGGCCGGGGTCCGGGTGCCGGACGGGTTCGCGACCACCGCCGACGCGTTCCGCCGGTTCGCCGCGACCATCGAGGAGCGGATCAACGCCGATCTGGCGGCGCTGGACGTGGACGACGTCCGCCGGCTCGCCGAAGTGGGCCGCGAGATCCGGGCCACGGTGCTCGAGCAGCCGTTCCCGCCCGACCTTGATCGGGACATCCGGGCCGCGTTCGAGCGTCTCGACGGCGACGGCCAGGGCAGTTTCGCGGTGCGGTCCAGCGCCACCGCCGAGGACCTGCCGGACGCGTCGTTCGCCGGTCAGCAGGAGACGTTCCTCAACGTGCGCGGGATCGACGCCGTCCTGACCGCGATCAAGGAGGTCTTCGCCTCGCTCTACAACGACCGGGCGATCGCCTACCGGGTGCACCACCGCTTCGAGCATGCTCAGGTGGCACTGTCGGCCGGGATCCAGCGGATGGTCCGCTCCGATCTGGGCGCGTCCGGCGTGATGTTCACGATAGACACCGAGTCCGGTTTCCCCGACGCCGTCTTCATCACCTCGTCGTACGGGCTGGGCGAGGCGGTCGTGCAGGGTGCGGTCAACCCCGACGAGTTCTACGTCTACAAGCCGGCCCTGCGCGCCGGGCGCCCCGCGATCCTCAAACGCCGGATCGGCGGCAAGGCCACCAAGATGATCTTCACCGACGACCGTACGGTCGGCCGGACGACCGAGTTCGTCGACGTCGCGGAGGCCGAGCGCGGCCTGCTGAGCCTGACCGACGACGAGGTCAGCGAGCTGGCCCGGCACGCGCTGGTGATCGAGGACCACTACGGCCGGCCGATGGACATCGAGTGGGGCAAGGACGGCCAGGACGGCCTGCTCTACATCCTGCAGGCGCGGCCGGAGACGGTGAAGTCGCGCCAATCGGCCGGGGCGGTGCAGAGCTTCCGGATCACCGACACCGGCGAGCCCCTGATCACCGGCCGGGCGATCGGCCAGCGGATCGGCGCCGGCCCGGTACGGATCATGCAGTCGATCGAGCAGATGCAGTCCTTCGTGGCCGGCGACGTATTGGTCGCGGACATGACCGACCCGGACTGGGAACCGATCATGAAGAGAGCCTCGGCGATCATCACGAACCGGGGCGGCCGCACCTGCCACGCCGCGATCATCGCCCGGGAGCTGGGCATCCCCGCGGTCGTCGGCACCGGCAACGCCTCCCGCACGCTCACCGACCGGCAGGAGGTCACCGTCTCCTGCGCCGAGGGCGACACCGGGTTCGTCTACGAGGGCCTGCGCGACTTCACCGTCGAGGAGACCGACACCGGCGCCCTGCCCGACATCAAGGTCAAGATCATGATGAACGTCGGCACCCCCGACCAGGCGTTCGCTTTCTCCCGCATCCCTAACGCGGGCATCGGACTGGCCCGGCTCGAGTTCATCATCAACCGCCAGATCGGCATCCACCCCAAGGCGCTGCTGCACCTGAACGAGCTCGACCAACCCCTTCAAGACCAGATCAAAACCATGATTTCCGGGTACGCCGGGCCGCGCGAATACTTCGTGCAACGGGTCGCCGAGGGCGTCAGCATGCTGGCCGCCGCGTTCGCCCCGCACCCGGTGATCGTGCGGATGTCCGACTTCAAGTCGAACGAATACGCGAACCTGGTCGGCGGCGAGGTGTTCGAGCCGCACGAGGAGAACCCAATGCTCGGCTACCGCGGCGCCTCGCGGTACCTGTCCGGTGACTTCCAGGACTGCTTCGCGCTGGAGTGCCAGTCGATGCGGTACGTCCGCGACGAGATGGGCCTGACCAACGTCAAGCTGATGATCCCGTTCGTGCGTACGGTCGCCGAAGGTGCCGGGGTGATCGACCTGCTCGCCGCGAACGGACTCAAGCGTGGGGAGAACGGTCTCGAGGTGGTGATGATGTGCGAGGTCCCGTCCAACGCGGTGCTGGCCGACGAGTTCCTCGAGCACTTCGACGGCTTCTCCATCGGCTCGAACGACCTGACCCAGCTCACCCTGGGTCTGGACCGGGACTCCGCGCTGGTCGCCGAGTCGTTCGACGAACGCAACCCGGCCGTGCTGGCGCTGATCAGCGCGGCCATCAAGGCCTGTAAGGCCCGGGGCAAATACGTCGGCATCTGCGGTCAGGGGCCGAGCGACCATCCCGACTTCGCGGAATGGCTGGTGAACGAGGGTATCGACTCGCTCTCGCTCAACCCGGACACCGTCGTGGCAACCTGGCAGCGACTCGGCGCTACGTCTTGAGCTGTTTGATCTGCTGAAGGATCAGGGTCGACATCTCCTCGACCGAGGACGCCGACGAGTTGATCGTCGGTACCTTGTGCAGCCGGAACATCGCCTCGGCCCGGCGTAGTTCGTGGGTGCACTGCTCGAGCGACGCGTACCGGGACCCGGCGCGCCGCTCGGTGCGCACCTGGCTGAGCCGCTGCGGATTGGTCAGCATGCCGAAGCAGCGTTCGCGCAGCTTGCGCAGCGGCCGGGGCAGGTCGACACTCTCGAAGTCCTCGTCGACCAGCGGATAATTGGCCACGAAGATGCCGTGCTGCAGGGCCAGGTACATGGTCGTCGGGGTCTTCCCGCAGCGCGACGGCGCCACCAGTATCACCTCGGCCTTGTCCAGGGCGCGCAGGCTCTGCCCGTCGTCGTGCTCGATCGCGAACTCGATCGCGGCCATCCGGTTGTTGTAGCGCTGGATGTCCCCCACGCCGTGCAACCGTGCGGCGACGTGCATGCCTCGCACCCCCAGCGTCGCCTCGACCTGGTCCATGTGCAGGCCGAAGAAGTCGATGATCGGGCACCGGCTGGTCAGCAGTACCGCGCGGATCTCGTCCACCGCCGCCGTGGTGAAGACCAGCGGGGTCACCGGCCCGTCCATCGCCGCGTCGAGAATCGCGACGACCCGCTGAGCCTCCTCGACGGTCGTGATGAACGGGAAGAGTCTTCGCGCGAAAATGAGATCGGGGAACTGGATGAGCAGAGCGTTGCCCATCGTTTCCGCGCTGATGCCTGTGCTGTCGGACAGAAAGAACACCGGAACGACCTGCTCAACCACCATGGCATCATCCTCTCAGTTCGCCCCGGGACGTCCCCTAGCATCGAGGAGGAACTCATGGATCGGGCGGCCGGAAGGAAGACATGCGACCCCTTGAATCCGCCCCGTCGTAAGTGGCTCCGGGCGGCGGACTGCCCGAGGCGGGCTGCCGAGGAAGTCGGGCGAGCGGGCCTTTCGTGATCAGCCCCATGGCCGCGGAGATCGCCGCCACGCCCATCAACGCCTCGACGTTGTGCGACATCAGGTCCAGGTAGGCGTGCACGGGCAGGCTGCCGCAGGCGCCCGGACGATCACGACCCCGCGCCAGAGTTCCTACCCCCTCCCCCGGCTACACCAAATCCGTGTGGCCCGGCAGCTTACGGGAGCACCAGCCAGGGCTATGGAGGCCAGGGCTACGCAGGTGCCAGGGCTACGGGGCCCATCGCAGCAAGAATGGGGGCGGACGGCCGGGCGGCATGTGCCCCACCATCGTTGACCACCATCGGGCACACCCCTGCGAGCGAAAAGCGCAACGTACGGGGATACCCGCACCGCGTCAGGTCTTTCGGCCCTATTGCCAGGCTCGTCTCTTCGAGACCCTCTCCAGTCGCAGAGACGGTCGACATTAACGATCTTGATCGGACGGCCCGGAAGGCTGACATGTTCCCCAGCAACCCCTTCTACGGCGATGATCCGCTGGTGATCCAGGTACAGGCCTCCGCCAGTGCCGCAGCGGTCGTAACGATGTCGGGTGAGGTCGACGTGTGCAATTACGCGCGGATGCAGCAGGTCGTGATCGATCTTCTTCTGCACAAACGCCCCGCCCATGTCCTCCTCGACATGGGCAAGGTGACCTTCTTGGACGCAGCCGGCATCCGTGCCCTGCTGACCTGCCGCTACGACGCCGAGCAACTCGGCATCCGGCTGAAGATCTGCGCCGCGCACAAGCGGGTCCGCTGGGTGCTCACTGTCTGCGACGCCGAGCACCTGCTCCATTGACCGGGCGTCGTACTTGCCTCGAGCCGGACCACCGGCCTTTGAGGTGCCGCGGTCCGGTGTAACACCCCGCTCACTCGACGACGCCACCGCTATTGACGCCAGCAGCACGGCGTCATGCAGCGCACGCCGTTGACGTAGGGCGCGTCCATCAGCTCGAAAGCCTGGTACATGAGTGCCACAGTGGTGCACGCCTCCTGCTAGCCCAATTGCCGGCAGGATGATGGAATCAGGCCGTCCGCCGGCGGCCAGCCCCAGGCCGATACGCAGCGGTGATGCGGTCCGCAGTATCAGGCTCAGAGGGTCGGTGGTGTCGTTGCCTCCTGGTCGGTCATGGCTGTACCGAGGTCAGCGCCGAGCGCACTGCGGCGGCGTCGGGCAGAGCTAGGCAAGCGGGCAGCAGCTTGGCCAGGGCGGTCAAGTCGACCTCGCGCAGGCGGGCCTTGACCGCCGGCAGCGCTGCGGGCGAGACCGAGAGCTCCGTGACGCCGAGCGCGGTGAGTACCGATCCGGCGAGCGGGTCAGCTGCGGCCTCTCCGCACACACCGACCCGGAACCGCCCGGCTCCAGCGTGGCACACCGCTTCGACGAGCCGGAGCACGCCCGGGTCGAGTGCGTCGCCCAGCGCGCTCAGCTCGGCGTGGCCGCGTTCGGCGGCGAGGGTGTACTGCGTGAGGTCGTTCGTGCCGATGCTGACGAAGTCGACGAGCCCAGCGAAAGCCGCCGCCTTGAGTGCCGCAGCCGGTACCTCGATCATGACACCGAGCTCAAGGCCGGGCGGGCGCACCCCGCCCGTCTCGGCCTGCAGCACGTCGGCGAGGAGCACGTGCACCTGCTGCAGCTCGCCGGGGGTGCTCACCATGGGCACCATGATCCCGAGGGGGTGCTCGTGGGCCACGCGCACGAGCGCGGTGAGCTGGTCGCGCAGTAACTGCGGCGAGGCGAGGGTCAGACGCACCCCGCGCACGCCGAGAAAAGGATTCGCCTCCGGAGCGGAGCGCAGATAGGGCACCGGCTTGTCGCCGCCGACGTCGAGGGTGCGGAAAGTTACCCGCAGCCCGGGCATAGCCTCGGCGATCTGGCGGTAGAGCTGTTCCTGTTCGTCCACACCGGGCGCGGCGGTCCGGTCGAGGAAGAGGAACTCTGTGCGCACCAGGCCGGCGCCGTCCGCACCGAGCCGGGCGGCATCCAGCGCGTCCTGCACCGAGCCGAGATTCGCCTGGACGTGCACGCGCCGGCCGTCGCGGGTGACGGCGGGTTCGCCGGACCGGGCCTGTTCGGCCGCGGCGCAATCGGCCTGCTCGGCGGCGGTCGCGCGGTAGCGGCTGAGCATGTCCTCCGGCGGGTTGACGAGCAGCAGGCCGGTCGTGCCGTCGACGACGAGTGCGGTGGCTTCGGGCAGCTGCAGCACCTCGTCGCCGGCTCCGGCGACCGCGGGGATGCCGCGCGAGCGGGCCAGGATCGCCGCGTGTGAGCTCGCGCTGCCACGCGCGAGCACGATCGCCGTGATGTGCTCGCGGTTCAGGCTCGCGGCCTGAGCCGGGGTGAGGTCGCGGACAACGAGCACCCCTTGCCCGCTCGGCCCGCCGGCGCCGCCGCCGGTGAGCTCGGCAAGCACCTGGTCGCCGACGGCGCCCACATCGTGCCCGCGCTCGCGCTGGTAGGAGTCGGCGAGCGCGGCGAATGCCTGCTCGGCGGCGGCGACGGCCCGGGTCCAGCCGTCCTCGGCGCTGTGCCCCGCGCGGATCGCGGTCTCGGCGGGTCCGGTGATCGCAGGGTCGTCCAGGATCGCCTCGTGCGCCGCGAAAATCGCGGCCTCGGCGGCCCCGAGCTCGGCCTGCGTGCTCGCGGCGAGCCTGGCAAGGGTACGGCGCACCGCCTCGCGTGCGCCGTGCAGACGTCGCAGCTCGGCGTCAGCATCACGCGGGCCGGAGCCGTTGCGGGGTGTGGGCAAAGCGCCGTTGCGGGATTCAGGCACGGTGCGCCAGAAGCGCGCCGGGCCGATGCCGATGCCCGGCGAGACCCCCTGCGGGCCAAGGCTGTTCGCCGCGACGGTTGCCTGCGCTGCCGGTGCGGCTGGCACCGATGTAAGGAGGTCGTCGTCCCCGAAACCGCTGCGCGCCAGGGTGAGCACCGCGTTGAGAGCCTGCTGCGCCGCGGGGCCGGTCGCCTCGACCTGCAGGCGGTGTCCGCGCTCGGCGCCGAGGGAAGCCAGTTGCGTCGGGCTCGTCGCCGCGGCGGGGCCGGCTCCCGTTGTGAGGTTGCGTAGGCTCAGCTGCGCGTCGTGTTCGCGTACGAGCGTGACGAGCCGGGCGATCGGCCGAGCGTGCAGGCCGTGCAGGTTCTCCACCGTGATATCCCCGCGGGCCGCCGGTTCGCCGGGCAGCACGCCGGAGCCGGTCCCGGCCACCGGGCTGTCTTGCTCGCCGAGGTGACGCTGCTTCGCCTGTAGCGCGGCGGCGGCCTCGGCGGCAACCTCTGCGCGTGAGGCGCCGCTAGCGGCGGCGACCGCCGCCGCGACGAGCCCTTCGACGATCGGGGCGGGAGAGAGGGTGACCCGGTCCCGTCCGGTGGGGTCGTCGAGCAGGTCGAGGGCGAGCTCCGTGCTCAGGATGGCGCTGCCGAGGTCCATCAGGACGACGACGCCGTCGGGGCCGTCCACCTTTTTCAGGGCAGCCATGATCTGCAGGGCATCGGTGCCGAGGGTGGTCTCGTCGAGGCCGGCCGCGACCGCCAGGCGCAGGCTGCGCCCGGCGAGCATCTGGGCGGCCAGGTCCACTGCGGCCCGGGCCAGAGCGCGGCTGTGTGAGACGACGACGATGCCAACGCCGTTCACCCGGCCTCCCCGGCAGCAGGCTCGAAGTCGATGCCGGTGTCCAGCGCGGCGCGGAAGAACAGGCAGACGGTCGTGGCGCCGGGATCCTGGTGACCGACGCTACGCTCGCCGAGGTAGCTGGCCCGGCCCTTGCGGGCGAGGAGCGGAATGGTCGCGGCGCAGCCGTCGTCGGCGGCTTTGCTCGCCGCGGCGAGCGCGCCGGCCAGGGGCTCGCCGGCGGCGAGCGCGGCCTCGAACGCCTCGACGGCGGGGGCCAGAGCGTCGTACATCGTCTTGTCTCCAGCCTCGGCCTTGCCGCGTTGGACGACGCCGGCCAGGCCCGCGCGCAGCGCTGTTGCGAGGGTCTCGACCGCAGGTGCGTCCTGGTCGCCCAGCGCAGTGCCCATGCGCAGAAAGAACGTGCCGAACAGCGGGCCGGAGGCGCCGCCGACGGTGGAGATCAGGGTCATGCCGACCTTGGTCAGGCGAGGGCCGCCGCCCGCGGCCGGCTCGTCGAGCGCGGCCGCGGCGGCGGTCAGGCCGCGGTTCATGTTCGCCCCGTGGTCGGCGTCGCCGATCGCGGCGTCGAGCCGGGTGAGCTCGTCCTCGTTCTCGGCCACGAGCCGGGCGAAGGCCCGCAGCCACGCGTCGAGCGCCGTCATGGTCACGCAGTTGGTCATCTCAGACTCCCCACCTCAGGGCCGGGGTGCGCACGGGGGCGTCCCAGAGGCCGAGCAGTTCGTCGTCCACCTTCAGCAACGTCACACTCGCCCCGGCCATGTCGAGGGAGGTGATGAACGGTCCGACGAGCGAGCGCGCCACCGTGACGCCGTGTGCTGCCAGGATGCGCGCGACCTCGCTGTAGAGGACGTAGAGCTCGATCAGCGGCGTGCCGCCCAAGCCGTTGACGAAGGCGATGACGCCGTCGCCGGAGGTGAACGGCAGATCGGCCAGGATCGGCTCGACCAGCAGCTCGGCGAGTTCCTTGGCTGCCACGAGCTTCATGCGCTGCCGTCCAGGCTCGCCGTGGATACCCACGCCAAATTCGAACTCGTCGTCTCCAAGCTCGAACGTCGGGTGACCCACCGCGGGCACGGTGCAGCTGGTCAGCGCCGCGCCCATGCTGCGGCCATTGGCGTTGACCTTGCGGGCGACGTCGGCGACCTGGGCGAGGCTGCGGCCCTGCTCAGCCGCTGCACCCGCGATCTTCTCCAGCAGCACAGTCGCGCCGACGCCGCGCCGGCCCGCCGTCCAGGTGCTGTCCTTCACCGCGACGTCGTCGTCGGTGACGACGGCGACGACCTCAACGCCGGTCTCCGCGGCAGCCATCTCCGCGGCCATCTCGAAGTTCATGACGTCACCGGTGTAGTTCTTCACCACGTGCAGCACACCGGCGCCGCCGTCAACGAGCTTGGTGGCCGCGACCATCTGGTCGGGTACCGGGGAGGTGAAGACCTCCCCGGCGCACGCGGCGTCGAGCATGCCGAGGCCGACGAAACCGCCGTGCAGCGGCTCGTGACCGGAACCGCCGCCGGAAATGATGCCTACCTTGCCGTTGCGCGGAGTGTCGGCACGGTAGATCACCTTGTGCTGGTGGTCGACCTTGAGATCCGGGTGGGCGGCCTCGACACCCTTGAGCGCATCGGAGACGACCGTGGACGGGTCGTTGATGATCTTCTTCACGGGGATTCTCCTCGGTAGCTCAGGCGGCGACGCGCTCGTCGGAAAAGGCAGCGACGCGGTCCGCGGGTGTGCGGCTCATGACGCCGTAGAGCAGCCCGGCGAGAGCGCCCGCGAGCAGTTCCGCGGCCCAATAGACGGGCAGCTGCCTCCAGTGGACCGTGCCGCCGGCCAGCTGCTGCACGAGCATCGGGCCGAAGGTGCGAGCCGGGTTGATCGACGCGCCGGTTGCGGGGGCGACCGGGATGATGGCGGCGAAGACGACCAGGCCGATCGCCACCCCGGCGAAGCCGGCCGCGGCCTTGCGATGGATCACGCCGAAGACAGTCATGACGAGGATGAACGTGCCTACGAACTCGGCCGTGAAGGCCTGCGCCGCGGAGATCCCGGAGTAGGACGCGACGCCAAGACCGACATCGCTGGCCTTGTGACCGAGAACGCCGAGGATCGCCGCGGCGCCGATCATCGCGCCAACAACCTGCGCGCCGAGGTAAGCCGGTACCTGGCTCCAGGGGAACTTCTTCGTCACGGCCAGGCCGATAGTGACCGCGGGGTTGATGTGGTTGCCGCTGATGTGACCGAAGGCGTAGACGGTCGCGACGACGATCGTGGCGAACGCGAAGGAGATCATCCCGAGGTCGGCCATCGTGAATGGCGCCGCGCCGTTGATCATGAGGGTTGCGGGCACCGAGCCCACACCGATGAAGACGAGGAACGCCGTGCCGACGGCCTCGGTGAGAAGTTTCTGGGTCATGGTGGGTTCGTCCGCCATGCCTGCCTCCTTGGTTTCGATGATGACACCGGCGGAGCGATCGGATGGCCGCCCCGTCGACCCGGCTCGGCATGCCCGGCCAGGCTTGTCGGTGGCCTCGCTCCCGCCGGTTCGTGTCGCCTGAGTAGGCTCTCGCCGTTCGAAGAATTTGCGATGATGCCGACGTGCATTCGATAATGTCGAACGTGTGACGGAGGTTACGCCGCAACGGCGGCAGTGACAAGGGGCGGACGCGTGGTTCTCGCAGGGCCTTCGACATGCCGCACAGCACTGCGGCACAATTGAGCTACGCGGGGTTCTCCCGCAGAATCGAGGAGGCGTGGTGATCCAGTCGGTCGACCGAGCCGTACGCGTGCTCAGCGCCCTGCAGGGCAGCCGCCGCATGACACTCACCGAACTCGCCGGAGCGCTCGGCCTGCCCGCCTCGACCGTGCACGGCATCGTCAAGACGCTCGTCGGGCACGGCATGGTCGTGCAGGAGCGCGGCTCCACCCGCTACATGCTCGGCCCGCGCGTGCTGCTGCTCGGCAACGTCTACCTCGACACCCTCGAACTGCGCTCGCGCACCGCGCCCTGGGCGGGGGAACTCGCGCGGCGCACCGGCTTCGCCGTGCGCACCGGGGTGCTGCTCGTCAACGAGGTCGTGATCATCCACCACGAGCCCCGGCCGGACGGCAGCCGGCAGATGCCCGAGGTCGGCATCGTGATCCCCGCGCACGCCTCCGCGCTTGGCAAGGCGATCACCGCCTTCAGCGCCGAGGCACAGAAGACGGCCGGCGAGGCCACGCCGCTACGCAGCATGACCGGTGAGACGCTTACCGACCTTGCGGTACTGCAAAGTCAATGGGACGACGCTGCCGCGACGGGCGTGGCGAGCGAGATGGAGGAGGCCGTGCTGGGCGAGTGCGCCCTGGCCAGCCCGATCTTCGACGCCTTCGACGGGGTGGTCGGGGCGATCGCGGTCGTCGTACCGGCGACCGCATGGCCGGTCGAGACATCGGTGCGCGAGGCGCTGCGCGAAACGGCGCGGGCCATCTCACGCGAGCTCGGCGCTCCTGGCTGGCCCGGTCCGCGCGTGGTCTGAGCCGCCGCCTTCCCAGGCCGCGATCTGGGCGGCGATGCGCTCCATTCGCGTGAGTGGGCGCAGGCCGACGCGGACCACCGAAGCGGCCGCGGCCGCGATCAGCGTAAGCACGAGCGCGGGTCGACGCCGCACCATCGCTGTCGCCGTAGACGTGGTCGTCCGTGTTCAGGGTGTCGCGCGTCTTGGTCCGCTTGTTGTACGGGGCAGCCTTGTACGGTCACGCCCGCATCGATGAGACCCATCCACCGGGTCTACGTGTACGCGGCCGGCGAGCGGTGACCGCAGGACACGAGGCGTTGCTCGCAGCGACCGAGTTCGAGCCGGACCTCGTCGTGCTCGACGTCATGCTGCCCGATCTGGACGGCTTCGAGGTGATCGAGCGTCTGCGGGCGGCCGGTCAGCTGGTGCCCGTGCTGTTTCTGACCGCTCGTGACGCCGTGCAGGACCGGATCTCCGGCCTCGCCGGCGGCGGCGACGACTACGTCACCAAACCGTTCAGCCTGGAAGAGCTCGTGCTGCGCATCCGGGCGATTTTGCGCCGGAGCCGGGGCGCCCGGCCGGACGCCGGCCCCACCGCACTGCGCTACGCCGATCTCGAGCTGGACGAGCAGGCGCACGAGGTGCGCCGCGCCGGCAAGGTCATCGACTTGTCGCCGACGGAGTTCAACCTGTTGCGATACCTGTTGGCGAATGCGGGGCGGGTGGTCAGCAAGGCTCAGATCCTCGAACAGGTGTGGCGCTACGACTTCGGCGGCGACGCGCGGATCGTGGAGCGGCGTACCCGGCTTGCCCTCGGTGATATCCGTACGAAGCTTGTCGAGGTCGAGGTAGTACGGGCCGTCCGTCGTCTCGGCCGACAGGATGCACGACGGGGCCCCGGCGGCCGAACCGCTCGGGCCGGGCGCGGCGGCCCCTTCGGCTGCGGGCTCGTCAGAGGCGCAGCCCGCCGCTCCCATGATCAAACCGCCGAGTCCTATCCCACCGAGAGTGGTGAGAACGGTACGGCGACTCGGGTGTCCGGCGTTTCCGGCGCTCTTGCCGATCGGATTGTCGTCCACGTGCGTTCCTCCAGACCGTTGTCCTGTCTGCTTGCAGCGACGGTAGGAGGGTTGGCTCGGTGTCAGCTCAGAGCGGCCTCAATGTCATCTCCCAACTTCACCGTTAGGTGGAACACCACGGCTGCGGCGGCCCGGACACCGCGCCGCATTCCCGCACGACTGAGCCGGGGCGGTTGAGGGTCCGGCTGGCCCTGCGCGGGATGTCGAGGACCATAGGCAGGAAGCTAGCCGAAATTGTGACGGAGCTCTGACGACCGTTCAGCGACCGCGCCGGATCCGGCACCGAGGCTGTGCAGCTTGTCGCGCACCGGGTCGGCGTCCGGGTGGCCGATCTCGTCGAGGATCTTCAGCGCCTGCCGCCACGCCTGGGCGGCAGGCGCGTCTCGACCGGCGGCGAGCTGGGTGTCGCCGATGTGGACCAGCGTGTCCGCTTCCAGGTAGCGGTCGCACGTCGACCGGTACAACCGCGCGGCGTGCTCGAATGAGGACAACGCGTCGTCGTACTCCCGCAGGTGGTGCTGGGCGTAGCCCAGGCTGTCCCAGGCCGCCGCTTGGCCGTTGCGGTCGCCGATCTCGCGATGTCCCTCGATCGCTTGCCGGCACCGGTCCACGGCCTGGGCGTACTCGCCCAGCAGGATGTGCGTCCAGCCGACCTCGTTGTGCACGCTGGCCTGCCCGCTGGCCCACCCGCTCGACCGGTACAGATCACTGGCGATCCGGTAGTGGTCCAGCGCCTCGTGATGGCGCCCCCGCTGATTGGCCAAGAAGGCGAACAGGCGATGTGTCCGCGCCCCGCCGTTGCGGTCACCGATCTCGGCGAAAAGCTCCAGCGCCCGGTTCAGGTGCAGGTCCGCCTCCGCCCATCGCCGCAGCCGGCCATTGACGAAGCCGAGCGACCGCAGCGTGCAGGCCTGGCCGTGCCGGTCGCCGATGCGTTCGGCGACCTGGGCCGCGGTGGACTGCACATTGAATTGCACCGGCCAGGAACCGATCCGGTCCAGGTACAACTCCAGCGCGGTAGCCAGCTGCCAGCTGTGCCGGCCGCTGCCGTGGCGGGCGTCCTGCTCGATCGCCGCGATCAGGACGGCCTGTTCGGTGTCGAGCCAGGCCACGGCGGCCGGCTGATCGAGCACGGTGACCGGGTCGGCGCCGACGACCGGTGGCTCGAGTTCCAGGCGTTCCCGGCCGGGAAACAGGACACTGCTCGCGGCGTGCGCGCTGTGCAGGTAGTAGTCGTACAGGCGGCGACGGGCCCCGGCCGTCTCCTCGGCGGATTCCGGCTGCCGGGCGAGTTCCCCGGCGTACGCCCGCAGCAGGTCGTGGCAACCGAAGCGCCCCGGCACGGTCTCCACGATGAGGTGGGCGCGCAGCAGCTCGCTGAGCTGCGGTCGCAGCTGCGCGGCGGTCTGCCGGGTCAGGCGTGCCGTCGCTGCGAGCGAACAGTCCGGCCCCGGATGCAGCGCCATCAGCCGGAACAACCGCGCGGCGGCGGGCGTGAGGGTGCGGTACGACCAGGCGAAGACCGACCGGGCGTCGGAGCCCGGCGACTCCCCGGAGAACGCATCCAAGCTGCCGTGCGCGGCACACAACTTCTCGGCGATGGAATGCAGCGAGAACCCGCGGTTCATCGCGGCCCGGGCACTCACCATGGCCAGGATCAGCGGCAGGCGGCCGGACAGCTCGATGATGTCCGCGACGGCACGGGGTTCCAGGCCGACCCGGGCCGCCCCGATCCGGCGGGACAGGAGCTCCCTGGCCTCCGCGTGCGGCATCAACTCCAGCGTGACGGCCGTCGCACCCTGCGCCGCAACCAGTTCGTAGAGCTGATGGCGGCTTGTCACGATGGTGAAGCAGCCGGGCGCGCCGGGCAGCAGCGACCGGACGTGCTCACTGTCCCGAACATTGTCCAGCACGATCAGCACCCGGCGACCGGCGAGCAGGCTCCGGAACAGCGCGGCCTGCGCCTCCAGGCTGGGCGGCACGCGATGCGGCGGCACACCCAGGGCGTCCAGAAAGCGCAGCATCACCTCGGCCGGGCTGGTGACCACGCCACTCGGATGAAATCCGCGCAGATCGGCATAGAGCTGTCCGTCCGGGAACAGATGGGCGACCTGATGGGCCCAGTGCACGGCGAGCGCGGTCTTGCCCACGCCGGCCATGCCACCGACGGTGACCATCGAGGCCGCCCGCGCCTCGGCCGACTCCGACAGCAGCGTACGGAACAGGTCGAGCTCCTGGCGCCGGCCGGCGAAGACCACGAGGTCCATCGGAAGCTGGGCCGGACGCAGCGCGGGCAGGGTCTGCACCTCCGCCGGCGAAGCCGGGGTCTGCGGGGCGGACGTCATCGCGCGCAGCACCTGCTGTTGCGCCGACTGCAGGTCCGGCCCCGGGTCCAGGCCCAGGTCGACGGCGAGGGCGTCACGCACCGACCGGTAGACCTCGAGCGCCTCGGCCTGGTGGCCGGTCGCGGCCAGCACGAGCATCAGCCGCGCCTGCAGCACCTCGTCCAGCGGATGCTCCAGGGCGGCCTGCCGCAGCGCGGCCAACACCCCTTCGGCCACCGCCGGTTCAGCCGCCGGCACCCATTCAGCCGCCGACTTCAGGGCCGACAACCGTTCGCCGTCCACCGCGGTGAAGCTCTGTTGTGAGCGGATCTCCGGCGAGATCCCCGCGGCCGTCGGACCGTGCCAGAGACTCAACGCCTCCAGCAGCTTCCCGGCGGCCTCACCACGCCGGTCCAGCTCCGCGAGCCGAGCCGCCTCCTGGCGCAGGCCGCGGAACCGAAACAGGTCGACGGTGTGCGGGTCCACGTCGAGGCGGTAGCCGCCGGAACTGCGGATCAGCCAGCGGGAGGTGCCGCGAGCCGGCAGGCCCGGCTCGAACAGCCGGCGCAGCGCCCCGATGTGTTGGTGCACCGCGTTCGCCGCGGTGTCCGGTGGCGACTCCCCCCAAAGGATGAGCAGGATTTCGCCGAACGACACCGGGCGATCGACGTGCACCAGGAGTAGCGCCAGGAGCGCCCGGCGCTTGGGCGGCCCCAGATCCAGCTCGGTGTCCCCGCGCCACGCCCGTACCGGGCCGAGCACTCGGAAGTCCACGACGACATAGCGTAGCCCGAGGCGCTTCACACGCGTCTGCACAGAAACAGCCTCCCCGCCACAGGAGCGGAGTGAAGCGATCACCAACATGAGTTTCGCCGATCAGAGCATCGACTATCTTGTTGGAACGGGTTCTGCAGTAGCGGCCGGCTTAACCGGCAGGCCGACCCGTGCCGAGACGAGGGCCATCGTGCTCTGTCAACTGGTCGGCGAGCCGGGTTCGTTCGGCCGGCCAAGCTTGCCGGGCGGCCGCGTCCAGGTGGTCGAAGTCCCGGACGCTCACAGCGCGACGTAGCTCCGCGTCAAACGTCTGATCTTGCTCGAGGGGTGAGTTGCGTGCCTCGTCGAGGAACAGGCCCGCGACCCATCACCAACTGCGACGCCGAGATCGGGCGCTCGACGCAGGAGGCGATCCCGGGCTGATTCGCCAGCTGGATCCGCGAGGCGTCAAACGTCCGTGGCTCCTGGGTGGCTCCTCGTGTTGCCGCGTGGCAAGCTCGTCTTCCGTGATCGATGATTTCGCGAAGGACTACCTGCACGGCCAGCTCAAGGTGACCCGTGAGGCGCTGGTCTGGAAGCTCGACGGTCTGTCCGAGTACGACATCCGGCGTCCCTTGACGGTGACCGGGACCAACCTTCTCGGGCTGGTCAAACACCTGGCGACGTGGGAGGCGAGGTACCTCGGTGAGATCTTCGACCGCCCTTTCCCGGAGCCGCTGCCCCGGTGGCAGGACGCGGACGGCAGCGACCTGTGGGTGACTCAGGACGAGACGCGCGAACAGATCATCGGCTTCTACCAGCGCGCCCGGAACCATGCCGACGCGACGATCACGGAGCTTCCCATTGATGCCTCCGGCTACGTGCCGTGGTGGCCGCGCCCCGACGTGAAGCTGTTCAACATGATGGTCCATGTCCTGCAGGACACCACCCGGCATGCCGGACACGCTGACATCCTGCGTGAGCAACTCGACGGCCGGACCGGGGTGATGGCTGAATACGAGGAACGGATCGACACGGCGGCTCGCGCGACACACCGGGCAAAGGTCGAGCGGGCTGCGCAGACAGCGGCCGGCGGCACGGGCCATGCCGACCCCAACCAACCCGCGACAGCGGAGCAGGGCGCGCGGTAGGCGCGGGACCCGTCCGGGGTGTCCACGACACCAGCGCTCAGAAAGCCTCACATGCTGTAGCCGATCCTCATGCCGCTCCCCCGATCTGCGGCGCGGGACGCTGACGGGAAGTCTTCGCAGCCGGGCGATGCCCGGCGCCCGCATGCTCGAGGATTCGGCGCACCGCGGCGCGGTACTCGGGACCTGCTCCGCCTCGCCCTGCCAGCGAGCCGGCGCGAAGCGGACCCAGCGCATGTCGAGGCCTCCGAGCTGCTGTGGCGGATGCTGCCGCCGTTGACGTTCGCCTCCCACCGCCTGGTGATCGTCGCCGTCCTGGAACCGTGTTACGAGGTCGGTGGCGACGGTTTTGATTACGCCGTGGACGGCGACACGGCGTTCTTCGGCGTGTTCGACACCGTCGGGCACACCCTGCGCTCCGGTTTAGGCACCGCCACGGTACTGGCAGGAATTCGCGCGGCCCGCGCCGACCGCGCCGGCCTGTACGCGATGGCCCGCGCCGCCGACGAAGCGTTGGCGCAGTATCTGCCGGAAGTGCGGTTCACCACGGCAGTGCTCGGCACCCTCAACCTGGAAACCGGGCTTCTGCGCTACCTCAACGCCGGGCACCCTGCGCCGATGCTGCTGCGTCACGGCAAGGTGGTGAACCGTCTGGACCGCGGCAGACGGCTGCCGCTGGGCATGGACGATGCAGGGCTGGAAATCGCTGAGGAGACCTTAGAACCGGGCGACCGGTTGCTGCTGTTCACCGACGGGGTCACCGAAGGCCGCGACCGCAACGGCGCACAGTTCGGCGAGGACCGGCTCGCCGACCTTGTCCGGCAGCACACCACCGCCGGGCTGCCCGCACCGGAGACGCTACGGCGGCTGTGCCACACCTTGCTGGAGCACTACGACGGCCCACCGGCCGACGACGCCGCCATGCTGTACATCGAATGGTCCCAAGCCGCCGCCGACCGGATGACACCATAGGGCTCACTGCGGCACGTCTGGTTTCAGCGTTCGGCGCGCGAAGGCTGCTCGTCGGTGAGGACGGACAGCACGCCGGTGATGTCCAGGCTGCGGGGGACGCTGCCGCGGGGGTTGGTGGCCCCGGTAGGCGACGCCCTCGACCTACGGGTACGGGCGGATGCGAAAACCTGCGCGATTCCCGGCCACGCGGAACGAACTTGCGGGCCGGTGCGCCGGCCGATCGACTTGCCTGTGACGGTCTGAGTGGAGCATCTCTGCAACCGGTTTCGTGGCCGGTTTGGCGGCGTGTTAACCGGGTAATCGGGCCGAACGCTCGTCCAGAGCCAGGCAGCCCCCGCTGTTGTCAGTATGTTGATGGAGCGACCGTGACGGCTACCGACACATCCCCCGGCAGACAGTGTCGTCGGACCGAGCCGGCGACCACAGCGCTACGCGGTAGCGCGTACTCCGCCTTGTCCCGGCAGATCAAACAGGCCGGCCTCCTCGATCGGCGGCCTGGCTACTACACCGTGCAGATTGCCTTCCTTCTGGCCCTCGTGGCAGCCGGCATTACCGCCCTTGTGGTGCTCGGCGACTCATGGTGGCAGTTGCTCGTGGCCGGGTACTTCGCGGTGCTCTCCACCCAGCTCGGTTTCCTCGGCCATGACGCCGGGCACCGGCAGATCTTCCGGTCAGCGCGCCGCAACTATCTGCTCGGCGTCCTGCTCGCCAATCTGGGCGTCGGGTTCAGCTACGGCTGGTGGGTCGACAAACACAACCGCCACCACGCCCACCCCAACGACGAGGACAAGGATCCGGACATCGGCGCGGGTGCGCTCATCTTCACCGAACGGCAGGCGAAAGCCAGTGGGCCCATTGCGCGGATCTTCTACCGCTACCAGGCATGGACGTTCTTCCCGCTGCTGCTACTGGAAGCGGTCAACCTGCGAGTCGCCAGTGTGCAATACCTGCTCACCCGCCGGGACCGCGCCCGGATCCGCGAAGGGCTGCTGATCACCCTGCACGTCGTGGCATACCTGGCCGCCGTCTTCGTGGTGCTCCCGCCCGGCAAGGCGCTAGCCTTCGTGGTGCTCCACCAGGCCCTCTTCGGGCTGTATCTGGGCTGTTCCTTCGCGCCTAATCACAAGGGCATGCCGCCCCTGAGCACTGCCGATAACGCCGACTATCTGCGTCGGCAGGTGCTCACTGCGCGCAACGTTCGCGGGCATTGGCTCACCGACTTCGCCCTCGGCGGCCTCAACTATCAGATCGAGCACCACCTGTTCCCGTCGATGCCGCGGGGCAATCTGCGCCGGGCCCAGCGACTGGTCAAAGACTTCTGCGCGAGTCAGCACGTGCCCTACCTGGAAACCGGACTGTTTTCCTCGTACGCCCGAGCGCTTCGGCACCTGGACACGATCGGCAAAACGGCCCATGCCATATGAGGTCATGGTCCCTTCCAGGTATCAGTCTGAACCGCTCCACCACCCATCATCAGGGTGCAGTCCGAGCGGTGGCGCCCCTCTGAACGGCAACGACCCATACTGGTCACACCACAAGGACGAGGCAGCAACAGTGCTGTGGCCGGGAGAACCCCGTGCGGTCGAGCAGCAGTTGCACGTTGGGAAGGTGGCCCCGCCGACGGCAGACGGCGGCGCGACCCTGGATCTCGGTGCGGCAATGTGGGTGTGCCGCGCGGATCTGCCGACATATGCTGCGCGAGAAGACCGAGGAGCCCGCGGCAGCGTCACCGCACCTGGCATCCGCGACGGGCTAGCTTTGGGACATGGCAACTACGGTGCTACGCGTCCGGCTCGTCGGCGGCGACCGCATGGACATCACCTATGACAAACCGGACGTCTCCGACGAGGACGAGCTTGTTGAACAGGTGATCTCGACACTGGCACAAGATTCGGGAATGCTGCGCGCCAACCACGGTGATCGGCTCGTGGTGCTGTACGGCCGAGGGGTGGCTGCGATCGAAGTGGCGCCTCGCGGCGCTGTGCTGTGACGGATACATGGGCCGGGCTGCGAGCGACTCTAAAGTCAGCCCCTGCAACCCGCACCTCGGATGGAGCGGCCGTGCGCGCAACCCTGCCAGCGGACACCGCTGGTGACTGACCGGGTGCTCGACCGTCCGCGCTGGCGATGGTCCCGGCGGGCCGATGCCTCGTTCACTGCCGTGGTAGTTCGTCGTTTCCACCAGCCGGTCACCGGCCAGCGACCGCACGAGCGCGTCCCGCCACATGGGAACCGGCCACACCGGTCTCCCTCCGCAGCGGCTGCAACGGCACATCCGCCGTTGGCACGGGCAGCTGCTCGGCCCAGGTCGAACTGTCCAGGCACGGCGTGACTCTGACCCCGTCGACGTTGCGCAACCCGCGGGTACCGATGCGATGGTCGTCTACTGCGCGTTAGTGACTTCCCGTACCGGGTATGCGGCCGCTTGGCCTATCACGCGGAGTATGTGGGAGGGGACGACGCATCGCTGAGACACGAGGACCGACGCCGCCCGTCATCTGCGAACAGCTGCTGCCGGTCGCGCATGCGGCACGACATGCCCGCAACGTGGTGACCGACGCCTGTCTGCGATGGGGTATGCCGCACCTGGTCGCCCCGGCCGCCCTCATCATCAGTGAACTCGTGAGCAACGTCGTCGATCATGCCCACACACTCATGACAATCGAGGTGGTGTGCCGCCCGTCGCACCTCTACCTCGCCGTTCAGGACGGCGCTACCGATCCCCCGGTCCGACGCGATCTCGACGACACCATCCCGCCCGTCCACGGACGCGGCCTGATCCTGGTAGAGACTGCGGCCACGGCCTGGGGATACGACTACCAGGAAGGCGGCAAGACCGTCTGGGCGACTGTGTCCCGGGACCGAGCGACGCCCGGCCCCCTGCCGTAGGCACCTGGGCCGGCGACTCGACCACTCCGCCGCCCCGGGGACCGGAGGCCCACCGGCAGGCGCCTCGGTCCGGCAGTCCACGTAATAGGGGCACACTGAAGTGCATGGCCCTGAGCGATCACTCCGCGTCCGCCCAGCCACCAGTCGACCCGGAGCTGTCCAGGCAACGGCACGGCAGATGCGCGAGGACGCCGAGCGTGCCCGGAGCGCTCAACGTAGAGATCCGTCGCTCGAACGACCGGCTGCGTGAGCAGGGCCGCCCCGGCAGCGAAGCGATCTGGAAGACGACGATTCCGGAGCGCTTTCCAGTACGGACTGACGACATCCATGTGGCAGCCCTTGGTGCCAGGCGCCAGGGGCTCGTCATGTCTCGCGCCGGCCAGCGGGCTGCCTCGCCCCAGGACAACCCTGCCAGCGCCCGGCGGGGTCGCCCTGAGCCCGTACAAAACGATCAGCAGACCCGGGTGTTCGGGCCATCACATCGCCTGGTCGACGCCGATGCGGCTCCGATGGCAGGTGCCGCCAGCCACCACGGTCAGCACGCCGGTCCCCGCTGGCAGCATGTCGTCAAGTTGAATCACAGTTCGTGGGCCGAGGAACTCCAATTCGTGAACGATTCGCCGAACGCGCCTTTCGACGTGACGGGTGACGCCTGAACCTCGAACGGTGAGGACAGTGGCGGCTCACCTTGCGATATCGGTCGACCGTGAATTCGTTTGGGCGGGCCGAACAGGCGTACGGTGGGGATATCCCGGAACCGACGACATCCCGCCTGAGGTGCGCCATACCGGCTCCGGTGCAGGCGACGCCATCTCTGCTCTGCACTCCGTCACAGACTCGGAGGGATCTGCCCCACCCGTGCCGACTCATCGTCGACGGCCGAGCCGTTCGCCTGGGCTGGTACACCTCCCAACCGGCCGGTCTGCTGGCCGTGATCTGCGACTTCGATCGAGACCGCATCCACCTGTTGGTCGTGCCTGCGCGCGCCACTGCGGTCTGCGCCGCGACCGCGATGACCGCCGCCGCTACCGCGGACAACCGGCAGCGCACCGCCCGCGCTGCTCGCTGACATCGACTGCCGGAACTAACCCCGGACCCGCCGGCGCGGTCGGGCGACGTACCAGACAGCAAGGCTGCTCAAGTGCCAGCCGGCGCCGCCCGCCGGGCCGCGCAGATTTGCCTCAGACAGCCGGCCCGGTCGGGCGCCGCACTGAGGACAGACAACGACAGAATTGAGGCACGACATGACATCGATGGCGCAGCAGATCAAGGCATTCCTGTCCGGCCCCCGGGGCCGGCGTGTGGTTACGCGGGGACGGCAGGAAATGGCCAAGCCACAAACCCAACGGAAGCTCCGTGAACTGGCCAACAGGTTCAACCGGAAGCGGTGACGCAGCATCAGAGCAGACGATGAAGCATTATCGGAACGAATTCTGGACGAGTAAGTCCCAACGGCCGCGGTGCTGCGGGCGTAGACGAAGGGTGTTGAAGATCAGTTTGTGACGACCGATCTCGACACCCTTCTGACCGTCCTGTACGTGAAGATCGACGACTGGCTTAGACGGCCGCGCAGGACGAGACGTCCGCCGAAGTTGTCCGACGCGGAAACGCTCACCCTGACGGTGGCTCAGGCCCTGCTCGGGGTGCGCTCGGAGGCCCGCCGGCTGCAGTTCGTTCCCGGGCACGTACCCGAGGCGTCTCCGTATCTGCCTAGGCAGTCCGGCTGCAACCGGCTACGAACGCCTAACCGGCGGGGCATCCATTTGATCGAAGCCATCGCCGACCTGCGGGGGGTCTACCGGCGCCACGCGAAGTCGGAAATCGCGTCCGGGCCGACCTGAGCTTCACCCGTGGGATCCCTTCGCCGTCGCCCGATGATGGGGGTGGCACGGCGTCTGCCTTGGCATCAGGGTGAACGCAACGCCGAACACCGCGGCGAAACGCCTGGGCTGACGCGTTCGTCGGTGCGGTCAGCTTCAGATGTGCGGCAGTTCCGGGGTGACCGGGGCAGTGGCGGAGAGGATGGTGACGTCATCTTCGCGGATGCGGGCGCCGCGTTCCTGGTTCGGAAGCGCGCCAGGGGATATTAGGGTGACGAGGTCGCCGGCTGACGGGTCGACATCGGGTGCGTCGGGTTCAGAGGTAGTCGTGGATTTGCAGTTGTCGGCCCGGGCCGGTCGGGCCTGCACGGTGGTGCGAGTCGGCGGCGAGCTGGACATGGACACCGGTCCTCAGCTGCATGACTTCCTTCAGGAGGTCAGTGACTTGGGTGCCGTACGCGTGGTGCTGGACTTGGCCGACGTGACGTTCATGGACTCCAGCGGTCTCGGCGTGCTGATGGTGTGGTTCAAAGAGCTGGATGGTATCGGCGGCAGGTTGTGTGTCGCCGCGGCACGGCCACCCGTCGAGTACGTGTTGCGGCTCGCGGCGGTGGATCAGGTGCTGGGCGTGTACGGCTCGGTGGACGCCGCCGAGGCTGACATGCCGCCAGCGGCGTCCTGACGTAGCCCGCGGTCGGCGGTGGTCGGCTGAGGTGGCGGCGGCGAGGTGGGACCGGTCACGGCGAGCACGGCGTCGGCCAGGCAACGTGCGACCTCGCGGGGGTGCAGGGCGGCCAGCGACCGCAGCTTCGCGGGCAGGTCCAGGGCGGCTGCACTGCGTTCGCGTATCCCGTCCGTGACGATCACCAGGCGGTCGCCCGGGCGCAGCGGGACTTGACCGGCGTGGCTGGGCGAGCCGGGGAACATTCCGAGCGCGAAGTTACGAGGCAGGTCCAGCTCCTGCGGGTCGCCGTGATGGACCTGCAGCGGCGGCACGTGCCCCGCGTTGATCAGGTCACACACCCCGGAGGTCGGCCTGTCCAAGGACGGCGGTGATGAACGCGCCTCGGGTCGGGGCGTGCTCGGCGACAGCGGCGCTGGCCGGGTCGGCCTGTTCGCTCAGGCTGTGCCCGATGCGGCGGGAGTTGCGCATGCTCGCCACACCGAGGGTGGCGGTCAAGGCGCTGGCCACGCCGTGACCCATGGCGTCGATGATGCTGAAATGCAGGGTGTCCCGGGCGACGCTGTAGTCGAAGGTGTCCCCGCCGATACTCGCCGCCGGCGCCGATGCCGCGCGAACCGAGAATTGGAACTGGTCGACCGTGCGCAGTAGAGACGGGTCCGCGTGGCTGTGGACGCGCGGAGTACAGCGGTGATCAGCGTGACGGACCTAGCAGGCCTTGATCCCAGCCATGGTGGATCCCGAACCGAGCGCAGATACGAACCGAGGGTCACCGCCGTCGCTGCGGACCTGATCGGGACGCCGCTGATCCCGGACGGGGTGCCATTTGCGGTGGCCGTGGGGACCGCCCCGCCCCCATCCGGCACGGAAGGCGCGCGGTTCGATGGCGGCCGCCGTAGCGTAGGCGGCGTGACGGCTATCGGAATGCGGCGCCGGACCGCCGCGGCGTGGCGACGCGCGCGCCGCCGTATCGGTTGGCTGGACCACCTGGCCCGAGCAACGGGGCGTTACGACGAAGCCGACGGGGGCCGGCTCGCCGCCGCGGTCACCTACTACGCGTTCTTCGGCACTTTCGCGCTGGTTCTGCTGGCGTACGCGGTCTTCGGATTCATCCTCGACGACCCAGCAGTGCAGCAGTTGGTGCAGCGCTACCTGGCTGAGAACCTGCCAAGTCTCAACGTGGAGGCGCTGCGCACCACTCGTAGCACCGTGGGGGTCATCGCCTTCCTCGGTCTTCCGGTCACCGGATGGTTCTGGGTGGACGCCATGCGGTCCTCCATCCGCAGGGTGTGGGGACTCGCCGAGTACCCGGGCGCCTTCGTGACACGCGTGCTGATCGATCTGGTGGTGCTGATCGGGCTCGGCGTACTGCTGGTGGCGTCGCTCGCCACGGCGTTCCTCACCGTTGCCGTAGCCAACCGGCTGGTCGCCTCGGCTGATGACACCCACGGCCGGTGGCTGCTGACCGCAGTCGGCCTTGCGGTTGGCGTCGGTGTGAACACCCTGCTGTCAACCGCGGTACTCACTGGTCTGCCACGATTGCGCATGCCGCTGCGCCGAGTGATCGTTCCGGCGCTGGTCGTGGCCGCCGGGCTGGAGCTGCTCAAGACCCTCGGCCGCCTATACGTCCAGGGCGTCGAAGCGAACCCCACATACCAAGCGATCGCCGGTACGGTCGGGCTGCTGGTCTCTCTCAACGTCGTCAACCAGCTCATCCTCTTCGCGGCGGCGCTCACCGCGACCAGCAACACCGGCGAGGTCACCGACCTGGCCGCGCAGGCCCGCTCCCGCAAGCTCACCGGCGAACAGGTCAGCGCCCCGGCGCAAACCACCGCCGTGGACGACACCGGCCGGCTCGAAAACCCGACCAGCGACCACCACGCCGGAACCCACCACAACACGCCGGCAAGCTGAAGGTGCCAACCATCAAGCACCCGCGACGTTAGCCGGGGTGAGGGCATGCCCGGATAGGGCGGGCGAGGCCGCGGCCGGAGCTGTGGTGTGCGGCGTGGCGGTCAGGTCGTAGCCGACATGACCGCCATAGAACAATCGACGAACCCGCATGTCCGCCTGCCGAGCCAGCGACCCAGAAGACGCTCTCTCTAGGTGCGTACCCCGGACAGGATGTTCTCCTGCTGGACCCGGTGGGCGTCCGCCCCAGGAGGAGGCTGCACCGTGCCGTCTCGGGTGATCGGCGCTGCGGTGAGTGCGTGCTGTATGCCGTTCAGCAGCTCTGCCGTGGTGAATGGTTTGACGATGAGCTGGTGGCCGTGGTCGTGGATGCGTTCCATGTGCAGATGTTCTTCGGCATAGCCGGACATGAGCAGCACGGGCAGCTGGGATGGTGCTGGCGTAGCTGGTCGGCGAAGTCGGGGCCGGAGGTCTCCGGCATGACGACGTCGGTCAGCACCAGGTCGCACGGCTGCTGCGCCATCAGCTCCAGGGCGGCGCTCGGCCCGGCGGCCGTCATGGCGGTGTAGCCGTTGCGTTGGAGTATCTGGGCCACCAGTTGCCGTACGCCGTCGTCGTCCTCGACCACGAGGATGCATTCGCCGTGCCCGCGTTCGGGTGTCTGGTGCGCGATGTCGTCGGTGTGCGCGGCTCGCTCGGCGAGTGGGAGTGTGATCCGCATCGTCGTGCCGGCGCCCACCGTCGAGTACACCTTGATGCTGCCGCCGGCCTCCGTGACGACGCCGTACACGGTGGCCATTCCCAGGCCGGTGCCGTGGTCCTTGTCCTTGGTGGTGAAGAACGGTTCGAAGATGCGCTCGGCGACCTCGGGGCTCATGCCGGTGCCGGTGTCGGTGACCTGCAGTTGGGCGTAGCGCCCGGGGGGCAGGGTCGTCGTGGCTTCGGCGAGTTCCTCGGCCAACTCGACCGGTTGCGCCTCGATGGTCAGTTTCCCGCCGTCGGGCATCGCGTCGCGGGCGTTGACGACGAGGTTGAGCAGGATCTGGTCGATGCGGCCTCGGTTGGCCCGGACGACCAGGGCCTCGTCGGCGGGCCGGCTGACCAGTTCGATGTGCTCGCCGAGGGAGCGGGCCAGCAGGTTGCGGGCATCGGTGATGACCTCGTTGAGGTCGATCACGTCGGTCGGGGCCGGCTCGGAGCGTGCGAACAGAAGGAGCTGGCCGGTCAGTTGCCGGGCCTGGTCGGCGGCGGAGCTGATCCGGCTCAGGTCGTCGCGTGCCTGGTCATCGGTGGAGACCCGCTCCGCCACGAACTCGGTGTAGTTGAGAATGATCGCCAGCAGGTTGTTGAAGTCGTGCGCCACCCCGCCTGCGAGGTGTCCCAGGCTCTCCAGGCGTTCGGCCCGCGCCGAGCGTTCCCGCATCGACTGCCGTTGCCGCTCGGCCTCCTTCTCGGCGGTGATATCCCGCTCGATACCGGACACAGCCACCACCTGCCCGCCGTGCCCCTGAACCGGCGAGATGGTCGCCGAGACGTCTATGAACGCGCCGTCCCGCCGTACCCGCTGCGTCTCGATCCGCCATATGCGCCTGCCGGCACGGACTTGCTCCAGGGCGTCCGCCAGTCCAGTCAGCCGCTCCGGAAGGATGATCAGGGAGATGTGACGTCCGATCGCGTCGGCGGCGTCGTAGCCGTACATCTGCTCAGCGGCCGCGTTCCAGGCGGTGATGACGCCGTCCAACGACGACACGATGACGGCGTCGCCGGAGGTCTGCCGCGAGAAACGCTGGAAGCGTTACGAGAAGCCACTTCCCGGCAACCGCCTGCAGATCGACGTGAAGTTCATCGAGCCGATCGGCCTGCCCACGGAAGCTCGAGGCAAGGCGCCCGTGACTGACCAGCTGCCCAAGCAGCGACGCCGCGCGAAGTACTACCAGTTCACCGCGATCGACGACTGCACCCGGCTACGCGTGCTGCGCATCTACCCGCGCTGCGACCAGAAGACCGCCATCCAGTTCCTGGACTACGTCCTGCAACGCCTGCCGTTCCGCGTCGAGGTCATCCATGGCTGCGGGCGGGATGCGCCCAGGTGGAGCCCATCCCGACGTCCGAAGTGGACCAACACCAGGCGGGGACATCCCTCCCGCATACGGTGGGGCATCTCCGCTCGAACAGCGCCAAGGCAGGTTCTGTCTTGCCGGAGGATAGCGACCATGGGGCAGAAGCTGGGCATAATGGCCACGTAGGTAGGCAGCAGTGACTCGCCGGATGGTCGAGGGAAACCGACCCGTCACCTCAATGGGCGGGAGCACGACCATGGCTAGCACGGATATCGGACGCTATACACCATGGCCGCTGTCGGTGACCTGTACCGACCGGGGCGACGGCACGCTACGGATCCGGGTGATCGGTGAACTGGACACCTGCGTCGTGACAGACTTCCACGCCCAAGTGACGGGACTGGTGAAAGCCCCCATCCGGGCGGTCGAACTGGATCTCGACGGGGTGAGGTTCTGCGACGCCGCCGGCCTGCGGGAGCTGCTGACGTTACGCCATCGGGCTGCTCAGCAGCAGATCATGGTGGTGCTGGTAGCGGCTCACCCAGCGGTGCGGTACGTGTTGGGCCTAGTCGGTCAGCAGGCCTGGATCCCCGGTTCCGGCCAGCGGTAGCCGGCAACGGCAATACCGCCATGGTCTGACGAGTTCGTCACGCCGAGGAGGTCGGGAAAGTCCGATCCGGCCGGCGCCGCGATCCAGATGGCGTCGTTCAGGGCGTCGGCGAACAACGCCGCAGCAGGCAGCCTGCACCGCTTTGGCGACCTATCGCACCGCCACGACGACCGCGTCGTCATCCGGTGCGCGTGGGCGCTCTTCCGATCGTGTCCAGGTGCCGCAGCGCCTGGGCGTACGAGGAGATCAGACCGGTCTCGAGATAAGGCACATGCTGACCGGCGCAGAACTCCTTGACCAGTCGCTGGGCCCGGCGCAGATTACCTCGCGGCATCGACGGGAACAGGTGGTGCTCGATCTGGTAGTTGAGGCCACCAAGGGCGAAATCGGTGAGCCAATGCCCGCGCACGTTGCGGGACGTGAGCACTTGCCGGCGCAGGTAGTCGGCATTGTCGGCAGCGCTCAGGCGTGGCATGCCCTTGTGATTGGGAGCGAACGAGCAGCCCAGGTACAAGCCGAACAACGCTTGGTGGATCGCCACGAAGGCCAGTGCCTTGCCGGGCGGGAGCAGCACGAAGACGGCCGCCAGGTAAGTCGTGATGTGCAGGGCGATCAGCAGTACTTCGCGGATCCGGGAACGGTTCCGGTCGGTGAGCAGGTAGCGCAGGCTGGACACCCGCAGGTTGACCGCCTCCAGCAGCAGCAGCGGGAAGAACGTCCATGCCTGGTAGCGGTAGAAGATTCGGGCAACGTGTCCGCTGGCTTGCGCCTGCCGTTCGGTGAAAATGAATGCGCCGGCACCGATGTCCGGGTCTTTGTCCTCGTCGTTCGGGTGCGCGTGGTGACGATTGTGCTTGTCGACCCACCAGCCGTAACTGAAGCCGACACCGAGGTTGGCGAGCACGACGCCGAGCCGGTAGTTGCGGCGCGCGGACCGGAAGATCTGCCGATGCCCGGCGTCATGGCCGAGAAAACCGAGCTGGGTGGAGAGCACCGCGAAATACGCGGCCACCACCAACTGCCACCAGGAATCGCCGATCACGACAAAGGCGGTGACGCCGGCGGCCACGAGGGTCAGGATGAGCGCGATCTGCGACGCGTAATAGCCAGGCCGGCGATCGAGAAGGCCGGCCTGCTTGATCTGCCGGGACAGAGCGGAGTACGCGCTCCCCCGGGATGCCGTCGTCACGGATCCGGTCAGATCACCCTCTGCACCGGCGGGTGTGTCGATAGCCGTCATCATCGCGCTCCCTCGACATGGTGAGGACCAGAAGCCGCCGAGGTCTGGGGCGATCACTGGGCTGGTACCCATCCGCCCCCCGCCGCCAAACAGAAAGAGGGATCGCTGGTGACCGACGTCCTCGTCGAGGCTGCAGGGCAGTGCGCCGGCCCTGATGTGCCGGAATCCGTCTCAGGCGCCGTCGTGGCCGCGGCGTACGGTGGTCCGGCCGCCCCCCTCGACCGCCGGCCCACCGGACGGCTCGTATCGAGGAGGCTTCTGTCCTACAGAAGAGACCCCGATTCATCGATGCCGAACGACATCGATGACACCGGGGTCCGGGGTGTCGCTCCGACGCTACCTGCACGCGTCCCGTCCGGGAAGCCTGCCAATCGCCCGGCTACGGTTTCCCCGGGCCGCCCTCCCTGCCTGCCGCCGAGAGCCGCTCAGCCGAGGGCAGTTTCGGATGCGCGAGGTCCCACTCCGTTTGTTCAACAGCACGTGCGTGATCTCACCCCGTAATCCGGCCGGGTGATCAGCGGGAGATGATCCGCTCTGCCAGGCCGGGTTGAGCCGTGATGGCATGTGCGACATCCGTCAGTTTGCGATTGTGGTTTCGGGCGAAAGTGCGGATTGCGGCGAACGCCTCGTCGACGGGGAGGCCGCACGCCTGGGCGACCGCACCTTTCGCCTGTTCGATGACGATCCGACTGTTGAGCGCGCCTTGCAACTGCTCGGTAAGGATTTCACCTTGGCGGATCGTGCGTTCCTGAAGGAGTCCGATGGCGGCGATGTCGGTGAGGGCTTGAATGATCGGGATGTCGCCCTCGGTGAAATCGCCGCCCTTCGTGTCGCCGAAGACGTTCATCGCACCGATCACCTGCCGACGTACCCGCATGGGGAAGGCGTGCACAGAACGATAGCCGGCTGCGGTCGCGCGCGGCGCAAAACGGGGCCAGCGTCCGGAGGCCTCCGCGAGGTCGACGTTGATGACCGGCTGTCCGCGCGTGAACGCCTCAAGGCAGGGTCCTTCTTCGTTCTGCAGCTGGAACAGTTCGAGCAGCTTGGCGCTCTCATCGGAGGCGGCCATGTACTCGAGGCGCCCACGCGGGTCGGCCATGACCAGTCCGGTGGCCGCGGCGCCGACCAGGTGCGTGGCCCGGTCGGTGAGCATGTGCAGGAACTCGATGAGGTCGAAGTCGTCGACGAGGGTGTCGGCCGCCTCCACGAAGATCGCCGCGAGACGCTCCGCGGAAACGGTGGTCATGGCTGCCTCCCGGCTTTGCCCGCATGTTCACGGTCGGTCATCGGTGGTCCTTGTCTAAGCGCAGACGGCGAGCGACGACGTCACGCGCCACGTCGTCGAGACGGCGGTTCTCCGCGTACGCGTACGCGCGCATTCTTGACAGTGCCTCGCTGATGCTGACACCGAGCTGGACCATAACCATTCCCTGGGCCTGGAACAGCTCCGCACGGCGCCCGACGTCGAGGGCCACGCTGTCGGCGGCCATGCCGTCGACAGCGACGCCGCCTGCGTCACGTTGCCGGTCCAGCAGCGCCTCCACGGTCACGTCGGCGAAGGTCAGCGCCAACGGGAGCTCCATCTCGGTCAGCGGGCCGACCCGTTGCCGGAACACGTCCAGGATGCCCAGGCGGGCGGCGCCGACCTGCAACGGAAACGCGAACACGGCTCGCACACCGTCCTGCAGGGCGGCGGGGGCGTAGCCGGGCCAGCGGTTCGCCGCGCCGCCGCCGAGATCTGCGACCAGGACCGGCCGGCCAGTGGTGAAGGCGTCGATGCAGGGACCTTCGCCCATGATGAATTGCAGTTCCTCGACGCGTTCGCTGATCGGGTCGGACGCGGCGCAGACACCTCGTGTGCCGTCGTCGGTCATCACGCTGATGCCCACGCCCGAAGCCGACAATGCGTGCGTGGCCGTCTGACACACGTGGCGCAGGAAGGCATCGGTCGATATTCCCTGCCTTGTAGTAGCCGCGACCAGCCGGCGAACGGCCTGAGGCCGGTCATCCATGGGAGCCGCCGTGGTCCGGCCTGCGTGCTGGGAAGCGTCCTGATCGCCACCTCGTCGACATACGTCGCAATGCCGCACCTTTCGTACAGGTGCCGCCGAGGGCTGGGGCAGCAGACTCGGTCGAATCCTATCGTGCCGTAGGTACTCGCCGTCGAGGCGGTCGTTCCCTCGGACGGGACTCGATCCGGTGACCAGTCACCACCGGACATAGGGGTAGCGTCATTTCCGCGGGCTGTTGCCGGCCCGTTGCCCCAGGACCAGAACAGATTCAGCGCCCCGATCGCCGTGCCGCGTGCACCACCGGCACGGCATGCGCACGCACCCCGGCACCGCGGGCCTTCGTGCCGATGGTTCCGCGAGCCGGCATCACGCCGGAGGCCGACCGCCTTCGCCTGGTGCCGCTCAGCAGGCCGGCAAAGTAACCCCGCCGTGAAACGGTGGTGCCAGCTCCCGCCAATCGACGCTCGAACCCCGCCACGCGTCGGCGATGATCACGGCGGAACTGGCGCTCGGGCATTCCCGCACCCGGTAGCGCCCTGCCGTCCCGCCGATCTGCACGAGGACGTCCCACTGAAGCCCGTCGCTGGGAATGAAGACGTCGCGACGAGCGCGCGCCGTACTGCTGCCGTTCCACCAGTGCCGTTGAACCATCACCGAGTAGCCGTACAGCCCGGCCGTCTGGGGCGACCTTCGCCTGACCACCCCGTACAGTGAAGATCTTGGATGACTCCGAACCACGACCCGCGGGGAACACTCGGCCGCCCCACGATCACGCGCCGGGTGGACGTCCCCGTCCGCTTCCCTCAACCATCCGCCTCGACGATGAGCACGCCCTGGGCGCGTACTGTTGGTGGTGTCACCGCCCTGGACCCCGGCGCCCCACTCGTCACGCCAGGAGACGGCCATGGAAACTTTCCAGGTAGTAATCTCACCCGACATCGTGGACGTCCTGCGTCATGAGCACGAGCGGATCCGTCAGCTGTGCACCGACATACGAGAGGCAGGACGCGACCGTAAGAGGCGCTCGCTCACTGCCCTGCAACACGCCGTCCACCTGCACCAGCTCGGCGAACTCACCGTCGCGCACCCGGCCACCCGCACCAGCAGCGCGAACGGTGACACCATCGCCCTCACCTGTCAGGCGAACGGTGAACAACTCGAACGATCGCTCACCGAACTCGGCCGCCTCGGCGTAGGACACCCCGACTTCGACGCCAGGTTCGAAGCCTTGTCCAACGCCCTGCTGGACCACGCCGCGCATCAAGAACGAGACGAATTTCCGCTCCTGCGCCGCTACGTGCCCAGACAACGTTTGCACATGATGGCCAGCGCGATGCACGACATCCAAACCATGGCCCTCCATTGAGACACCTCGCCAGCCAGCAATAGGCGTAAAGTCGAGGTGTCGCCGCGGCCCTCCGGCGGTCGGCCGATGCGAGCGCCCCGGGTGTGGAGACGGAGGCCGTCATGCTGGTACTTCTGATCGTTCTTCTCGTGCTCTGGCTTATCCTGGCGATCGTAGGCTTTGCCATCAAGGGCCTGCTATGGCTGGCGATCATCGGGATCGTACTGTTCGTGGGAACCGCTGCGATCGGCATGGTACGGCGTCGAGCACTTCGCCGCTGAGCCGAGCCGCCGGCGTCCTCGTCGTCGAACGAGTCAGGTCGTTCTGACCGGCAGGCTGTCCAGACCGAAGACGATCGAGGCACGGCGGAATCTCACCTCGGCCAGGTCGATCGCCAACCGGAGTTCCGGGAAGCGCCGGACCAAGGCAGGGAATGCCGTGCGCAACTCCATCCGGGCCAGCTCGGCACCGATGCAGCGGTGCACGCCGTAGCCGAATGCCAGGTGCGAGCGGCCGGACCCGCGGGCGGGGTCCAACCGGTCCCGATTGACCTGCCGTAGCCGGCCCACTGATGGCCCGCCCCGACCGCGGAGGACCTGGCCGCCGCGGCGACTCGACGCCATGAGCCGAAATCCGCTCGTGAGTCGGCGGGTTGGCGCTGCTGTCACCGTGCGCTCTGCGGCTGGCGGCCTGGCCGCGGTCTATGGGGTCGGATCTGTTGCAGGGTTTGCGGGTCGGTGACGATGGCGTGGGCGACCTCGGTGAGCCGGCGGTTGTGTCGCCGGGCGTAGCCGCGGATGGCGGTGAACGCGTCGTCGACGCTGATGCCGTGGGCCTGCGCGACTGCGCCTTTTGCTTGTTCGATGATGATGCGGCTGTTCAGGGCTCCTTGCAGCTGTTCGGTGAGTGCCTCGCTGCGGGTGATGGCGCGTTCCTGTAGCAGGCCGATGGTGGCCGCGTCAGCCAGGGCCTGCATGATCGTGACGTCGTCGCTGTCGAAGTCGTTGCCCGGGGTGTCTCCGAAGACGTTCAACGCTCCGATCACCTGCCGGCGTAGCCGCATCGGGAAGGCGTGCACCGATTGGAACCCGGCGGCGGCGGCGCGTGGCGCGAAGCGGGGCCATCGGGCGGCTGCTTCGCCGAGGTTGACATTGACTACGGGCTCGCCGGTGTGGAACGCCTCCAGGCAGGGCCCTTGCTCGTTCTGCAACTGGAACAGCTCCAGCAGGGTGACGTTCTCGTCCGAGCCGGCGATGAACTCCAGCCGGCCGCGCTGGTCGGTGAGCAGCATGCCGGCGGCTGCCGCCTGGGTCAGCTCGGCGACCCGCTCGGTGAGCATGTGCATGTAGTCGATCAGGTCGAACTCGTCGACGAGCGTGTCGGCGATCTCGACGAAGACCTTCGCCAGTCGCTGTGCGGATACGGTAATCATGCCTGCCTCCCGGCCTGGCCGGCGGTCAAGTGTGCGGTCATGGGCGGTCGGGATCGAAATGCAGTCTTCGGGAGACCACGTCGTGTGCGACCTCGTCGAGGCGGCGGCCGTGCGCGTACGCGTAAGCCCTCAGCCGGGCCAGCGCCTCCCCGATGGGTACACCCAGTTGGACCATGACCATCCCCTGGGCTTGGAACAGCTCGGCGCGATGCTCGACTGTTTCGGCGAGGCCGTCACCGAGGCCGTTCAGCGCGGCGTCCTCGTGCTGGTCGAGCAACGCCGTCATGGTCACCTCCGCGAAGGTGAGCGCGGTGGTCAGTTCCTCGTTGGTCAGTGACCCGGTCCGTTTCCGGAACACGTCCAGGACCCCCAGGCGCACGGCGCCCATCTGCAGCGGGAACGAGAACACAGCCCGGACACCGCTGTCATGCACGGCCGGCGTGTACATCGGCCAGCGAGTTGGTGACTCACCGTCGAGGTCCGGTACCAGCACCGGCCGCCGCGAGGCGAACGCGTCCCAGCACGGCCCCTCACCGAGGACGAACTGCAACTCCTCGATGTGCTCGGTCAACGGGTCCGACGCGGCGTAGACCCCGCGTGCCCCTGCCTCGGTCATCACGCTGACCCCGGCGCCCGAGGCCGACAACGTCTGCGTGGCGGCGGCACACACCCGGTGCAGCAACTCTGCATCGCCGGGCGGCGAGAGATGCTCGCCCTCGATCAGCTTGCGGATCCTGGTTACGCGATCATCCATGGCGGCCACCCGACGCTTGGTTCTGCCGACACGGCGACACGCCGCCGAAACGGCAGCACCACCGCGGCGCAGAATGTGACACGGCGATACCTCCACGCCAGGGCCACGAAGGGCCAGGCATTGAAACACCCATCAAAGCCTACTGTCAGGTTCTCACCCTGTACAAACACGACCGGCGGCGGTCCCGGCCCTGCTGAGAATCAGGCTGAGCTAGTCGTCTCGGCGAGGACGGACGGTGGCCCAGACGACCTTGCCGCCACGGACGGGCATGGCGCCCCACGCAGCGGCGCCGAGGTGCACCAGCCGTAACCCACACCCTCGTTCTGATATCCGAAGCTCAGTGGTGCCGGGCGCCGGCTGGCGCAGGCGAGGCAGGTCGGCGACACCGTCGCGCACAGCCAGGTGCAATCCCGTTCCGCGTTGCGACACGCTTGTCCAGATGTCGGTGCCGGCGTGTTCGACGGCGTTGGCCACGAGTTCGGACATGACCAGCCGGGTACGTATCAGCAGCCGCGGCAGGTTCCACGCGTGGCAGGCTCGGGCGACCAGGTCGCGGGCGGCGCGGGCGGAAGCCGTCTGTGCGGGCAGCCGAGCCTGCATCTGTTCCGCCAGCGGCAGCCGGGCCGCGACGACTGCCCGGGCTTCGGGCATGGTCGCGAACAGAGGCAGATGTTGTTGGGCGCCGGCGCGGCGCATCCGGCGGTCCAGGCCCGCCGTGGTGGGTAGGCACAACGCGAGCTGCACGGGCGGTTGCTGCACGATGGCTGCCCGGCGGGCGGCCATCCATAACGGCATACTCGTCCCGTCCGGGTCACCTAGGTCGCGCAGGTCAGCGATGATCGCCGACGGCGGCTCGGCCAGGCAGTTGCGGATTGCGGCGGAGACCTCCATGCCGAGGCGCTGCGACCAGCGGCCGTGCACGCTCAGCTCGACCACCGCGGTGGCGAAGTCCGCGGTGATCTGCACCGGCGCGCCTTGGGGGCCATGGGGGAATAGATACGGAGGGTTGCGGGGTTCAGCGCCTGACAGTTGCGCGGTCACCGGGCGCCGGCCTCGCGGAACGGCAGGGCGCAGGCAACCAGCAATACCCGTTCGCTGCGCAGCGTGTCGTGGCGGGCGTGACCGATGCCCGCTCGCCAGCACTCGAAGCCGCTGTCAGCGAAACGCAGTCTCTCGCTCGTGTGATGTTCGGTGGTAGCCGCAATCCATCCGACGGTGCCGGTGCCGCATCGGCGGCTCGTCCGCCATAGTTCGACGGACGTGCCACGCCCTGTCGGCCACGCTTGGTCTGGGCCGCCAAGGTGGGCGTTGACATCCGACAGCAGGCGCTGGGCGAGTATCCAGTGCAAGGCGTCAACAGTGCCCGGGTCGCCGGTAGGCCGAGGAACAGCGGCGCTGGCAGGCCGAGGGCAGGTCTGCCGCGAGATGTCCGGCATGCAACGAGTGGGATGAGTGTCGACGGTCACGGCTACTCCAAGCACACCTAGGACGATGGTGCGCTACCGGGGGCCGGAGTAGCGGGCGGGTACCAGGATGAGTGCGTACCGCTGGCGTTGATGATAGACCGACAGCTTCTCGGGCGGTGTCACCCATTTCGGGTCAATCTCGAGGCGACGCAGGAAACCATGCACCCGCCGGGCTGGACGGCGAGGTCGGGACCGTCCACCGCGGTGAAACGGCCGAACGCTGGCCAGCCCTTGCACCTCGACGGCCATCGGTACGGTCATCGGGCGGGGATCTCCCCGTCAACGGCGGAGTTCCTCGGCGACGGGTGACGTGTCGAGGGGATGCGACGGTCGAAACGAATGGCGGCGTAGCCGAGCGTGGAGACGGCCGCGACGATCAGCACATCGGCGATGGTGACCGCTTCAGTGCCGAGCAGCCGGCGCAGCGGCGGAGCGTAGATCGCGGCCATTTGCAGCAGCAGCGCGGCGCCGACCGCGGCGAACAGCATCGGGTTGGCCCGGCTACCGGGGCGCGCGCGCGATCCCACTGCCACCGCGAGCTGGGTGACGCCCAAGGTCAGGAACGTCAGGGTCTGCCAGGGCCGGTCGGTGGCGTGCGCCCAAACTCCGACACCGAGGGTGACGGCGGCGATGACCGCGCCGACGCGCAGAATGCGTTGCCACAGTCCGGCGCCGAGCACCGTTTCGGCCGGTGGGCGCGGAGGACGGTGCATGGCGGTCGGGTCCGCGGGTTCGCTGCCCATCGCCAAGCCCGGCAGGCCGTGGGTGACCAGGTTGATCCAGAGGATCTGGGCAGGGAGCAGGGCCAGCGGAAGGCCTGCGAACGGCCCGACGAGCATCACGGCTATCTCGGCGGTGCCACCGGACAGGGCGTACAGCAGGAAGCGGCGGATGTTGGCGTAGACGCGGCGGCCCTCGTCGGCGGCGGCGACGACGGTACCGAGCTCGTCGTCGGCGAGGACCAGGTCGGCAGCTTGGCGGGCCACTTCGGTGCCGCGCTTTCCCATGGCCACGCCGATGTCAGCGCGGTGCAGGGCAGGGCCGTCGTTGACGCCGTCGCCGGTCATCGCGACGACCTCCCCCGCCGCGCGCAGGGCGTCGATGATGGCAACCTTCTGCTGTGGGGTGGCGCGTGCGAAGACCCGTACGCCGCGCGCGGCCGCCGGGGCCGGGTCGTCGGTACGGCAGTCGACTGCCTCGGCGCCGGGCTCGATGATGCCGAGCTCGGCGGCGATCGCGGCTGCGGTGGCCGGGTGGTCGCCGGTGATGAGGACTGGGGTGATGCCGGCATCGCGGCACGCGGCGATGGTGGTGGCTGCGGAAGCGCGCGGCGGGTCGAGGATCGCGACGAGGCCGAGCAGCCGCAGGCCGTGTTCGTAGCCCTCGGCCCCGGCAGGCACGATGTCGCGCTCCGTCTGCGCGACCGCGAGGACCCGGAACCCACCCTCGGCGAACGTGTCCGTGCGGTCGGCGGCTGCACGAAGCGTGTCCGGGTGATCGGTGAGAATCGACGGGTGCAGCACCGCCTCCGGCGCACCCTTACATATGACCTGCACGCGGCCGCCGGGAAGGCGATGGGCGGTGCTCATCCGTTTCCGATCGCTGTCGAACGGTGCCTCACCCGCTCGCGGTGCCGCCTGGTGCAACGCGTCGACGTCGATGCCGAACTTGCCGGCGGCGGTCAGCAACGCCGCCTCGGTGGGATCACCGACGGCCAGCCAGGCGTCGTTGCCGGGGCCGGGCGGGCGCAACGACGCGTCGCTGCACAGCACCGCCGCCCGGAACAGCTCCACCAGGTCGGGCGCCTGATCTGGCGAGATGACATTCCCATCGCGGTGGATCAGCCCGTCGGGGGCGTATCCGAAACCGCTCACCGATGCGTCGCCGTGTGCGGTCCACACCTGCCGGACGACCATGGTGCCCTCGGTCAGGGTGCCGGTCTTGTCGGTGGCCAGGATCGTCACCGAGCCCAGCGTCTCCACCGCGGGCAACCTTCGGATGACCGCATGGCGGGCGGTCATGCGGCGCGCGCCCAAGGCGAGGCTGAGGGTGACCACGGCCGGCAGGGACTCCGGCACGGCGGCCACCACCAGGCTGATGGCGGTGATGATCATCAGCTGCAACGGTTGCCCCCGCACGAGACCGAGGGCCAGAACCACCGCGCACAGCACCAACGCGCCGGCGGCGAGTTGCCGGCCCACGCCGGCCAGGCGCCGCTGCAACGGCGTCAGGGCGGGGCTGCTGACCAGCAGGGCGGCGATGCGGCCCATGGCGCTGGCGCTACCGGTGGCGGTGACGACGGCGTGTCCCCTGCCGCGGACGACCACGGTGCCGGCCGATACGACCGTTGACGCAGGCGCCACCTCATCCGTCCCGGCGGCAGCGGTCTTGTCGACGGGTGCGGATTCGCCGGTCAATGCCGCCTCGTCGACGAGCAGCGCGGCCGACTCCACGACGTGCGCGTCCGCGGGCACGACGTCACCTTCCGCGAGGACCAGGAGGTCGTCCACCACGAGGTCGGCGGCGGGGACTTCACGCTGCCGGCCGTCGCGGATCACCCGGGCGGCCGGGGCGGTCAGGGCCGACAGGGCGGTGATGGCCCGCTCGGCTTTGACCTCCTGCAGCACGCCGACTGTGGTGTTGACGAAGATGACCAGGAGGATGACGGCCGCGTCGGTGAAGTCGGCGGTGGCGAGGGTGAACGCCGCTGCGACGAGCAGGACCATGACCAGCGGGTCACGCAATTGCCTGACGACCCTTCGCCACAGCGGTACGGGCCGCGGCGACGGCAGCACGTTGCCGCCGTCGCGGGCCAGCCGCTTTGCGGCGTCGCGCGATGACAGACCACCCGCGCCAGGCGCGGTGAGGCGCGTGGCGCTGACCTCCGCAGGTGTGCGGGAGGCGCCGGGAACATCGGCTGCGGCCCGCAAGTCCGGCACGGTCATGTCGTTCGCCACCTTGTGCGTCGTGGTGGAAGCTCCGCGCGGGCCCTGATGGCCACCAGCGGCGTTCATTCCCGTTCGATGACCTGGTCGGTGGGGAGCCGCGGTGTGTGTGGGGCGGCGGTGCCGGCTGGATCGGCGGTGCTGAAGCGCAGAACGAGGTGCGGGTGTCCGAGGCCGGAAAGCAGGCGCCGCATGCCTTCACGGGTGACAGCCACTTCGATCGTGGCGCTCAGCGGTAGGACTGACAGGCCGAGCTCGGTGGCGGTGAGCCAGGCGGCGGACAGTGCTTCGCCAGTGCGGAGCCAGTCCATCGCACCGTCTTCAGATCCGTAGAGGATCGCGAACACGGCGGCGTTCTCGTGCGCCTCGGAGACCGGCAGGTCGCCTTGGTGGCCGAAGTCGCGACCTGGCACGGTGGTCTGCGTGGCCTGCTCCGGGATGGCGGCGTCCGGGATGCCGCTGCCCAGCGGCCGGGTGCCGCCGGTCCAGTAGGCGAGTTCGGCCTGCCAGGCGACCTCCTCGGTCTCGGTGCGCTGCGCCTTGTCGGCAGCGCCGGCCAGGTCGTACACCTGGTCCGGACGCAGCAGGTGCAGGCCCGCGCCCGCGGACTCCACAGCCGCCACGATGGAGTGCAGCTTGTCGGCGTCGATCGGAGTGCTCGCGGTGGGCCGGCGGTCGGTGTGCCGCAGACCGATGGTCTGCAGATGCCGTATCGCTGCGGGAGTGACCGGGACCCGGTGGTCAAGGCGCAGCTGCGCGAGGTGGTCGGGGTGCGCGGGGTCCGGCATGCGGGCGAGGATGGTGTGCCAGCCGGCGGCGGCGAGGCTGACCAGCGCGTGGTGCAGGGCGGCGCCGCAGCTGAGGATGGCGAGCCGGGAATCGGGGTCGGTGACCTCGAGTCCACGGCGGTGATCGAGGTAGAGATCGAGCTCGTTGCCGGTGAGACGCCAGCGCCACGGTTGCGTGTTATGGATCGATGGGGCGCGGCCCGCCGTGGTAGCGGCATCGGACAACGCCTTGGCCTCCCCACGGGTGTCGGTGGGCTGGGACGAAACGTCGGTGGCCATGGTGTTGCCTTCCTGAAAGAGCTGAGGACCGGTCAGGGCATGTGCTGCCAGGCCCAGTCGCGGATCTCGGGTAGGTCTTCGCCGGTGCCTCGCACGAACGCGCGGTGTTCGGCGCGCCTGTCGACCATTCGTTGGCGCAGTACGGCGGCCTTACGGCCGAGGCCGGGGACCCGGTCGATGACGTCCATGACGAGGTGGAATCGGTCCATGTCGTTGACGACGAGCATGTCGAACGGCGTGGTCGTGGTGCCCTCCTCCTTGTAGCCGCGCACGTGCAGGTTCGGGTGGTTGGTGCGCCGGTAGGTCAGGCGGTGGATCAGCCACGGGTAGCCGTGGTAGGCCAGGATGACCGGCTTGTCGGTGGTGAAGATGGCGTCGAACTCGGGGTCCGGCAGCCCGTGCGGGTGCTCGGACTCGGGTTGCAGGCGCATCAGGTCGACGACGTTGACCACCCGCACCTTGAGGTCGGGTAGGTGTTGGCGGAGCAGGTCGGTGGCGGCGAGGACTTCGCAGGTCGGTACGTCGCCGGCGGCGGCGAGGACGACGTCGGGGTCGCCGCCGTCGTTGCTCGCCCAGTCCCAGATGCCGAGGCCGCGGGCGCAGTGCAGGGCGGCGTCGTCCATGTCGAGCCAGGTCGGTGCGGGTTGCTTGCCGGCGACGATGACGTTGACGTAGTCGCGGCTGCGTAGGCAGTGGTCGGCGACCGAGAGCAGGGTGTTGGCGTCCGGTGGCAGGTAGACCCGGACGACTTCGGCCTTCTTGTTGACGACGTGGTCGATGAAGCCGGGGTCCTGGTGGGATGTGCCGTTGTGGTCCTGGCGCCAGACGTGGGAGGTGAGCAGGTAGTTCAGCGACGGGACGGGTTTGCGCCAGCCGAGGTGCCGGGTGGTCTTGAGCCATTTGGCGTGCTGGTTGAACATCGAGTCGACGATGTGGACGAACGCCTCGTAGCAGGAGAACAGCCCGTGCCGGCCGGTGAGCAGGTATCCCTCCAGCCAGCCCTGACAGGTGGTCTCGGAGAGGATCTCCATGACGCGGCCGTGCCGGTCCAGGTGCTGGTCCACCTCATCGACGCGGGCTTGCCATGCCTTGCCGGTGGTGTCGAGGACCGCGCCGAGCCGGTTCGACTCGGTCTCGTCGGGGCCGACGATCCGGAAGTTGCGGTGCTCAGCGTTCGCTGCCATGACGTCGCGCAGCCAGCCGCCCAGCACCCGGGTCGCCTCGGCGGTGTCGCCGGCCTTGACCGCGTAGTCGCGGAAGTCGGGCAGTTCCAGGTCGCGGGGATGCCGGCCGCCGTTGGCGTGCGGGTTCGCCGACATGCGCAGGTCACCGCGGGGCAGCCAGTCGACCACCCAGGGCTGCGGGGCGCCGTCGGGGTCGAACAGCTCGTCGGGCCGGTAGGAGGTCATCCAGGCGTGCAGGGCGTCGAGGTGCGCGGGGTCGTCGCGGGCCGCGGTCAGCGGGACTTGGTGGGCGCGCCAGGTTCCCTCGACCGGCAGCCCGTCGACGACCTTGGGGCCTGTCCAGCCCTTGGGGGTACGCAACACGATCATCGGCCAGCGTGGCCGGTCGGTGGCCCCGTCCTCGCGGGCGGCCCGCTGAATCTCGGTGATCTCGTCGAACACGGTGTCGAGGGTGGCGGCCAGGAGCTGGTGGACGGTGGCGGGATCGTCGCCGGCGACGAGGTAGGGCTTGTGGCCGTACCCCTCCAGAAGTGCGCTGAGCTCGGCATCGCCGATGCGCGCGAGCACCGTCGGGTTTGCGATCTTGTAGCCGTTGAGATGCAGGATCGGCAGGACCGCGCCGTCGCCGACCGGGTCGAGGAACTTGTTCGAGTGCCACGACGCGGCCAGCGGGCCGGTCTCGGCCTCACCGTCGCCGATCACGCAGGCGACGACGAGGTCGGGGTTGTCCAGGGCGGCGCCGTAGGCGTGCGACAGCGAGTAACCCAGTTCGCCGCCCTCGTGGATCGACCCGGGCGTCTCCGGCGCGACGTGCGACGGGACGCCGCCGGGGAAGGAGAACTGGGTGAACAACCGTTGCATGCCGGTGGTGTCCTGGGAGATCCGCGGGTAGACCTCGGAGTAGGTGCCTTCCAGCCAGGTGTTCGCGACCAGGCCGGGTCCGCCGTGGCCCGGCCCGGTCACGTAGATGACTTCTCGGCCTCGGGCGGCGATGATCCGCGACAGGTGGGCGTAGAGCAGGTTCAGGCCGGGAGTGGTGCCCCAGTGGCCGAGCAGCCGCGGTTTGACCTGGACCGGTTCCAGCGGCTCGCGCAACAGCGGGTTGCCCATCAGATAGATCTGTCCGACGGACAGATAGTTGGCGGCCCGCCAGTACGCGTCGATGCGGTGCAGCTCGTCGGCGCCCAGCGGCTCCCCCGCCGCCACGGAGAGGATGCCGGTGTCGTTCGGGGGTGCGGTGCGGGTCGCGGTCATCGGGGAACCGCCGCCTTCCTGCTGGTATCGGCATGGTGCGGGTACGGCGCCCCGCCGCGACATAACCCGGTCATGTGTGCGTCTCTCAGGGGGTTGTCGTCGGGAGCGGTGTGCCGTTGACGGCCGGCGCCGTGCCTCTGGCCGAACCGGGCGACGGTGCCGTGGCCGCCGCGCTGTTCTCGCGGGCCAGGAACGTGCCGAGTTCGCCGATGGTGCTCATCAGCGGCGCGGGGAACACGACGGTGCTGTTCTTGTCGACACCGAGTTCGACCAGGGTCTGCAGGTTGCGCAGCTGCAGCGCGAGGGGGTGGGCCATCATGATGTCGGCGGCGGATCCCAGCGCGTCGGCGGCGAGCGCCTCGCCCTCGGCGGCGATGATTTTCGCGCGCTTCTCCCGCTCGGCTTCGGCCTGCCGCGCCATGGCCCGTTTCATGCTCTCGGGCAGCTGGATGTCCTTGAGCTCGACCAGGGTGACGATGACACCCCATTCGGCGGTGGCGACGTCGAGGATCTCCCGGATGTTGACGTTGATCCGGTCGGTTTCGGAGAGTGTCTCGTCGAGGGTGTGCTGGCCGACGACCTTGCGCAGGGTGGTCTGGGCGATCTGGTTGATCGCCGCACCGACGTTCTCGATCGCGACGACCGA
>NZ_JBFAZZ010000004.1:0-476096 GCF_040689425.1 Actinoplanes sp. NPDC051475
CCGGCCCGTTCCAGGGTGCGCGCCCAGCCGATGTTCGCCACCTCGTCGAAGCCCGCGTGATAGCGCGGATGTGGCGGGGCTGGGTCGATGCCGAGCGAGCCGACGAGTACGTCGACTATGTGGCCCGCACGGGTTTGGCCGGCTACCGGCAGACGCCGGGGAACCTCGGCGTCGAGGTGTGGACCAGGGATGTGGGCGATGGCCGGGCTGAGGTGACGACGCTGAGCTGGTGGGAGTCGCTCGACCACATTCGTGGCTTCGCCGGTGACGATGTCGGCCGTGCCGTCTTCTATCCCGAGGACGATGAGTACCTCATCGACCGCGAAAACAGGGTGGTCCACTACGAGGTGGCGCGACGACTCGGGTAGTGCTTAAAGTGCGACACGTATGTATGTGACTCCGACCAGGGCATTATTCTCGGCAAATCCGCACGCCCACGCGAGCGGCGCTAACGCACCGTTATCGGGTCTCGACGAGCCACGCTCCGCCTCAGCGGCACGTCAGGGCAGCTAGTCATAGCCTTACGGCGTAGGCGTTCGATTCGCCGGCGTCGTGCGACCTACCCTGCGAGGGTCGAGAGGTTGAATGCCGGCGTCCTCAGCCAGCGGGGTGGCCTCAAGACCACGCCGGTCCCACCAGGACCGAAGGCATTCCAGTGGTCCCGGTCGACCGCTTGGACCCAGAAGCGCAGACTCGGTGGCCGGCGCCGGGATGCGGCGCCGGCCACCGGAGTGCGTCAGCTTTCCGGCAGCCGTACGAGGGCCTGCGCCCCGCTGATCTCCGGAGCGTCACTCACCTCGAACCCCGCCGCACCGAGAATGGCGAGCAGGGCCTTGCGCATCGCCTCGAGCGCGGCGGCGGCGAACGGCAGCTCCGGAGCAGTCAGGTCCAGCGTCTCGACCGCCCGGCGCACCACCACCTCCAGCTCCGGGTGCTGACTCCACGTGACGTACACACCGCGTCCCGCGTCCGCCGTGGCGACGACCCAGACCTTCGCCCCGCCGCCCGGGCTCTCCTCACTGACCCACTCCGGGTGCCGGGCGGGCAGCCCGGCCCGGGTGAGGGCGGCGACGACGTCCTCCGCGAGCCGGGTGAGGTCCTCCTCGGCGGTCGCAGACATGTGTCCCTGTCCCTTCCGGTACGCGCTGACCCGTGCATCGCCTTGCGGACCAGGTCGTCCAGCAGCTCCAGCGACTGGCGGTTGACCAGCCTGCCCAGCTTCTGGTGTCGTCGAGCGAGACAGATACACACCGTGTCCCAGGCGAGCCTCATGTAGCGGCGCCTACAGTCGTACCTGTGTTACAGCAGGTCAGACCTTCAGATCCTGATGAGCCGACGCCTTGCCCCGCGTGTCGAGCCGGTCCAGATCGGTCAACCGACCCTGAACACATGTGTGCTACTGCGGCCATCCCCGTTACTACAACTACAAGCACGCTGACGGGACCTGCCCCTGTCTCGCGTCCGGTGATCGTCGTCAGCCCTGAGTCTGACGGATGGTCGGCCTGGAGGCAAAATCTCTGGCGTCGTCGAAGAAGAGGACTCCGCGGTTAGCAGCGTCATCGCGCGTTCACGCTTGGGTGAGAGTACTGGAAGTCGCCACGCACTCATCTCGCATGAGCGAGCATCCCGTCATCTTCTTCTGTAACGCCTTCGACCCTTCACTTGGAGAGGGTCCACGAGCTGGTCGTGGCCCTGAACAGATGCCCCCGAAGTAGTCTTCGCAGCTCTCGACCTCAGGATGCGGCATTTCACTAACGGACCTGACAGACGCGCTGCACGATGTTGGTGCGCCCAGCCGCGCCCAGACGGTGCTGGCCGCTGCTACTTCGTCGTGAAGGAAGCCGATCATGAAGTTGCCGTATGCTGTCTTGGCATCTGCAGTTCTCGCCGCCGGCGTGCTTGGCGGGTGTACGGCGGGCGAATCCGAGTCTCAGTGCAAAGGGACTACGTCGTGTGCCGCCGTGTCCATTAAACCGTCAGACGGAACGTCGCCGGAGCTGAGCGCAGCGGGCCGCGTCTCGATGCTGGAGGACATCATCAACGAGGCGGAATCCAGCCAAGATGTCTCGTCGCGGTCCTGGAACGGCACCGTCATCCAGGTGGGTGTCTGGGCGGACACCACCACCCAAGCCGACCGGCTGAGCCTTTGCGACGCGATCGTGACCGCGATCCGCCCGACCGGCCTGGTGGACAGGGTGACTGTGTCCGCGTTGCAGACGTCCCCGTCCGCAGGTTTTCAGGCGGGAAGCAGCGCTGCGGCCAACCCCCTGGTGATCTGGCTGTCGCCGAAAGCACATTGCAAGGTGGACGGACAGCCGTAAATGCTTGTTATCGAAGATTCTGTGGAAATCTATCGATCAGCTCCTGGGCCGGTTGACTGACGATCTTCGAGTCCTCGAAGACCCTCGCCGCCGCAATCACCATCCTCGGCACGAGCGTGCGCCCGGCACGCCGGGACGGCGATACGGAGCGTGATGCTACGGCGGAGCCGGCGCGCACGATCGGCGGCAGTTGAGGATTTTCGCCTACACTTTCGATACGCTGTGCTGCTGATACCAGGGAGCAACTCCAAGTTGTCAGATCCCACGAAGGATGCCCGTGCCGCCAAGATTAGCTGAAACCCTAGGCTCCCTTGGCTACAGCGCGGGAGCTGCGGTTCATATCGCCGTGATGAAGCGCCTAGGCGGGGCATATGACTGGGCAGATGATCTCCGACGAAACGCGTCATCGAAGCTGCAGGTCACTCGCCTGACGGACGACGAAATTCGTTTCTGGCTCTCTTCGCTACCTGTTGACCCTGAGTGTCTGGCGTGCGTGGACTGGGCGAGGGATGGTCTCGGTGTCGAAATCCCCTTCTCTGTCTTCGTTCGATACTTCGACGACTTTTGGTATCCATCTTCGGATGACGTGGTCGTCTTGTTTCCCGACGGCGCGGTCTTGCTGTTAGATCACGAAGAAAGGTTCAGCTTTGCTGCTACGTGGCCGTGCCCATGAAGTGCTTCGGCAAAGTCGGTCGGTCACCTGCGTCACCAATACGCGCAAAGCTCGGAATTGGCTGCGTGAGGTTCGCGGCGAGCGCACTCAAGTCGGCAGTTCAGGATGGCGCACGCCGATGGTGGCGGCTGCGTGCGTCGGGACCGCGACGGGCGGGCAGTCAGGTGTCGGGTCTTCGTCTTCGGGTATGCACCGTGGGATAACGGGCGCGCCACCTCGACGACGACGATGCGCGGCCCGCAGTGACCGGGCGGAAGGAAAGACCGATGACGGCGGGACAACCGGACACTGGACTTGGCCAGATCGGCGAGGCCATCGAGCGTGACGGCGTGTACCTGGCGTTCGTTCCGCAGCCGGCGTTGCTGGAGACCTGCTGGTACACGATCGGCCTGACCGATCACCGGCACCCTGAGCTGATCTTGTTCGGATTGCCGCCCGACATCTCGCGGCCCGTCCTCCACACCGTTGCCGAAGAGGTGATCGAGGGTCGACGGACGTGTGTCGCAGGGCAGTACGCCGACGACGTCCTGGAGGGACACCCGGTCACGTTCGTGGCGGTGACCGAGCCGGACCGCTACCTGCCGGTTGCTACCCGGTTCTATGCCGGCACGGGCACTGCCGTTGAGGCCCTGCAGATCGTGTGGCCAGACCGGTACCACCGCTGGCCCTGGCAGCCCGGCACGCACGTAGACGACATGCCAGTCCTCGGCCAGAACCTCTCATCCCCTGAGGAAACCGCTACTGCATAGGTCGGTGTCCGCGCGCACCGCCACGGGCGGGCTTGTTGCCCAGGGTCGTGACGGCTGCTGCACGCCGCCGCGCGTGCTCGGCGCCAGATGAGCGCGGCCGCCGTTATCGGCAACCACGCCACTGGAACTGCTCATCCGGCTCTTCCCTCCGGTCGAGAACGTCTGCCCGGATGAGCGCCAGCAGCAACTCATGCAACTCAGTGCCCAACGTGCTGTCGGTCCAGAAGACGTGCTTGACCTCGATGAACGACTTGCCCTCGAACAGGCCCAGTGCTTGACCTAGCGAATACTGCGCCCCGTCCCAGTCGGTCCACTCAGTCAAGTTGTCGGCAAGCGTCACGCTGGGCACCGTAGCGGTGCATGAAGACTTAAGTGTCGGGCGATCCGGGAGACTCCTGCCTGCACGAGCGTGCGCTGACACTGGGGCGGTAGTTGTAGGCCGTAGCGCGCGACCCGCGGCATAGAGTGAGCCGATGTCCGCTCCGGCATACTGCGTCAGCGCAGGACGCTCGCCACGACATTGTGCACATCTTCGACTGGCGGCTCTCCGCGGTGCTCGGTGAACAGCAGCTGCACGGCGCCGATCAGGGTCGGCGCTAGCACCTGCACGTCCGCGTCGGCGGCGATCCGGCCACGGTCGCGCTCGGCTGCTAGATAGCCGGCCACCGCGGCGACCGCCTCGCCCACTAGGGGGAACCGGGCGGTGCCAGCCGCGCGCAGGCGGTTGCGCAGCTCGTCGCGGGCGATGGTGAGCACGACGATCGCGGACATGACCGGCTCGAAGAGCTCGAACACCGCGCCGGTGAGGTTGCCGACAACGGTCCCTGTCCCGGCCGCATCGCGGAGCACGGCACCTTGCGCCTCGACCCGCGCGATGCGGTCAAGCACCAGATCGACCAGGAACGCGTCGAAGTCGGCGAAATGCCGATGCAGCACGCCCTTGGCAACTTCGGCCTCGTCGGTGACCGCGCGGCTGGTCAGCGCCGTCACGCCGCCGCGGGTGAGCACCCTCGCGGCCGCGTCGAACAGTTGCTTGCGCGGATCGCGCAGAGCTACGCCGGTCGGCATCGGATGCTCCAGCTTTTCTCGTGGGCAATCGCCCATTAGAGTGGGCACATGGTCACTCTACCGCCCCAACCTCACGAAGCACGCCGCGTCGCAGAGTCGTTCGGAAGCGATCCAGGGCGCTACGACCGCAATCGGTCGCCGTATCCGGACGCGCTGATCGAGCACATCGTCGCCGCCGCGCCCGGACCCGCGTTCCTCGATGCCGGTTGCGGGACCGGGATCGAAGCCCGCCAGTTCCGCGCTGCCGGGTGCACGGTCCTCGGCGTCGACCCCGACCCCCGGATGGCCGAATTCGCCCGCGCAACCGGCATCGACGTCGAGGTTGCGACGTTCGAGACGTGGGAGCCGGCCGGCCGCACCTTCGACGCGATCGTCTCCGGCACGGCCTGGCACTGGGTGGACCCTGTCGCCGGAGCGGCCAAGGCAGCCGAGGTACTGCGCCCGGGCGGCGTCCTCGCACCGTTCGGCCACGTCTACGAACTGCCGCAGTCGATTGCCGCAGCGCTCGCTGAGGGGCTGCGGCGGGCGGCGGCCGACCTGCCCTACCGCCAACCGTCCGGCTCCATCCTCGACGGCTATCGCGCCCTCTACGACCGCGCAGCCGAGGGAGTCCGCGCGTCCGACCGCTTCGCCGAACCCGAGATCCGCCGTTACGACTCGCAGCGCACCTACACCCGCGACGAACTGCTCGAACTCATCCCGACTTCCGGCGGCCTCGCGAGCATGCCACCAAACAAGCTCGCCGAGATTCTGTCGACGGTCGCCGCCGCGGTCGACGGCGACGTCACCCTCGCCTATGCCACCTGGTGCCTGATGGCTTTCCGCAGGTAACCCGTCGACGCCGCTCGCCGCAACAGAGAGCGCCAGTCACACCTCCGGATAATGTGCATTAACAAGTGCATTCACATCGGCAATTCAGAATGCTGGAAGCGTAGACCGCCGTTCGGCGCCCGTAACCGACGGCGAACGGCTGGCGCATGGGTGGCGTCGAAGTTGTGCGGTCGGCTCAGCGCACGCGGTCGGGCAAGTTCTCCAGACCTACGAGCGCGCTCCATTTCTTCGGACGCCGCGATACGTCGGCCCACATGGCCCCCGCTTCGAGCCACCGCTGTCGAGTCTGACGACAGGCGGAGAGCGTGCTGTCCTCGTAGCCGAACTCAACGCCGCAGCAATCACATATGTTGAAGCTTGGCACGGTACCGTCTGGGCCCCAGGGAAAATCTTCGGACGACTCGGACCGGTAGTCGTAGCCGCAGACAAAGCACAGCGACGGGCAGTCTTGCCGCGTTGACCGTGTAGCAGGAGATAAGTCCGGCGGCGAGTCTCCAGTGCACACCGAACCATCCTCTCAAGCTGCCGCCGATTTGGCCCGGGTCCCGGCGTGCACTCAACTCGGCAGATGAATGCGCTGACAACAGGTTGTGCAACGTTCACCGATCGCGCGTCCGCCTACGACGCCGGACGAGCATCCGTTCGGTCCCTAGCGTGATCGATGCGTGATCGACCGTCCGATGCGTCACCCACACGGGCCGCCCACCGCACGTTGCGCCACCCAGGTGATGGTGTGTTGTTAGTGATCCCGCGCCACCCGACTACGTGATCCGTGCGTGATCGACGGCCCTGGCGTGGGTCAACCCTGTCCGACATTGGCCGGCAGGATCCCGGGTCGCGCACGCCCCCGAAGCAGCCGATTCCGATACAAAACGGCACAGCAACGTACTAGGCAGCACGGCTTGCAGTGGACTCTATGTCCGCTGGCTCGATCAGATCGTGACGACCCTGACTGGATAGTGTCGCCTTGTGTCGAGTCGTGACCTCGCTTTCGGGCATGCAGTGAGCCCGAGTGGCGAGACCGAGCGCTCGGCTGGTCGACGTTGCCGCAGGTGACGGCGTTGCCGGCCATCCGGTGATGGCTCGTCGCCCGCGGACTTAACGTCCGCCGACGTCGACGGGCTGCTATGGATGATGTTCCATGGCGGTTGGAGGAGCATGACCCTGACTACGGAACTGGCCGATCCGGAGTCACCGGCGTCCCGGTTCCTCCACGACTTGTTTCCGGCGAGGGATGCCATCGTCGCCGTCTGGAATGCGCAGGTGCAGCGGCTGCCTCCGGCGCAGCGCTTTGTGGCGGGAGCCTTCGGCACGGCCGGACGTTCTGAGGCCTTGTCCAGTGCCAATTAGGGCCACGCACCCGGGTCCCGGACAGCCGCGAACAACTCGGCGATGGCGTTGGACGTCGCCGAGGATCGCCGCGGCCGGGTCGCCCGCGACGACGAACGGGTCGGCGACCCGCAGCAGCGTGCGGTCGCCGAGCGCCCCGGGCCATCGCGCGCACCTTGGCGTTGATCTGGTGCCAGCGTTCCCGGGGTCGTTGCGGCGCGGGGTCCGTCAATAGTGGGCATTGCGCAGATCGAGGACATCGAGCGGCGCCTGGGCGAGCGCGCGAGCGACGTTTCGCACACCCTCGCGCGGCGTTCTGGCCCGCCCGGGCGTCAGGCGCGCATACCTGCGCGGGCGTGTGACGCGGGTACGTGCGTCACGCAACGTCCTGGTTAACCCGCGCCTCAGGGATTCCACAGCCGATCCGTCAGGGTGCCCTGCGAATGCTCTCGAGGCGAACGGCTACAGCAAAGTCCGCAGCAGTTCGGGGAGTATCAGCCCCTCTACCACACTGAGGTGACCATGATCGGCATAGTTTCGCGTGGAATCGTAGCGGGAGCTCTCGTCGCGTCCGCTGGAGTGTTCGCCTTCGCCGACCCCGCCGCGGCGGCCGAGTCGGGCTGTGGAACGCACAAGGTCGCCCGGGTCAGCCTGTACTCCTGGGCGTGCAACCTCGAGACGTCCGACTCGGAGATCTCCTACCGGGTCCACTTCCAGAACAACCACGGCTCCCAGGTCCTCATCGACTACCAGAACGGCGTTTCGGTGGCGGGCGGCGCGGTCCGTTGGGACTTCACCAACACCAGGGTGCCGCTGAACACGGGCGACCGCAGCTACGAGAACTACGGCGGCGGCTGCACCAGGGGCGCGAAAGCTCGCGCCGCGGTCCGGATCAAGGAGAACAACGGCAGCTGGGGCACGACCGCGTACTCGGCCAGCATCACCTGTAGGTAGGCACCCACCGCGGTGACCCGGTAGCCCGCGCCTCTCGCGGAGGTGCAGGCGGGCTACCGGGGCCGGGATCAGCCGGCGATCGGGCCGCTGCGGCTGAGGTGCCGGAGCCCAGCGGGGCAATGGTGCAGCGCCGCCGCAAACACCACCAACTCGTTCATGACCTGCTCGCCGAGGGTGCCAGAATTCGGCAGATCGCCCGGCACCTGGGTTGGGGACGGCACACCGTCCAGCGCTACGCCCGCGCCGCGACCTGGCAAGTGATGATCGTCGGGTAGAAGCCACGCCACGACCGCGCGCCCGCGCCCGCAAGAACCTCGACCGACACCCCAACTGGGCGAGCATGTCGGGAGTGGCATCCTGGACGGGCATCCCGGCGTAACTGAGGATGCCGCACAGCGCACGCGGGGCCAAGGTTCCTAGTCCGATCAATGCCCAGCCCAACTCGCCTCGCCAGCCAATCCAGTAGGCGCGGGTCAGCCATTTCGGCACATCCAGGCCGACCATGGTCATGAACGTGCATCTATCGGTCAAGCGGCACGCTGCGCTTACTGCCTTCAGCTGCACGCTCATCGGCTACTTGTTGACTGGTGGCACGACCGCGCCCGGCCAGGCATGGTCGAGGTGACCGGCGGAGCCGCTCTCACATCGGCTGCCCACCGCAGGTTGGTGTGGCTCAGATTTGGCATGCGCCCTGCCGGTCACCGCGGCGCGGAGAGGCTCGAGAGGGGTCTGCCCAGCTCAAAGTAGCGGTGCCCTCCTCGCCGACAGTCCTGTCGGGATCGAGGAAGGAAAGCGGCGTGGCCCGGGTCGTCATCGGTGTGGATCCGCACAAGCGCTCCGCCACCATCGAGATCATCAACGAGCGAGAGCAAGCCGTCGGGCAAGGCCGCTTCGGCACCGACCATGACGGCTACAAAGCCATGCTGGCCGCCGGCCGTAAACACCACGACCGGGTGTGGGCGGTCGAGGGCTGTAACGGCATCGGCCGGCACGTCGCCCAACGCCTGGTCGCCGACGGCGAGACCGTACTGGACGTCCCGGCGAAGCTGTCCGCCCGAGCCCGGGTGTTCGCCACCGGCCAGGGCCGCAAGACCGACCCGGTCGACGCACGCAGCGTCGCCGTGGTCGCCCTGCGCACCGACGGCCTTCGGCAGGTCGTCGTGGACGACACCACTGTGGCGTTGCGGCTGCTGGTCGACCGCCGCGACCAACTCGGCCGCGCCCGCACCGAAACCGTGAGCCGACTGCACCACCTACTGCTCGAACTCGTGCCCGGCGGCGCGAAGAAGTTCCTGTCCGCGCAGCAGGCCCGCGCGCTGCTCAACACCGTGCGCCCGCGTGACGTCGTCGGCAAGACCCGCCGCTGGCCGGCCTCTGAATTGATCCACGAGCTCACCGTGATCGACAAGAAGATCAAAATCGCCAACGCCGAACTCACCGAGCTGGTCAGCAGCACCGGCAGCACCCTGCAGGAGCTGAACGGCATCGGCCCCTCCGGCGCCGCCCGCCTGCTGGGCGACATCGGTGACATCAACCGGTTCGCCAACCGAGCCCACTTCGCATCCTGGAACGGCACCGCTCCACTGGACGCCTCGTCCGGCGACCAGAACCGCCACCGGCTCTCCCGCGCCGGCAACCGGCGCATCAACCGCGTCCTGCACATCATGGCCGTCGTTCAACTGCGCCGTGACACCGAAGGCCGCGCCTACTACCGACGCAAACTCGCCGCCGGCAAGACCCCGATGGAAGCCATGCGCTGCCTGAAACGGCGACTGTCCGACATCGTCTACCGGCAGATGACCACCGACGCCAAACAGCTGAGGACGGGCCCGGGAGGACACCTGGGGGCGACTCTGCAATCCAGCGCGGCCGACCCAAACCCCATGATCGACACTTCGGAAAAGTCACTTCCCGGACCCGCCGAACCACAGCCTAGAACAACCCTCATGATCAACACTTGACATAGAGGGGTGCCAAATCAGTGCGCGCGGAGCGGGGCCCCTTGCGAAACAAGCCGGGGGCAGCGGGAATCGGACGGCCCGACGCCACCCCCGGCGGCGCGATCACGGCGACCCCGACATCCTTCGAGATCGCTGTCGGCATGCGGCTTTTGATCCCGTCCCGGCCGCACCGGCCTGCCTAATCCTGAGCTTGGCAAGGCGCGTTGGCTGGTGCGCAGATCGTGAGATGGCTAGGGATGATCACACGCTTCCGAACACCCTCGTACTCGTAAATGACCTCAACGCCGGTGCGATTCGAGATCCCGGCCGCGACGACTTCATAGCCGATCTGAAACTCGACCGACTTGGAGTCGTCCCCGTTCGTGGCTGGAACCTGGAATCCCTCGGCAGCGACGCCTCCGGTTGCATATGACTCTTTCGGTGGGAATCCGCCGACGAATTCGAACCAACCGAATTTGCTGTTCTTGGGCAGCATTTCGGGGATGACCCGGACCCGGAAGCCGAGCACTCGCAAGGCTGGGCCACCATCCATCAGCGGCGTGACCGAGATGATCGTCAAGGGAGAGGTCGACGACCCGGACAGCTCAAGGTGGATCAGGCCGTCGGTGAAGCGTGTTCCGACGGCCATCGCTTTGTGCCAGCCGTAGGCACCGCCTTGGTCGGCGTCGATCTCAGGGCCGGGGGCCTGCGGTCCTGAGGTCTTGTCATGCTGCTGCGACGTGCAGGCCGCAGTCAAGAGGATGGACATGGCAACGACAAGTAAGGCGGACCAACGCCGGGGCGGTGTCCTTCGCTTAAGCCTGATCACAGAGTGCCACCTACATCGGATGTCGAGGGCAGGGTACCCAATCGTGAAGATCGGGTACCCCGCCTGCTTCGCTTACGAAGTCTCAGAGACTTTCTCGGTCCTCGTTGGGTTGCCGTTCTGACCACAGAGGACCGCGCCCGGCTTGACCTCGATGTACGTCTTCTTGTGGGAAGTCGTGTTCGTCTGCTTCGACGTCAGTCCCACATCCGCGCCCACGCCACGGTAGCTACCGTTCGCCCCCAGGGTGAAGGAGAACGCCGACGTCGAATCCCGCGAAACCCACAGTTCCGCGGGGATCGGACCCTTATAGCTTGGATTCGGGCACGTGTAGTAGCCGGTGTAGTGGTTGGTCCTGGAGAAGCCCTTGAACTGGTACATCTGCACCTTCGTCAGCTTCGAGTCCCGGTAGATGTCCGAGCCGGAAACCTTGCAGCGCAGCGTGTACGTAGCGAAGTCGTACTCCGCATCAAGGTCCCTGACGACGTCGTGGCCGACGTTGAACGTCAGACCCGAACCCACCTTCACCGACTTCGAGGAACCGGCCGAGATGGCAGTCCCACCACTCCCCGAGTAGCCCAGCTTGGCCAAGATGTCGACGCTGTTCTCCTTGGTGTTGGACCACTCGTACTTCATCTTGGTCTTGTCACCGGTCTGGGCCCGTTGCACCGGAACCCACTCCCGGTAGACCGGGCCCTTCTTCGTCCAGCCGTAGCTGTCCCACGGAGTGTTACCCATGGCCGCCCTGCACGCCTTGGCCTTCTCTCCGCTGCCGACGTCGGCCGCAGCCACGGACTCACGAGTTGCTGAACTGGCAGCGTCGGCAGTGCCTGAGGTGACGAGGCCCGTGAGCGTCAAGTCGCTGACGGCCACCGGCACCGACGGAACGTCCGGCACCGGGCCGGACAGGTCCAACTCGCCATCCGCGGTCACCTTGTCCGGCGGAAGGACCGTCGTCTTGGTACCCAGGGACTTCTTGTAGACCTTCTCGTCGGGGACGGCAGCAGTCGCCTGCTTCTCGCCACCGTGCGGAAGGTGCACGGGAGTCCGCCACATCAGCTCGAAGCCGTCGTCCAAGCCTTGGAAAAGCAGGCCGACAGAGCCGTCCTCCTCCACGTAATTGTCGATGTCGCGCAGCGCGGGAATCTGAACGGTGAACTTGCCCGCGCCGTCGGTCTCGGTCGCTCCGAGGTCGAGAATCGTGGCGACGCTGTCGTCACTGCCTTCGGTGGCAAGGAGCATGGCGTTGCTGGGGTCGAGGCTGACCGCGAACCTCTTGCGGGCGAGCGTCTTGACGTTGTCGCCGTGCTCGTCACCGCCCTGCAGAGTTCCGGAGATGGTGAACGCGTTGCTCTCGCGGGACGGGTCGTCAGCGCGCACGAAGCGGACGTCATCGCCCGGCTGGCGGACCATCGACCAGGTCGGTTCCGCCGCGAACGACGGGGTCGCCGCTTGAGCAAAAGTCAGCGTGAGGACTGTGGTCAGCCCAAGCGCCGCCGCTTGGCGCCATCCGCCGACGGCTTTCAGGTATGCAGATTGATGCACGAGGCCCCGCTTCCTTGTCCAAGAGAGTCGATCATGAAGATCGACCGCTCGGCATGCTAGGCGGACAGGGCAAGTGTCTGCGTGATGGCTGGACCTCGACGTCCGGAGAACCGATGACGTGCGGCTCCCCGAGCCTTGGTGGTGTAGCCACGGCGCTGGTTGGGTGGCGCGTAGCGCTCGCAGCTTGCTCACACACGCGTTGGCGACAGATGGTTCCAGGTGGCAACAAACGACAACGCATACATGCTGTTGCGCCGGGTGTTCGCGAAGCTTGGCCTACCGGAACATGTTCGCCTCATCGGCCCTGACGAGAGTCAGCCCAGATGATCAACTCTCGTTCGAGCAGGCAAATGAGGTTCCACAGCGCCCGTTGCTCAGACTGGTCCTCAACCAGGCTGCCGAAACCACCGGTCTCCTCGTCGGTCCGGTAGAGCCACTCGAACAACACCAGCGCTTCGTCGCCGGCTAGCCGCAGGATGACCTCAGCTTCCTCCATTGATGCAGGCTACGAGATCTTGGGCTCAGTGTCGGCATCTCTGGAGTCGTTGAAGTAGAGCAGTCCGCGGACTAACCACGCCATCACACATTCACGCTCGCGAGTGATAGTGCCGGTGATTGCCACGCACTCATCTCGGCAGATGAATGCGCTGACAACAGGTTGTGCAACGTTCACCGATCACGTGTCTGCTTACAGCGCCGGACGAGCGTACGTTCGACCCTGGCGTGATCGATGCGTGATCGACCGTCCGATGCGTCACCCACACGGGCCGCCGACCGCACGTTGCGCCACCCGGGTGATGGCGTGTTGGTGGTGATCCCGCGCCACCCGACGACGTGATCCATGCGTGATCGACGGTTATGGCGTGAGCCAACCCTGTCCGACATTGGCCGGCAGGATCCCAGGCCGCACACGCCCCCGAAGTAGCCGATTCCGACATAGAACGGCACAGCAACGTACCAGGCAGCACGGCTTGCAGTGGACTCTTAATCCGCGGGTTGTAGGTTCAAGTCCTACGCGGCGCACCATGGTTGATCAGGCCGTATAGCCTCGGGGTTATACGGCCTTGATCTTTGTGGGGGTCATCGTGGAGTTCGGGCTGGTCCATCTCATCGATCCCCGCCTCGCAGGGCTCGTCGCGGAATCGCGCGCCTTCTACGCCCGGCGGGTGGCGGGTCGAGGTCCGAGCGACCTTGAGGAGCTGCGGGCGATCCGGGTCAATGCTCCCGCCCCCGCCCCGTCGGACCCGCCCGCTGTCGTCGAGGTCGTTCGCACCGCCGGCCGCAGCGTCCCGGTGCGCATTCATCTGCCGGCGAGCGGCGAGGTGACCGGCGTCTTCCTCGAGATCCACGGTGGGGGGTTCTACTCGGGTTCGGCCGCAAGGAGCGACGTCCGCAACCGCAACCTCGCCGATGCTCTCGGTCTCGCGGTCGTCAGCGTGGACTACCGCCTGGCTCCCGAACACCCCTGGCCCGCCGCACCCGATGACTGCGAGACCGCGGCGCTCTGGCTCGCCGACCACGCCGGACACCGCTTCGGCACGACGCAGCTCTCCATCGGGGGCTTTTCGGCCGGCGCGACCCTGGCGATGACCACGCTGCTTCGGCTGCGTGCTCGGGGGATCCCGGCGTACGGCTCCGCCGTGCTGCAGTTCGGAACCTACGACCTCAGCGCGCAGACTCCGGCCGGGCGTCTGATCGCCGACGAGTACTTCCTCGACGCCTACGCCGGATCCGTCGAGGACCGCACCCACCCGGACCTCTCGCCGATCTACGCCGACCTCACGGGTCTACCACCGGCCCTCATCGTCGTCGGGGCCGAGGACATCCTGCTTGAGGACAACCTGGCGATGGCCGTACGACTCTCGGCGGCCGGCGTGGACGTCGACCTCCGCATCTACCCCGCCTCACCTCACGGGTTTACCGGCCATGCGACGTCCATGGCGAGAGCCGCGATGAACGACATCGAGAGCTGGCTGCATCGGCACCTGCAGCTCCCATTCACATCGCGGTCCTCGGCCCGGATATCGCGTTGAGGCTGAGCGGGAGCAAGCCGACAAGCATGAGAACGGCGCCGATCGTCATCCAGTTCTCCGTTCCGGCGAACGCGAGGATGAGCAGGTTGCCTGCCGCCACGAGAGCGGCCGACCATCGTGGCACGATCCTGCTCTTGTACAGGCCGAAACCGAAGACAGCCATGCCGAGGAACACCAGTACGGACAGCATCGTCGAAACCAGCAGGGCGCCCTGCGGCGTGGTCAGCGCCTGCACCACCGGCTGGAGGTTCGTGGCCTGATCGGCCGGCACGTTCGCGATGGCGGGGAAGGACAGCCAGGCGCCGAGAACGCCGACGAAAAACACCGCGCCGATGCTGGTCAGGACGACTCCAGCGAGCGCATGCCAAGGTGCGCGTCTGAACAGGACAAAGGCCAAGTACATCGCTGCAGCGATGAAGATCGGCATGGCGGCGTACACGAAATAGTGTGGCAGCAGCACCAGCCTGAATCCACCGTCGGGACCGCTGATGATGGACAAGAACCGCTCAGCGGAATCGGACTTCCCGGAGCTGAGATACGGGGATTCGAACGCGAAGCTGAAGAAGTCGCTGACGCTGGTGTACGCGATCGCCCACCCCGTGATCAGGCCGAGCGGGGCAACGAGCAGCGAGATGCCGCCCGCCCGCCGCAGTTCCCGCTGCAGCCGCGCACTTCGACCGTCCATCTGAGATCTCCTGTCGTCTGATACAAGACATGTGTCTACTACAGGAGTATCGTCTGGCCGTCGGGGTGCAGGTCAACCCACAGATCCGCCGGTACGTCCGCTACGAGACACCAGCGCCGAACTGTTCAGGAACGGAGGGGTGCATGCGGCAGGCCAAGAACGACCGCCGGTCACGACGCACGCGTCAACTCCTCATGCAGGCCATGGTCGAGCTGATCCGCGCCAAGCCCTATGACCACATCACCGTGCAGGAGATCACCGACCGGGCCGACGTCGGCCGCTCGACCTTCTACGCGCACTTCACCCACAAAGACGACCTGCTTGTCGACGGTGTGCACCGGATGCTCGACCACCTCGACACCGCCATCGACACCGCCGCCCCTGGCCGGCTGTTGTATCCCACCCAGGCTCTGTTCCACCACATCGGCGCCCAGGGCGAGCTTTATCAGACAATGGCCCGCGGCCCGAGCCTCGGCATCTTCATCACCGCGCTTCAGGACCAGCTCACCGTTCTGTTCACCGACCGTCTCGCCGCCCGCGTACCGAGCGGTGCCACCACAGCGGTCCCGCCGGCACTGCTCGCCGCGATGATCGCGGGCATGCTGGTCACCGCCATTCGCACCTGGGTCGAGAACGGCCTGAACGGGTCGGCCGAGTCGATCGACCGCGCGTTCCACATCGCCGCCGGCCCAGCCATCCGCGCGGGCTTACGACCCACCGACAACGGATCCCCGGCCGCTTGAAGCCGCAGCCAGGAGTCGACGGCACGTGGAGCGGGAACTCGACACCTTCAACGACACCCTGACTCAGTGGCGTACGGCTTCAGGCCTTCGGGAGCGCGTGTACCAGGGCATTGGCCAAGCGGCTCGCCGCGTCGCAGGTTTGTTGCTCCGTCAGGCCGGGAGTACTGAGGAACCACACCCGTACGCCCGGCTCGGTGAGGAGGTCCCCCTCGGCCGGATCTGTGGCGCCAGTGGTGGTGATGCCGATAGCGCAGCTGTGCTCGGAGCTCGTGTATTGCTTGCGGGCGCGGAGGCCACCGACCGTCAACGAGTCCCCGAGCCCCACGGAGCCGAGCTCACCAGCAGCTGACCGTCGGCGCCGCCGTTCACCGGGGCGGTCCAGCCGCACTGGTCCGGCTTCTGGCCGGGATTCGCCTCGAGCGTCGCGACTCCCAGCAGCTTGGCCATCCGGTCACCCGGCAGGAGGCCGCACATGTCCACACCGTCCGCCTTTCGAGGTCCGGCGGGCTTCGACTCATCCGCGGCGGAATCAGAACTGCCACAGGCCGCCGTGCCGGCGACGACGATCGCCAGGACCGCGGCGAATACCTCCGAACGGACTCTCATGACAGCATTCCTCCCCCGTGCTTGCGGTGCTGAGACACGAATCTATCGGGCCCGGTCACCACCGCCCTGCTGCAGTCCCATGCCAGCCGCCACCGGCGCGGCTTGACGCTGTGGCCGGCGGCATTCGCCGGGTGCGCCCGTAAAGGGATCGACGGTCGATGTGTCGTCCGCCATCATCGCCGGATGGTGGAACGATTTTCGGGAGTACGGGCCGCGTTCGATGAGAATGTGGCAACCGGCGAGGACGTGGGCGCATCGTTCTGCGTGACCGTGGACGGCGAGACGGTCGTCGACCTTTGGGGCGGATTCGCCGACGAGGACCGTACGCGACCTTGGCGCGAAGACACGATCGTCGGGGTCTACTCCACCACCAAGACCATGACCGCGCTGACGGCGCTGTTGCTCGCGGACCGCGGAGAACTCGTCTTTGAGGCGCCGGTGGCGCGCTACTGGCCTGAGTTCGCGGCCGGGGGTAAGGCGGATGTCACGGTCGCGCAGCTGATGAGTCACTCGGCTGGGCTGTGCGGCTGGCGGGAGCCGATAACAAGGGAGGACCTGTACGACTGGGAGAAGGCGACCGCACTGTTGGCCGCCCAGGAACCGTTCTGGACACCCGGGACGATGTCGGGCTATCACGCCATGACTCAGGGCTACCTGGTTGGTGAGGTGGTGCGACGGATCACCGGCCGATCGCTGGGAACGGTATTCCGTGATGAGATCGCCGCGCCGTTGGGCGCGGACTTCCACATCGGCCTGCCGGCCTCCCAGGATGCCCGTGTCGCCGAACTGATCGCGCCTGCCGGCCCGGCTCCGATAGGCGGTGATGGCAGCACTGAGCTGCAGGTGAATGTGGCCTCCAATCCGGAGCTGGATGTCCAGGTCACCCGGACCCGAGCATGGCGCGGCGCCGAGATCCCCGCGGTCGGCGGGATCGGCAACGCGCGCGCCGTGGCCGAGATTCACGCCATCCTGGCGAACGGCGGAACGGTCAAGGGACGGCGTTTCCTGTCCGAGGCAGGGTGCCGGCGGGCCCTGGAACAACAGGTGGAAGGCACCGATCTGATCCTGGGTGTGCCGATCCGGTTCGGCCTGGGCTTCGCCTTGAACTCGGGTTTCCTGCCGAACCCGAACACGCTGTACTGGGGCGGCTTCGGAGGCTCGCTGGCCATCGTCGACATGGATGCGCGCACCACCATCGCCTACGCCATGAACAAGATGTCGGGCACGACGACCGGGGACTTCCGGGCTTTCGGCCTGGCCATGGCGTACTGGGATGCGTCATCGGCTTGATCTCGCAGGCCTCTTGGCCGGCGTCGACCTCGGGCGACGACCGGCGGTGAGCACGGCGGAGTCAGGGTGCGCCTCCAGACGCGGACGACCATGAGCAACGCTGGGCCAGACAGACAGCTGCACCTCCTGACGCCAGCAGCGCGGACGATCAGTAGCCGCCTCCGTGGACGTGCTCATCCCGGTCGACCGCCGTGCGAGGCTCGGTGGCGAAGTCGGGCTCGAGCGCCCCAGCGATGCGGAGCAGCAGGTCCTCCCGGCCGGAGCCGGCGACGAGTTGCACACCGATAGGCAGGCCCGATCCGCTGCGCCCGAGCGGAAGACTGACGGCAGGCTGCCCGCTGATGTTGAAGAGCGCGGTGAACGGCCCGTACTCGAAGAGCCGCCGCAGCCAGGAGTCGACGGTGTACGCCGGGTTGTCGTAATCGAGGGTGCCGTGCGGTGCGGGAAGCTGAGCGATGGTCGGCGTGACCAGTACGTCGTACTCCCCGAAGAAGGCTCCGGCCGCGCGGCTTACCCGGTTGTGCGCGTCGAAGGTCCGAAGCAGGTCGAGCGCGGTGGACGCGCGTACCTCTGCCATCGCCGCGCGGGATACCGCCTCCAGAGCGTCCGGCGGTGGCCGGCGGGGCGCGAAGAGCAAGGGGGCCACGTTGGCCACTACCCCACCGCGCATGCCGGTGAGTACGTCTTCCCAGTTCACCGAGGGAGCCGCCTGCTCCACCGTGTGGCCCAGCCGCTCCAACAGCCGCCCCGTGCGGACCGTGGCTTCCGCGACCTCCGGGTCGACCGGCGCTCCGGACCATGCGTCGGTCGTGAGGGCGATCCGCAGGCGTGGTTGCGGGGCGTTGATCTCCGCGGCGTACGGGCGCAGCGGCGGCGCCACGAGGTATTTGTCGCCCAGAGCGGGGCCGTGCACGGCGTCGAGCAGGTGCGCCGCGTCGCGGACCGTGCGGGTGACGGCGAACTCGTACAGCAGGCCGAAGGCGGCTTCCCCCGTGTCCGGGCCGCACGGCACCCGGCCGCGGCTGGGCTTGAGGCCGACCAGCCCGCAGCACGACGCCGGTACGCGGATCGAGCCGGCGGCGTCGTTGGCGTGGGCGAGCGGCACCGCGCCCGCCGCGACGAGGGCGGCCGCGCCACCGCTCGAGCCGCCGACTCCGCGGCTGGGGTCGTACGGGTTGCGAGTCGGGCCGTACCTTGCCGATTCGGTGGCGAAACTCAGGCCGAGCTCGCACATCGTGGTGGTGCCCAGCGTGGCGAGCCCGGCTCTGCGGAAGCGGGTCATCAGCTCGCTGTCGCGGGCGGCGACGATGTCGGGCACCGCGCGGCTGCCCAGCGTGAAGGGCACGCCCGCGGCGATCGGTACGTCCTTGAGCAGGAAGGGGACCCCGGCGAACACCCCGTCGGCGGAGGCGGCCAGCGCCCTGGTGAACGGTGGGCGGGTGAGGCCGTTGAGGCGTTCGTCGGCGATGGCGAGAGCCTCGCGCGCCACGGTCTCCACCTCGTGCGCGGTCACTTCGCCGGTGCGGATCAGTTCGGCCAGTCCTACGCCGTCCAGGTGGACGTACTCGTGCAGTTCCATGGTGATGAGCATCGGCTCCGCACCACGGGTGGCGCATGCGCGCCAGTACTGATTCGAGTACGGCATTTGGCAGACTGCACAGCGTGTTCGTCGGACGTTCAGCGGAGCTGGCCGCGTTGCGCGAGGCCGGTCCCGGCGTCGCGCTCGTCGCCGGGGCCGCCGGCGTCGGCAAGTCGTCGCTGGTACGGGAGGCGTTCCGCGACGTCCCCGGCGCGATATGGGTGCATTGTCTGCCGGATGACGACCCTCCGCCCGCATGGCCGTGGCTGCGACTCCTGGCCCGGCTCGGGCACCGCGTCGACAGCGGATCGGGCGTCATGTGGCGGGCGGCGGTCACCGACCGCCTGATCGGCGCCACGCACGATCAGCGGGTTGCCGTGATCGAGGATCTGCACCACGCCGACGAGGAATCGCTCGCGTTGCTGGGCCACTTCGCGCGGGAGGCGGCGGACGGGCGGTTACTGCTCGTCGTCACGTACCGTCAAAGCGGTTTGCGGCATCCCTCAGCCTTCGCCCGTGCCGTCGATGAGGTCGTCCGGTCGCGGAACGCCTACGAGGTGCGGCTGGCGCCGCTCGGCGCCGACGTGGGCGTTCCCATGGTGCTGGCCGCCGCTCGGCAGGCCGTCGCCGAGCGCGAGTACGCGGAAGCCGGGCGCTTGTTCGAGCGCGCGCTGTGGCAGCTCGAGCAGGCGCCGGCCGAGCGTTGTGCCGTACTCATCGAGCTTGCCGGTGTGGAAATCGCCGCGGGGCGGCCGCGGCGCGCTTCGGAACACTGCCTCGCCGCCGCGGAGCTGGCCAGCGAGCTGGACCGCGCCGACCTGCTCAGCCGTGCCGCGCTCGTGGTCCGCGGCGCCGGCGACGAGGACATCGCGGTGCGGGCCGCCCTGTTGTGCGATCGCGCCCTCGCGGTGGCCGCACCGCCGCTCCGGCCCCGGCTCCTGGCCCGGCGCGCCGCGCTGCACGCCGACGCGGACCGGGTCGAGCCGGCGGAAAGCGTGGAGGCGCTGCGCGCCGCCGAGGCGGACGGCGACCCCGACACGCTGACCGACGCCATCCGGGCACGGATGTGGATCCTGGACGAGCCCGTCGAACGGCTGCGGCTCGCGGAGATCGCTGTCGACAACGGCTTGGGTACGGGGCAACTCATGTCGGCCGTGCGAGGCGAACTGTGGCGAGTGGACGCCCTGTATCAACTCGTGGACCTGCGCGGCGTGGACAAGGGGATCGCCCGGTTGCGGGAGCTGGCGGGCGCGGCCCGGGTTCCCGTCGCCGACTGGTATGCGCTGCGGACGTCCGCGGCACGGCACGCCCTCGCCGGCCGCTGGGATCAGGCGCGCGCCGACTCTGCCGAGGCGCACCGGGCGGCCGAGCGTACCGGTGACCGGCTTGCCGCGACGCTCACGGACGTCTTCGCCGCCCTCGTCGGTCTGGTGCGGGGAGATCCGGGCGAGCTGCGACCCGGCTGGCAGCAACGACTCGAGCAGGCGCCCCGGCTTCCGCTCACCGACGCCGTCGCGGCCGTGCACCGCCTCGTCGCCGGCGACCGAGCCGCCGCGCGGTTCCACTACGAACGGCAACGGCACCTGCTTCGGGAGCTGCCGACGGGAATCCGCCGGCTGGGTCTCCTCCAGCACCTCACCGAGCTGGCCCTGGCCTTCGACGACACCGAAGCCGCCGAGTGGGCGTTGCCGCACTGGCTCCCCTGGCGCAACTTCGGCGGCCTGCCGGGCAACGCGGACACCTTCTGCGGAGGCGCGCCGGCGCGACAGGCCGGCCGCCTCACCGCCCTCCTCGGCCGCGTGGACGAGGCCGCGGCGCTGCTCACCGAGGCGATCGAGCTCAACACCAGGCTCGACGCCGGACCGTGGCTGGTCCACGCCCGCGCCGACCTCGCGACGCTCACCGGCGACACGTCGCTGGCGGCCCAGGCCGTCCGCGACGCTCACCGCTTGCATCTGCCTGGCGCCGCAGCGCGAGCGTCGACGGCGGACCCGCTCACGAGCCGCGAACGCGAGGTGGCCGCGCTGGTTGCGGAGGCCCTTTCCAACCGGCAGATCGCCGAGCGGCTGGTGCTCAGCGAACGGACAGTGGAGAGCCACCTGCGCCACATCCTGGCCAAGCTCGGGCTGGCCAACCGCACCGAGCTGACCGCCCACCTACTGCGTACCTGATGTCCATTATGCGAACATTGCGGCATGGGGATCTCGCGTCGCGTTCTGTTGAGTGCCGCCGGACTGACCGGCGCGGCGCTCCCGCTCGCCGGCCCTAGGAGGGGGCCGACCACTCAGGACTGGAACACGCTCGCGGCCGGCCTCGACGGCTCGCTGGAACGCCCCGGCAGCGCCGGCTACGACCCCGCCCGCCGGCTCTTCGACCCCCGCTTCGACACGATCCGGCCGCCGGCGATCGCCCGGTGCACCGGCCCGGACGACGTCGTCGAGGTGCTCGCCTTCGCCCGCCGGTTCGGCGTGCCGGTGGTCGCGCGCGGCGGCGGGCATTCGTACGTCGGCGCCTCCACCAGCGGCAACAGCCTCGTTCTGGACCTGCGCCGGATGTCGGCGGTCGGCTACGACGCGGCCAGCCGGACCGCGGCGATCGGCGGCGGCGCGCGGCTCATCGACGTCTACGACGCGCTCGGCCCGCATCGGGTCTCCGTCCCGGCCGGGTCGTGCGGCACGGTCGGGATCGGCGGGATCACGCTCGGTGGTGGCATCGGCATGGGTGCTTCCGCGTACGGGCTGACCTGCGACACCGTGCTCTCGGCCGACGTGGTCACCGCGGACGGTCGGTACCGCACCGTGGACGCGGCTCGGGAGCCGGCGCTGTTCTGGGCGTTGCGCGGCGGTGGCGGCGGGCAGTTCGGGGTGGTGACCCGGTGGCGGATGCGTACCCACCCGGCGGGCACCGTCGGCTCGTTCGTGCTGACGTACCCGTGGGGAGACGCCGCGGCGGTCGCCGCCGGGTGGCAGGCGCGGCTGGCCTCCGCGCCGGACGAGACGTGGTCGGCCTGCCAATTCGCCGCGGACGGGCGGGGCCGCCGTACCGTCCGCATCTCTGGTTTCGTGCTGGACGGTGACGCCGACGGCGAGGTCGCCGCGATCGTCCGGGCGATCCGCCGGGAGCCCACGTCCTCCACCGTGGATCGCCGCGCCTACCTGGATGTGGTGCACGACCGGGCCGGCTGCGACGAGTCCGGCGACTGCGGGGACCGGTCGACGGAGCTGGCCGGCAGCGACATGTTCCGGCAGGCGCTGCCCGCCTCCGCGGTCGCCGCGCTGCTGGCCGCGGTGGAGCGCCGGGCCCGGGCTCGCCGCCCCGGGGTGGCCAAGTTCAAGCGGATGACCGGGGCGGTCGCGCGGGTGCCGGAAGGTGCCACCGCGTTCCCCTGGCGGGGCGCACACACGATGCTGCAGTGGCTGGTCAAGCCGGATGCCCGCGATGCCGCCACGGTACGCGACGCGTACGCCTGGATCGACGACGGCCACCGCGCGGTGGCCCGTTGGTCCGCGGGCCGCTACGTCAACTATCTGGAACCCGGTGCCGCGCACCTGCCCAGGTATCACGGCCCCCACCTCGACCGCCTGCGCCGGGTACGCGCGGTGGTCGACCCCGACCGGCTGTTCCGGTCGTCCTACGCCCTCTGACGGACCCGAAGGCCCGCGACGAGGAGTTCCACCATCCGACGGGCGTCGTAGCGGGGGTTGTTCTCCGCGCCGATACAGAGGTTGCCGACGCCGCGCAGCAGTTGGTACGCCTCCATGCCCGGCTGGATCTCGCCCGCCGTGACGGCCGCTTCCAGCAGCTCGGTGCAGACAGGCACGAGGCGGTCCAGGAAGTAGGCGTGCAGGGTCTTGAAGGCGGCGTCGTCGGACTGCAGCGCCTCGGCGAGGCCGTGCTTGGTGACCAGGAAGTCGACGAATAGATCGATCCACCGGGCCAGGGCGGCGTGCGGGCTGTCGCCGGCTTCCAGCAGCGCCGGGCCGGCCTCGGCGCACGCCTCGACCTGGTGCCGATAGACGGCGACGATCAGGTCGGCGCGCGTCGGGAAGTGGCGGTAGATCGTGCCGACGCCGACACCGGCCCTGGTGGCGATGTCGCGCACGGGTACGTCCACGCCCGATGCGACGAAGGCCTCGGCGGCCGCATCCAGCAGCGCCTCCTCGTTGCGCCGGGCGTCGGCCCGTTTCGTGCCGCCCATGGCGCTCTCCTTTCAGCGGAACACTGCTCCGCTTTATCAGCTTGCCAGGGGGACCGCGCCGGGGACAAGTCGCGGACCCGGCCGCGAGACGTCCGAGAGCGACGGTCAACTGCTCGGCATGGTCGACCGGCCACCACGCCCCCTTGGCAGCTTCGATCGGCCTCCCGGCCTCGGGCTCAGCTGTTCACGGATGCACCGTGTGAGGCGTCGGGTGCCCACGGGAGACGGTTGGCAAGCGGACGCCAGCCTGCCGGAGGGTCCTCGCCGACCAGGCCGTCCACCGCCTCACGCAGCAGGTCCGCCTGGCCGGTGTGGCGCCCGTACTCCTCGATCAGGTCGCAGATGAGGCGGCGCAGGCTGGCGTGCCGGCCGGCGGATCCGGACACGTACACGTGCTGGTCGAGTCCTCCCGCCGCCAGGGCAGCCGTGAGCCGGGCGTGGGACCGCTCCACTGCGCCGTCCCAGAGGTCGTACAGCTCGTCGGGGGTGTTCTCGGCGGCGGAGGTGAACTCCCAGTCGGGGTCGTCGTCCCAGGCGGTCGGATCCCACGGTGCACCGGGCGGTTCGTCGCGGAGCTTGGCGGTGAAGGTGTAGTCCTCCACGAGCGCCAGGTGTTTGAGCAGGCCACCCAACGTCAGGGACGAGGCGCCGACGCGGGTCCGGAGGCCGTCGGAATCCAGGCCGTCGGCCTTCCAGCGGAAGGTGGTGCGCAACCGGTCGAGCGCGCCGACGAGGTGCTCCGTCTCGGTGCCGGCCAGGGGTGGTTCCCAGGGGGTGTCGTTGCTGCTCATGGGGTCACGGTAGTGCTCTCGGACGCGGGACGTGGGGGGTCTTGCCGGGCCTGTGGACAACCTGGTGCGGGTTGCACGATCGGCCCCTCAGCGCCGGATTCCGGTGACTGTTGAGGCAATGTCGACCGCCGATATGGACGATTGACACTCCATCGATTATTGTCGTTGATGACGCCGTTGCGAGTTCTTCCCCCGTGGAATTCGCAACGGCGCCTCTTCTTTGTGCCCGCCCTGGGGTGAACCAGGAACGTTGCGGGCGGTCCCGGTCAGGCCGTGGTCGCTGGGCCGGCTGGACCGCGGTCGCGGGCAGGCCAGGCTGTGGTCGCGGGCAGGCTCAGCCAGGCCAGGCTTTGATCGCGGGGCCGGCTAAGCCGGGACAGGCAGGCCGCTGGATCCGGGTGCCAGACCCGGGACGCAAGAAAGCCCGCTCCGAGGAGCGGGCTTCGTCGCGTGCATGGGGTGACCGACGGGACTTGAACCCGCGACCCCCGGGACCACAACCCGGTGCTCTACCAGCTGAGCTACGACCACCATGCCACCGCTCGCGGCATCTTTCTCCGCAGCGGGTGCCGGACAAGCATAGCGGCACCCCCCACCCCGCCGTCGACCGGGTTACCCACCCGGCGCGGCGGCGTCGCGGGCATTGGGCCGCCGACGAAGGACAGCGGTGTCGCTACAGCTCAGCGGCGATGGCGCGGGCCTGCTCGACGTCCGGACCGGGCAGCGGCACGAAGACCGTGCGGCGGTAGTACTCCAGCTCGCGGATGCTCTCGCGGATGTCGGCGAGGGCCCGGTGCGCCAGCCCTTTCTTGGGCTGGCCGAAGTACACCCGCGGGTACCAGCGGCGGGCCAGCTCCTTGATCGAGGAGACGTCGATCATGCGGTAGTGCAGGAAGTCGTCGAGCGCCGGCATGTCGCGGGCCAGGAAGCCTCGGTCGGTGGCGATCGAGTTTCCGCAGAGCGGGGCTGTGCGGGGGTTCGGGACGAACTGCTTCACGTACGCGAGAACGGCTTCCTCGGCCTCCGCCATCGTGACCGTGGACCGGCGCACCTCTTCAGTGAGGCCGGACTTGGCATGCATGTCGCGGACGATCTCCGGCATTCCGTCCAGCGCCGCGTCGTCGGCGTGGATGACGAGGTCGACACCTTCGCCGAGAACGTTGAGATCGGGACCGGTGACGAGCGCCGCCACCTCGATGAGGGCGTCCTTGCCCAGGTCGAGGCCGGTCATCTCACAGTCGATCCACACCAGAAGATCCGCCACGCGATCAGCCTACGCGCACGTAGGGGTGACGCGCCGGGACGTCCTGCCGTACCCACCTGTTCGAGAGATGACGCACGCAGATGGGTAGCTTCACCCGAGATTGTCCGTATTGGCCCCAGGACTACCCAGTTCGGCCGTCGAGGGGCTAAACTGTGCTTAACGGACGAAGCCCCCCTTCGGTTACTCCGTTTCCCCCGGTAAAGGGCCCTCCGCGTCGGCAGCGCGGAGGGCCCTTTCGGTCGTCGCCGAGCTGGACGCCAGGACGGAGAGAGCCACGGCCAGGACGGAGGCCGCGGCCAATGAAAGGAGCCCCGGGCATCCGCCCGGGGCTCCTTCGTCGTCTCAGTCCTTGTCTTGTGCGCGGCCGCGGCGCGGGGGCCGGGTCAGCTTGATCGGAGGTTCCTGGTTGTCCGGATCCGGGGCCGGGAGACCGGAGGCGGTCACGTTCCGCTTGCGGCGGGCCTTGGCGCCCCCGAGCAGCTCAGCGACCTCGTCCTTATAGCTGCCGAGCAGGCCCTTCTTCGGGCGTTCACTGCTCTTGCTCACCGGTTGCTGCTGCGGCTCGGTGGTGTCCCCCGGCCTCGGCTCGGCGGCCTTCGTGTTCTCCGGCTTGGCCTCGGTCCGCTGGCCGGCGATGCGGGCCTGGGACTTGGGCGCCTCACCCGCGGGCGAGCCGGTCTCGAGCGCCTCGGTCTTGGGCGCGCTGGAGGTGACTGAGTCGACCTTGATCGCATCGGTCTTGGATGCGCCAGCTACTACCGCCTCGGGCTTGGACGCCCCGGCGACCGCCTCGGTTTTGGACGACATGGAGACCGCCTCGGCCTTGGACGAGACAGCCGCCGGTGCCCCGGCCGCTAGTGCCTCGGCCTTCGTCTCCGGAGCAGCCATTGCCGAGCGCTGCGCAGTCGGTGCCGAGGCAGGACGCCCTGCCGACGGCACGGGAGCCGGACCCTCCGCCGACGGCGCGGGAGCCGAGGACGCAGGAGCCGACGGCGCGGGAGCCGAGGACGCAGGAGCCGACGGCGCGGGAGCCGAGGACGCGGGAGCCGGACGCTGCATGGACGGCGCGGAAGCGGGACGTTCTGCCGAAGGTGTCGCGGTAGGACGCTGGAGCGAAGGCGCGGTGCCGGCCTCAGCCTTCGCGGATCCGGCGGGTACCGGCTCGCGCGCCGGCTCAGCGGGCCGGGACGGCCCCGGAACCGACGGCCGCGGAGGTGCGGGAGGAGCCGGCACAGGCACTGCGGGCTTCGCCGGAGGCACGGGAGCCGGGGAGACCGGCCGAGCCGGAGCCGGCGCGGAGCCTGGCCCCCCGGTTCCCGGAGCGGCCGACGCCGCCGGCGCCACCGGAGGCGTCGACGCGGGCGAGGTGGTGCTGGGAGAGCCCTTCCCCGGGGTGGCGGGCGCGGCGGCCGGGGCCTTGCCAGCACCGGAAGGCGCGGGGCTGCTCGACGCGCCACCCGGGACCGCGGTCGACGTGCCTGCCGGAGCCGGGCCGGCCGATGAGGCAGGCTTCGAGGCGGCGGGCTTCGGGCTGCCGGCCGCGCCGACACGGCCCGAGTCTGCGCGGGTCAGACCGGTTGCCGCCCAGGCACTCGCCGCCGGGCCGCCGAACAGTGCGTTGCGCGGTGTCTTGGCCCCCTGCTTCGGCTGGGCCGACTTCTCGGTCGAGTCCGAAGGTGCGTCCGGCGTCGTATCGGCCGGCTTGGCCGCCGCCTTCACCCCAGCGACAGGTGTGGACGCGGCCTTCCGCTCGTCCCGCTGCGCCGCGTCAGCCAGACCGACCACGATGACGTCGTAGCCCTTCGGCATCGGCCCGATCGCAGGTGCGACGGGTGCGGTACCCCTGTCGGGAGCGGGGACAGCAGCGGCGGCGGGCTTGGTCGCGGGAGTCGAGGCCGCAGCGGGTTTGGCGTCAACCACAGGAGTAGAGACAGCAACCGGCTCCCCATTGGAGTCCGACTTGACGTCGGCAACCGGCTTGGCTTCGGCGGTGTCGGTAGCGGCCTTGACCGCGGCGGCGGGCTTGACCTCGACAGCGTCGACGGCCGGCTTGACGCCAGCGGGCGGCTTAGCGGCGGCGGTCGGCGCGGCACCGGCGGTCGGCGCGGCACCGGCGGTCGGCTCGGCCTCGACAGCGTCGGCAACCGGCTTGGCGTCGGCGGCCCCCGAGGCGGTCTTGCGGGACGCATTGAGGGCGGCCACCGCGCGAGCTTCCGTTTCGCGGGCGCGGGCAGCCGCGGTCTCGGCGACCCAGGCCCCCACCGCGGACGCCTCGAAGATCGGCAGGTCCGTGGGCTGCGGCGCGGTCCGGCGCCGCACACCGCGTTCCGGTGCACGACCCGGCATCGGCTCGGAAGCCGACGGCACCGGCTCAGCGGCGGGCGTAGCCCGAGGCGTGATCAGGCTAAGCGGCTGCCCGGGCGCCGGAGAAGGCGCCGCAGAAGGCACGGCAGAGGGCGCGGCAGAAGGCACGGCAGGCGCAGAAGAAGAGGCGGAAGAAGAGGCGGAAGCAACAGCCGGGGAAGGAGACGAAGAAGCCGCAGAGAGAGCGGGAACAGGCGTAGCCGGCATCGGAATGGCGGACCCCTGCTCCGACCCCTGCCCGCCCTTGGACGACGAAGGCGGCCAGGTGAGCGCCGGCGGGCGGCTGCGAGGCTGGGAGTCTGCGAGCGTACGCGGGCGGTGCGAAGCCGAGTGCCGGCCGCCACCGGTCCGGCTCAGCGGAAGTGGCGCACCGATCGCCTGCATCAGATCCGGGACCTGGCTCGGCTCCACGATGTAGACGACCTCACGCCGGCGCGACGGCCACCCCAGGAAGATCATGCCGATCATCACCAGCAGGGTCCCGGCGATCAGGAGGGCCCAGGTCGCCTGGTTGAGCCAGCCCGGCCGGATGGCCGCGGAGGACTCGAGGCGTACGCCGGGCTGCGCGGCCGGGTTCATGATGACCAGGCTGTACGCCGTGTCGCGCAGGTCCGTGGGGTTCCAGTCGACCGCGCCCGTGCCGGCGGCGATCCAGAAGCGTTCGCGGCCCGGGAGTTGTTCGGGGGCGCGGGTGCCCGGTACGAGCTTGCTGGTCACCGGGAGGGCTCCGGTGCCGAGGTCGATGGCGGACACCGAGATGCGGGGGATGTCGGCCAGGTACTCGTCCACGCGCCCCCGCGGCGCGATGCCTACGAAGGCCGGGGCGGACGACGACGTGGCCGTGATGCGCAGCCGTGTGTCGCCGACGCGGGCGAACGGGGCGTCGTTGCGCAGCAGTGTGTCGACGTCGTCGATCACGATGGCGTACCCGGAGGTCGCCACCCGCTGCATGGTGCCGCTGAAGGCGCCGCCCGCATCCCGGTGTTGCATGGCGGCCCAGAAGGCGCCGCCGACCAGTAGGGCCGGAAGTCCGACGGTCAGCATCAGCATGCCGAGGATCGTGCGGAGCACCCGCATCTCGATCTCCCCCTTCTCGGTGGTACTGGGCAGACCATACAGACCGAAATAACACCAAAATGGATAAACGGTTACTTAGGCCCCTGGAGGTATGAGGGAAGGGCGAGCAAAAAGGCGCAGGGCCGGCCCGAACGGGCCGGCCCTGCGCTGGAAAACCCAGGTCAGGAGATCTTTGCGGTCATCGTCAGCGTGGTCTGATCGATGTCACTCGTGCGTACGGTGAACTTGAACGTCCACTCCCCCGCGGCCGGCAACGCGATGTCCCCCACGGCGTGGAAGTCGGTGATCCGCAGCAGCGGGACCTGGATCGGCTCGATGCCCTTGGCCGGCAGTGCCGCCGTGGCCGTCCATTCGACCACCGGCAGTGGCTTGTTGTCGGGCGTGTAGGCGTACAGGTGAAGCGAGTTGTTGCCCACCGTGGCCGGGAAGACGTCGACCTGGAGCGACACGTTGTCCTGGGTGATCGTCTGGGTGATCGTCGTGCTGGTCGCGGCGGTCTCCGCCGCCTCGGCCGTGCGCGGCGGCGGGATCTGCACGAGCGCCGCGGTCACGCCCAGCACGATCGCCGTGACGGCCAGTTCAGCGATCACCACGCGGCGCAGGGTGCGCGGGCCGCTCTCGGCGCTGCGGTTGCGTACCAGCCTGCGGGAGTACGCCGCTATGCCGATCACCGCGGCGGCGAGGGCGACCTTCACCAGGATCAGGCGGCCGTACGTGCTGTCGTAGAGGCCCTTGATCGACGCGACCTCGATGAGGGCCTGGACCACGCCGGCCAGGATGAGAGCGGCGACCGCGGTGGCCGCCCATCGGGACCAGATCGGCAGGATCGCGCCGAGTTCCTTCTCGTCGGCCTGGCGCAGCAGGAAGCCGGCCAGCATCACTAGGCCGCCGAGCCATACCGCCATCGCGGCCAGGTGGATCGCGTCGACGACGACCGAGACGCCGGCCACCGGGGAGGCCGTCGGATGCCCGGTCAGCGGCCAGGTGGCCAGTGCCGCGACCCCGAGGACGCCGAGCAGCGCGAGATCGGCCTTGCTCTCGCCGCCGGAGCCGCGCAGCAGCGGACGCAGTAGGACCGCCGCCGCGATGATCACACCGAGGCGGACCAGCATGACCGCCCCGAACGTGCTGCCCAGCACGTCCTGCAGGTCGCTGCCCGAGACGCCGAACAGGCTCGTTCCGGTCGTGTACGGGGCCTGCAGCCACAGCCCCAGCACCGTGCTCGCGAGCACCAGCCCGAGGCCGGTCCAGACGACGCGGGCGGGCGCGACACGGGACAGCCGGTGCGGCCACAGCAGCGCGAGGACCAGCACCGGACCGACGAGCAGTACGAGGCCGGCGTACCCGAGGTATTTGCCGACCGGGATGAGTGCGCGGACCACGGGGTCGACCGAATCGGCGGCTTGCGACTCGGTCGGCGGGGTCGACGCCGCGCCCACCGAATAGGTCAGCGTGCCCGCGACGGGGTGGCTGTCCGCGGAGACAACGCGGTAGCTGACCAGGTAGGTGCCCCGGCCGCCGCCGGAGCGCAGCGGGATGGTGACCGTGCTCCCGTCCGCCTGCGGATCGCCCTGGTCGGCGCGGCTGCCGTCGGGGGCGAGCACCTGGATCCTGCCCGAGATGAGCTGCACCGACTCGCTGAAGGTCAGGGTGATCCGGTTGGGCGCGTCCGGGACGATCGTGTTGCTTCCCGGGTCGCTGGCCACCAGGGCGGCGTGCGCGCTGGCCGGACCGGCCGGCCCGAGAAGCACGGCCAGCAGTCCGAGGAACAGCCCGGCGAGTGCCGCCGAGGCCCGGCGTCGATCAACGGTCATACCGGCAATGGTCCCCGATGACTCGAACAGCGCCACAAAGAGGTCGCGATTCGGTCCGCGTACCATCTGCCGGTGTGACGCCCGATCCCCTCACCGCGACGGCCCTGCGAGCGCGGGCCGGCGATGCCGGCGCGCAGTCCGCTCTGGTGCGGGGCACCCAGGCCGAGGTGTGGCGCTTCACCGCCGCCCTGGTCGATCCCGGGGCGGCCGACGACCTGACGCAGGAGACCTATCTGCGGGCGTTCAAGGCGCTGCCCGGCTTCGAGGGCCGCTCGAGCGTGCGTACGTGGCTGCTCGGCATCGCCCGGCGCACCTGCGCCGACCACCTGCGGGCCGTGGTGCGGCGCCGCCGGCTCGACGCCCGGCTGGCCGCCGAGGCCTTCGCGGACCACCCCCAGCAGCCCGACCCGGCGCACCGGCTCGGCGCCGCCGACCTGCTGAGCCGCCTCGGCGAGGAGCGCCGCACCGCGTTCGTGCTCACCCAGGTGCTCGGCCTGTCCTACGCCGAGGCAGCCGAGGTCGAGGGCGTACCGGTCGGCACGATCCGCTCCCGCGTCGCCCGAGCCCGTGATGAGCTCGTCGCTGCGGTGGCCGAGGCTCAAGCGAGCTGATCACAGCAAACCCCCAGGCGGTAGAACGGAACCCGGGGAAGGCCCGCGCCGACTAAGGGGGCGTGAGCATGTGGATATCGACCGCCGCCCGATTCGGCCTCGCCGCGGTGTGGCTGGTCGCCGGCGCCCTGAAAGTCGGTGACCTGGCCGCCTCCGGGCGTGCGGTCAACGCGTACCAGCTTTTCCCGTACGAGGTGGCGAAGGCGATCGGCGCCGCACAGCCGTTCCTGGAGCTCGCCCTCGGGCTGCTCCTGCTGGCCGGTCTCGCCGTACGTCTCAGCGCCGGCATCTCGGCCGCCCTCCTGCTGATCTTCATCGCCGGGATCGTCTCGGCGTGGGCGCGCGGCCTGCAGATCGACTGCGGCTGCTTCAGCACGGGCGGGGAGCTGGGCGCCGGGACCGACCCGGCCTACGGGTGGGACATCGCCCGTGACGCCGCGTTCCTGGTGCTCGCCGGGATCCTGCTGTGGCGGCCGCGGACCCGCTTCTCGACCGACGGCATCCTGATGGGGGACGCACAGTGAGCAACGGCACCAAGGAGCGGGCACAGGCCAAGAAGGTCGTGCAGCAGCAGCTGGCGAAGGAGCGTCGCCGCACGGTGACTCTCTGGACGACGGTGGGCGTCGTCGCGGTCCTGATCATCGCGAGCCTGATCGGCTGGGGCGTGGCGGCCGGACAGGAGAAGGACACCGCGGGCAAGCTGACCGTGCCGCCCACGGCGGTCGACGACGGTACGGCGTTCGCCCGCGGCTCCGGCCCGGTGGCGATCGACATCTACGAGGACTTCATGTGCCCGATCTGCCACGAGTTCGAGACCGCGGCCGGCCCGGCCGTCACCCAGCTGGTCGACGCGAAGAAGGTGACGGTGCGCTACCACCCGATCGCGATCCTCGACCGGTACTCGACGACCGAGTACTCGACGCGCTCGGCGGGCGCGGCGGCGGCTGCTGCCGCGGGCGGGAAGTTCTTCGAGTATCACGAGGTGCTCTTCGCCAACCAGCCGTCGGAGGGCAGCGCGGGGCTCGACAACGCCAAGCTGATCGAGCTCGGGCGGTCGGTGGGGCTGACCGACGCTTCCTTCGCCGACGCGGTGAACGGCAAGACGTACACCGCATGGGCCGCGAAGGTCACCGACACGGCTTCGTCGCGCGGGATCACCGGCACGCCGACCGTGATGGTGGCGGGCAAGAAGCTGGACAACCCCTCCGCGCAGGCGCTGACTGCGGCGGTGGAGGCGGCCGGCAAGTGAGACGCGGTGTCCTGTTCCTGGTGATGCTGGCCGGCGCGTTGCTCGTGCCGGCCGCTCCCGCGTCCGCCCACGGCGGGGAGGCACCCGACGCCACCGCCTACCGGACGGAAGCGACGGGGCTCAGCCAGGCGGTGCCCGGTTTGACGGTACGGGTGGTCGAGGCGGGCGCCCGGCTCGAGCTCGTCAACGGTACGGGCGGCACGATCGAGGTGCTCGGCTACTCGGGCGAGCCCTACCTGGAGGTACGCCCGGACGGCACGTACCAGAACAACAACTCGCCGGCCGCGTACCTGAATCAGACGCTGGCGGGCGACGCGCCCGTACCGGCGAACGCCGACCCTGCCGCTCCCCCGCAGTGGCAGCGGATCTCCGCGGAGCCGAGTGTGCGCTGGCATGACCAGCGCACGCACTGGATGAGCGCGGATCCGCCGCCGCAGGCGAAGAGCGACCCGTCGCATCCGCACAAGCTGCGGGACTGGGTCGTGCCGCTGCGCCAGGGGGTGACCACGGTCGAGCTCCGCGGCACGCTGACCTGGGAACCGCCGCCGCCCGCCTGGGCCTGGTGGGTGGGCGCGCTCGCCCTGGCCGCCGCCGTGACCGCGGTCGGCCTGCGCCTCCGGCAGGGAATCGGCACGGTTGCGGTGGTCGCCGGCACGGTCGCTCTCGGGTACGCCGTGACGCGCGCGACCTCCGGCGTCGAGGGTCAGGCCCCGGCGATCGTGGCGGCGGCGCTGGCCGTGGCCGCGGGGGTGCTGACCCTGCTCGGCCGTACACCGTTCCTGCTGCTCCTCGGCGGCGCCGCACTGGCCATGTTCGCCGGCCTGGCCGACGCGGGGGTCTTCACCCAGGCGGTGATCAACTTCCCCGGACCGGGCTGGGTGTCCCGGGCGGCGGTGCTCGTCGCGCTCGGCGCGGGAGCGGGCCTGGCGGTCACCGGCCTGCTGCGGCTGCGCTCCGCCGAACCGGCCCCGATATCTTCGGACGCATGACTGAGCGCCTCTCGCCGGGTGATCCGGCCCCCGAATTCTCCCTGCCCACCGACACGGGTGACACCATCGCCCTGAAGGACCTGCGCGGCCGCAAGGTCGTGCTGTACGCGTACCCGGCCGCTATGACGCCCGGATGCACCACGCAGGCGTGCGATTTCCGCGACTCGCTGGCCTCGCTGCAGGCTGCAGGCTACGAGGTCATCGGCATTTCGCCCGACACCCCGGCCAAGCTGGCGAAGTTCCGCGAGCGGGACGCCATCACGTTCCCGCTCGTCAGCGACCAGGACAAGAGCGTGCTGACGGCGTACGGCGCATTCGGCGAAAAGCAGCTGTACGGCAAAACGGTGACCGGCGTGATCCGCTCGACGTTCGTGATCGACGAGAACGGCGCCGTGGAAAAGGCCCTGTACAACGTCAAGGCCACCGGCCACGTGGCAAAGCTGCGACGGGATCTTGGTATCGACTGACTTTTCGGGTGATTTCTCGGATCCTGGGGGGTGGTGCCGATAAGAGAGGTAACCACCAGCCATTCCGGAGACGCCGATGCCGACTGCCAAGCCGACCCGCCGCTTCCGGCTGGGTGACACGCTCCGTCGCGGTAAGAAGAGCTCCCCCGCGCATTCGGCCCCACCGGCCGGCGCGGCTTCTCCCGCGGCCGGAGCGGCCTCCCCGGCCACCGCCGGGAAGGTGCGCGGCCGTCGCCGCAAGCAGCAGCAGAAGCGATCAGGGTCGTCGTTCGGCCTCCTGCGGAACCTCACGGTGTCGCAGAAGCTCATCGCGAGCTTCGGCATCCTGAGCCTGCTGGTGGTGTCGGTCGGCTCGTTCGGGCTCTTCGAGCTCACCTCGGCCAACAGTCGGCTCGAGACGATGTACAACCCGCACCTGACGGCCATCGAGCTCCTGGGTAACGTCCGCTCGGATGTGCAGCAGACCACGTCCCTGTCGTACAAGCTGATCGTGCGCTCGCCGCTCGCCGACGTGAGCAATGTCGAGATGGCGATCGAGCGGCTCGACAAGAAGATCGACGACAACTGGAAGGCGTACTCGTCGCGGCCCGCCGCGGGGACCGACGCCGACCGCGCCGCCTTCGTCGCCGCCCTGACGCAGTACCGGAAGGTCCGCGACGAGCAGCTCGTGCCGGCGGCGAAGGACAACAGCTTCACCACCTACCTCGGCGCCCAGAACAACTTCATCGACCCGCTGACCGACAAGATCACCATCGCGCTGAACAACCTGGCGGGCATCGAGGACAAGGCCGCGCAGAGCGAGATGGCGGAGGCACGCGACAACGCCGCCCTGGCCCGCATCATCACGATCATCCTGATCGTCGGCGCGGTCGTCTTCGCCATGGTCATCGCGATCGTCGTCAGCCGCGCCATCGCCCGCCCCCTCGGCGAGACCGTGACGGTCCTCGAGGGCCTGGCGGAGGGCCGCCTCGACCAGCGGCTGAAGGTGAAGGGCAGGGACGAGGTCGGCCGCATGGCGGAGGCCCTCAACACCGCCCTGGACCGGCTCACCGCGACCATGCGTACGGTCAGCGAGAACGTGACCACGCTCGCGTCGTCGTCGGAGGAGCTGACCGCAGTGGCCGGCCAGATGAACTCGTCGGCGGCACGCTCCGCCGACCGGGCGAAGGTCGTCTCCCACGCGTCGGAGGAGATCAGCGTCAACATCACCACGGTCTCGGCGGGCGCCGAGGAGATCGGCGCCTCGATCGCCGAGATCGCCCGCAGCACCACCAGCGCCGCGGAGGTCGCCGGCCGCGCGGTCCGCGTCTCCGGCGAGGCGGAAGCGATCCTCCAGCAGCTGGGCACGTCCTCGCAGGAGATCGTCTCGGTCGTCAAGATCATCACGGGCATCGCCGAGCAGACCAACCTGCTGGCCCTGAACGCGACGATCGAGGCCGCCCGGGCGGGCGAGATGGGCAAGGGCTTCGCGGTCGTGGCCGGCGAGGTCAAGGAACTCGCCCAGGAGACGGCCCGCGCCACCGAGGACATCCGCACCCGCGTCGGCGCCATCCAGTCCGACTCGACGGCAGCGGTCACCGCCATCGCCGAGATCGGCGCGGTCATCGACCAGATCAACGCCACCCAGACCGCGATCGCGGCGGCCGTCGAGGAACAGACGGCGACGACCAACGAGATGACCCGCAACGTGGCCGAGGTGGCCAGCGGCTCCACGGAGATCTCGGCCAACGTGGCCGAGGTCGCGGAGACGGCGGCCGAGACCACCAACGCGGCCGCCAACACGGCCGCGGCCGCGGACGAACTCGCCCGAGTGGCCCACGACCTGCAAAAGAGTCTGGCGATGTTCCGCTACTGAGCACCATCCCTCCGGGGACCGCCGACCCACGGCGGCCGTCACGCGGCCTGGATCCGCGAGGCGGCCGCCGTGCCGCGCGCGCGGACTTGACTACATCGGTATGTTGTAACAATGGCTTAGGTCTACGTGCTCCGGCGTCGTCTGCAGACGCGACCGACGCCAGCCGACGAGCTGTCCGACACAGCTTCGTACGACTCCACCGTTTAGACTCCATGAGCGATGACCGCCCAGCGGCATCGAGCGGAAGTGGCGGAAAGGTAGACGCGCGGGCCTTAGGAGCCCGTATCCGAAAGGGTGTGCGGGTTCAAGTCCCGCCTTCCGCACCCACGTGGTGCCGCGGCCGGCGGAATCAGCGTTAGGGGACGGCCAGGGGATGTCCCCCTGCCGCCACCGGTGGTGTTCTTCATACAGTAGGTACATGGCACCGGCGCGATCGCTTCACGAGATCATCGCGGGGTTGACCGGCGACGCCGGGACCTCCGGTGATCTCGCTGCCGCGCTGCGGGCCGGCGGGCACCCGGACCTGCCGGAGGAACTCCTCGCCGAGGCCGTGGTCAGCTTCGCCGGCACCGCCCGGGCCGAGGTCGCCGAGCATCTGGCCCCGTTCGTCATGGCACACGGCCCGATCGTCGAGGGCGACACCGTGGCGATCGACACCGGCTATCTGCCCGATCTTCTGGCCACTGCTCCCGCGGCGGAAGTCGATGAGAGTGCGGCCCTGACGATGCCGGAGATCGATCCGCCGTTCGGGGCCGGCGACGACGACGGGCATCTCCCGGACGAGCACGGCCACGACGTCGACGATCTGCCCGTCGAGCACGGGTGGGCGCCGCTGGACACGGCCTTCGGTCACGGCCTCACGGAGGCGCCGGGGGACGACATCGCGTTCGATGCTGTGGGACCGGAGGCGGAGCCGGTCGGGTACGCCGATCCGCACGATCTGCCCGATCCGCACGATCTGCCGGGGCTCGAGGACGTATCGCCGTCGGGAGCCGAGCTGTGGGCGACACCCGTGCTGCCCGATGACGCCCCGGAGATCGACGACTTCGACGGCGACTGACGCCGGCCGGGTCACGAAATGATCGCCGCCGCGTGGTCTCGCAACTGCCGCAGGCGGTCCTGCTCGGCCGTCAGATCGCGCAGACGACTCTCGCGCTCGGCCGCGGTGCGCTTGGCCGCCTCGGACGCCGCGGTCAGCGCATTGGCGTTGGCCCGGGCCAGCTCGTCGGCCAGACCGCTGTAGTGGTCACGGAGCTGACGCTGGATCCGGCGGAGGGTGTCCCGGGAGTCTTTGGTCATCACGAAGGTGACCTCGTCGCAGTAGCGCCGGATCGCGTTCCGGGCCTGATTCTGCCGGTTCGCCTGCTGGCGCTTCTTCTCCTCGCGCAGACCCTTGCGGCCCATCACCAGGCCGATCCCGATGCCGATCGGGCCGAGGGCGATGCCGGTCAACGTGCCGAGCATGGTGAACATGAGCGCACCGCCGTAGGCGCTCTTGAGCGCCACCATCGCCTGTTTCCCGACCTTCATCTTCGCCAGCTCGATCTTGTGATCGACCTCGGCGGTGCCGGCCAGCGGCAGCGGGTCGGTGATCGCGACCTGGTGGAGGACCTGACCCGCGGCCTCCTCGAAGTGGGTCGCCACGTCGTCGCTGAGGCCGATCGCCCGGTCCCGGAGCATCATGTAGTTGGCCAGCAGTTCCTGGGAGGCCCGGGCTTTCAGCCACCGTTCCGTCTCCTCCCAGGTGTCGGCCGGGTCGCCCTCCTCGATCCGCGCGTCGGCCTCCTCCACCAGCCGCCGGATCCGGCCGCGCAGGTTGTGGTCGATGTCGGAGTTGAGATCGGCGATTCCGTCGCCGAGGGTCTGCTGCCACTTCGCCGCGGCGGCCTTGAGCGCCTCCACGCGCTTCTTCACCTCGGTGAGGTCGTCCATCACCCGGGCCGCGGCGACCGGGTCCGCGAGGGCGGCACGTTCGGCTTCGAACTGGCTCCCGATCTGCTCGCAGATCGAGACGACCGACTCGCCTGCCTGGGCGGCGACCCGGGCGGCAGCTCCCCCGGAGACCCGCTGGGCGACGAACTTGACCAGGTCCGGGAACCCGGACTCGGCGTTGAGTTCCTTGTCGCCGCCGGTGACGGCGCGCAGCCGGAGATCGGACGAGACGGGGATGATCGGGATCTCCCCCAGCCCGCGCAGATGTCCCGCGTCGAGGTCACGGATCTTGCGCCAGTACGGATAGAAGTCGGTCTTGGTGAGCACGCACACCGCCGTCGAGCACACCTCGCGGGCCTGGCGCAGGAACTCCAGCTCGCTGCGGGTGAGTTCCTGGGCCGCGTCGGTGACGAACAACAGCGCGTCGGCCATGGACGCCGCGGTCAGGCTGGCGGCCGAGTGCACCGAGCCGAGGCCTCCGACACCGGGGGTGTCGACGATGACGAGGCCGCTGGAGAGCAGTTGGCGCGGGAGCCGGACCTCCACCCCGGTGACACCGTCCACCGCGCCTCCGGCGTCCTTCTCCAGGACGAACTCCCGCACCCGGTCGACCGGCACCGGCTCGCGGCGGGGCGGGACCTCGTCGAGAAGCACCTCGGCGGACGGTTCCTTCCCGTAGCGGACGTAGGTCGGCAGGGCGGTGGCGACGTCGTCGTTGACCGGGCAGACCTTGGTGCCGACGAGCGCGTTCACGAGAGAGCTCTTGCCCTGTTTGAATTCGCCCACGACGACGATGTGCACCACCGGGTCGGCCAGGGTGGCGCGGACGGCGGCGAGCCGGCCGACGAGATCCGCGCGACCGTACGCCTCGCAGGCGCGTTGCGCGAGGTCGACGACCTGGGTCGCCCGTCGCAGCGTGCCCTCCGCGTCAGGTGGTGTCGTGGTTGCGGTCAACGTCGTTCCTCCCCGTCACGAAAGGGTACGGCGAACCGGAGTCGGCCCGCGATCGGCCGAACGCCGGCGAGGCGTGGCGGGTCCACCGACCCACCACGCCACCCTGTTCTCATCCGGCCCGCTGCCCGATGTACGCCGGTCTGTCTGGTCCGCGGATCAGGCGCTGTGGCTCGGGTCCGCGTCGACGCTGTCGCCTGCGTCGTGGCCGTTCCCGCCGAAGTTGTCGGCCGATTCGCGGATGATGTGCGAGTCGTCGGCGTGGATCGAGTCGTCCGTGTCGATCGAGTCGTCCGTATTGAACGAGTCGTCCGTGTTGAACGAGTCATTCGTGGACTGGTCGTTGAACGAGTCGTTGGTCGACTGGTCGTTGAAGGAGTCCTGCGTCGTGGTCGCGTCGCCGCCGGCGGACACCGCCGAGTCCTCCACGCGGGAGTCGGTGACGTTGTTCTGGCTGCCGCCACCAAAGTTGATGTTGATGGGGCCCGCCGCGCCGCCGGCACCGCCGCCGGCATTGCCGCCGACACCGGCACCGCCCGCGGCGCTGCCGCCGATGGCAGTGCCGCCGTCGCCGCCGTCCCCGCCGTCGCCGCCCTGGCCCTGACCGAAGCCCTGGCCGCTGCCGCGGAGCCCGACGCCGACGCCCGCGCCGACCCCGGCGCCCACCGCGCCCCCGGCGCCGTTTCCACCGTCGGCGCCGGCGTCGCCGCCGAACCCGCCGGCGCCTCCGGTGCCGTTGGCGGTGCCGCCGGCGCCGCCGCTGGTGTCGATGTCGAACTGGGCGGCCTGGTTGTCGTTCCCGACGACGGCCTTGTCCACGTCGTCACCGACGATGCCGGTGTTGTCGCCCAGGACGGCCTTGTCCACGTCGTCGCCCACGATGCCGAAGTTGTCGCCCAGGACGGCCTTGTCCACGTCGCCGTCGGCCTGCACGCCGGAGTTGGTGCCGGTGTTGATCGCGCCGGAGATGTCGCCCCCCGCGGTCACAGCGTTGTCGCCGGTGTTGCCGACCACGTCGCCGTTGGCCGCGTTGCCGACGAACGCGCCGTCCGCGGTCGCACCGAGCACGTCGCCGTTCCCGGTGCCGACCACGGACCCGTCGCCCGCCGTGACCTTGTCGCCGCCGACGAACTCCACCGGCGAGTTGTCGCCGGTGACGCCGAACGCGTCGCCGCCCGCGGCCACCGAGCCGCCGGTCGCGGCGACCTGGTCCCCGTCGCCCTGCTGGGCCACCGCGCCGTCGCCGGTGGCCGCGTTGACGTCGCCGTCGCCGGTGGTGCCGACGTTGCCGTCACCGGTCTGGTTGACGTTGGTGGAGTCGACGTCGATGTCGCCGAGGACCGCACCGTCCACGTCGACGTCCACCGAGTTGTCGATGGCGGTGGAGTTATCGGTGAGGGTCCGGGAGTTGTCGATGAAGTTCTGGGTGGTGAAGGTCTGCGCGACCTGGGTGACCTGCTGCACGGTCTGGGGGGCCGGCGCCGAGGCGGCAGCGCTGCTCGAGCCGCCACCGCCACCGCCGTTGAAGCCGCCGCCGCTGCCACCGCTGCCACCGCCGGTGTAGCCGCCGCCTCCGCTGTAGCTGCCGCCGTTGTAGCCGGCACCGCTGTAGCCGCCCGCGGGGCCGTCGCTGCCGCCGTAGGCGGCGTCCGTGACCAGCTGGTCGATGTCGACCGCGCTGAGCGACTCGGCGTCGATGTCGTTGGCGGCGAAGGCACCGGCCGGGTCGGCGAGGAACTTCGCGGTTTCCGCGTCGCTGCTGAACACCTTCTCGAACAACGCCCGAATGTTATCGATGATCAGCGGGGTGATTTCAACTGCGGCCATGACGTCTCCTGTATTCGGGCCCGCCCCGGTGGTCGGACAAGTGCAAGCTTGCGGGCTGTAGCCGATGCCTGGCATCGGGGCTTTCCCCCTCCCGGCAGGAGGGGGTTAGGGGGTGCTCCCCGGCTAGGATTCCGTCGGCAGGCGACTACGCAGCGCAGCGATCATCTCGGCTCGGTTGGCGGCACCGAGTTTGGCACGGATCCTGGCCACGTGGTGTTCCACGGTCTTCGGGGACAGGTAGAGCTGCGATCCGATCTCACGGTGCGTACGACCGGCGAGCACCAGCCGTGCCACCTCCACCTCTCGGTCGGACAGACCACCCCGGCCCGTGTCCTGGGGTGACTCGTCCGCCGATCCCTCCACGCGGGACAACTCCCGCGCCCGCTCCAGCAGCCTTCGCGCGGCCGAGGGGTCGCTCGTACGGATCGCGGCGTGCCCGAGCAGCCGGGACGACTCCCACGGCAGGTCGACCGCGACGAGGTCGGCGGCATCCGCCAGCACGTCGTCCGGACGTACGTCGCCGGTGAGCGCGGCGGCCCACCGGATGGCAGCACGGCACTGGGCCCGCTGCCGGGCGCCGGAGGGGTCGAGGCTGCCGAGGTGGCTCGCGGCGGTGGCCGCGGCCGCCTGGTCCTCGCCGACGACGGCGATCTGCAGCCGGATCCATCCGAGCGACACCGCCCAGGCGTCCGGCCGACCGAGCCGGTCGACGACCGCCTCCAGGTCGTCGAGGATCGGTGTGATCCGCCGATGGTGGCGCAGCCGGGCTGCGGCCACCACCAGTTCCTCGATCATCTCCAGCTGGAACAGGTCCACCGCCCGCCGGGCGAGCACCGGCTCGGCGAGCGCCCACGCCGCGCGAAGCTGGGCGATGTCACCGCGGCGCCGGGCGATCCCGGCGGTGAGACAGGCGAACGCCAGACGTTCCCGGCCCGGCAACGGCGTGCCCGTCAGGCGGTCGACCTCGGCAAGGGCGGTGTCGTACCGGCCGGCACGCAGCCGCGCCCAGGCCAGCAGTGTCCGGTGCCGGTCCTGGGCGACAGGCCCACCGGCTCCGGCGTGCAGCGCCCGCTCCAGCAGGTGCTCAGCGGTCGCGGTGTCGCCGGCGGTCACCGCGACCAGCGCGCCGAGCGCGTGCGGCAGATCGGGAACCGTGACCGCCGGCGGAGCCTGTTCGTAGGCCTCGGCCGCCTCGATCAGCAGCGGAAGGGCGGTCGTGGGGTCACCGATCGCCAGCGCCGCCTCGGCGAGGCGGCGCAACGGCAGTGGGGCCTGGCCGGTCGCGGCGGATCGCGCCGGTTCCGGTTGACCGGTGGCCATCAACGCCGGAACGGCCAGGACAGGCCCCGGCGGGTCGGTGCTCAGCAGCACCTCCGCCGCCCGGCCGGCTCTGCCGTCGTAGGCGGCGGTGGCCCCGGCGACCACGGCGAGCCGCGCCGCGTCGGACTCCGACGCGGTCGCGGCGTCCAGGTCCACGGGCAGGCCGAGCACGACGGCCGCCTCGCCTCGACCGGCGGCGACGACGGCCGGGTCGGCGCCGGAGTTGAGTGCCTCGTCGTACCAGGACAAGGCGCGGTCGGGCGCGGCGAAGCGGAGCCGGTCGGCGGCACGCCGGTAGACGTCGGCCGCCGTCGGGGTACGTGCGCGGGCTGCGCGCAGGTGTTCCGCGGCGCGGACCGGGTCGGCGCCGGTGGCCAGCAGGGCCGCCGCCACGGTGTCGTGCAGCCGGCGGCGCTCCAGCGGAGACCGGTCGGCGAGGACCGCGCGGGCGACCGCCGGGATCATCCGTTCACCGTCGGGCGTCAGCAGTCCCTGGTCGCGCAGCGAGCGCGTCGCCGTCGCCGCCTGCGCCGGGTCCAGCCGGGCCGCCGCGCAGACGACGTCGTCTTCGAGGTCCAGCCCCAGCGCGAGAATCCCCGCCAGATCCGCCGTGTCGCGGCCGGACGCGGCGAGCCGGCGTTGCAGCCGGGCGACCAGCGCGGGCGGCGTGCCGTCCGGGGCTGCGGCCACCGTCTCGGCCACGGCGGCCAGGCCGGCCGAGGCGGCGTGGACGGCGGCCACGTGCTCCGGTGTCGCCGGCCGGCCGATCGCGGCGGTGACCAGCGCGGAGAGGGCGTCGGGGTCGAGCGGGCCGAGGTGTTCGACCGTACCCGTGGCCGCGACCGCCTCGTCCAGGTCGGCCAGCTCCGGGCCGGTGATCGTGGGGCGACGGGCGATCGCCATCGGCACCCCGGCGCGGGCGGCGGCGGCCAGTGCCCGCAGTGCCTCCGGCGGCAGCCGGTGGGCGTCGTCGACGACGACCATCGCGCCGTCCGGGCGGGCGCGTGCCAGAAGCGTGTCCAAGTCGTCGACCGTCGTGAAGATCACGGAGGCGACCGGGCGGCCGGCGGCTGCGGCGATCTCGCCGAGCCGGCGGGTACGCCCAGCGCCGTCCACCCCCACCACGACAGTCACCCGTGCATTCCCCTTCGCCCGCTCCGACCTGGCAGTTTACGGCTCGTGGGGCCCGGGGCCGCACGGCCTGGTAGCGCTCGCATCGAGGGTGTACCGTCACGCGGATTCCCGGCACCAGGCTCGCGGGCGCACGGCGGCACAGTGATGCGCCACATCCGCCGGGCCATCCCCCACGCGGGCAGAGTGCCGCCAAGTACCTTGGTGCCGGTCAGTGCGGAGGCAGCGACGTGAGGATGTGGGGTCCGGTGGCCGGATGAGCCTGATCGACCGTACGCGGAGTGTGCTCGGCCAGGCCGTCGACGTGTACCGCGGTACGCCGTACGAGCGGCGGCTCGCCCAGGTGCGCGACCGGCTCGACGAGCCGCTCCGGGTGGGTATCGCCGGCAGGATCAAGGCCGGAAAGTCGACGCTGCTCAACGCCTTGGTCGGTGACCGGCTGGCGCCCACCGACGCGGGTGAGTGCACCCGTATCGTCACCTGGTATCAGGACGGGCACACCTACCAGGTCATGGCGCAGCCCTATCAGGGTCCGCCGCGGCAGCTCCGGTTCAACCGCGAGGACGGCGCCATCGAGATCGACCTGGGCGACCTCGGCGTGGACGACGTGGCGCAGCTGGACGTGACCTGGCCGTCGCAGGCGTTGCGGACCGTGACGTTGATCGACACTCCGGGTATCGGGTCGCTGTCCGAGCAGACCTCGCAGCGTTCCTGGAACCTGCTCGTGCCGGACGACGAGGAGACGCCCGCCGACGCCGTCATCTATCTGATGCGTCACCTGCACAGCAACGATGTCGAGTTCCTGCGGGCCTTCCACGACGTGGAGGTGTCCCGGCCCAATCCGGTCAACGCCATCGGTGTCCTGTCCCGGGCTGACGAGATCGCTGTGGGCCGGCTCGACGCGATGGCCTCGGCGCGCCGGGTCGCGGGCCGGCTGAGCACCGACCCGAGCGTCCGGCGGCTGGTGCAGTCCGTCGTTCCCGTGGCGGGCCTGCTCGCGGAGACCGCAACGACCCTCACCGAGGTGGAGTTCGCCCGGTTGCGCCGGGTCTCGGAGCTGCCGCCGGCGCAGGCCGAGCAACTGTTGCTCACCGCCGACCGATTCGTCCAGACCATGCCGGAGCTGGGCATGACCGCGATCGAGCGGGAGGCGCTGCTGGCCCGGTTCGGCTTGTTCGGGCTACGACTGTCCGCGGCCCTGCTGCGGCACGGCACCTGTGGCACCGCGACGGAGCTGGCCCGGGAGCTGATCGAGCGCAGCGGACTCGCGCAGCTCCGGGAGGTCCTCGGCTCCCTGTTCTTCGAGCGCCGGGATGTGCTCAAGTCCAGATCCGCGCTGCTCGCCCTGGCCGAGGTCACCCGCGTCTGCGCCCGGCCGGGCAGTGACCAGGTCACCGGCACGGTGGAGGAGATCATCGCCTCGGCGCACCCGTTCAACGAGCTGAGGGTGCTCTCCAGCCTGCGTGCCGGATGGGTGACCGGCAAGCCCGAGGTCGTCGCCGAACTCGAACAGCTCATCGGCGGCACCGGCGCCGCGATCCACCAACGGCTGCGGCTGCCGCCGGATGCATCCGGCGCGGAGCTGGACGCCGCGGCGGACGCGGCGCTGGCCCGCTGGCAGCGCCGGGCCGAGAACCCGCTGACCTCGGCGGAGATGGCGGTCGCTGCGCGGGTCGCCGTCCGGACCTGCGAGGGCATGATCGCCGACCGGCGGCGGCTGCGGTGAGTACCGAATGAATAACAACCGAACCGACTGAAGCGCAACGACGTGTGCTCGTGCGACGACCTGAGCCTTGAATTGATGATCATAATCGGAGCATCCATCGATGTACGCGCTTGGCATTGACCTCGGAACCACCTTCACGGCGGCGGCGATCTGGCGCGACGGCCGGGCGGAGACCGTCTCGCTCGGCGACCGCAGCGCGGCCATCCCGTCGGTGGTGCTGCTCCGGCAGGACGAGACCTTTTTGACCGGAGACGCGGCCCATCGGCGTGGGCTTTCCGAGCCGCAGCGGGTGGCGCGCGAATTCAAGCGACGGCTGGGCGACACCACCCCGATCCTGCTCGGCGGTGTGCCCCAGTCGGCCGAAGCCCTCATGTCACGGCTGCTGAAGTGGGTGGTCGACGAGGTGACCCGCCGGGAGGGCGGCCGTCCCGCCGCGATCTGCGTCTCCCACCCCGCGAACTGGGGTCCGTACAAGATGGACCTCTTCCGCCAGGCCACGCGGATGGCCGACCTCGATCTGCCGGTGACCTACACGACCGAGCCCGAGGCGGCCGCGGTCAACTACACCCAGCAGCAGCGCGTCGAGCCGGGCACCGTCGTGGCCGTGTACGACCTCGGCGGCGGCACCTTCGACGCCGCGGTGCTGCGCAAGACCGCAACCGGGTTCGAGGTGATGGGGCAGCCGGAGGGGATCGAGCGGCTCGGCGGCATCGACTTCGACGCCGCGGTCTTCAGCCATGTCCGTACCGCTCTCGACGGCAAGCTGGAGGAGCTCGACGAGGACGACCCCGCGGTGATCAACGCCGTGGCCCGGCTGCGGGACGAGTGCGTTCAGGCCAAGGAGGCGCTCTCGTCGGACACCGACACGACCATCCCGGTCCTGCTGCCCACCATGTCCACGGAGGTCCGGCTCACCCGGGCCGAGTTCGAGGCGATGGTCCGGCCGGCGCTGCACGGGTCCGTAGAGGCGCTCCAGCGGGCGCTGCGGTCCGCCGAGTGCACGCCGGACCAGGTGCACTCGGTGCTGCTGGTAGGTGGCTCGTCCCGGATGCCCATCGTCGCCCAGCTGGTCGGCTCGGAACTGGGCCGGCCGGTGGTGGTCGACGCCCATCCCAAGCATTCGGTCGCACTCGGCGCGGCGTGGCTGGCCGGCGGAGCGCTGGCAAGGCCCGCGGGCGCCGCCGGCACGGCGTCCCGTCCGGCCCCGCCTCGCCAACAGTCGGCACCCGCGGCCCCGCCTGCCAGGCCGGCGGCCTCAGCGGTTCCGTCCGGCGGGCCGGTACCGGCGACGTTTTCCGCCGGGCCCGTGATGCCGAATCGGGCACCACGCGTCAACCCGTCCTCTCCCCCCAGGGTGACCATGGTCGGCAACGCGGGCGTCCCAGCACCTGCCGCCGGCCCGATCGGCCGGCCCGTCCGGACCAGGACGTACGCATCGACCGCGGCCGCCCCGACCGCCGACTCCGCGGCCACGCCGAAGCCGCCGGCCAGGCGGCGCCGGGGTGCTCTGGTGGCGGCGGCCGCGGCGCTGGTCGTGCTGCTCGGCGTCGGCGCTGCGACCTGGGCCCTGACCAGGGGCAACCGCGCCGTGGCGGGTGGCGGCAAGCCCGCGGTCCCGGCCGGCGAACAGTGCACGAGCGAGATCAAGCGCAATCCGCGCTGGGTCTGCCTGACCTCGGCGAAGATCGCCAACGGTAAGTTCACCGTCGAATACGACGCGGGTTTCAACGGCACCGCACCTGCCGTCAACGGTGGATTCCACCTGCACCTCTACGGCAGCGACGGCACGAACCCTCCGGACGAGATCATGGGCGAGCAGGCCCCCGAGGACCAGCAGGGATTCTGGTACGTCGAGGACCAGCAGCCCTCGGTGCTCTCGACGAACGACGAACGTTTCATCAGGGCGATCGGCAACGCGCCGAAGGTGTGCGCCCGGATCGCCGACTCGCACCACGGCCTTGTGCCCGACAGCCGCGGCGCCTACAAGACCGGCAACTGCCTACCGATCACATGAATTTCGTCCTCGACCCCCCGCTGACCGCCGCCCTCCGCGACCAGATCGTCGACCTGTGGGTCGATGCCACCAACGCCGGCGGGGCGGTCGGTTTCGTCGGCCCCGTCACCGCTGAGGACGTACGGCCGCTGGCCGAGGAGACCTTCGCCGGCGTGACCGACGGGCCGGACCGGCTGCTCATCGCGACCGACCGCGGTCGCTTGGTGGCCCTGCTCTTCGTCGTCGACAACCGGTTCGCGCTCAAGGCGCACTGGCGGATCCTCAAGCGCGTCATGGTGCTGCCCGGCAGCCAGGGCCGCGGCTACGGCGCCGGGCTCATGCGCAGGGCTGCCGAGGCCGGCCGGGAGATGGGCCTCGCCGGGCTGCAGGTGACGCTTCGCGACGGGCACGGGCTCGACGCCTTCTACGCCAAGCTCGGCTACCGCGTGGTCGGCCGCTTCCCCGGTGCGCTGCGGGTGGCGGCCGACGACGACCGGGATGAGGTCGTCATGTGGCTGGATCTGCGCTAGCAGGACGGTTTCGGGTCCGCCGCGGCAAGAGCGAGGTCCTGCTCCTGCTCGGGAGTCGATTCCAGAACCGGGGCGACAACCGCCGGCGACGAGGCCTTGGGCGCGGGGGACGCCTTCTTCTTCGCGGGGGCCTTCGACTTGGACTGGGTGGGGGACGGCGCGGACTTCACCGTGGCGGTCGAGCCGCCGGCGAAGCGTACGGATGTCGCCTGCTTCTTCTCGGGGATGAGCTTGACGTTCTTGGCCGTGGCCGTGTTGCCGTAGATGTCGGTCATCTGGATCTGGAACGGGCCGTTGCCGGTGCGCCGTTCGATGAGCCAGAAGTTGTAGTCGACGTGCGTGGCGGTCATCCAGCTGCCGCCCGGGCCCTTGGCGCGTACTGATGTGATCGGGTTGGCGTGGTTGTCGATCAGGATCGCCCACCAGTACTGGGATGAGCCCTTGGCGAAGGTGATGCTCAGCGGGCCCGGGGTGGCGGCGTTGGGGACGGCGCGGTAGGTGATGGGGACGACGCCCGCGGACGGGTTGGCGATCTTCTTGAAGGCCGTGCGGCTCAGGTCCAGCCAGCCGGGGGTGCATTCGGGGCAGGAGTCGAAGACCTTGACGCGGACCTTGCCCTTGGGGCCGGTCACGTCGATGTAGCTGCCGCACGACAGGGCCTTCGAGTATTCGGTACGGCCCAGTGCCACGTACAGGTCGTCGGCGGGGGGTTTGAAGTTGCAGTTGCCCACCGTGCCGGCGAGGTCGAAGAAGGTGGCTTTGCCCGTGTGCTTGGCGCTGGTGGGCGGTGCCGCGCAGGCGCCGCCGCCGTTCTGCAGCAGGAGCGCCGTGCCGAGGACGCCGGCCAGGAGGACGGCGCCGCCCGTGGCGAGCCAGCGGGGACGCAGAAGGCGATGAGCTGTCACGCTGAGGCATCCTGCGGGGCCGTCACCGCCTCGGGCAACTCTCCTAAGACACGCTTAAGACAGGCTCCCCCACCCGGATGACGCTCGTCTCACCCGAACCGAGGTCCGGGATGAGGTTGACGCCGAAGTGCAGGCCGCCGTCGCGGCGGCGGAAGCGGCCGAGGGTGCGCAGCGGTTCGCGGCCGGCCTCGCCGGTATCCTGATCGATGGTCGTCACCACGCAGCGGCTGCTCGGCTCGGCGACCCGGAACGTCGTGCCGCCGATGCGCAGCACGCCGCCGACCCATTTGTCCTCCGCCCAGGGTTCGGCGTCGGCGACGACGAGGTTCGGGCGGAAGCGGGTCATCGGGACGGGTTCGTCGAGCCAGCCGTTGAGCGCGTCCAGCGATGCCTCGTTGGCCAGCAGGATCGGGAAGCCGTCGGCGAAGTTGACGCGGTCGTCCTCGAGGGCGTTGCGCTGGATGGGCCGGGCGCGGGGGTCGGCGAGCCAGGCGAGGCGGGCATCGCGGTCGAGGAGGTCCGACAGGAGCGCGGTGGCGGCCGGGGCGAGGCGGGCGGCCACCGGCGGCTTGGAGCTGAAGACCCGGACCGTGGTGGGCGGTCCGTCGAGCGGCTCGTCGACGTCGAAGCCGTTCAGCATCACGCCGCCGGGCCGCGGCACCGCGTGCAGGCCGGTCAGGGCGGGTGCCTGGCGCTGGGTGATACCGACCCCGTCCGCGTCGATCGCCATCCAGCGACGGTCGCCGGCCAGGCCCCAGGGTTCGGTCACTGCCGCGTCGTGGTCCAGGCGGTGGCAACCCTTGACCGGGTACGTGTGCAGCGCCGCAATCCGCATTCGTCCAGCCTCGCACAGGCCGGCACTAGCGCTGTGAAACTTTTTATGCATACTCTGCATCCATGAATGACGGAGCGGTCAGGACGGGCGGGCGAGTGCTCGACCTCTTTCAGGGCGCCCGGCTGACCCCCACGCAGCGGCGGATCGCCCACAGCCTCGTGCAGCACGGGGCGTCGGCCGCCTACCTGTCGGCCGCGGAGGTGGCCGAGCTGGCCGGGGTGAGCCAGCCGTCCGTGACCCGGTTCGCGATGGCGCTCGGGTACGCCGGCTATCCCGCCCTGCGCCGTGAACTGCGGTCCCTCGCCGACGTGCCGGCCAGCCCGCCGGAGGCCGGCGAGAACGAGACGCAGCGGGCCCTGCGCGCCGAGAGCCGCCACCTCGAGCGGATGGCCGACGACCTCGGCGACCTCGGGGCCGTCGAGCGGGCCGCGGCGCTGCTGGTGGGCAGCCGCCCGCTGCCCGTGCTGGGCCTGCGCGCCGCCGCGCCGCTGGCCGGGTACTTCGGGTACTTCGCGGCGAAGCTGCTGCCCGACGTCCGCGTGCTCGACGGCGGCGGCACGACCCTGCTCGATCGGCTCGATCAGGCCCGGGCGGCGGGGGCGACTGCCATGCTGGCGATCGTGCTGCCGCGCTACCCGCGGGAGGCCCTCGACGCCATCCGCGAGGTCAGAGAGCTGGGCATGGGCGTCGTCGTGATCACCGACTCGGCGGTCAGCCCGGCCGCCGAGGCCGCCGACGTGGCGCTGCCCGCGCCGGTCGGCACCCAGCTCGTGTTCGACCTGCACACCGGCCCGATGGCGATGGCCATGGTGCTGCTGCAGGCCGTCTGCGACGCCGCGCCGGAGCCGGTGCAGCGCCGCCTGGAGCAGTTCGAGGCGACGGCCGCCCGCCGCCACATCTTCGAAGCGTGAAGGAGCCCGGCATGCCAGAGGTACGCGCGTCGCGCGGCACGGCGTACACCGCTCAGGGGTGGCCGCAGGAGGCCGCCAAGCGGATGTTGATGAACAACCTCGACCCCGACGTGGCCGAGCGCCCCGAGGACCTGGTGGTGTACGGCGGCACCGGCCGCGCCGCCCGCGACTGGCCGTCGTTCCACGCCATCGTCCGGGAGCTCGACGTCCTCAAGGGCGACGAGACGCTGCTGGTGCAGTCGGGCCGCCCGGTCGGCGTGTTCCGGACCCACGAGTGGGCGCCACGCGTGCTGATCGCCAATTCGAACCTGGTCGGCGACTGGGCGACCTGGCCCGAGTTCCGCCGCCTGGAGAAGCTCGGCCTCACCATGTACGGCCAGATGACCGCCGGCTCGTGGATCTACATCGGCACCCAGGGCATCCTCCAGGGCACGTACGAGACCTTCGCCGCCGTGGCCGCCAAGCGTTTCGGGGCGGATCTGGCCGGCACACTGACGCTGACCGCGGGCTGCGGCGGGATGGGCGGCGCCCAGCCGCTCGCGGTGACCATGAACGGCGGCGTCTGCCTCATCGTGGACGTCGACGAGTCGCGACTGCGCCGCCGGGTGAAGGACCGCTACCTCGACACGGTCGCGCAGGACCTGGACGACGCCGTCGCGCAGGCGGAGGCCGCCAAGCGGGACCGGACGGCGAAGAGCATCGGGGTGGTGGGCAACGCCGCCGAGGTCTTCCCGGAGCTGCTGCGCCGCGGCGTGGCCATCGACATCGTGACCGACCAGACCAGCGCCCACGACCCGCTCAGCTATGTGCCGGTCGGTGTCGAACTCGCCGACGCCGCCGACTACGCCGCCGCCAAGCCGGAGGAGTTCACCGACCGGGCGCGGGAGAGCATGGCCCGCCACGTCGAGGCGATGGTCGGGTTCCTGGACGCCGGCGCCGAGGTCTTCGACTACGGCAACTCGATCCGCGGCGAGGCGCAGCTGGGCGGCTACGACCGGGCGTTCGCGTTCCCCGGTTTCGTGCCCGCGTACATCCGGCCGCTGTTCGCCGAGGGCAAGGGGCCGTTCCGCTGGGCCGCGCTCTCCGGCGACCCGGCCGACATCGCCGCGACCGACCGTGCGGTGCTCGACCTGTTCCCCGAGAACGAGCCGCTGGCCCGGTGGATCCGGATGGCCGGCGAGCGGGTCGCGTTCCAGGGCCTGCCGGCGCGGATCTGCTGGCTCGGCTACGGCGAACGGGACAAGGCGGGCGTGCGCTTCAACGACATGGTGGCGCGCGGCGAGGTGTCGGCCCCGATCGTCATCGGCCGCGACCACCTCGACGCCGGCTCGGTCGCGTCGCCGTACCGGGAGACCGAGGCGATGCTCGACGGCTCGGACGCGATCGCCGACTGGCCGCTGCTGAACGCGCTGGTCAACACGGCCAGCGGGGCGAGCTGGGTGTCCATCCACCACGGCGGCGGGGTCGGCATCGGCCGCTCGATCCACGCCGGGCAGGTGTGCGTCGCCGACGGCACCGCGCTCGCCGGGCAGAAGATCGAGCGGGTTCTCACCAACGACCCGGGCATGGGCGTCATCCGGCACGTCGACGCGGGCTACGAGTCCGCCGCCGCCTCCGGCGTCCACATCCCCATGGGAAAGAAATGACCGCGGCCTTCCGCGAGCTCTGGCAGGAGATCGCGACCATCGGCCGCGATCCCCAGGGCGGCTATCTCCGGTACGCCCTGAGCAAGCCGGAGCTCGTGCTGCGCGACTGGTTCCGCAACCAGGCCGCCCGCCGCGACCTGGCCGTCACCGAGGACGGCAACGGCAACCTGTTCGCCTGGTGGGGCCGGCCCTGGGGACCCGGGGCCGTGCTCACCGGCTCGCACTTCGACTCGGTGCCGCACGGCGGCGGGTACGACGGCCCGCTGGGCATCGTCAGCGCCTTTCTGGCCGTCGACGCCCTGCGCGCCCGCGGCGTGACACCGGGCCGGCCGCTGGGCATCGCCGCCTTCGTCGAGGAGGAGGGCGGGCGGTTCGGCGTACCGTGCCTGGGGTCGCGGCTGCTGACCGGGGCCGTCACACCGGAGAAGGCCGCCGCGCTGCGCGACCGGGACGGCGTCACGTTCGGCGAGGCGCTCGGCGCCCGGCCGGCAGGCGCGCTGCCCGACCTGGTCCGCCGGCTGTCCGCCGTCGTGGAACTGCACATCGAGCAGGGCCGGGCGCTGGTCGACCTGGACACGCCGGTGGGGGTGGCGAGCGCGATCTGGCCGCACGGGCGCTGGCGGATGGACTTCACCGGCACCGGCGACCACGCCGGCACCACCCGGATGACCGACCGGCACGACCCGATGCTGACGTTCGCCCACGCGGTGCTGGCCGCCAACGAGGAGGCCCGGGAGGCCGGTGCGCACGCCACGGTGGCCCGGGTGGAGGTGGAGCCCAACGCCACCAACGCGATCCCCTCGCTGGTCCGGGGCTGGCTCGACGCGCGGGCGGCAGACACGCCCACCTTGGACCGGGTCGTGGAGGCCGTGCTGAAGCGCGCCACCGAGCAGGCCGGGCGCGACGGCACCCAGGTCGTCGTGGAGTCCGAGTCCCTGTCGCCGGAGGTCGCCTTCGACACCGCGCTGGCCGCCAAGCTGGCGCAGATCCTCGGCGGCGCCCCGATCCTGCCGACCGGCGCCGGGCATGACGCGGGGGTGCTGTCGGCGCACGTACCGACCGCGATGCTGTTCGTCCGCAACCCGACCGGTGTCTCGCACTCCCCCGCCGAGCACGCCCCGGACGAGGATTGCGCGGCGGGCGTCGAGGCCCTGGCGACGGTTCTCGAGGCCCTCACATGAGGTACTTCGCCGAGCTGGCGTGGATCGGCGGGCGCGTCGAGCGCGACGTCGCCCTCGAGGTCGACGCCGGTCTGTTCACCGCGGTCACGCCGGGCTCGGCGCCGGACGGGACCCGGTTGCGCGGGCTCGTGCTGCCGGGTCTCGCCAACGCGCACTCGCACGCGTTCCACCGGGCGCTGCGCGGGCGTACGCACGGCGACCGCGGCAGCTTCTGGACCTGGCGCGAGCTCATGTACGAGGTCGCCGGCCGCCTCGACCCCGACAGCTACTACACGCTCGCCCGCGCGGTGTACGGCGAGATGGCCCTGGCCGGCATCACCTGCGTCGGCGAGTTCCACTACCTGCACCACGGCCCGGACGGCACTCCGTACGCGGACCCGAACGAGATGGGCCACGCCCTCATCCGTGCGGCGCGGGACGCGGGCATCCGGATCACGCTGCTCGACACGCTCTACCTGACATCCAGTGTGGACGGTAGCCCGTTGGAAGGCGTTCAGCGGCGCTTCGGCGACGGCGATCTCGACGGCTGGCTCACCCGGACCGCCGAGCTGCGCGACAGCGACCATGCGCGGATCGGCGCTGCGCTGCATTCCGTCCGCGCGGTGCCGGCACGTTTCCTCAGCGGGCTCGCCGGGCGCGCGCCGCTGCACATCCACCTGTCCGAGCAGCGCGGCGAGAACGAGCAGTGCCAGGCCGCGCACGGTTGCAGCCCCACCGAACTGCTGCACCGGCACGGCGTTCTCGGTCCCGGCACCACCGCCGTCCACGCGACGCACCTCAGCGACGGCGATATCAAGGTGCTGGGCGGTACCCGTACCGGAGTGTGCCTCTGCCCCACCACCGAGCGGGACCTGGCCGACGGCATCGGGCCGGGCCGCGCGCTCGCCGACGCCGGCTCTCCGCTGAGCCTGGGCAGCGACAGCCACGCCGTCATCGACCTGTTCGAGGAAGCCCGCGGCGTGGAACTGGACGAACGCCTCGCTACCGAACGCCGCGGCCACTTCAGCGTCGCCGAGCTGGTCACGGCGGCGACCGCGCACACCGCGCTCGGTTGGGACGACGCCGGGGAGATCGCGGTCGGCAAGCGGGCCGACCTGGTCGCGGTCTCGCGGGATTCGGTACGGACGGCCGGCGCCGACCCTGACGGCGTGGTCTACGCCGCCACCGCGGCCGACGTCACCCACGTGATGACGGACGGGCGGATGATCGTGGAGGACGGGCGGCACACCGGCTTCGACGTGGCCGCGGCTCTGCGGGAGGCGCTGTCATGAGCCTGATCGTCACCAACATCGGCGAGCTGTTCACGAGCGACGACGAGCTCGGCATCCTGCACGACGCCGCCATCGTCGTGGACGCCGGGCGCATCGCCTGGGTCGGCTCGGCGGCCCAAGCTCCGGCGGCCGACGAACGGCTCGACGCGGACGGGCGCGCTGTGATCCCCGGCTTCGTCGACAGCCACGCCCATCTCGTCTTCGCCGGGGACCGCGCCGCCGAGTTCGCCGCGCGGATGAACGGCGAGGCGTACACCGGAGGCGGCATCCGCACGACCGTCGCCGCCACCCGGGCGGCCTCCGATGATGAGCTGCTGACCGCGGCGGGGCGGCTGGTCACCGAGATGCGCCGGCAGGGCACCACCACCGTGGAGGTGAAGAGCGGCTACGGCCTCAGCGTCGAGGACGAGGCGCGCAGCCTGCGCATCGCCTCTCGCCTCACCGCGGAGACCACCTTCCTCGGGGCGCACGTCGTGCCGGCGGAATACCGGGACCGCGCCGACGACTACGTCGCCCTGGTCGCCGGTCCGATGCTCGAGGCCGCTGCGCCCCACGCGCGCTGGGTCGACGTGTTCTGCGAGCGCGGCGCCTTCGACGGCGACCAGGCCCGCGAGATCCTCACCGCGGGCCTGAAAGCGGGGCTGGGCGCGCGGATCCACGCCAACCAGCTCACCGCCGGGCCCGGCGTACGCCTCGCGGTGGAACTGGGCGCCGCCAGCGCCGACCACTGCACGCACCTGAGCGACGCGGACGTGGACGCGCTCGCCGGCTCGGAGACCGTGGCGACGCTGCTGCCGGGCGCGGAGTTCTCGACCCGGTCGCCGTACCCGGATGCCCGCCGGCTGCTCGACGCCGGTGTCACGGTCGCGCTGGCCACGGACTGCAACCCCGGTTCGTCGTACACGTCGTCCATGCCGTTCTGCATCGCTCTCGCCGTACGGGAAATGCACATGACCCCCGCGGAGGCCGTCCGTGCGGCAACCGCGGGCGGTGCACGAGCCCTGCGCCGCGACGACATCGGGGTGCTGCGTCCCGGCGCCCGCGCCGACCTCATGGTCCTCGACGCCCCCTCCCACCTGCACCTGGCCTACCGGCCCGGAGTTCCGCTGATCCGCCAAGTTCTGCACGACGGAGTGCCGCTATGAACGTCATCGTCCAGCCCACCGGCGTCACCCCCGCCGACGTCCTCGCCGTAGCCCGGCACGACGCGAAGGTCGAGCTTTCCGAGGCCGCCGTCGCGGCCATGGGCAGAAGCCGCGGCATCGTCGACGGCATCGAGGCCTCCGGCCGTCCCGTGTACGGGGTGTCGACCGGTTTCGGCGCCCTCGCGAACACGTCGATCGCACCGGAGCGCCGCGCCGAGCTGCAGCACGCGCTCATCCGCTCGCACGCCGCCGGGGTCGGTGCGCCGATGCCCCGCGAGGTGGTGCGCGCGATGATGCTGCTGCGCGTACGGTCGCTTGCCCTGGGTCTTTCCGGGGTCCGCCCGAAGCTCGCCCAGGGCCTCGTCGACCTGCTCAACAACGACATCACGCCGTGGGTGCCGGAACACGGCTCGCTGGGCGCCTCGGGCGACCTGGCCCCGCTGGCCCACTGCGCCCTGGTGCTGCTCGGCGAGGGCTGGGTGCTCGGCAAGGACGGCGCCCGCGTCGACGCGGCCCAGGCCCTGCACGCCGCGCACCTGGAACCGCTGGACCTGGCCGCGAAGGAGGGTCTCGCCCTCATCAACGGCACCGACGGCATGCTCGGCATGCTGCTGCTCGCCATCGAGGACGCCGAGCACCTGTTCGCCATGGCGGACGTGACGGCCGCGCTCGCCATCGAGGCGATGCTCGGCTCGGAACGCCCGTTCCTGCCCGAACTCCACGCGATCCGCCCGCACCCCGGCCAGGCCGCGTCGGCGGCGAACATCCACCGGCTCCTGCAGGACTCGGCGATCATGGACTCGCACCGCGACGACCTCGCCCACGCGGTGCAGGACGCGTACTCGATGCGCTGCGCGCCGCAGGTGGCCGGCGCGGCCCGCGACACCCTGGAGTTCGTCCGCACGACGGCCGCCCGGGAACTGCGCTCCGTGGTGGACAACCCCGTGGTCCTGACCGACGGCCGCGTCGAGTCCACCGGCAACTTCCACGGCGCGCCGCTGGGCTTCGCCGCGGACTTCCTCGCCATCGCCGCCGCCGAGGTGGGCGCGATCGCCGAACGCCGGGTCGACCGGCTGCTCGACGTGGCCCGCTCCCGCGACCTGCCGCCCTTCCTGTCGCCGGACGCCGGCGTCAACTCGGGCCTGATGATCGCCCAGTACACGGCGGCGGGCATCGTCGCGGAGAACCGCCGGCTGGCGAACCCGGCATCGGTCGACTCGCTGCCCACCAGCGGCATGCAGGAGGACCACGTCTCGATGGGCTGGGCCGCGGCGAAGAAGCTGCGGACCGTACTGGACAACCTCACCAGCCTGCTCGCGGTGGAGCTGATCGCGGGCGTACGCGGCATCCAACTGCGCGCGCCGCTGACGCCGTCGCCGTCGGGCCGGGCCGCCGTAGCCGCCGTGGCGGGCTTCGCCGGGGAACCGGGCCCGGACGTCTTCCTCGCACCGGTGCTGGAACAGGCCCGCGCCGTCGTCGCCGGGCGGGCCCTGCGCGCCGACATCGAGGCCGCGGCCGGCACCCTCCATTAAGGATCGCCAATTGTTGCGTCACAGTGCGCGATCGAGGACACAGCAACATATCCGGGCCTGAAAGCCTGTTGACTTCTCCACAGAGGACGGTGGCGGACCGGCCGCCGCCGTCCTCCCAGGGGAGGTAACAGATCATGAAAATGCTCGCGCGTGCCGCTGCCGTCCTGGCCCTCGGCGCCCTCACCGCGGCGGGCCTCAGCGCCACACCCGCCGCCGCGGCGCCCACCCCGGCGTCCAGCGCCCAGCTGATCCCGTACGGCAAGGGGGCAGCCGCGGTGGAACAGCGCCGCACCGCGGTCGCCGCCCACGCCGACGTCTCGGCACAGGCGGTCGACTGCTGGTACAACGTGACCATCTACGCCAACGCCAACGGCCGCTGGGTGTCGATGGAGAAGGGCTACGGCGGCGGCGACTACGCCATGCTCCGCGCCCGCGCCACCGCCATCGGCCCGTGGGAGTACTACGTGGTGTGCCGCGACTCGGGCAGCGGCTACACAACCTTCGCATCGCAGGACAACCAGCTCGCGGTCTCCACGGAGATCGGCTACAGCGGCGGTGACAACGGGATGCTCCGCGCCCGCGCGTCGGCCATCGGGCCCTGGGAGCAGTACTACAGCAGCTCAGCTCCGGGCGGCGCGTGGTTCGCGCTGTACGCGTACGCAAACAGCCGCTGGGTCTCGACGGAGATCGGCTACGGCGGCGGCGACAACGGGATGCTCCGCGCCCGCGCCACCGCGATCGGACCGTGGGAGCAGTACTACTGGTGAACGACGCTCACCCGGTGAGGGCGGTACGCACGACGATGACTCGGGGCGTACCGTCCTCGTCGGTGAAGGCGCGCGCGAGGTAGAGCCAGTCGCCCTGCACCGCGACCGCGTCGGCGTGACCGGCCACCGTGGACAGCGAGCCGTCCGGGCGTACGCGAAGCACTTCGGTGTCGCTGCGCCGCTGCGCCTTGGACCGCTCGAGGAGTTCGCGTTGAGTGTCGTCGACGTCACCGGTCCACGCGAACGAGTCCGGCAACCAGTGGGACTCCGGGCGCACGCTGGTCACGTAGAGGTTACCCAGCGCGTCGGTCATCAGGCTGGCGTTGCTCTGCCCGGTGCGGACGCTACCCGTGCCGGCCAGGTTCACACGCGCCTTCACCGCCGGGCCCCGAACCGCGAAGGGCTCGTCGGGCGCCGCCTCGTCCTCGTCGGCCGCGCCGCCGGTGTTGCCGATCACCTCGTGCGCCGAGCCGTCCGGGCGTACGGCGACGACACTGCGGTGGCCGGCACCGGCGTACAGGGTGCCGTCCGGAGCGATCGCCAGTGGATCGTTGAGCCCGTTCTCGACCGCGATCTGTCGTGCGGGCGTACCGTCGGGAAACCCCGTGCTGATCCGCGCCGCGCGCCACTGCCGTTCCGTCAGACCCATCAGGTCCCGCCCGAGCGCGGTCTTCATCTTCCCGTTCTCCACGGTACGCACGAGCTGGTGGGTAACGGGTTCGATGCGCTCCTCAGCGAAGTACAGGCGGCCGTCCGCCGTCGCAGTGACACCGTGCAGGTACCGCACGTAGGCGCCGTCGACCGGCGTCCCGTCCGCTGCGGGCTTCCGGTCGCCGCGGTACGTGTCCCGGTCGATGCCTACATTCCGCGCTACCGAGCCGTCGGCCTTGATCTGCCACACCCCGCCGTCTCCGTTCCAGAGAGCGACATAGAGGGCATCCCCGGGACCGGCGGCGGCCTGGCTGATGTAGTCGGCTTTGAGGTCGGGGACCTTGACTCGGCTGAGCTGCGCGTCCTTGACAGTCCACTGGGTGAGGGCGGCCTTGTCCTCGGTCAGTACCCGCAGTGTTCCGTCGCGCCCGGCGACCATGTCGACGAGCCGGCCGCCGATGAAGGCGTTGGCTGCGGGGCCGCCGTCGTTCTCTCCGCCGCCGGCGACCACTTCGATCTTCTGGGCGCGGGCGGTTCCGGGGTCGCATCCGGCCCCGGTCAGTGCCAGGCACGCAGCAGTGACCGCAGCGATGATTCCCCGTGTTCTCACGGCAGGAATGGTAGGGGTACGCGGCTATCCGGTGCCCACGAGCCGGACCGCCGGGTCCCGCCCGCCGGCCGGGCCGTTGGCGGACCGCGCCATGCCACTCGACCCCCGGTGCCCGGCCACGCGGTTGCGCATTGCACGGTTGGCCGGGCCGCCTGGTTGGCAGGGCCGCGCGGGATGGCGCAAGACCGCGCGGTTGGCGCGGTCGGCGCGGTCCGCGCCGTGGCGCGGTGGCGCGGGTGGCGCGGTGGCGCGGGTGGCGCGGTGGCGCGGGTGGCGCGGTGGCGCGGGTGGCGCGGTGGCGCGGGTGGCGCGGTCCGATGACGGCTCGGGAATGCCGCCCAATGATGTGCGCGGTTGCGCCGCCACACCGACCCGAGGCCGCCAAACCGGGTCACGCCGGGCACCGTCGCTAGCACCGGGCATCGGGCACCGTCGCTAGGCACCGGGCATTGGACGCCGGGCACAGGACCGGGCCGGACCAGGATCCACAGCACGACGGGGGCGCCCGACCGACGCCCGGCGGGAGTCCGAGCGGCTGGGTTAGCGGGGCAGTTCCTTGGCGATCACCTTGGAGAGCTCCCGGAACGCCTTGCCGCGGTGGCTGATGGCGTCTTTCTCCGCCGGTGTCAGCTCCGCGTTCGTCCGGTCCTGGCCGTCGCCGAGGAAGATCGGGTCGTAGCCGAAGCCCCCCGTGCCACGGCGGGCGCGCAGGATGCGGCCCGTTTGGCGGCCTTCGACGAGGTGTTCGCGGCCGTTGGGGAGCACGAGCGCCGCTGCGCAGACGAAGGCGCCGGTTCGGTGCTCGTCGGGGACGTCGCCGATCTGGGCGAGGACGAGGTCGAGGTTGGCCTGGTCGTCTCCGTGAGCGCCGGACCAGCGGGCGCTGAAGACGCCAGGCATCCCGTTGAGGGCGTCGACCGCGAGGCCCGAGTCGTCGGCGACCGTGGGCAGGCCGGTGCGGGAGGCGCCCTCGCGGGCCTTGATGAGGGCGTTCTCGCCGAAGGTCAGGCCGGTCTCGGGCACGTCCGGGTAGCCGGGGAAGTCGCCGAGGCCGACGAGCTCGACGCCGCCGGTGCCGAGCGCGGTGTCGAGGATGCGCTGGAGTTCGACGAGCTTCTTCTTGTTTCCGGTGGCCAGGAGCAGGCGCGCGGTCACGACGCGAGGGCCTTCTGCTGGGCGGCGGCCAGCTCGGCGCATCCGAGCACGCCGAGGTCCAGCAGGGCGTCGAGCTGGTCGCGGCGGAACACGTTGGCCTCACCGGTGCCTTGAACCTCGACGAAGTCGCCGTCGCCGGTGCACACCACGTTCATGTCGACCTCGGCCGCGACGTCTTCCTCGTACATGAGGTCGAGACGGGGTTCGCCGGCGATGATGCCGACGCTGACCGCCTGGATGGATCGGTGCAGCACCGCGGCCGGCTTGCCGGCGAGGGCCTTGCGGTCGGCGAGCCAGGTCACCGCGTCGTGGAGCGCGACGTAGGCGCCGGTGATGGCGGCGGTGCGGGTGCCGCCGTCGGCCTGGAGCACGTCGCAGTCGAGGACGATGGAGTTCTCTCCGAGGGCCTTGAGGTCGATGCAGGCGCGCAGGCTGCGCCCGATCAGCCTGGAGATCTCCTGGGTGCGGCCGCCGACCTTGCCCTTGACGCTCTCGCGGTCGCCGCGGGTGTTGGTGGCGCGGGGCAGCATCGCGTATTCCGCGGTCAGCCAGCCCAGGCCGGAGCCCTTGCGCCAGCGCGGCACGCCCTCGGTCACGCTTGCGGTGCAGAGCACCCGGGTGTTGCCGAACTCGACGAGCACCGATCCCTCGGGATGGATGCTCCACCGGCGGTTCAGGGTCACGGGACGAAGCTGGTCCGGCGCTCGGCCGTCGGGACGTGCCATGGCCAAGAGCCTAGGCGGACCGTGACCGCTTCGTGCCGCGGGGTGCCGCGGCTGTGGACAACTCCGTGTTGTGGATTACTCAGAGGCGGTCGGCGGCCCAGACGGTCGATGCCGCCGCCACGGCCGGGACGGCCGGGCGCAACGCCCCCGCGCTGGGCTGGGTCACCACCGTCGGGGGCCGCAGCGCCGGCTGGGCGCCATGCGCCCGGAGGAAACCCTCCACCGCCTGCGGCCAGCCGAACAGCTCGGCCCGGGCACGTGCGGCGGCTCGGCGTTCGTGCTCGGGCCGCTCCATGATTTTCCGTACGCCCTCAGCAAACGCCTCCGCCGTGCCGGGCACGGCGATCCCGGCCTCGCCCACGACCTCGGGCAGCGCACTGGCAGCGTTCGCCACCACGGGAGTCCCGCAGGCCAGTGCCTCGAGCGCGGCGAGCCCGAACGTCTCGACCGGCCCGGGTGCGACGGCCACGTCGGCGCTCGCCAGCAGCGCAGCGACGTCGTCACGTTCGGTGATGTGCCCCGCGAAACGGACCGGCAGGCGCGCCGCCCGATAGGCGAGGGCCGCCCGCCGTGCCCCGTCGCCGGCCATCACCAGCACGGCGGGCGCCTTGGCGGCACGCAGCGCGGCGACGGTGTCAACGGCGAGCTCGGGGCGCTTGTCGGCGGAGAGCCGGCTGCAGAAGACCATCAGCAGCTCGTCGGGGCGGGCGTACCGGTCGCGGACGGCCGGATCGCGACGGCTCGGGTGGAACTGGCGCAGATTGACCCCGAGCGGGATCTCGACCAAATTGGGCACGCCGAGGCGGCGGAATTCCGCGGCCGCGAATGCGGTGGTGCAGACGATCTGGTCGAAGGTCTCCGCCGTACGCCGGTTGAGCCGGTCGGCGAGGGAGTCGCGGTGCGGCATGCCCCAGACACCCAGCAGGCCGGCGAGGCTCTCGTGGGACACCATCATCGATCCCACGCCGCGCTCGCGGGCCCAGCGGCCGGTCCAGCGCAGGGTGGAGCGGTCGGAGACCTCGAGGCGGTCCGGGGCCAGCTCGTTCAGCAGGCGGGTCAGTTCCCGGCGCCCGGCGAGGACCCGGTAGCCGCCGGTGCGCGGCAGGTGATAGCCCGGCAGCGTGATCACGCGGCCCTGCTCGGTCATCTCGTCGGAGCGCTCGCGGCCCGGGACGATGAGGATCGGCTCGTGGCCCGCCCGCAGGTAGCCCTCGCCGAGGTGGCGCAGGGCGGTCCGCAGGCCGCCGGAACGGGGTGAGACGAAGTTCGCCAGCCGGACGATGCGCAGTCCACGCCCGCCCATTGATCCACCGGTCATGCTGAGTCCGCTTGGCATGCCCTCCTGGCCCTCACCGGAACGGCCGTTGCTCGCCGGCGGAAAGCGCAGTTCGGTGCAGTCGGTCATGCAGGGCCTTCCAAGGTCACAATCGATTCCGATGGTGCGCTCGTGCCGTCCCCTCGGCAAGTTCAAAGATCGTAGCGGGCACCCGGGCGGACCACCTCCACCGGACCCGCGTACGCGGCGCACGCGGCTTCCACAGTAGAGGCTTCCGAGCCCCATGCGGTCACGAGATGCGTCAGCAGCAACCGGCCCACGTCGGCCTTGGTGGCGGCCTCCCCGGCCTCGCCGCCGGTCAGGTGCAGGTCGGGCGGGTTGGCCACACCGTCGAGGTAGCTCGCTTCACAGAGGAACAGGTCGGCACCCTGGGCCAGGCGCAGCAGCGGCTCGCAGGGGGCGGTGTCCGAGGAGTACGCGAGGACGCTGCCGCCGTGCTCCACCCGTACCCCATAGGTTTCGATCGGATGGTTGACCCGATCGGCCGTGACCGTGAACGGACCGATGGGGAACGTCCCGGGTTGCAGGGCGTAGAAGGTGTAGACGTCGTCCACGGGCTCGTTCTCGGAGCTGTAAGCGGCCGAGATGCGTTCCGCGGCGCCGAGGGGCGCGTAGACCGGCAGCGGGGGCATCGGCCCGCCGGGGGCGTAGCGACGGACCACCACGTAGGTGCAGGCGTCCAGCATGTGGTCACAGTGCAGGTGGGTGAGCAGGATTGCATCCACGGCATCGATGCCGGCGTAGCGCTGCAACGCGGACAGCGATCCGGAGCCGAAGTCGATCAGCAGCCGGAAGCCGTCGGCCTCCACGAGATAGGCGGAACAGGCCGACTCGGGGCCGGGAAAACTGCCGGCGCAGCCGAGAACGGTCAGTCGCATGTGGGTCCCTCTGGTTCACGCTCGGTCGTCCACGACTCCGCTGCCCGGTCTCGAATGTTAAAGACTGAAAGCTAAAGCCCATCGGCAGAGAATGCAGACCAGTCAATCACGCTGCGCAGCCTACGCCGGGACCAGTGCGTCACGTAAACGTCTGATCGATTTGTCGCTAAATCGACAACGTATGTCACACCCGTCGTGAGCTGGGTCATTTTCTCCCGCGTTACGCCTTGTGAGTCGCGCCAGTTGCACTCGGTGAAGGGACATCCGGGGCAATGCGGAGGGGTACGACGACGTGACGACAACGGACGTAGAGCAGGCGGGCCACACAAGCGAGGTTACGGCGCCGGATGTCGTTCCCTTCGGCTGGGAGCCGACCCGGACGGCGGCCCCGCGAGACCCGGAGGACGAGGTCCTGTTCCGCTTTCCGGCGGCCGACGACCCGACGCCCGGGACCCGCCGCCTGCTCGGCATGTCGCTCTACGCGTCGTTCCTGGGCCTGGCCGGCGTCGGGGTCGGGGTGCGCGGACTCGTGTCGCAGATCGGCGGCGGGGTCCCCGGCTGGTACACGTGGGTGCTGGCGTTCCTGGGCATGGTGAGCGTGGCGCTGGCCGTGGGCGCGTTCCTGTCGATCCACCGCCGGGTCCTACCGCTGGCCCTGCTGACCGCCGCCGCCGTGCCGCTGACCGCCGACATCATGCTGGCGGTGGCCTTCTAAGGCCAGGCAGGTGAGCACCGTCGTGGAGGCGGAGCGGTTCACGGCCGTGAGTGGCCCAGGACGAAGCCGGTGTCGATCGGCGTACCGGCGAGAACGGTGCACCCGACCTCGAGGACCATGTCGGTCGTGCCGCCTGGCGGCCATTGCAGGGTGCAGGTGGCCGCGCGCGTACCGAGCGGGGTGAGCTGAAAGTCCTTCGCATCCGTCGGTCCGCCTACGGCACCGAAGGTCACGCTGTAGCGGCCCACCCCGACCTGTCGGACCGAGTTGCCTGCACCGGTGCTGTTGTAGGCGTTGCTCGAGCCGTCCGGTCGGCGTACGAGCCACGCCGCAGTGGCGTCCCGGCGGGCGTAGTTGAGGCGGCCGTCGCGGGTGTAGGCCAGCGAGAACTGTCCGTCGGCCCGCTCGCCGGTCGGGGCGAAACAGCGAACGTCCACCTCCTCGGCGTCCGAGCCACTCTGGAAGTCGCCGACCTGGCAGTACGCCTTCGGCGGCGGCCCGGGCGGCTGGTTGACGAGCCACACGGCCCCCGACCGTGTGGAAGGTTGCTGGTCCTGCATCCCGGCGAAGCGAACGACGTAGTGGCCGACGCCCTCGGTCCGCATCGAAACGCCGCCGCCGCGGGAGCTGACGCTGTAGCCGTCCATGGGCGCGTACGGGACGACCTCCACGTTGCTCATCATCGCCGCGTACACGTAGGGACCGGACCGCGCGGGCCGCGGCCGCGCGGCCGTCGACATGAACGGCGTTGCCGCGGATCCTTTCGAGGTGGACGACGTGGCCGCGGAGGCCCCCGACGCCGCCGTGGGCGAGCCGGGGGCCGTGACGACGCTCGACGGGGCCGTGGACGTCGCGATGCCCACCAGCGGCGCGACGCTCGGAACCGGGCCGGCGGCCGTTGAGTGGTGCGTCGGTGCACCGAGGGCGGCGTATGCGACGACGCCGGCCGTCGCTGTCGCGGCGACCGCTGCCTTCCAGCCGTAATGGAGCGCGCGCACCGGTGTCGCCGCCCCCGGGGACGGGGCGAGCCACCCGGTGGCCGGGGCGGCCGGGGCGCTGTGCAGTGGGATGCCGGAATGTTCCGCGATCAGCTGCAGCGCCTCTGTGCGCTCGGTGAGCGTCGGAGGGAACTGCAGCAGGCCGGCACGGCACCGGCGGCACCGCCTCGCGTGGTCCTCGACCGCGTCCATGAGCTTGTCCGGCAGCGGTCGGCTCGTGGCGCTCCCCAGGAGCTCGTCGAGGTCACGGCAGCCGGCCCGGCGGGCGACGAGGCAGGCGGCGGCCAGTGGGCCGCGCAACTTCGCCCGGGCGCGTGACAGGCAGACATACACCGAACCCTGGCTGACGGGGTGCGGGCCGCGGTGGGACAGTTCCATCGCCAGCTCCATGCCTTCCAGCCCGGTCTCCACGCTCACCAGGAGCGCTCGCCGCTCGGTGCCGGTAAGCCGCCGCAGCGCGCGGACTGTCAGTCGGTCAAGGTGCTCCCGATCGACCGCGCGCTCCTCGGCGCTTGCCTCCCGAATCGGTCCCGGGTCCGCGGCGTCGTCCTCGGGCAGGGGAACGCGCCGGTTGGCGACGTCCGTCTCCCGCTTTGACGCGGCGCGGGCCTCTCTGACGAAAATCGCGCAGAACCACTGGTCGAAGCTGGCGGGTTTCTCGAGCTTGGGCAGGCACCGCATCGCCTTGATCGCCGCCTCGGACCAGGCCACGTCGAGGAACTCCGGCTTGCGCACCTTCGACCGGCCGATCGCGTACGCCTTGTCCCGCAGGGCTTCGTCGATCAGCTCGGCCCAGACGGCGTGGTGCTCGGCGCTGCCCGGGGCGGCGACGAGCGCTCGTCCGACGAATGCGGGCAGCCGCTGCTGCCGATCATCGGTCCTGTCGGACATGTGGGTCTCCGTTTCCTCGACCGGGCCCGCGGTGGGCCCTATGGACAACGAGGGCGGGGAGGCCGATTTCCTTACTGCCCCATCGCGTGACTGGATGTGATCGACGTCACAGCTCCGGACTGAAAGGTCTACGGGGCGTCGGCCCCTCGTTCTGGTTGCCGGCGATCAGCCGGCGTCCAGGAACAGTTGGAGGAACCGTGCGAACGACAACGATGGTGGGCCGAACGCTGCGGTGGTTCGGCGTCGTGCTCATGGCGACGGGAGTGCTGCTGCCCGTCGCCTCGCCCGCCCACGCCGAAGCACCGGCCCGGGAGGTGATGTTCTGGGAGAGCCCGGGGTTCGCCGACGACGGCGTGCGGTTGGGCCCGGCACCCGCCCAGTACGACCTGCGCGGCGTGACCCGCGACTGCTGGCCCGTCTGCCTGGCGGACTGGAACAACGTGCCCGCGTCCCTACAGGTGGGTAGCTGGATGGTGCTGACGGTGTGGGACGGCGAGCTGTATACGGGAGCCTGCGCGAACTTCGACGGCGGCGCCGATGGCCACGCTGTGCGGGACCTCGCGGATGTCTCGGCCGGGCTGCCCGCCGGTGAACACTGGCGGGGGCGGATCTCGTCGATCCGGTTGACCCCGTACGGCAGCGCGTCGCCACTGTGCCAGTGGGCCCAGAACCCGGTGGGTGACGGCAGCTTCGAAGGCGCACCCGGTGCCGGGATTGCCTCCCCATGGGCAACGGAAGGGCCTGGCTGGAAGGGCATCGACCGCACCCCGGGCGCGGCGCACGACAGTCGCGCCCTGGCGTTCATCAACACCGACAGCACGCGGTGGAACGCCTTGACGCAGGCCGTCAGTCTGCCGCCGCACCAGACCTACAAGCTCCGCGCCTGGGTCCGCACGTCCGGAACCTACGATGCGGGCTTCTTCGGAATCCGTCGAGCCGATGGGACGGTGCTGCAGGAGCTGCGGTTCGGGGCGACCGATGGCAAGTACCGGCTGCTCACCGTCTCCTTCAATTCCGAGAACGCAAAGAACTTCAAGGTCTTCGTCGGCTACTGGGGCCCCGGCCGCGGGTCCTGGCTCCAGGCGGACAACGTGTTCGTCGAGGCGGCGTTCTAGGCCCAGAGCTGCCCGTCGAGGGCGTCTTCCGCCTCGGCCAGCGTGCCGCCGTAGGCGCCGGTGGAGAGGTACTTCCAGCCGGCGTCGCAGACGACGAACGCCACGTCGGCCCGCTTGCCCTCGCGGACGGCCTCGTGCGCCACGGCGAGCGCGGCGTGCAGGATCGCGCCGCTGGAGAAGCCGGCGAAGATGCCCTCGACCTCGACGAGCTGCCGGGTCCTCAGCACCGCGTCGCGGGTGCCGACCGAGAACCTGCGGCTCAGCACCGAGGCGTCGTAGAGCTCCGGCACGTAGCCCTCGTCGATGTTGCGCAGGCCGTACACCAGCTCGCCGTAGCGGGGCTCGGCCGCGACGATCTGGATGCCGTCGACCTTCTCCCGCAGGTAGCGGCCGGTGCCCATGAGCGTGCCCGTGGTGCCCAGGCCCGCCACGAAGTGGGTGATCGTGGGCAGGTCGTGCAGCAGCTCGGGGCCCGTCGTCTCGTAGTGCGCGCGGGCGTTGGCGGAGTTGCCGTACTGGAACAGCATCACCCAGTCGGGGTGCTCCGAGGAGATCTGCTTGGCGACCGCCACCGCCTGGTTGGACCCGCCCGCGGCCGGCGAGAAGATGATCTCCGCGCCGTACATGCGGAGGAGCTGGACGCGCTCGGAGGAGACGTTCTCGGGCATCACGCAGACCAGGCGGTAGCCGCGCATCTTGGCGACCATGGCCAGGGAGATGCCGGTGTTGCCGCTGGTCGGCTCGAGGATGGTGTCGCCGGGGCGGAGGCGGCCGGACTCCTCCGCCTCGCGCACCATGAACAGCGCCGGCCGGTCCTTGATGCTGCCGGTCGGGTTGCGGTCCTCGAGCTTGGCCCAGAGCCGCACCGGCGGTGCCCCGTCGGGCACCGTCGGTGAGAGCCGGGGCAGGCCGACGAGCGGCGTGCCCCCGCAGGCGTCCAGGAGGCTCTCGTAGCGAGCCATGACGCCTACTTACGCAGCAGCGCGGCCGCCGCGGCGAAGCCGAGCGCACCGCCGGCCACGGCCGGGAGGATGGTCACGGAGTCGCCGTCGTTGAGCTTGGCGTCGAGCGCGCCGAGGAAGCGGACGTCCTCGTCGTTGACGTAGATGTTGACGAACCGGTGCAGGCCGCCATCGGGGGTGATGAGCCGCCCCTTGAAGCCGGAGTGCTTGGCGTCCAGGTCGTCGATCAGGCCGGACAGCGTGTCGCCGGAGCCCTCGACGACCTTCGAGCCGCCGGTGTAGCTGCGCAGGATGGTCGGAACGCGAACTTCGATAGCCATGGTGGAAATGCTCCTAGCAGGAAGAGTGTGTCGAGAGATGTTCAGGACGGGTCGGGAGTCGTCGCTCAGCGACACTCGTAATAGACCGACGCCGGGCTCTGCCCGAACATGTACGACTGGACGGCGAACCCGCCCGCACTCATACTCACGCGTCCACCGTCGCATCCACGATGTTGACCTCTTCCTCGGTCACCACACCGTCCACGATACGGAATGAGCGGATCTCCTCGGAGTCCGGCTCACGGGTTGAGACGAGCAGGTAATGGGCCCCCGGTTCGCCGGCGAACGAGATGTCCGTGCGCGACGGGTAGGCCTCGGTCGCGGTGTGCGAGTGGTAGATCACGACGGGTTCCTCGTCGTGGTCGTCCATCTCCCGCCATACCCGCAGCTGCTCCATCGAGTCGAACTCGTAGAACGTCATCGACCGCGCCGCGTTGTCCATGGCGATGTGCCGCGTCGGCAGGTCGCTGCCGAGCGGGCCGGCGACGACGCCACAGGCCTCGTCGGGGTGATCCCGGCGGGCGTGGGCGACGATCGCTTCGATGATCGCGCTGTCGATGGTCAGCACGTCGTTCACATTACCGTGGCGCCGGCGCGAAGCGGGCGTGGCAGTGCTCACCCCGGGTACATCCTCCGCATGAGGCAGCGAACCATAGGAGATGTCCAGGTGGGCGCCATCGGGCTCGGCGGCATGCCGATGTCCATCGAGGGGCGCCCCGACAGCGAGCGCTCGGTCCGGACGATCCACGCCGCCCTCGAGGCGGGCGTGACGCTGATCGACACGGCCGACGCGTACCACTTGCACGCGAACGAGGTCGGGCACAACGAGGCCCTGATCGCCCAGGCCCTGGCGAGCTGGGGCGGGGACGCCTCCGGGGTGCTCGTCGCCACCAAGGGCGACCACCTGCGACCCGGCGACGGCTCCTGGACGCTGGACGGCTCCCCCGCGCACCTGCGGGAGGCCGTCGAGGCGTCGCTCAAGCGGCTGGGTGTGGAGGCGATCGGCCTCTACCAGTTCCACCGGCCCGACCCCGGGGTCCCGTACGAGGACTCGATCGGCGCGCTGAGGGACCTCCTCGACGCCGGCAAGATCCGGATGGCCGGCATCTCGAATGCCGACGTCGTGCAGATCCGGCAGGCCCGGGAGATCCTCAGCGGCCGGCTGGTCTCCGTACAGAATCAGTTCTCGCCGGCGTTCCGTTCCTCCGAGCCGGAGCTGAGGCTCTGCGACGAGCTCGGGCTGGCGTTCCTGCCCTGGTCGCCGCTGGGAGGCATCAGCCGCGCCGGCGAGCTGGGTGACCGTTTCGCCCCGTTCGCACGGGTCGCCGAGGCGCACGGGGTGAGCCCGCAGCGGGTGACGCTGGCCTGGATGCTGGCGAAGAGCCCGGTGGTGATCCCGATCCCGGGCGCCAGCCGCCCGGAGTCGATCACCGACTCCGCCCAGGCCCCGGACCTGACGCTCGACGATGCCGAGCTGCGCGAGCTGGATGCGGCCTAGACCTCAGGGAGCGCGTTGAGCAGCGATTCCTGGAGATAGCCCAGGTACGCGTACACGGAGAGCTGGAACACCCGGCTCGAGCCCGGGTCGTGGATGACCGCCTCGTCGAGCTCCTCGCCGAGGTCGGTGTCGGCCTCGATCTCGAGCCGGGTGGCCATCGCCAGCCGGGCGTCGTTGATCGCCCGCAGCCAGGCCTCGGCCTCCTCGCCGTCGAGCCTTACCTCGCCCGGGCCGTCGTCCGGCAGGGCCGCGAGGATGGCACCGGCCTGATCGATCTTCCCCGTCTTGAGATCGCCCTCGGTGTAGAGGCGGAACTCGGCGGAGTCGTCGGGCCGGTCCGGGTAGATGTCCGGGAAGAGCCGGGACACGACCGGGTCGGTGTGGTCGAAGCCGTCCATCATCAGCCCCACGACCTCGCCGGCCACCTTGCGGAGCACCCGCACCTCGTCCACGGCGAAGGAGGCCACGCACAGGTTGCCGTTGCGCCGGAACATCAGTCGATCACCCGCCCAGTATCGGTCCTCACGCCCGGTCCACCGTCGCCCACAGACCGTAGCCGTGCAGCTGGGAGGCGTCCATCTCCATACGCTCCCGCGCGCCGGTCGACACGACCGCCTTGCCCTTGTTGTGGACATCCATCATGAGCTCCTCGGCCTTCTCATGGCTGTAGCCGAAGAGCTTCTGGAAGACCCAGGTCACGTACGACATCAGATTGACCGGATCGTCCCAGACGATGGTCACCCACGGCCGGTCATGAGCCGGTACCTCCTCGATCTGCGGCGTCTCGACGGGAGCGACCTGAGGCAACGCCATGCCCCCCATCGTGCCACGCCGTCCGGGACGAAGGCTCGACCGCCGAGGAACGACGCGGCGGGGCGCGGTTCCTCGCGTACGGGAGCGGCAGGCGCCCGGGCCCGCCCCGCCAGGCAGGGCCCGGGCACGTCGCGCCGGCACCGCCGAACGGTAAACGGCCGGGGCGTCCCGGGACAGACACCGCATTACTCACCGCTTGACCGGGGGATACTCATTCTGGGACAGGGCACGGGCAGCGACGAGACCATGACAGACCTCGATATGCTTACTCGGTGGAGCACTGGGCATTCGTGGGCCGTGCCGACGAATTGGCCCGCCTCCGGACAGTTGCCACGAACGAGTCCGAACACGGCCTGATCCTCAGTGGTGCGGCCGGCATCGGGAAGAGCCGGCTGCTGCACGAGTCGGTGGCGGTGCTGCCGGACGACGCCTGGGCGGTGCACCGAGCCTCGGCCAACATCGCCAGCTCCGGCCTCCCGTTCGGCGGGCTCGCGCAGATCCTGCCCGCCGACCCGCCCGCCGGCGTCTCCCCCGCCGGGCTGCTGCGCTGGACTGCCGACGGCCTGCGCGCCCAGGCCGGGGACCGCCCGATCGTGCTCGCGGTCGACGACGCCCACCTCCTGGACCCGCCGTCGGCGGCCCTGGTGCACCTGCTGGTCCGCGAGGAGGCGACGCTGCTCGCCACGCTGCGGACGTCCGAGCCGGTGCCGACACCGATCGCCGCACTGTGGACCGAGGGCCTGGTCGAACACGCCGAGCTGGCACCGCTGAGCGCCGACGACTCCCGCGCGCTGCTCGCCACCCTGGTCGGCGGGCCGGTCGAGGCCGGATCCGCGCAACGGATCGCCCGCCTGGGCGGCGGCAACCCGCTCCTGCTGCGCGAGCTGGTGATGGCCGCGGTCCGGGGCGGTGAGCTGACCCAGGCCCACGGTTTCTGGCGCTGGAACGGCCGCCTCGCGCTGGCGCCCAGCCTGGCCGAGCTGGTGGACGCCCGGGTCGGCAGCCTGACCGCCGGCGTACGCGACGTGCTCGAACTCGTGTCCTTCGGCGAGCCGGTCGGGTTGTCGCTGCTGTTACGCGCCGCCGACCCGGCCGACGTGGAGACCGCCGAGGAGCGCGGGCTGATCCGGGTCGTGGGTGACGAGCGCCGCCGCGACGTCCGGCTGGCCCATCCGCTGTACGGCGAGGTGGTGCGGCGGCGATGCCCGGTCACCCGGTCACGCCGCCTGCTGGCCACGCTCGCCGACCTGGTGGCGGAGGCCGGTGCGCGGCGGCGCGACGATCTGCTGCGGGTCGCGGTCTGGCGCCTCGACTCCGGCACGGCGCAGGACGGCACGCTGCTGCTCGACGCGGCGGCGCAGGCCTTCGCCCGGTTCGACATGGACCTGACCCGCCGGCTGGCATCGGCCGCCCGTGACGCCGGCGCCGGCTACCCGGCCGCGGAGCTGCTGGCCACCGCGCTGCTCTTCGCCGACGAGCCGGAGGCGGCCCTGACGGTGCTGGACGCGGCGCCGAACCACGGCACGCGCCGGATCACCGCCCGCGCGACGGTGGAGTTCTTCGGCCTCGGCAGAACCGAGGCGGCCGAGACGCTCGCCGCGGTGCGACCCGCCGACCCGGCCGAGACGGCCCGCGTACGGGCGGTCGAGGCGTTCCTGAGCCTCCAGGTCGGCGCCGTGGAGCGCGCCCATGAGCTGGCGGTCGGCGTCGTGCACGCGCCCGCGGCGACCACCCCCGCCCGCGGGCTGGCGAGATGCGTGCTGGCCTTCCTGGCAGCGCTGGGCGGCGACCCGGACGGCGCCCGCGCACTGCTCAAGGCCGCCGGCGCCGACCGGGAGGCCTGGCGGCGGGACCTACCGACCCTGCAGTACGCACTCCAGATGGCCGAGGGCACGCTGGTCACCGTCTCGCTGGACCTGCCGGGGATCGACGACATCCTGACCGCGGAGTTCGCCGACCTGGCGCAGTCCGGCGGCTTCGGCTTCGGCTCGGGCTGGGTGTCGCTGCTCCAGTCCCGGGCGGCGTGGCTGCGCGGGCGCACCGACGAGGCGCTGCGGGCCGTCGACCAGGCCTGCGCGGCCCTCGCCATGGTCCGCGTCTACGACGGCAGCGCCCACTTCGCCCGCGCCACGATTGCGGCCATGCGCGGCGATTACGCTCTGGCGCGGTCGTCGCTGGAGATCGCGGAGGCCGCGGCCGGCCACGCCACCGGGCTCTACTACGCGTGGCGGCAGCAGTCGCGCGCCTGGACCAGTGCCTGCGCGGGGGACGTCGCCACCGCCGTACAGGTGCTGCACGATGCCGCGGCCCGGCTGCGGGCCGACGGCTTCCATGCGGTGGAGCTGCTCGTCCTCTACGACCTCGTCCGCCTGGGCCGGCCGGACCTCGCCGCCGGGCGGATGACGAAGCTGGCCGAGACCGTCGGCGGGCGCGCCACCCCGCTCCTGGTACGCCACGCCGTCGCCGACGCGGACGGCGAGGCCCATCTCACCATCGCCCGGGAGCTCTCCGGCCTGGGCTACCAGGTCTTCGCGGCCGAGGCGGCGGCCGGCGCGGTCCGGATCTTCCGATCCGCCCGCGACCCCCGGGCGCTGGCGGCCAGCACCCTGCTCGCCGACGTGCTGGCCCGGTGCGACGCCCTCCGGACGCCCGCCCTCCGCTCGGTGCAGCCGACGCTCACCGTCCGCGAACGACAGGTGGCCGAACTGGCGGCGGACGGCGTGCGCAGCCGCGAGATCGCCGACCGCCTGTTCCTGTCACCACGTACCGTCGAAAACCACTTACAGCGCGTCTACACAAAGCTGGGGGTGAACGGGCGCAACGAGCTTGCGCCCGCGCTCCGGCTCCTTCCGCAATAGGGTGGGACCGTGATTGCTGAGTTTTCGCCGGCGCTGATGACCGACCATTACGAACTGACGATGGTCAGTGCGGCCCTCAGGGACGGGACGGCGCATCGCCGCAGCGTCTTCGAGGTGTTCGCCCGGCGCCTGCCGAGCGGCCGTCGCTACGGCGTCGCCGCCGGCCAGGGCCGGCTGATCGAGCTGGTCCGCGAATTCCGCTTCACCGAGGAGGACATGACCTTCCTGCGGAAGGCGGGCATCGTCGACGAGACCACGGCGGCCTGGCTCGCGGACTACCGATTCACGGGCGACATCGACGGGTACGCCGAGGGCGAGCTGTTCTTCCCCGGCTCCCCGATCCTCACCGTGACCGGCGGATTCGCCGAATGCGTGGTGCTGGAGACGCTCATCCTGTCGGTGCTCAACCACGACAGCGCCATCGCCTCGGCGGCGGCCCGCATGGTCACCGCGGCCCGGGGCCGGCCGATCATCGAGATGGGCTCCCGGCGCACCCACGAACAGGCCGCGGTGGCGTCGGCGCGCGCGGCGTACCTCGCGGGTTTCGCCTCCACGTCCAACCTCGCGGCAGGCAGTCGCTACGGCATCCCGACCACGGGTACGTCCGCACACGCGTTCACGCTCCTGCACGACGACGAACCGGCCGCCTTCGCGTCGCAGGTCGCCGCGCTGGGCAAGAACACGACGCTGCTCGTGGACACGTACGACATCGCCCAGGGCATCCGCAACGCCATCGCGGTGGCCGGCCCGGACCTGCGAGCCGTCCGCATCGACTCGGGCGACCTCTCGGTCCTGGCCCAGCACTCCCGCGAACTCCTCGACTCCCTCGGCGCCACCGAAACGAAGATCATCGTCTCGGGCGACATGGACGAATACGCAATCGCCACCCTCGCCGCCGAACCGGTCGACATGTACGGCGCGGGCACGGCCGTGGTCACCGGCTCGGGGGCACCGACGGCCGGGCTCGTCTACAAGCTCGTCGAGGTGGAGGGCCGGCCGGTGGTCAAGCGCTCGGAGAACAAGGCCACGGTGGGCGGCCGCAAGACCGCGATCCGCCGTCACAAACCGACGGGTACGGCCACCGAAGAGATAGTCGTCTCCCAGGGCGTCCCGGACCACCAGGCGAACGACCGGCTGCTGCAGCGGTCCTTCGTGGCCGACGGCGAGATCATGGAGACTTCGGCGCTTGCGGAGTCGCGGGAGCATCTGCGGCAGTGCCTGATCTCGATCCCGTGGGAGGGGCTCAAGCTGTCCGCGGGGGACCCGGCCATCCCGGTCACGGTGGTCCCGACCACCTGAGGTACGCCCGCCGACCCACCCGGGCCGGCCGTGTGCCGGACCACCCCGCCGCCCGGCCGGCCGCCTTCCGCCGTTGACCTCATCCCGGCGCTCGCGCCGGTCGACCCGACCTTGGAGGACGCCGTGTCCCGAGCCCTGATCATCGTCGACGTCCAGAACGACTTCTGCGAGGGCGGTTCCCTCGCCGTCCAGGGCGGCGCCGGCGTGGCCGCAGCGATCTCGTCGGCACTCGCCGGGTCCACCGGCCGCTGGGACCACATCGTGGCGACCAAGGACTACCACGTCGACCCGGGGGCGCACTTCAGCACGCACCCCGACTTCGTCGACTCCTGGCCCGCCCACTGCGTAGTGGGAACCGCCGGCTCCGAGTTCCACCCGTCCCTGGTCACGGAGCGGGTGGAGGCGGTCTTCCACAAGGGCGAGCGCGCGGCGGCGTACTCGGGGTTCGAGGGCCACACGCAAACCGGTGAGGGCCTGGCGGACTGGCTGCGCGCCCGCGAGGTGACCGAGGTCGACGTGGTGGGGATCGCGACGGACCATTGCGTACGGGCGACCGCGCTGGACGCCAAGGCGGCGGGATTCGCGACGACGGTCCTCCTGGAACTGACCGCGGGGGTCGCAGAGGCCACGACGACGGCGGCCCTCAGCCAGTTCGAGGAGGCGGCGGTGGCGACGACGGGCCAGCCGATCGTCACCCCGGCCACCTGACGCCTCCAGCGCATCACCCACGGCATCGCAGGCCGCCCTGCCGCCTGCGCGTTTCACTTCGCTACGCCGCAGGCCGAGCCCCATGCCGCCGGCAGGACTGTCTGACGTCGCCGCGCCCTCAGCAGCGTCCAGCCTGCCGCTGGCCTGGTGCGACTCTGCCGCCTGGCTATCTCCGCGGGTTTGGGGTTCTGTCCCGCGAATGGTGATCGATGCTCGTCATGATCGATCGTTGGGCGACGGTGTGATGAGTTCATAGGCAGACTGCTGCCACACCTTGACGGCGTAGAGATCAGCGAGATCGCCGAAGCCCGCGATGGCTTCGTCCTTTATGCCGCGGCTCGCGGCGTCGAGTTAGGGCGGTTCGAACAGTGCTTTCGCTCGCGGGCTTGCTGCCACGTGAGGCACGATCAAGATCGTGGAGACGACCCCGGCCCAGTTGCTGCGCAAAGCGCACGCGACCTCCGACATCGACGAGCTGATCGACATCGGGTGCGACCTCGCGGACAGCGACGAGGCTGACGGCGCGGAGTACTGCTTCCGGCGAGCATCGGATCTGGGCGATGCCGGCGCCGCCTTCAACCTCGGCAACACCCTGGCCGGGCAGAAACGCTTGCATGAAGCAGTAGACGCCTACGAGCTTGCCCTCGAGCGCGGCGAAACCGATGCGTGGCTGAACCTGGGCATGGTGCTGCACGAACTCGGCGACCTGGCCGGCGAGATGCGCGCCTACGAGCAGGCCGAGCGGGCCGGGGACAACGGCGGCGCACTGATGCTGGCCTTCGCCCTGCGGGAGCAGGGCGAGCGCCACGCGGCCCTCGATGCAGTCGAACGCGCCAGTGCCGCGGGCAACGAGCGGGCTGCAGCGGTGCTGGCCTGCTGGCGGTGGGACGAGAGCCTCGACCCCTCCCTCGAGCCGGCCCTGCGCGCCGGAGCGGAGCTGTACCCCTCGGCCCGCGCGGACCTCGGTAGCCTGCTGGTGAGCACGGGGCGGGTCGAAGAGGGCCGCCTGGTGTTCCTGCGTGGCATGGAGTTGGGCGAGACCGAAAGCATGGTTCCGCTGGGGAACCTCTACGCCGATGTCCTCGGGGACGACGTCGCTGCGGAAGCTGCCTACCGCGCCGGCGCTGAGCTTGGCGATACGCACGCGCATCACAACCTCGCGGTCCTGCTCGAGCGCCACGGCGACCTGGTCGGTGCCGAGCGACACTTCCGCCAGGCCGCGGAGGGCGGGGACACGCTGGCCGCAGCGGCGTTGCGAGACCTGCTCGAGGACTGAGCGCGCGGTTCTGCTTCGCGGCCTAACGATCAATCACGATAACCATCGATCACGCTTCGCGGGACAGAACCCACAACTCGCGAGCAGAGCCAGCCCCCGGGAGGGATCTCGCCCGCCGGCGTGGAGGACGCGCCTCACGACGTCGCGGTCATCGGGCCGGTGTCGGGGCGTCGTCGGGCGACGGAAACTCGGCGGCCGGACCGCCGTAGCCGTTCTGCCACGCCCCCGCCTCGGCACCGATCTGGCCGGCCCCGACCACGCCGACGCCCGCACTCTCCGGCCCACGCCCCGCCGTCTCGGCACTCGCACCGACCGGCTGGCTCTCCGGCACCTCGGCGCCCTGGCCCGCAGCTCCAGAACGCACCGAAGCGGTCGCCCTCTCTTCGCGGCGGCGGCGGAGTTCGGGGGGTAGGACCAGGACTGCCACCGCCAGCCCGACGCCGCCGACCGCTGCGAAGCCCCACGCCGGCGACGTCGCGTCCATCACCACGCCGGCCAGCGGCGCACCCAGCGCGACGCCGACGGTCAGGGAGGAGTTGTGCCAGCCCATCGCCTCGCCGCGGGCGGCGGCGGGGGTGAGGCGGCTCACCGCGTCGGCCGTTGCCGTGATCGTCGGGGCGCACAGGGCTCCCGCGGGCAGCAACAGCAGGCCGAGCAGCCACCAGTGGCCGCCCGCGAGCCCCACCGGGATCGTCAGCAGGGCCATCGGCGCGAACAACATCAGGGGCGGGAAGCCCTGCTTGGCCATTCCGTACGTGAATCCGCCCAGCAACGAGTAGGCGGCCCACATGGCCAGCACCGCCCCGGTCCACTCGACCTCGCCGGAGCGCTGAAGCACGGCCACCACCGCGACGTCCGTGCCGCTGAGCACGAGGGTGGCGGCGCTGCTGATGGCCAGGACCGCGATCAGCCGGGGGCGCAGCCAGGTGCTGCGGGGTGCTCGTTCGCCGGCCGAGATCGGTGCCTCGTGCTTGCCTCGGATCGGCGGGTTCAGCAGGTAGAGGCCGATGCCGGAGAGCAGGATGCCGCCGCCGACCGCGAACATCGCCACGCGGGCGCCGGCGGTCGTGGAGATCAGCACGCCCAGCGCGGGCCCGGTCATGAACGACAGCTCGGTGGTGATGGAGTCGAGGGCGAAGGCGGGCAGGCGGTGGGACTCGGGGGCGAGGGCCGCGATCGTCTGCCGGGCCACCGCGAACGCGGGCAGCGTCAGGAATCCGCCGATGAGCGCGGCGACGAGCAGCGCCCAGTACGGCATGGCCTGCGCCGCCGACCAGAACGTCACCTCGGCGGCGGTGGTGAGCACCAGCACGGGCCGCAGCCCCCGGCGATCGGTGATCCGCCCGATGACCGGAGCGCCCAGCGAGCTGCCGATGGTGAACGCGGCGCCGATCAGCCCCGCGGCGCCGTACCCGAGGTGCAGGTCCTGGGTGACGTGCAGGGTGAGCGTGACCGCGCCGGCGGTGATCGGGATCCGGGCCAGGGTCGCCACGATGAGCAGCGACGGGATCCCGCGCAGGGCGAGCGTCTCGCGGTAAGGCGTGAGTGTCATTGCGGTCCTAACCTCCGCCCGACAGTCTCCGCCAGGGGTACGACATTCCCAACGGATTTGACCGAGCTCACTCTCGGCCGCCGGCGGTCCGGGAGACGCCGCCGGGGACGGGTCGGCGGTGCCGGGAACGAAGAAGCCCGCCCCGGTGCGACACCGGGGCGGGCTGCTCGTCGTTGCGGTCGGGCTACTTGCGGTCGCTCAGGTCTTCCTTGTACGTCGCGCCGCCGTCGGACTCGCCCGTCAGGGGGCGGGCGCCGCCCTCCGGGGGGCCGGCGATGGACAGCTCGCCCGCGGCCAGCTCCGGGTACTTCGCGTCGAAGGCCGGGCGCTCCGAGCGGATGCGCGGCATGCGGTCGAAGTTGCGCAGCGGCGGCGGGGACGAGGTCGCCCACTCCAGGGAGTTGCCCGCGCCCCAGGGGTCGTCGACCGTGACGAGCTGGCCCACCTTGTACGACTTCCAGACGTTGTAGAGGAACGGCAGGGTCGAGGCGCCCAGGACGAAGGAGCCGAGCGTGGAGAAGGTGTTGAGGAAGGTGAAGCCGTCGGTGTCCAGGTAGTCGGCGTAGCGGCGGGGCATGCCCTCGGCGCCGAGCCAGTGCTGCACCAGGAACGTGGCGTGGAAGCCGATGAACGTCAGCCAGAAATGGACCTTGCCGAGGCGGTCGTCGAGCATCCGGCCGAACATCTTGGGGAACCAGAAGTAGATCCCGGAGAAGACCGCGAACACGATCGTGCCGAACAGCACGTAGTGGAAGTGCGCGATGACGAAGTACGAGTCCGAGACGTGGAAGTCGATCGGCGGGGCCGCCAGCAGCACGCCGGAGAGGCCGCCGAAGAGGAACGTGACCAGGAAGCCGATCGCGAACATCATCGGTGTCTCGAAGCTGATCTGGCCGCGCCACATCGTGCCGATCCAGACGAAGAACTTCATGCCGGTCGGCACCGCGATGAGGAAGCTCAGGAAGCTGAAGAACGGCAGCAGCACCTGGCCGGTAACGAACATGTGGTGCGCCCACACGCTCATGGACAGCGCCGCGATCAGCAGGGTCGCGCCGACCAGTCCCTTGTAGCCGAAGACCGGCTTGCGGCTGAAGACGGGGATGACCTCGGTGATGATGCCGAAGAACGGCAGCGCGATGATGTAGACCTCGGGGTGGCCGAAGAACCAGAAGAGGTGCTGCCACAGCATCGGGCCGCCGGTGTCGACGTCGAAGACGTGGGCACCGATCACGCGGTCGGCGGCGAGGGCGAAGAGCGCGGCGGCCAGGAACGGGAAGACCATGATCACCAGCAGGCTGGTGACCAGGATGTTCCAGGTCATGATCGGCATCCGGAACATCGTCATGCCGGGCGCGCGCAGCGTGATGATCGTCGTGATGATGTTGACGCCACCGAGGATCGTGCCCAGACCCGACAACGCCAGGCCGACCACCCACATGTTGCCGCCGATGCCCGGCGAGTGCAGCGAGTTGCTCAGCGGCGTATACGCGAACCAGCCGAAGTCGGCGGCGCCACCCGGCGTCACGAACCCGGCGATGGTGATCGTGCCGCCGAACAGGTAGAGCCAGTATGCGAAGGCGTTGAGCCGCGGGAACGACACGTCCGGCGCGCCGATCTGGATGGGCACCACGAAGTTCGCGAAGGCGAACACGATCGGCGTCGCGAAGAACAGCAGCATGATCGTGCCGTGCATCGTGAACAGCTGGTTGTACTGCTCCGGCGACAGCAGCTGCATGCCCGGCCGGGCCAGCTCGGTGCGCATGAGCAGGGCCATGAAGCCGCCCAGGATGTAGAACACGAAGGCGGTGATCATGTACATGATCCCGATCTGCTTCGCGTCCGTCGTCCGCAGGATCCGTGCGAGGGCCGAGCCCTTGACCTGCTGCCTGACCGGCCATGGCCGGGTCACGATCGGCTTAGGCGCAACGGTCGTCACGGATAGCCTCCGGTGTCTCGTTCGTCCCACTGCGTACACCCGAAGTGAAAGGCGTACCTCGCAGGCAGAATAGTCCCCCGCCGACCCCCGGCGGGCGCGGGGTGACCAAAGACCACCCAGGTCTCAGAACGGCTCCACGAGCGCTCGGTAGTGGTCCGTGAAGATCCGCTGGCCCCGCCTGCGCAGCATAGGGTCGCGCTCCGCCGGCGGCACGTCCCGGGTCCGGTCGCGCTCACGGGTCCGCTCCCGGACCTGGTCACAGCGTTCCCTGCGGCGCCGCTCGTATGTGCGCAGCGCCGCCCGGACATCCCCGCCGGAAGCCTTGAGCACCTCCCCGAGCACCACCGCGTCCTCGAGGGCCATCGCGGCACCCTGGGCGAGGCTGGGGGTGGTGGCGTGGGCAGCATCACCGACGAGCAGCACCGGCCCCGCGACCCAGCTGTCGATCGCCACCTCGTCGGTGCGCGCCACCTGAACCTTCTCCACCGCGTCCAGGATCGCCGGGACGCACCCGCCGAAGTCGCCGAACAGCTCGCGCAGCCGCGCCTGCGGGTCGGCCGGGCCGGGGGTGTCGGATCCGGCGGTCTCATCGGCGTAGATGTAGAGCCGCCGCCCGCCCATGGGCATGGCCACGAACTGGGCGCGATGACCGAGCAGAGCCGTCCAGTCGCTCAGCGCGGGCCCTCCGCTGACCACGCTGCGGTAGACGATCTGGCCGGTCGGGACGGCCGGGCCGCCGAGGCCGGCCTTCTCCCGGATCATGGAGCGCCGCCCGTCGGCGCCGACCACGAGGTCGTACTCCGCGACGCCGCCGTCGGCGAACTCGACCTTGGCGGCGCCGTCGATGAGGTCGAGGTCGCGGACGGCGGTGTCGTAGCGCACCTCGCCGCCGACGCCGGTGAGCAGCACCTGCTGCAGGTCGGCGCGGGACAGCGCCCGGGACTCGCCCACGCCGGCCCACAGCGCGGCCACGTCCAGCTCGAACAGCTCGTGGCCGGTGCTGTCCTGGAAGACCTGCCGGAAGATGAGATCGCCCAGGGGGCGCAGCGGGGCGTCGAGGCCGAGCAGGCGCATCGCCCGCGAGGCGTTGCCCGGCAGGTAGATGCCGGCACCGGGAACCATCGTGGCGGGCAGCTCCTCCACCACGTCCGGCCGGAAGCCCGCGATCCGCAGCCCCCGGGCCGCCGCGAGGCCGCTGATGCCGGCGCCCACGACCAGGATGCGCAAGGTCATCGCAGCAACGCCTCCGAGGGGTGGTCGATACGCGTCGGAGCCAAGACACTACCGGGCGCCACCGAACCAGGCCACCCAGGAAAATGATCACGTCCGATTTGTTCAAGACGAGCGCCGTGGACGGCTCGTAGCGTCGTGGTCATGGCACCTACCTTCGCTGCGATCGGCCTTGCAGTGGCCGACATGGAAAAGTCATTGGCGTTCTACCGCGTGCTGGGCCTCGACATCCCGGCCGGCTCCGCGGAAGCGCCGCACGCCGAGGCGACGCTGCCCGGCGGCATCCGGCTCATGTGGGACACCTACGAGACCATCCGCTCCTTCCACCCCGGCTTCTCCCCCGCCGCCGGGGATGGCCGGGTCAGCCTCGCCTTCGCCTGCGATGACCCGGCCGACGTGGACCACACGCACGCTGCCCTGGTCGCCGCCGGCTACCAGTCCCACCTGGAGCCCTGGGACGCCCACTGGGGACAGCGTTACGGCGTCGTGCTCGATCCTGACGGCAACAACGTGGATCTCTTCGCGCCACTTCCTACGTGATCAGCTCCCGGAGGGGCACGCCGGCCAGGGCCTTCACGTCCCGCGACAGGTGGGCCTGATCGGCGTAGCCCGCCGCCACCGACACGTCGGCGAACGGGTGGCCACGCCGCGCGAGGCTCACCGCCGTCTGGAGCCGGAAGATGCGGGCCAGTGTCTTGGGCCCGTACCCGAAAGCGGTCCGGCATCGTCGCTGCAGATGTCGCGGGCTGAGGCCGCACTGCTCGGCGATCGCGCCGACCGGCACGCCGGCTCGCGCTTCCTCGGCGACCGCGACCATCGCCCGGTCCGGGGTCTGCCATCGGCGCCGGGCGAACGCCTCCAGCGCCGGGATTGGGTCGTCGGCCCCGGCGAGCCGGCGCGCCTCGGCGGGAGGGAGCAGGTCGTCGAGGGGCACGCGGCGGTCGGTCAGCTCGTCGGCCGGGACACCGAGCACGGAGGCGCCGACGCCGTCGGCGAAGCGCAGGGCGAACAGCGTGCTGCCGAACGGCGCCCCGACGACCTGTGCGGTCGTGTCCGGGCCGGCGATGAAGACGCTGCCGTCCTGCCAGATCACGTCCAGACAGCCGTCGGGCAGGACCCGCGTGGGCGGGCGGCCGGGCGGGACGACGCTGCGCCACGCGACGACGTGCGGCAGCTTCGATGCCCATTCGGCGTACATGGGTTCACCTTGGCACGGGGGTATGACAGTCCGCGCGAATGACAACCGTGTAATCCGGGCAGACAATCGAGACATGACCGACCGCCTGGACGAGTACCGGCGCAAGCGGGACGCCCGTCGCACACCGGAGCCCGTGCCGCGCGCCCGGCCCCGCCCGACCGGCGGGACCAGGTTCGTCATCCAGCAGCACCACGCCCGCAGCCTGCACTGGGACGTCCGGCTGGAACGCGGCGGCGTACTCGTGTCGTTCGCCGTGCCGCGCGGCCTGCCCCGCGACCGGGCCCGGAACAACCTGGCCAAGCACACCGAGGACCACCCGCTGGAATACCTCGACTTCCACGGCGAGATCCCGGCCGGCGAGTACGGCGGCGGCCACATGATCATCCATGACCACGGCACCTACGAGGCGGACAAGTGGCGCGACGACGAGATCGGCGTCACCTTTCACGGCGACCGCACCTCCGGCCGCTACGTCTTCTTCCAGACCGGCGGCCGGGACTGGATGGTCCGCCGGATGGACCCGCCGGAGCCCGGCTGGGAGAGCATGCCCGAGGCCGTCGAACCCATGCTCGCGACCAGGGCCGCCGGCCTCCCGACGGACGACCATGACTGGGGGTACGAGCTGAGCTGGGCCGGCCGCCGCACCCTCGCATACGTGTCCGGCGGCCGGGTACGCCTCACCGACGCGACGGGCACCGACGTGACCTCCTGGTACCCGGAGGTCCGGCCGCTCGGGGAGGCGCTCGCGCCGCTCGAGGCCGTACTGGACGGGGAGATCGTGGCGTTCGACGGGCCCACCGTCTCGCCGCAGCTGCTGGAGCGCCGCCGGGCCCCGCGCGACTCCGCGGCGGCGCGGCGGGCCGCGGACCGCACGCCGGTGCAGTTCCTGATCTACGACCTGCTGTGGCTGGAGGGACACTCGACGGTGGAGCTGGTCCGCTACGCGGAGCGACGGGAGCTGCTGGAGGGGCTGGGCCTGGCCGGCGACAACTGGCAGACGCCGCCGTACTTCCCGGGCGGGGGCGAGTTCGCGCTGCAGACCGCGCAGGCGCAGGGACTGGCCGGCGTGGTCGCCAAGCGCCTCGACTCGCCCTATCTCCCGGGCCGCCGCAGCCGCCTGTGGCTTGCCGTAGACACCCCTTGAAACCGCGAGCGACGCGCCCGCCTGGCGGGGCGGGCGCGTCGTGATTGCGGAGCGTCAGGCGACGAAGCGGGTGCGGCGCCGCCGGGCGATGACCACGCCTGCGCCGCCCGCGACCAGCAGCACCAGCCCGGCGCCACCGATGGCGCCGGCGACCGGGCCGGTCACCGGCAGACCGCCGCCCTGACCGCCACCGGCTCCGCTGCCGCCGCTGTCGCCGGAGCCGCCCGTTCCGTTCAGGACGATCGCCGAGGTGTTGTTCGCCGGGTCGGTGTCGTTGCTGAACTGCGAGCATTCACATGGCGCGTTCACCACGACCTCGCCCTTGGCGTCCGGGAGGACCTTGGTGACCCGCAGCTTGAACTCGTACGTCTCCGAGGTGCCGACCTTCAGGAACCAGTCGCCGTAGCAGCTGTAGACCGCGCCGTCGCGGGAGCAGCCCTCGGGCGCGGAGACCAGCTCGGTGCCCTTCGGCAGCTTGACCTCGACGTGGGCGACGGCGTCGCCGGCCCGGCCGAAGTCGAGCGTGGCCGGACCGTCGTTGCGTACCCCGATCTTGGCGGTGACCACATCGCCGACCGCACCCGTCAGCCTCGCCCCGAGGGCGACGAGGTCGGCACCGTTCTTGCCCGTGGAGCGAACGTCCACGTGGCTCCAGTTGTTGTCCGGGTTGGTGTCGGCCTGCAGGCTGCTCGCGGAGGCAACCTGCCCCAGCTTCAGCACCTGGCCGCTGCCGGGGCGGCCCAGCGTACGGCCCTCCTGGCGGAGCAGGCTCTGGAGATCCTCGAGCTCAGCCGGGGTGACCCACTCGAGCTCGCCGAACGCGCCTCCGGGGGCGTACGTGTCGGCCCCGAGCTTGTAGGGCATCACGCCGCGCAGGCTCGCGCCCGGGGCGAACGACTGGTCGAAGCGGCAGGCCGTCACCTCGCCGTCGCGGTAGAAGCAGTTGCTGTAGCTGCTCGTCGGCTGGAACCCGTAGTCGTTGTAGAACATGACGGCGGCGCCCTCGGCCACGGTCCGGCCGGCGTTGCGGACGACCAGCGGCGCGTCGAACGAGGCGCCCGGCTTGCGGCTCAGCCGGACGTTCGGGCCCGCCTTGAGGTCGACGCCGCCGGCGACCCGTACGGTGGCCTTCTCGGTGATCGGCGTGATGCCCTCGGCCTCGAAGGTGGCCGTGATGGTCCCGGAGGTGCCGGTAACGGCCGTGGCGGATGCCTTCAGCACGGCGGTGAACCAGCCGCCCTGGCCGTCCGGCCCGGTGGAGAGCTCCCACGGGTCGTCGCACGTGAGTTCGGTCGGAGACTCGTTGACGCACTCGCCGACGCCCTCCCCCTCGGACAGCGAGACGCCGGTCAGGCCGCTGAGCGTGTAGGTGATCCGCGGCTTGTCGAGGACGATCTCCTCGTCCGCCCACCAGGACGGCTCCAGTTCCACAGCGGTACCGCCGACCGGAAGGGTCACGTTCCGCAGGATCATGGTCAGCCCGGCGTCAGGGGCGGCCGCGGACGCCGGTGCGGCGATCGCCACGACGGGACCGCAGGCGGCGGCGAGCGCGGCGAATCCCGCCGCGAGGCGCCGGGCGGAGATGGACGGCATCGAAGTATTCCTCCCCATGAACGTCTGAAGCCGTCGCAGCCTAAGCGGTAGTCGATCAACGCGCTGCCCCGCCCTTCGGCCGAACGGATGATTCCCGGGAGCCGTCCGGATGGAAGATCTTCAGGCGGGACGCCTGCCGCCCGATCAGAGGGGTTTGCCGCGGCCAGCAGCGGAAAGGTCTATACGAAGATGCACCTCACCCAGTCCGGCCCGACCGCTGCGTTGAACCCCGTCATGTCTGCTGATCTCTGGAACTCCGCCGCATCCGTTCTCGACACCAACTGGGTCGAGGACCACATGGTCCCGTCCCGCCGGCTGTATCCCCACCAGTGGAGCTGGGACGCCGCCTTCATCGCCCTCGGGCTCGCATACGTGAACCCGACGCGGGCCTGGCGCGACCTGCGCAGCCTGTTCGAGGCGCAGTGGCCCGACGGCCGAGTCCCGCACATCGTGTTCGACCCTCTGACCGCCGAGGAGGACTACTTCCCCGGGCCGGGCTTCTGGGACGTGCCGGCGTACGGCGGGCGGCCCGCGCGCGGCAGCACCGGGCTGGTCCAGCCGCCGTTGCACGCCGTCGCCGCCTGGGAGGTGTACCGGCGCGCCGCCTCGCACGGAGCGGCGTGCGCGCACGAGGCCGGCCAGCAGCTCAAGTGGCTCTACCCGCGGCTCGTGGCCCAGCAGGAGTATCTGACCCGGCGCCGCGACGCCGGCGGGGACGGGTTGGCGAGCATCGTGCACCCGTGGGAGTCCGGCCTCGACAACAGCCCCTCGTGGGATGCAGCGATGGCGCGCGTGCCCGGGGATCTCGGCCTGCTGGAGCGGTTCCGCCGCCGGGACCTCGAGGTCGCCGACGCCGCGCACCGCCCCACCGACCTGGACTACGCCCGCTACCTGGGCCTGGTCCTCGGCTACCGCGACGGCGGCTACGCGGACGCGGAGCTGGCGCAGCGGCACGCGTTCGTGGTCGAGTGCCCGTCCTTCAACGCGATCGTGGCGGCCGCCGAACTCGCCCTGGTCCACATCGCCGCGGCCGTCGGCGCGGACCCGATGGCACACCGGCGGCGGGCGCGCCGGATCACCGAGGCGATCTCCCGGAATCTGTACGACGACAGCACCGCGACCTTCCGCTCACGCGATGTGCGTACCGGAGTCCTCAGCCCGGCCCGGTGTGTCAACGGCCTGGTGCCTCTTCTCCTGCCAGATCTCCCCCGCGACCAGGTCGAGGCGATCATGGCGGAGGCGGCGTCGCCCCGGTTCGGCCTGCCGCGGACGACGGGCCTGCCGGTGCCGAGCTACGACCGGACCGCGCCGGACTTCGACACGCTGCGCTACTGGCGCGGCCCGATCTGGATCAACGTCAACTGGCTGCTGCGCCGCGGCATGCTGGTGCACGGCTACCACGACGAGGCCGAGGACCTGCGTACGGCGATGGTCCGCCTGGTCCACCGTTCCGGGCACTTCGAGTACTTCCACCCGGACACCGGCGCGGGCATCGGCGCCCCGACGTTCAGCTGGACCGCCGCCCTCTCCCTCGACCTGCTCGCGGACCGTTCCGTCCCCGCCTACGCCCGAGCCGCCTAGAACCCTTCGGCGGCGATCGTCGTGTCCGGGCCGTGTCCGGTGTGCACGACGGTCTCGGGCGGCAGGGTCAGCAGCCGGCTGCGGATCGACTGCTCGATCGTGGGCCGGTCGCTGTAGGAGCGGCCGGTCGCGCCGGGTCCGCCCTGAAACAGCGTGTCGCCGGTGAAGACGCAACCCAGGGCGGGTGCGTACAAGCAGATCGCACCTGGGCTGTGTCCCGGCGTGTGCAGCACTTGCAAGGTGGCGCCGGCCACCGCGATCTCCTGGCCGTCGCTCAGCGGCGCCGGCATCGGCACGCCCGGATGGGTCAGCTTCCACAGCACGTCCTCGGCGGGGTGCAGCAGCAGCGGCGCCCCGGTCTCCCCGGCCAGCTCCGGAGCGACCCGGACATGATCGTCATGCGCGTGGGTGAGGACGATCGCGACGACCTTGCGGCCGTTCACCACCCGCAGGATCGACGGTACGGAGTGAGGCGCGTCAATGACCACGCACTCCGCATCGTCGCCGACCACCCACACGTTGTTGTCCACGTCGAACGTCTCGCCGTCGAGCGAGAACGTGCCGCTGGTGACCGCGTGATCGACGCGTACGCCCATCAGAAGATCACCACCGAGCGCAGCACGCCGCCGGTGTGCATCTTGGCGAACGCGTCCTCGACCCCGTCCAGGCGGATCTCCTCGGTCACGAACGCGTCGAGGTCCAGCCGGCCCTGCAGGTACAGCTCGGTCAGCATGGGGAAGTCGCGGGTGGGCAGGCAGTCGCCGTACCAGCTGCTCTTGAGCGCCCCGCCGCGGCCGAAGACGTCCAGCAGCGACAGCTCGATGGTCATCTCCGGGGTCGGTACGCCGACCAGCACGACCGTGCCGGCCAGGTCCCGGGCGTAGAAGGCCTGCTTGTACGTCTCCGGCCGGCCCACCGCCTCGACGACGACGTCAGCGCCGTTCCCACCGGTGAGCTCCTGCACGGCGGCGACCACGTCCGTGCCGCGGGCGTTGACCGTGTGGGTGGCACCGACCTTGCGCGCCCACTCGAGCTTCTGGTCGTCGGTGTCGATCGCGATGATCGTGGTAGCACCGGCCAGTGCCGCCCCCACCACGGCGCCGTCACCGACGCCGCCGCACCCGATGACCGCCACCGAGTCGCCCCGGGTGACCCCGCCGGTGTTGATAGCCGCGCCGATGCCGGCCATCACCCCGCAGCCGAGCAGACCCACGGCCGCGGGCCGGGCGGCCGGATCGACCTTCGTGCACTGACCGGCGTGCACCAGCGTCTTCTCGACGAACGCGCCGATGCCCAGCGCGGGCGACAACTCGGTGCCGTCCTCCAGTTTCATCTTCTGCGCCGCATTGTGGGTGTTGAAGCAGTACCACGGCTTGCCCTTGCGGCAGGCCCGGCAGTCGCCGCAGACCGCCCGCCAGTTCAGCACGACGAAGTCACCCGGAGCGACATCGGTGACACCGGCACCGACCGACTCGACGACGCCCGCCGCCTCGTGGCCGAGCAGAAAGGGGAAGTCGTCGTTGATGCCACCCTCGCGGTAGTGCAAGTCGGTGTGGCACACCCCGCACGCCTGGACCTGCACGACGGCCTCGCCGGGACCGGGATCCGGCACGACGATGGTGGTGACCTCGACGGGGGCACCCTTGGCCCGGGCGATGACTCCGTTGACTCGCTGGCTCATGCCGACCACCTTGCCACCGCAGTGTGCCGGGCGCGAAGAACCGCCGGAGGATCTACGGTGTCCGGGTGACCGTCGTCCGCCGCGTACTCCTGTTGGTCCTCGCTCTCGTGCTGCTCCCGGCCCCGGCCCGGGCGGATCCGCCGGCCCGGCTGGCGACCCAGGTGACCGACGCGGCCGGCGTCCTCACCGGCCGCGTGGCGGTCGACCAGGCGCTCGCCACGCTCGGCGACAAGACCGGGGTTCAGCTCTTCGTCGTGTTCGTGGATTCGTTCGACGGGGTCCCGGCCCAGGAGAGGACGGACCGGACGGCCGAGCTCAGCGACCTCGGCGACCGCGACGCCCTGCTCGCGGTCGCGACCACCGACCGGGCGTACGCGTATTCGTTCCCGCCCGACCCCCGCATCTCGGACGCGGAGCTCGCGCGGGTGGCCGAGCGGGACATCGAACCGGCCCTGGCCACCGGCGACTGGTCGGGTGCGGTCGTCGCGGCAGCCGGCGGGTACACGGACGCGGCCGGCGGCACCTCCTCGTACGTCTGGGTCTTCGTCGTTCTGGCGCTCGTCATCGCCGGCGCCCTGCTGTGGGTGTTCCTGCGGCGCCGCCGGCGGGCCCGTCCACCGGCGGCCACCGGTCCGTCGACGGAGGAGTTGACGGCCCAGGCGAACGCCCTGCTGCTCGAGCTCGACGACGACCTGCGGGCCAGCGAGAGCGAGCTGGCGATGGCCACGGCCCAGTACGGCGAGCCGGAGACGGCCCGTTTCCGCGAGGCTCTCTCGGCGTCGCGTGCGGACGTGGCCGAGGCCTTCCGGCTGCGGATGACCCTGGAGGAGGAGCCGGCGCCGGACGAGGAGGCCCGGCGGCGCACGCTGGCGGAGATCATCGCCCGGTGCCGGACCGCGGACGAGCGCCTGGACGCGGAGTCGGAGGCCTTCGACCAGCTCCGCGACCTGGAGGGACGCGCCGGCGAGGCGGCCACCGAGGTGGAACGCCGCCGGGTCGCCGTGGAGACCGCCCTGCCCGAGGCGGCGCGGGCGGCGGACGAGCTGAGCCGCCGGTACGCCGGCCAGACGGTCACCGCGGTCTCCGGAAACGTCGACCAGGCCCGGGAGCGGCTGCAGTTCACCACGGAGGCGATCGAGCGGGCGCGAGCCGCCCTGGCGTCGACCGGTGAAGACGCGGCAGCGCGTGGCCGGGCCGAGGCTGCGCTCCCGGTCCGCGGCGCCGAACAGGCCGTGCAACAGGCGGAACAGCTCGTGGCCGGTGTGCACCGGGCGGCTTCCGACCTGGCGAACGCCGGTACGACCGCCGGCGCGCTGATCACCGAGCTGGAGTCCGAGATCGCCGCCGGCCGCGCGGCGCCGAGCGGGGCTTCGGCCGGGCTCGGCGCCGCGGTCACCGGTGCCGAGCAGACCGTGGCGGAGGTGCGTACCCGCCTCGCCGCCGCCAAGCCGGACCCGGTCGCCGCCGTGGCCGCCCTGCAGGCCGCCGACGCCGCGCTGGACCGCGCCCTGGCCGAGGCCCGCGACGCCGCGGAACGAACAGCCCGCGCCCGCGCGCTGCTCATCCAGGCGCTGCCGGTGGCCAGGGCGGAGGTCGCGACGGCCACCGACTTCATCACCACCCGGCGCGGTGCCGTCGGTACGGGAGCCCGGGCCTCGCTCTCGGAGGCGCACCGCCACCTGGCCCTCGCGGAGAGCCTTGCCGAGTCGGACCCGGTCACGGCGATGGCGGAGGCCCAGCAGGCACAGCAGCAGGCCACGGCGGCGAGCAGCGCGGCACATTCCGACGTGCAGAGCTGGTCCGGCTACGGCCAGGGCGGGTACGGCCAGACCGGCTTCGACCCCGGCGCGTTCGCGGGAGCCGTCCTCGGCGGCATCCTGGCCGGCAGCGGCAGGTCACACAGCGGAGGCTGGGGCGGCGGCTTCGGCGGCAGCGGCCATCGCACCGGTGGAGGCGGCGGGGGCGGGGGACGCCGCGGAGGAGGCGGGCGCTTCTAGCGGACCTCGGCCGGGTTCTCCAGCAGCGATTCGCAGACCTTCATGAGCTGGCGAACCTGGGCCGGGCTCAGCCGGTCGAAGACGAGCTGCTGCACCGCCTCCGCGTGTCCGGGAGCGGACTCGACGACCTTGTCGTAGCCCTCGTCGGTCAGAACGGCGATCTGCACGCGGCCGTCCTCCGGGTCGCGCTCGCGGCGCACCCAGCCCTGGGCCTCGAGACGGGCCACGACGTGGGAGAGGCGGGAGAGGGAGGCGCTGGCCTTCCTGGCCAGGCGGCTCATCGCGAGGCGGCGGTCCGTACGCTCCGACAGGGTGGCCAGCACCAGGTAGCCCATGTGGGTCACGCCCGCGTCCCGCTGCAGCTGGCCCTCGAGCGCGGCCGGCACCTTGACGAGCACTTCGACGAATTTGCGCCACGCTTGCTGCTGTTCGTCCGTCAACCACCGTGGCTGTTCCATGGCTGCAGGTTAATGACCTGCCTCCGGGCAACCGTCGGCCGGGCCTCGGCGCCGGCCGGCGACGTCAGGGAAACGGGAGCCGGACGATCGGGCAGCTCCATCGACTTCCTTGAACGCTCAAGAGTAACGTTCCCGGCGGACCTTCCACCCCGGCACGGCGCCGGGATCGGCCGGCTGGGGGCCTCGGCCGATCCCGGCGCCGTGTCGTCCGGGGGCGGAGCTCAGGAGCGGGCAGGCTCAGGACTGCGGGGGCTCGTCCTTGCCGGCCTCTTCCAGCTTGTCCGCCACTTCCTTGGTCTTGTGGACCGCGCCCTCCGCGTGCTCCGGCGGCCCGTAGACCGTGTACAGCACCATCGGGTTCGGGCCGGCGTTGACGAAGTTGTGCTTGTGCCCGGCCGGCACCACCACCAGGTCACCCTGGTTGACCTTGCGGGTCTGGCCGCTGACCTTGGCCTCACCCGTGCCGCTCACGAACGTCAGGATCTGGTCCACCTCGTGGACCTCCTCGCCGATCTCGCCGCCCGGCGGGATCGTCATGATCACGAGCTGGGTGTGCTTGCCGGTCCACAGCACACGGCGGAAGTCCGGACTCTTCTCGGCAACGGTGGCGATCGTGTAGTGCTCCATGCAGGCCCGATACCCGTTACCGGGGGCCCGCAATCCCCCGGCCGGCGCCGGTCAGGAACGCCGCAGGCGCGGGACCGGGCCCAGCGCCGACACCGGCTCCGGCCGCCCGATCAGGTACCCCTGGGCGAAATCGACCCCGAACTCCCGCAGCATCCGCAAGGTCGCCTCGTCCTGCACGAACTCGGCCACCGTGTGGATCCCGTACGCCTGGCAGACGTGCACCAGCGCCTGCACCAGCACCTGGTCCTGCGGGCTGTGCACCAGGTCGCGGACGTACTCGCCGTCGATCTTGACCAGGTCGATCGGGAACAGCCGCAGGTAGCGGAACGACGCGTACCCGGAGCCGAAGTCGTCGAGCGCCAGCTGGCAGCCCAGGTCGCGGATGCGGTCGGCGAAGTTGCGGGCCTCACTCAGGTTGCCGATCAGCGCCGTCTCGGTGATCTCGAAGGTGAGCTGCTCGGGGTTCACCGCGTACCGGTCGACCAGGGCCTCGACCTCCGCGGTCAGGCGCGGATCGCCCACCGTACGCCCGGAGAGGTTGATCTGGAAGGCGTGCGCGGGCAGCGACGCCGCGACCTCCATCGCCCGCTCGACCACCCACAGGTCGATGTCGTAGACGGCGTCGAGCCGCTCCGCCGTGTCGAGCACGTGGGTGGGCGACTGGGGGTTGCCGTTCTCGTCCAGGACGCGCAGCAGCAGCTCGTGGCGCAGCACCAGGTTGGTCTGCAGCTCGAGGATGGGCTGCGCGAACAGGGTGAACCGGTCGGTGCCGAGGGCGTCGGCGACCCGGTTGCGGTAGGAGCCCTGCCGGTCCTTCGCCGGCACCGGGGCGGCGACCAGGGTGAGCGGCCGGTCGCCCTCGCGGGCCTGCCGCCACGCGTGCTCGGCGTCGATGAGCAGGTCGTGGCTGCCCGCGTCGCCGTCCGGGCGGAAGCGGACCAGGCCGGCCCAGGCGCGGGCGCGGACCCAGGCGTCGGGCAGCACGAACGGCTGGCTCCGGAGTGCCTCGACGAAGAGGTCGGCCTGGCGGCGGGCCATGACCCAGGAGGCGCCGGGCAGCAGCACCCCGATCTCGTTCTGGCCGACGCGGCCCAGAAGGTCGTCCGGCCGGACCAGCCCTTCGAGTACGCGGGCAGCCCGGTGCAGCAGATCGGCGTCGGCGTCGAAGCGCACGCCGTCGGTCCGGTCGGGTTCCACGCGGACGATCAGCAGCGCTCCCCCGCCGCTGCGCTGCGCGCGATCGATCTCGTCGGCGAAGCGGGCGCGGGTGAGCAGTCCGGTCGCGGGGTCGGGGTCGACGATGGACGCCTGGACGGTCTCGCCACGGCGGGTCAGGCGCGCCACCTCGCGGCGGGCCCGCTCCCGGGCCGAGACGTCCCGCAACGCCCCTCGGATGCCGCTGATCGTGCCGTCCGGGCCGGCGATCGGCTCCAGACGGCAGTCCACGTCGAACCAGCCGCCGTCGGCGCGCATCAGGCGCACGGTGGTGCGCACCGGCTCGCGCGCGGTCCAGGCCCGGGTGATCGAGCCCAGCGCCTTGGCGTGGTCGTCGCGGTGCACGTGCCGGGCCAGCAGCTGGCGGCTCAGCTCGTCACCCTTCGGCGGCCGGCCGAGCAGCGCCGCGAGCCCCTCGGACCAGATGATCCGGTCGCCGTCGGCGGTGTACGTGAACCAGGCCTCGTCGTCGGCGGACATGCGCGACTCCGGGAGGTGAGGCCGCTTGGGCGCCGAGTTGAGGCTGAGCCGGGGACGCCGGGAGAGCCGGTCGCGCAGCGCGCGTGGGCGTGGAAAACGTTCGTCCGGTGCCGTCATGCGCAGCCGTCACCTCCCCTCCTGCCGCGAACGATGCTCCTGACCTATTACGACCCGTCACCGCTCCGGGTAACAGGGGGCGGCCGCGACAATGTTTTCGCAGCTCGCCCAACAAAACAACGAACAGGCAGTTCTCCGCCGTTCAGACGGTGAAATTAGCCGATCGGCCGACGGTCGGGACGCGCCTCCGGCGACGCCAGGTCCATGACGGACAGTTACTGCGTGTGGTGATAGTGGAACCATGTGCGACACCTACCCGACGGCCTCGATCAACATGCACCCAACGCGTCCGGGACGGTGCTCCCCGTGATGAGATCACGAGACGGTGGATATGGTGGCCCTTCGGACACGTGAGCGAGGACCACGCATGGGCATCATTCGGGACATGCAGCGGGCGCACGCGACGCAGGCGGCCGCCGAGCAACGGGCGCGTACGGCCGCGGCGCAGCAACGCCAGCTGATCCGGCGCAACGCGGACCTGGCGATCGCCGCGGCGCAGCACGCCGCCGCCGACGCCGAACGGCAACGCGAGCACCGGAGGCTGTACGCGGAGGCACGCAGCGCCGACGCCGCGGCCGCGAACGCGGACCTGAGGGCACGGCTGTCGGACCTCGACGCGCTGCTGCTGTCCACGCTGGACGTGGACGACCACATCGACCTCGACCGGTTCAAGAAGCCGATCGCCGTGCCCGCGTTCGACCCCGGACCGCTGGGCCGGCCGGCGCCGGAACCGTCGTGGCAGAGCTACGCCCCGCCGGAGCCCCGCGGCGTCGGCAAGATCCTCGGCGGCGAGCGCCTCCACCAGCAGCAACTCGCCCTGGCTCAGCAGGCCTTCGAGCAGGCCAAGGCGCAGTGGGCCGAAGGCGAGCGGCGCCGCACCCGCCAGCTCGAGGCGCGCCGGCGGCAGTACGAGGACAACCGCCGGCGCCACGAAGAGAAGCTGCTCGCGTACAACGCGGAGGTGGACCGGTTCGCGACGGCGGTGGCGAACGCCGATCCCGCGGCGGTGGTCGAATACTTCGCGATGGTGCTCGGCAACTCCGTGTATCCGGACGACTTCCCCCAGCACTTCCGGCTCGCGTACCTGCCGAAGAAGCAGCACCTCCTCGTCGAGTACCACCTCCCGCCGGTCGAGGTGATCCCGGTGGTCAAGGAGTACCGCTACGACCGGGTCCGCGACGACCTGCTGGCGGTGCCGCGCGACGACGACGAGATCCGCCGTCGCTACACGGAGATCATCTCCATGGTCGCGCTGCGTACGGTGCACGAGATCGTCGAGGCGGATCGCGGCGCGCTGGTCCGGGAGGTGTCCTTCAACGGCATCGTGGACACGATCGACCGGCGCACCGGCCTCTTCGTCCGGCCCTGCCTGGTCTCGGTGCGCACCGACCGGGACACCTTCGCGGCGATCAAGCTGCGCCGCGTCGACCCGATCGCCTGCCTCAAGCACCTGCAGGCGGGCCTCTCCAAGACGCCGGACCAGCTCGACGGCGTACCACCGGTGACCGATTTCGACCAGGAGGCTGACCGCGACTTCACGCAGGAGTTCAACGTCCTGGCCGACATCGACCAGCGTCCCAACCTCGCGACGATGGACGCCGCGGAGTGGGAGCAGACGATCGCGGACCTGTTCGGCAACATGGGCCTGGCGGTCGGCGCCGCCGGGGACGGCCGGTGGCGGGCCACCGACCCGCGGCCCGTGTTCGGCGGCCAGGTCGTGATCCAGACCGTGCGCGGCCGGACCGTGGACGCGGCCACGGCAGCGTCCCTGGTCGCGGCGGTGACCGAGGCCGGCGCCACGAAGGGCATCCTGGTGTCGACGGACGGCTACGAGCAGGCGGCCCACGAGGCGGTCACGGGCCGGCCCATCGAGCTGCTCGACGGTCCGGCGCTGCTGAGCCTGCTGGCCGAGCACTCGGGCCTCAAGGCCCGCATCGAGCCGGGCGAGGAGGCCGCCGTTTAGGACCGGCCCCCGAGCCGGTGGCCCGTGGTGGCGTCCACGTGGTCCGGGACGTCGTCGTGCCGGTCGCCCACGGTGAGCGTCCCGGACGGCTCGAACATCAGGATCGCCGCGCCGGTCGCGGACTCCGGCCGGTGCTCCACACCGCGCGGCACGGTGAACACGTCACCACGGCCCAGGGTCACCACCCGCTCGTGCCCCGCACCCTCGCGGAGGGCGATCCGCAGCTCACCGTCGAGGACGAGGAAGAACTCGTCCGTGTGGTCGTGCGTGTGCCAGACGTGCTCGCCCTGCACCTTGGCGATGCGCACGTCGTAGTCGTTCACGCTGGTCACGATGCGGGGGCTCCAGAGGGCGTCGAAGGACGCGAGGGCCGCGGTCAGGGAGATCGGTTCGCTCACGCCGGTGATCGTCGCCCCTTTCCCGGGTACGCGGTGAGTGCTAGAAACCGCACATGCCGCAAGAATCCTTGCATCGCGTCGTCGTGCTGGTGGACGAGAACTCGAACCCGTTCGAGCTGGGCTGCGCCACCGAGGTGTTCGGTCTGCGCCGCCCCGAGATCGGCCGCGTCCTGTACGACTTCCGCCTTTGCGCGGCCGCTCCCCGCACCCGGATGCGCGACGGCTTCTTCACGCTCACCGGCGTCGCACCCCTGACGGCGCTCGACGAGGCGGACACGGTGATCGTCCCGAACCGCCCGGACGTCGAGACGCCCCGCCGCCCCGCGGTCCTGGCGGCGATCCGCCGCGCCCACGCCCGCGGCGCCCGCATGATCGGCTTCTGCAGCGGAGCATTCACCCTCGCCGAGGCGGGCGTGCTCGACGGCCGCCGCGCCACGGCCCACTGGCAGTGGGCGGACGCGTTCCGGTCCCGCTTCCCCCGCGTACGGCTCGAACCGGACGTGCTCTTCGTCGACGACGGCGACATCCTCACGTCGGCGGGCAGCGCGGCGGCCCTCGACCTCGGCCTGCACGTGGTCCGCCGGGATCACGGCGCCGAGGTGGCGAACGCGGTCAGCCGCCGCCTGGTCTTCGCCGCCCACCGCGACGGCGGTCAGCGCCAGTTCGTCGACCGCCCGGTCCCCGACATCCCGGACGAATCGCTGGCACCCGTCCTGGCCTGGGCCCAGGAACGGCTCGACCACCCGCTCACCGTCGCGGACCTCGCGGCGCAGGCGGCGGTGAGCCCGGCGACCCTGCACCGCCGCTTCCGGACCGAACTGGGCACGACACCGCTGTCCTGGCTGACCGGCGAACGCGTCACGCTGGCCTGCCGCCTGATCGAACGCGGAGAGGCCCGTCTGGACGTGGTCGCCCGCCGCGCCGGCCTGGGAACGGCGACTAACCTCCGGGCGCTGATGCGCCGGGAGACGGGTCTGACCCCGACGGACTATCGCCGCCGCTTCGGTCCACGAACGGGCTGATCCCCAGCTCCTCGATCCGCTGCCACAGCGGCCGCAACGCCGCCTCCGGCTCACGGGCGAAGATGCTGCCGCGGATCCGGACGAACACGCAGTTGCCCACCCGCTCCAGCACCGTCTGCCGGCGCATGTCGCTTTCCCATCGCTCCGGCCCGTGGTACGCGTCCCCGTCGCACTCCACGGCCAGCCGCCGCCCGTCCGGCGCGTTCAGCACGAAGTCGATGCGGTATCCGCCGATGCGGAACTGGGGCGTCGGCCGGTATCCCCGTGCCACCAGGCGGCGCAGGACCTCACGTTCGAAGTCGCTCTCGCACAGCATCTCCACGTCCGCCTGCGCCCCGAAGGCGGTCAGGTTCAGCGCGTAGTTCAGCAGCAGCGCCCGGGCGTCGTCGGCGTGCAGGGACTGTGGGCGTACCGAATGGAAGATCCATAGTTGGTCCCGGGCGCGGGAGGCGGCGACGTTGATCCGGCGGTGGTATTCCCGCTTGGTGAAGGCCGCGACGCGGCCGTCGTTGTCGGAGACCACCATGGACACCAGGACCACGTCGCGTTCGTCGCCCTGGAACGTGTACGCGTCACCGACCCGCAGCCGCCGGGCCTCCATCTCGTCCTCGCCGATCGTCTCGCGCAGCCGCGACAGCAGGTACGACGCCTGCCCGCTGCTGCTGAGCAGGCTGATCACGCCGATCGACTTCCCCCGGTACGCCCGGTCCGCGACGATCGCCGCGACGCGCTCGACCAGGGCCTCGGCCTCGTCGACGTTGACGTCGCCGAACGTCGGGAGGGGTTGCCGGACGCCGTTCGCGACGAAGACCGGCTTGACCGGTTCGAGGGCGGACCGGTCGGCGCGCAGCGGCTGAATCTTGCCGTCGTAGTAGTGCCGGGACGAGAACTCGATGATCTGCGGTACGCACCGGAAATGCTCGGTGAGCAGGATCCGCTCGGGCGAGCGCCGCACCGCGTGGTCGTAGAGCGACGACTCGGGATCGAAGTGCTCGGCGGACGGCACGTCTCCGAGGTGGCTGTGGATGAGACCCGAGACCGAGCCGACGAAGCCCAGCTGCGGGCCGATCTGCTGGTCGTCGCCGACCACGACGGCCCGTTCCGCCAGCGACAGCACCGGCAGGGCGAAGAGGTCGGCCTGCGACGCCTCGTCCACGATGACCACGTCGAAGCGGGCGCCGCCGGCGAACTGCTCGATCGCGCGGTCCACCGACATGACCCACACCGGTACGGCCTCCACGGCGGACTCCATGGCCCGCTGGGCGTGCGCCTGCCAGGCGGCGGCGCTGCGCCCGGTGCCCTTGCCGATCTTGCGCAGGGCGGTGGTCCAGTCGGCCAGGGCGGCGCGGCGGCGGTCGTCCAGGGCACTGGCCACCTCGAGCCAGGCGGAGGCCACCACGAGCTCGCCGGTGAGCCTGCGGATCTTCTCGCGGCCCTGTTCGACGCGGCGGTTCAGCACGGCCGGGTCGACGCTGCCGACCACCTGGTCGAACCAGGTCTGCGCCTGCCGCCACTGCCAGGCCTGGAGGCACGCGGCCCCCGGCACCACCGGCACCTGCCCGGCGCCGACCTGGGCCGCCCACTCCGGGGCCACCGCCGCCAGCCGAGCGTGCAACTCGAGGAAGCGGGACACCTCCGGGCGCAGCGCCAGCAGCCGGCGGGTCTCGGCCAGCGCCTCGTCCCAGCCGTCCAGCGTGCGCCACGCCGCGGCCAGCCGCGGCCACGGCGCGAGGGCGTCGGCCACCGCCCGGTCCGCGGCGTCCAGCCGGTCCAGTTCGAGAACCACCGGGCTGTCGTCGAGCAACGCCGAGATCTCGGCCAGCCGGGCCGCATCCAGCTCCAGGTCCTCCTGGGGTACGAGCACAGCAAGCCGGGCGGACAGCTCGGGCCATTGGCGGGCGTCCCAGCCCAGCGACTGCGCAGCATCCGCGAGCAGGCCGCCCGCCCACACCTCCGGATCGCCCTCGCGCGGTGGGATGGCCAGGCGCTCGATCCACTCCGACCAGTGCTCGCCCAGCCGGCGCTGCGCCCGCGCGCGCTCGACCCAGGCGACGGCGATGTCGACGTCGTCGGCGCTACGCAGCGGCTCGCCGTCGACGCGTACCTCGTCGGCGACCTTCCAGAGGGACGCCTGGAGCAGCCGGTTGAGGCCCTTGCCGGCCGCGAACCGTTCCCGCACCTCGGCGAGCGTGGCCAGCAGCCGCCTCGGCTCGGCGGTGACGGACGGCGGCGCGACGACCCGATGCCCGGCGAGCCGGCGGGTCAGGTCGGCCAGGGACCGCTGGAGCTCCTCGGTGGCGGCGACGTGGTCCGTCCACACGGCGGCCCAGTGCGGGTCGGCGAGCAGGCGGCCCAGCCGGTCGGTCCACGTGCCTTCGCGCCGGTGCAGCCACGCCACCGCGTCCCGGAGCCCGTCGAGCAGGTCAGCCAGGGCTTTGGAGCCGTGTGCCCGTACCGAATCCGGGTCGACGCCGGCCGACTCCAAGCGTGACACCCGCTCCGCGGCCGCAGCCCGGTCGGCCCGGTCCTGTTTCGCCTGGGCCGCGTCGGGCAGCGCCGCGACGTCGGGCAGATCGCGCAAGGCCGCGGCCCGGTCCGCCGGGGCGAGGGTGGCGGCGAGCTCGAGCAGCACGGCGAACTCGTCCGCGCTCAGCGGCGGCGGATCCAGCGGATCGACGGCGTCCGGGATGCCGCCGTGGGCGGCAGCCCGTTCCCGCAGCCACGCACCCACGTCGGCGGGCGAGAGATCGACGTCGTCGAGGCGGTAGGTGGCCGACTCGCTCTCGGCGATGGCCCGCAGGCCCCCCAGCGCCCGGGCCAGCTCCCGCTCGGCCTCCTCCAGGCGGCCGGTGAGCCGCTCGACGCGGGCGGACTCGGCGCCCTTGTCGAGGGTGGCGGCCCGGTCGGAGAGCTCACGGGCGGCGAGCTGCAGCTGCACGAGCTGGTCCGTCGTACGCCCGAGCACGGCGAGGCAGAGGGCCCGGACCTCCTCGGGAAGCCCGTCGCGGAGCACCCGCAGCGGATCCTCCTTCTGCGCGACGACGAGCACCCGCTTGCCGTTCGCCATCAGGTGGCAGATCAGGTTGCGGATCGTGTGGGTCTTGCCGGTGCCGGGCGGCCCCTGGACGGCGACGTTGCGGTGGTGGGCCAGCCGGCGGGCGATCGACTCCTGGGCCTCGTTGGTCGGCAGCGGCATGAGCAGCCGCTCCCCCACCCGGTGCCAGTCCTCGGGCTGGTCGCCGGGCATCCGGAGCCGGCTGGGCTCATGCGCCACGATCGCGGCGAGCGCGCCGATGCTCGCCGTGTCGCCGGCCAGCAGCCGGTCGCGCAGGCTCTCCAGGAAACCGCGCAGCAGCCGCTGCTTCGGCCGCGCGAAGAGGACGCCGGTGTCGACGATGTGCGGCCCGGCCACGGATTCGCCGGGGCGCGCGATGACCCGGTCGTACCCGAGCCGGCCCAGCGCCCGCTCGAACAGCTCGCGTCGCTCGAGGTCGTCCCACAGGTCCGCCTCGAGGGTGCCGGCCGGGCCGGCCAGGGCGAGCAACTGCCCCAGATAGCGCTCGTCGAGGCCGGCCAGCGCGTCGGTCTGCAGCCGGGACGGCCCCTGCGGAGAGACCGTGATCAGGGACCGGTCCGGCTCGTACTCGATGAGCACCGGCGTCGCGACCAGCGGGTAGCGCACCCGCTGGCCATCGACGACCGTGTCGAGAATGCCGTGGCCCCACACGAGCTCGGTGGTGGCTGCGGCCATGTCGACCTGGTGCATCAGATCGAAGAGCTGCCGATGCAGGGTACGGGTCTGCTCGGCGTCCCGGCTCAGCAGCGACCACGGCCGCCACACCTCGTCGCGCCAGGCCTCGAACCCGTCGTCGGATTCCCCCTCGATCACGGGCTCGCCGCGCGGCCCCGCCTCGATCTCGTCGGCCGTGCCGACGTCGTTGAGCCGGCGGCGTAGGTCGGCCGGGACCGGCGGCGGGCCGGGCAGGTCCGGCAGACCCACCCGGAGCCACGTCGTGCCGTCGGCGGCCGGACCGCTCTGACATGCGGGATGCCCGGGCAGCGCGTCGAGCCAGTGCGCCTCGGCAGGCACGGTGCGAGCCGGCCGTTCCATCTGCGCGCGCACGGCCAGCAGATAGTCGGCGACGGAGACGGCCCGGTCCCGGATGACGGTGGGCGACTCAGGCTCGGGCATTCTTCGCAGGTTATCCGATGTACGCCGCCCGTCAGTTCCGCGCGTACTTCTCCCACCACGTGGACGCCGCTCGGTAGGCACTGGGAGTGTCGTCGGGGGCGTGGTTGGCGAGCCCGTTCCTGCCGAAGTAATAGTCGTGGACCTGAGATGTCGACCACCCCGCCGCCGTCGTGCGTGCCGGCGGACGTGGGATCCGAGGTGCTGTACGAGCCCTGGTCGAGCGTGAGGTGCCAGCTCAGCATGGCGTCGGCCGCGGCCAGCATGTCCCCCGTACGGGCGTCGACGCGCTTGCCCCCGTACGTGCTGGTCCGCGAGCCGGCGGAGATGGTCCTGGTCACCGTGAATCGGCCGGTCCCGAGCTTCGCCAGCGAGCCGGCGCCCGGAATGCCGTTCGCATCGATCCCTGAGTAGCCGAGAGACCGCTGCCAGGTGTCCGCTCCTCAGCCGCAGTGGACGCGCTCGTAGCCCTGCCCGGAACCCCCACCGGAGGCGTCGGGCGAGAGATCGTCATCGAGGTCCTTCCCTGGTTGCGTTGCCGCACAGAGAGAACCAGCTGTCCACCTCGACCGACAGGTGGCGAAACGGCCACCCTTCCCTCCCCACCGTCCCTACAGGATTCTCAGCCGTCGGCAGCTCGGCCGAGGGGCACGCGTCATCGTGCCCGGCGGGCATGCGTCAGCGGGCGGCGGGTCCCTGCGGCGGGGCGGGTCAGGGGAACTGCATGCGACGCGGGCGCGGAATCACCGGCGGCGGCAGCGGCAGATCGTCGACGTGGCTCCAGTTGAGCGAACCGTTGTCGGTCGACTTGATCTCGCCGAGGCAGGCCCGCAGCAGACCCAGGTTCGGAGCCCCCGCGAAGCCGGCGATCACCACCTCCGGCGTCGGCTCGATGCGGGCGATGGCACCGCAGATCTTGGCCACCTCACGCTCGTCCACGGCGTCGAGCGGGAGCGGATATTCGGCCTGGGACCGGCGCCACGGCGGCCCGAAGCGGCGCAGCAGTTCCCGGGCGAGGCGGCCGAAGGAGCGGCCGACCGCGGCGTCGCGCATCGAGTCCCGCGCCGACTGGCCGTAACACCAGGGGACGACCACGTGCCCGTTGATGACGACGAGCTGGTAGACCGACTTCGGCACGCTGATGATTTCGGCGCCGGGCAGGGTGCCGAGGAAAAGGACCAGTTCCTCGTACGGCAAGGGCCAGCGCGGATTGGCGATGACTCGTTCCGCGGTCTGTGCTGTCGAGGGATGCGCGGTGACCTCACGCTCGATCGCCGTGCTCAACGCCTCGGGAACCCGGGTCCAGAGCTCGGCGGCGACCTTGTCGCCGAACTGCTCGACAACCCAGTCGCTGGGACCGACCAGAACGTCTGGACGCATTCGGTACCACCACCGTCCGTGTCGCTGGCGCTACGCCTGGCTAAGAGAGTTGCATCTCCGGAGATCGACAGGAAGAGGATTCCCGAGAGATCTCAGAAACGTTCGTGAATGAAATGCGGCAGGACGGTCAAACCGTTGCGGCGACATTGGAGCAGCAGGTCCGAGACCCGCGAACATGCAACTTGCACGGCGAACCGCACATGCAAGTTGCATGCTGGCTCACGAGTCAGTCCTCTATTTGACAGTGAAGCGCGCCTATATTTCCAGCGGGTGACAGCGATGCGAACATCCACGGACAGTGATCATCCACCGTCGTGCCGGGCTCGCTGCGCGGCAGTGCCTCAGGCCCCGCGAGCCAGGTGGGCGAGCATCGCTTGGTTCGCTTCCCACCCATCAGGGAACTTCACCGGTACGCCCAGATGAACCGGCTCGGTCGACGGGTGCGCATCCAGCAACTCCGCGATGCCGGCCCGCGCCACCACCACACACGCATGCCGGTGGCGGGAGGTCAGCACGCACAGCCGCCCCGATTCCAGGTGGAATGCGGTGGCGTCCTGGCGGCCGGAGAGTGGATGCAGCACCACGGTCAGGTCGTACTCGCGGCCTTGGAGCCGGTTGGCGGTGTCCACCGTGACGTCGGCGGCTTCGGGCGGGAGGAACGAGCGGATCGCCGCGGCCTGGTCCCGGTGGGCTGCGCCGATGGCGATGCGGTCGGCGGTGAGGGGGCTCGTTCCGGACTCGGAGGTGGTGACGCCGCCGCGGGTGAGGGCTCGGGCGGCGAGCGCGGCGCAGGCCGCGGCGGCTTCGGCATCCGTGCGTACGGTGAAGCGAGCGGGCAGCTCGTACAGGCCCCAGCCGGTCGCCGCGGCGGTGTCCAAGACGTCGTCGGTACGGTCGGCCGGGCCTCCTGGATCGGCGAAGCGGAGGGTACGGTCGTCCGGGCCGGTGCCGGAGCGGAAGCCCGTGAACGGGTAGAACGCCTCGGCGACCACGGGGGCCGCGGAGGCGGGGAGCCGCCACGAGACCGGCAGGCGGTGCACCGGCAGGTCGGGGTTGTGCCGCAGCAGCACCGCGACCGCGCTCTGCATCGGGTCCCAGGAGAGGCCGGTCCAGCGGTCCACCTCCACCGTGGAGAACGGGTCGAGCTGGCCGGGATCGCCGACGAAGAGTGCCCGTTCGAAGCGGGGTGCAACGCGGAGCAGGGCGTCGGAGCGCATCTGGTACGCCTCGTCGACGATCGCCCAGGGCCAGCTTCCGTCGGTGATCGTGGCCCACTTGGCGGCCGTACCGATCGTCACCGGGGTTCCGCCGAGGTCCGCGACCTTGGCGGCGACCCGGCACGACGGGTGGGTACGGACCCGCTCGGTCGCCGCATAGTCCACCGCCGACAACCGGCCGACGGCGAGCTCCGGCGACGCCACCCCGAGGCGGGCGATGAGGTCGTCCACCTGTTCGTTGGTCTGGGCGACGATCATCAGTGGTTCGCCGGCCGCGGCGAGCACCCCGGCCGCCTTGACGACCAGCGTGCTCTTGCCGGCGCCGGGCGGCGAGTCGACCACGACGCCGCGATGCTCCGAGGTCGCCAGGTCGCGCAGGACGGCGTCGATGACCCGGGCCGCTTCGGCGGCAGGACTTTCGTGTGGTGGTGTCGCGGTCACGGCGCCAACCGTATCGGGGGCTCCCGCACAATCCGGGAGACGCAACTTCACCCGAAGTGGGGAATGGAGTCTGCATCGGCGCAAGGACCGGATATTTCGCTACTTTGAGTGAATGAGGGTATTCACCGGGCCGGAGGTCACGGAGGATGGCGTGTACCGGCCCATCCTGCGACCCCGTCGCGGCGAGATGGCTGCCCTGCACCACCTCGACGCCGCCGCGGCCCGCCGGGTCACCCCGATCGTCGAGGTCTCCCCAGCGGATCGGCTTCCGCAGCTCGTGCGGCAGCTACCGCCCCGCACCGGCGTGATCGCCGTCGACCTGGGCGCCGTACCGGATCCCCCGGACCCCCTCGTGTCACCGCCGCTCGACCTGGCGGAGGAGCTCGCGGCGCTCGGTGTGGCCATGGTGCCGGTGCTCAGGGCGTACGACAGTCCTCGCCGCCTGGTGGAGCACGGCCTGGCCGCTCGCATGCACCTGATGCGGGCGGTTCTTCGTCTTCAGCCCCACGTCGACGTCCGCAACTCCGCGCAGGCCACGGCCACGACCACCCGCATGCTGGCCGGCGCGGGCCTCGAGGCGGAACACGTCGACCTGATCATCGACCTTGCGGAGACGGCATGCGCGGCGCACGCCGACCGGTTCGAGGAACGCGCCCGGCACGTGCTGCGCTGGGCCCGCTCGACGCCGTGGCGCTCGGTCACCGTCGCGGCCGGGGCGATGCCGCCCAATCTGGACGATCTGCCGACCGACGAGCCGGTCACGGTCGGACGCCTGGACGCCCAGGTGTGGGCCCGGCTGAGTGAGCCGGGCGTCGGCTATGCGGACTACGGAGTCACTTCTCCGGTACGCCGAAACGGCAGCAGCCACCGCCAGCTCCCGACCCTGCGCTACACCGCGGACCGCAACTGGTGGATCTACCGCTGGGCCCGGCGCGGAGGCCGCAGCGACGACCGCTGCCACGACCTGTGCCGAACCCTGGTCGACTCGCCGCACTGGCCCGCCCGCGGCGCCCGCTTCTCGTGGGGAGACGCCCAGATCGCAGAACGCTCCCGCAGCGCCCGTGGCGGGGGAAGCTCGGCGAGCTGGATAGCGTGGAGCACGTCACACCACATCGCGCACGTACTGGCGACTCTGGCGCCGACCGGCTGACGCCTCACCTCACCTTCCACGCGGCCACGACGTCCATGAGCGGATAGCCCTGCTCGACCATGCGCTGACCCCCTGTGGACAACCCGGCGGGCGGCCCGAATCACTCGTACACTTGTTCCAATGATGCTCGACGCCGCTCTCGCGTACGCCCGGCACGGGATTCCCGTCCTGCCGGTGCACACCCCTGGGCGAGACGGTTCGTGCTCGTGCGGCCGGCCGGATTGCGACCGGCCCGGCAAACATCCGCGGCTGCGGCACGGCCTCACGGACGCGACGGTCGACCCGCGCCGGATCGAGATGTGGTGGTCACGGTGGCCGGAAGCCAACATCGGATTGCGTACGGGCACAGCCATGGACGTCGCCGACGTGGACTCACCCACCGGGTGGCACGGCCTGCGTCATGTCCTCGGCGGCACCATGCCGGTGGGCCCCCAGGTCCGCACGGGCAGCGGTGGCTGGCACTTCTGGTTCGCGCCGCTGGGACACGGCAACCGCGTCCACCTCCTACCCGGCGTCGACTGGCGGGGAGTGGGCGGATACGTGGTGGCACCACCGTCCCGGCACGCGAGCGGCACCTTCTATTACTGGGTGGTGCGGCCGGGCGCCGATCCCCCGTCAGCACCCGACGCGCTGCGTGGGCTGATCGCAGGGCCCGATCCGCCGTTCGCCGGCAACGGAGGCGCGTCCGATCCGGGCTGGTTCGGCGGCTCGGCGATCGCCCATCCCGACCGGTACGCAGCGGTGGCGCTGGAGGCCGAGGCCGACCGGGTGGCCCGTGCCGAAGTCGGGACGCGCAACGACACGCTGAACCGGGCGGCGTTCGCGCTCGGCCGGCTCGTGGGCGCCGGCTTTCTGGATGCGGCAACGGTGACGCGGGAGCTCATGGCGGCCGGCGCCTGGTGCGGCCTGGGTCGCGCAGAGACGATCCGCACCATCCGCTCGGGCCTCACCGCCGGCAGGCGATCCCCTCTGAACCGCGACACCGCCGGCCAGGGGCTGCCGCAGCACCGCGATTCCACCGGCGGGCCATTCCCGCTCGACCGCGAATCGGCTCGGCCGGAAGTCCTGCCCGCAGCTCGCTCCTCCACCCGAGCGATGCCGGAGAACGACAACCACGGGAGGCCGGGAACGGTAAGGACACGACTCTCGAAACGACTTGATGACATCGATGGCCATCGCGTGGCGTGATCCGGGGACTACCGCCAGGATAGTGACCGTGACCGATCAGCAGAGGCCGAAGCCGTACCACCTCGAAGTCGCCGTGACCGCAGACCGGGATCGCGTCTGGGCTGCCGTCACCCAGCCGGCCGTGTTGCGGCAATGGTTCGGGTGGGACTACGACGGGCTGGACGCCGAGATCCGGCACATCTTCGTGAACGAGGCGACGTTCCGCGCACCGGAGCAGATGGGGTGGGCCGACGGGTCCTATCTGGAGGTCACCGGCGACGACGACGGTGCCACGGTACGGGTCGTGCGTGAGGGTCCGCCGTCCGGGGACCGCGACCGGTACGACGCCATCGAGGAGGGCTGGCGGTCCTTCCTCATCCAGCTCCGCTACCTGCTCGAGGAGAAACCGAAGGGGGTACGCCGCACGCTCTACCTGACCGGCACGACGACCGGCCGCGAGGCGCTCGCCCTGGCCGGCGGCAACGGGACCCCGGCCGGCAAGCGGGTCGCGTGGCTCGTCGACGCCGACGGGCACCTGGTGGTGATCGCCGGGCGGGAACACCTCGGCAGCCGTCAGCCGGGCCGCATGGAGGTGATCGTGTCCACGTACGGGCTGGACGACGCGGCATTCGACGTGGTGCGCAAGCGCTGGGCCGAACGCTGGCTACCGATAGCCCGCGAAGCTCAGGTCACGACAGCGGACAGGCCCGCACCCTGACCGCGACACCCCCAGCCCGACAGTCCGAGGACGCGGACCAGCCAGCGCCCCTGACACCCCTCACGGGCGTGATGTGGATCAGTGCCGCACGCCCTGCATGACCTCCCGTTCCGCGGGTAGCCTGGCTGATCGAAACCGCCTGGGGGCGACGGTGGGAGGGGCATGTCCGAGGGCTCGGAAGCCGGCGCACCGGATCGCGGTGTGCTCGGTGATGCGTCGCGCCTGCATTCTCTGCAGCGCGTCTGTGTCGGCGCCGAGCCCGATGAGGCTTTCGACCGGTTCGCGTCGCTGGTCAAGCGGCTGCTCGGCGTACCCGTTGCGTTGGTTTCCCTGGTGGACGAGGAGCGGCAGTTCTTTCCCGGGCAGGTGGGGCTCGCCGAGCCGTGGAGTGCGAAGCGGGAGACTCCGCTCTCCCATTCGTTCTGCCGGCACGTGGTCATCGAGGGCAGCACCAAGGTTTTTTCGGACGCGCGGCTCTACGCCCAGGTCCGCGACAACCTCGCCATCCCGGACCTCGGCGTCGTGGCGTACGCGGGGGTGCCGCTGACCGACGCCGACGGGCAAACGCTCGGGTCGCTGTGCGCGATCGACACCCAGCCTCGCGCGTGGACCGGCGACGAGCTCGCGATCCTCACCGATCTCGCCGAAGCCTGTTCCTCCGAACTCCGCCTCCGAATCGCCCGCGACCTCGCCGAAGAAGCCCGAGGCCAGGCCGAGGAAGCGCGGGAGCAAGCCGAGTCGGCCCACGCCCAGCTGGCCATGCTCGCCGAGCTGACCGAAGCCTTCGCCGGCACCCTCGACGTCGAAGAGGGCGTGCGACTCCTGGCCGGCGGCGTCATCCCCCGGCTCGCCGACTGGTGCCTCGTCACGCTCATCGATCCGAACGGCAACGTCCGGCACGTCTCCGCCGCGCATCGCGATCCCGGCTTCGCAGCCGACGTCCAGCGCTTCGGTTCGATGATGATGGGCGGTCTCGGGTCCCGGTCGGCGGTTCTCGCCGTGCAGCGGTCCGGTCAGCCGGTGCGCCGGCAGGGTGAGAACGCCGAGACGCTGCTGGCTCGCACCACCAACCGCGAGATGGCCGCGCTCGCCGAACGGCTCGGGTATTCCTCGTTCGTGGTCGTCCCGGTCGTTGCCCCGGTCACCCGGCGGGTGCTGGGGTCGATCTCCCTGATCAACGGGCCGCGGCGGGCCGCGTTCACCGAGGCCGACGAGCGGACGGCGCTGGACATCGCGCGGCGGGCCGGGCTGGCCATCGACAACAGCCGGCTGTATCGGCAGCAGCGGCACGTGGCCGAGGTGCTGCAGCACAGCATGCTGACCGAGCTGCCGACGATCCCCGGGGTGGAACTGCACGCCCGATACCTTCCTGCGCAGGCGGGCGCCGCGGTCGGCGGGGACTGGTACGACGCCTTCGCCCAGCCGGACGGGTCCGTGATGCTCGCCGTCGGCGACGTGTCCGGGCACGACATCGAGGCCGCGGCGACGATGGGGCAGCTGCGCAATCTGGTACGCGGTGACGCGTACGGCCGCGACGACGAGCCCGGTCCCCTGCTCACCCAGCTCGACCGGGCGGTCCGGGGCCTGCGGGTGCCGGCCGCCGCCACCGCGGTGCTGGCCCGGGTGCGCCGGGCCGGCCCCGCCTACGAGGTCACGTTCGCCAACGCCGGTCATCCCCCGCCGCTGCTGATGCGTCCCGACGGCTCGGTCGACGTCTGGTGGGAGAACCCGGAGCCGCTGCTCGGCGTCGTTCCCCGGCTGGAGCGGACGACCCACCGGCGCACCGTCCCGGCCGGGTCGGTGCTGGTGCTCTACACCGACGGGCTGGTCGAGGATCCGGGCCACGTCATCGACGAGGGCATCGACCGGGTACGGGAGATTCTGCGACGGCATGCGGGGGCGCCGGGCGAGGAGCTGTGCACCCGCCTGGTGGAGGCGGCGGCCCGGCGCGCCGACGACATAGCGTTCTTACTGGTCAGGCTGCGGTGACGGCGGGCCGCCGTGGGTCCACGGCGTCTGGTCCGGTTCCGGGAACGCGCCGCCCGGCCGGTACGCCTCGCTGAGCGTCGTCAGCAGCAGCCGCTCGCCCACCTCCGGCACGCTGCCCGGCTCAGCCACCAGCTTGCGCCCCATCCCACCGGATAGCTCGAGCAGCACCTCGGTCTTCGACCCGTCGACCGGCGTCACCGAGACCACCGTGGCCTTCTGGGACGGCCGTGCGGGCGAGGTCAGCGCGGCGCCGCGCGTCACCCGTACCGGCTCCGGGGTGACCACCATGATGCGCGGGCGCAGCACCGGGCGTTTGCCGCTCTCGTCGATCCGGTCGGCCTTCGCCAGGGTCACGTCGCCGGCGAAGGCCGCGCCGGTCAGCCGGTATTCGGCCATCACGAGCGGGTCGTCGAAGGCGCGCTGGACCGCGTACCGGGCGGCGGCGTTCTCGAGGCGGCTGAGCCGGGCGGCCGCGGCCACGGCACCGTCGCGGCGGGGTTGCGGCGGGCCGCCCTCGGCCAGGTGCTGCACGAAGGCCGAGAACGAATCGCGGTCGGCGTCCCAGCGCCCGGCGACGCGGGAACCGGCGGGCAGCGCGCGCAGCAGGTCGAGGGCGCGCCACATCAGGGTCCAGGTCGGCAGGAGCTGGTCGCGCAGCACCCGCGTCAGTTCCGCGACGTCCGGCTCGGCCACCGACAGCAGCGGCGCGAGCACGTGGTTGTCGAACGACGGGTCGGTGGCCGGGCCGGCCGGCGGCGTCACCGCCGGGTCCTCGGCCCGCGCGGCCGCGTCGAACACGGACGTCCCGGGTGGCGGCGACAGCCAGGCCATCAGGGCGGCGAGCTGGGCGTCCTCGGCACTGCTCTGCCCGGTCGCCCAATGCGACGACAGCGCTTGTACGGCGTTGAGCAGCATCGACGAGCCGGGAACCTCCGCCGCGTTCGCGAAGAACGTCAGCCACCGCCCGAGCAGCGGGACCGAGACGGGCACCGCGTACTCGCCCTCGGTGCTGCGGAAGCGGGTGGAGCGCCCGAACAGCCGCAGGAAGTCGACACCGCCGGGGTTGGGCACCCAGATCTGCGGCGCGCCGGTGAACCGGTGGCGCACGTCGCGTCCCCGGTCGACGGCCACCGCTTCGGTGACCGCGGTGAACGAGTCCACGTAGGGCACGAGCACCTCGGCGAGCCGGGCGGCGAAGGAGAACCGGTCGTTGCGGTTGCGCGGCTGGGCCACGACCAGCAGGTGCGGTTGTGCCTCCGCGGTGCCGACCATCGCGGCAAGGGGCGCGTTGGGTTCGCCCGCCATCGCGTACGGGACGAGCACCAGCGGGCGCTCGTGCAGGTGCAGGTGACGCACCGTCGCGATCGGCTGGGCGCTGCCCGCCGCGTACGCCTGCGCGCGAGCGAGCGCGGTCAGGGTGCTCACAGGGCCTCGGCCCGCAGCCGGGCGGCGGCCTGGAGCAGCGCGGCCGCCTCGGCCTGGTCCTCGGTGGGCGTCCGGGTGCCCGCCGCCAGCGCGAGCGCCTCCTCGACGGTGTCGACGCCGCCGAGTGCGTCGCGGACCGGCCGGCCGAGCGTGGCGGTGCTGCCGGCGGCCTCGTGCCGGCAGTAGGAGGCCAGCTCGCAGGCCGACAGGCACTCGGGCGCGTACCGGGCCTCGACCTGGCCCAGCGCGGCGATGAGGTCGGCGGGAGGCAGCGCGGTGTCGAAGCTCAGGTTCGGCGGCAGGGCGGCGACCAGGTCCGAGACCGAGGCGAGCCGGGTGAGCTGCCGGGTGAGGGTGGACAGCTGTTTGCGGACGTCGACCAGCACGGCCGTGGGCTGCAGGGAGAAGTCGCGGGGGCAGACGAGCACCGCGTCGTGGCTGACCAGGGCCGGGTCGTGACCGAGGTCGGCGAGGAGCCGGCGCAGCGCGAGCACGTACACGGCGGCCTGCACCGCGGCGGCCGACACCTTGGCGCTGTCCGCCTGGCCGTCCACGATCGCGAAGGACTTGATCTCCACTACGTGCAGCAGACCGCTGGCGTGGAACGCGATCAGGTCCGGTTCGAGGAAGACTTGCCGGCCGGCCACGGCGAGGGTGAGCAGCGGGTGGTCGATCAAGGCGGTGCCGGCCGCGGCCGCGAGCAATTCCCGGGTACGCCCGTGCCGAGCGGTCAGCGTGGCGTCGTCGTCCTCGCCGAGGTCGTCGTACGAGACGGCGGGCGCCTCCAGGGCCAGCACGTCGCGCAGCACCGACAGCAGGAGCGCGCAGTCGTCCGCCTTGAGCATCGCCTCGAAGCCGTTGCCGCGGGCGAGCGCGAAGCGGGACTGACCGAAGCTGCCGGGGAAGCCGATGCGCTCGGCCAGCCGGGGCTTGTCGATCCCGGCGGCGTCGAGCACCGCGCGGCGCGAACACCCCGGGTTGGCCGTCAGCGCGGCGATCGTGCGCGCGTTGTGCCGCTTGGCGGGTACGCCGCCACGGATCCGGTCGAGCGCCGTCGTCACCCGCGCCCTCGCTGGTGGGGCAGGCTCATGATGCCGAACAGCCGCTGCCGCTCGTCGAGGGCCGACCATCGCCGCTCGACCGCCTCGGGCAGCGCCTCGACGGTGACCTCGGCGAGCGCGGCCCGGGCGGCGTCCGCGAGCGCCCGCGGGTCGTGCACGAGGAACGCCTCGGGGCCGCCCGGCACGGTATCGGCGAGGCCGCACAGCAGGTCGAGGACGGCGCTGCTCGCCTGGGCCCGGATGGCGACGAACTCGGCGATCCGGACCACCGCGGCGAGGGCGCCGGCCCGGGCCGACCGCGGCGACACCAGGCGCCGGGCAGCGGGCCAGCCGGAGAGGGTCACCAGGCCGCGGGCCGCCGTCAGGTCGTGGTGCAGGGCCGGGCAGATCCGGTACGCGGTGAGGGCGTCCGGGTCGAAATGCCGTTCCTCGTCGCGCAGCACGGCCGCCACGCCGGACATGGAGAGGTCGCCGTCGAACAGGGCGGTGTGCACGTCCACGACGAGACGGGCCGGGGCCGGGCCGCCGAGCAGCAGCAACGCGTGCCGGGCCTGCTCGCGGACGCCCGGAAGCGTGGTCGAACTGATCATGGCGGGGCGCTTCCGTCGGTCGGGGGTCCTGGGCGGATCGACCTTAAATCGTCGTACAGGCTGGGGGCAATGTCCGGATGTCCGACGGCGTTTCACCCCCGGGAGGCGAATAAAGCGCGCATATCGGACGGCGGCCGGACGGCGCGCTACGTTCGAGGTATGCCGAAGGCCATCTGGAACGACGAGATCATCGCCGAGAGCGACGACACCGTGGTAGTCGAGGGCAACACCTACTTCCCGCGCTCCTCGGTGCGGGAAGACGTGCTGCGACCCTCCGACACGCACACCGTCTGCCCCTGGAAGGGCAAGGCCTCCTACTACACGCTGGAGTCCGGCGAGCACGTCACCAAGGATGCCGTGTGGTTCTACCCGGACCCGAAGCCGGACGCGAAGGCAGTCCGGGACCGGGTCGCGTTCTGGAAGGACGTGAAGGTCGAAGCCTGACGCCACGCTCGGCGCGGGCGTCCCGCCCGCGCCGCCTACCCGATCCTCGGATGCGCCTCCTCGATGGCGGTCACCTCGAGATAGTCCAGCATGTCCCGCTGTTCCGCGACCTCCAGGGCACCGAAAGCCTCGTACGCCGCGGCCCGCGCGTGCGGGGTCTCCGCCGCCAGCAACGCGATGATCGCCGACCAGGCCAGCGAGACCCGGTCGAAGAGCCGCGACTCGCGCAGCGAGGGCAGCCGGCTCAGCATCGCCACCTTCGTCGCCGCGTCGTCGTCGTGCGGGATGCGGTCGGAGAGCTCGAAGAGCGCCCTGCCCCGGTACGGATGCTCCGCCTCGACCATGCGCGCCAGCTCGGCGTTGTCCATCCGCTCGACGGCGGGCGCGGGGCCACGCTGCGGCAGCGGCGGGCGCGACTCCTCAGCGGGCACGGCTGTCCCGCCCGCTCTCGAAGCCGACCCCGGGCGTCTGGTGCGGCAGCGTCGGCCGGCTCCGGAAGGTAGGAAACGGCGGCGACGGCATCACCGGCGACTCGGGCTCGGAGTCGGCGTCGGTCTCGCCGGTCGCCTCGTCCTCGGCCCGCTCCTGCACCTGCTCCCCGATATCAGGGTCACGCCCCAGCACAGTTTGTCCTCCGTTGCCGACTTTCGTGGTGTTGGCGTCCTATGAGATCACGCCGCGGCGCCCGGAGCGACCCCGCCCCGGGACACGCCCGGACATCACCCGACCCGACGACCGCCGTAATGTGGCGGCAATAGATTGATTGTTGCTGGCCGACAAGTAGCACCATCCGACGAAGGTAGGCGGACGTGGACGGCGGCATGAGCACCACCGGTGCGACGCCGGAATGGCGGTCGGCGATGATCGACGTCTCGGGCCTCTCGCTGACCGATCTCGCAGCCGGCGCCGAAGCGGACGGACCGGACGAAAGCGCATTCGGCCACTGTCTCCGCCGGCTCGCCGACGAGCTCGCCCGTCCGGGTGAGCCGATCGCCGGATTCAACTCGGCCCTCTAGGACGGCGCCGTACGGATGGGACCCACCGCAGTCAGCGCGGCCCCGCCGCATCGGCTCAGCGACGCCGCGCTCGTCTCCCTCGGCGCCGGCCGGCCGGACCCCGCCACCCTCGGCGAACTGCGCCGGGCCCGGCTGAGCCGCCACCTCCTGCTGCTTCGCGAGATCGCGGTGGCGACCCGGACGGACGACTTCCGCGCGCTGGCCGCCGCCGAGCGCGCCGAGCCCGAGCGGGTCCGCGACCTGCTGGCCCGTCCCCTCTTCGGCGTCTGGGCCACGCGATGCCTCACCGCCCTGCGCGCGGGCTCGACCCCCGAACGGGCCGGCGTCGGTCACCTGAGCGATCTCGCCGCCCGGGCCCGGACGCCCCGCGCGCGGCGGGACCCCGGCCGGCGGCTCACCGCCAAGCACGACGGGCTCCGCATCTCCGTACGCCTCGAGGACAGCGATCCGCTGCGCGCGGGGCTGGGCCTGCCGCCCACCCCACCGCTGACCGCGGCCGAGCTGACCCGCTGGCAGGAGGCGTTCGCGCAGGCGTGGCGGCTCATGGTCGATCGGGTACGCCCCGACGCCGAGATCCTGGCCACGATCCTGGACAGCGTCGTGCCCGTACGCGCCGACCCGGCAGCCCGCGGGATCAGCGCCACCTCGGCCGACGCGTTCGGCGCCGTGGCGATCTCCGAGCCCGCCGACGCGACCGCCTTCGCCGTGGGGCTGCTGCACGAGACCCAGCACAGCATCCTCAACGCGGTGCAGTACCTCTTCGACCTGCTCGCGACCCCGGACGCGCTCGGCTACTCGCCCTGGCGCGACGACCCCCGGCCCGCCTCCGGGATCCTGCACGGCGCTTTCGCGTACCTGACGGTCACGCGCTTCTGGCGCTCCCGGCCCGGCGACCCGCTCGCCCGGTTCGAGTTCGCCCGCTGGCGCGCCGCCGTGGCGGCCGCGGCGGACGGCCTGAGCGACCTCACCCCGGCCGGCGAGCGGTTCGTCGGCGCGCTGCGGGCCGAGGTGCGGCCCTGGCGGGACGAGCCGGTCGACCCGGCGGTCCTGCGCCTCGCCGAGGGCGCCAACCGCGATCACCGGCTGCGCTGGCGGCTGCGGAACCTGCACGTCGGCCCGGCGGACGCGGCGGAGCTGGCCTCGGCGTGGCGGCGCGGCGAGCCACCGCCGCCGGTCACGTCCGTGCTGCGCCCGGCACCCCGGCGGGCGTTGGAGGCCAGCGCCCGGCTCGACCTCACCCACCGGTCACTGCGCGGGCTGCCCCTCGACGGCGCGGAGGGCGATCTCGCGTACGTGCGCGGGGACGAGGCCGCGGCGCTCAGGGCGTACCGGAGGAATCCGGGTGACCGGGCCGCCTGGGCCGGGATGTTCCTGGCCGGCGGCCTGCAAGGCGCGCCGGAGATCGCCGCCGCGGCCTACGACGCGCTGCGCGACCACGGTCCCGACCCGCTCGCCCTGGCGAGGTGGGTTTCCTAAAGTCCCCCGCCGCCGGGCCGATCATGCTGCCCGTTGGAGGTGGGACATGAGTCGGACCGGCAAGACCGTGGATCGTGTGCGTCGCTGTGTCGACGGCATCATGATCTTCACGTCGCTGCTGCTGCTCGCCTGGCCGGCGCTGTTCGTGAACGTCACGCGCGGCGACGCCGGGCCGTTGACGCTGGTCGTCGGCGCAAGCCTGGTGATCGGGTTCGGCGCCGGCGTGATCCTGCTCGCCCGCCGCTGGCCGCTGGTGCAGTACGCCCCCGCCACCGCTGCCGTCCTCATGGCCGGCTACTGGTTCGGCCACAGCGGCGCCATCAACCGTGAGCTGACCTGGCTCAGCTTCGCCGTCGCGGCGATCATCCTGGTCCGCCAGTTCCTCGGTGCGCGCACCAACGAGAGCCTGGTCCGCGACCTGACCCGGCAGCGCGCCCAGCTGGCCCGGCAGGCGTCCCGCGACCCGCTGACCGAGCTGGGCAACCGCAAGCTCTTCATGGACCACGCCACCGATGCGCTCGCCGACGCGGACGACACGATGACCGCCGTGATCCTCGTCGACCTGGACGGGTTCAAAGAGGTCAACGACACGTACGGGCACGCCGTCGGCGACGAGCTGCTGCGCACCGCGGCCGAGCGGCTGACCGCCAACGTCCGCAACAACGACACCGTGTCCCGTCTCGGCGGCGACGAGTTCGTGGTGCTGCTCCCCCGCCTCGTCGACGACCAGATCGCCGACACCGTGGCGAACCGGATCCTGCGCGACCTCGAACAGCCCCTGATCATCGGCGACGTCGTGCTGACCATCCCGGCCAGCGCCGGCATCGCCATCACCCGCGGCAGCGGCACCGCCGTCGACGAGGTCATGCGCGAGGCCGACCTCGCCCTCTACCAGGCCAAGGGCGAGGGCAAGGGCATCGCCCGGCGCTTCGACCCGGCGCAGTTCGCCGCGGTGGAGGCCCGGCGCCACGAGGAGGCGGACCTGCGCCGCGCCGTCGAGGCCGGCGAGTTCGAGGTGCACTACCAGCCCATCGTCGACCTCGAGGGCGAGCGTACGGTCGGCGTCGAGGCGCTGATCCGCTGGAACCACCCCGAGCGCGGAATGATCCCGCCGCTGGCGTTCCTGGACATGGCCGAGTCGCTGGGCCTGCTCCCCCGCCTCGGCGGCTGGGTGCTGGAGGAGGCGTGCCGGCAGGCCGCCGAGTGGCAGCGGGACAACCCGGGCTTCGAGCTGAACGTCAACCTCTCGGCGAGCCAGCTGGGCAACCCGGACCTCGTCGAGGAGGTACGCGCCGTGCTCGAGCGCACCGGCCTCCCGCCGTCCCTGCTCGTGCTCGAGCTGACCGAATCGGTCGCGCTCGTGGACCTCGTCGAGTCGGCCCGGGTGCTCGGCGCGCTGAAGACCGTCGGCGTGCGGATCGCGCTGGACGACTTCGGCACCGGCTTCTCGTCGCTGAGCCACCTCGGCACCCTGCCGGTCGACGTCGTCAAGATCGACAAGTCGTTCGTGCAGGCGATGCAGGAGAACTCCGGCGCGTCGGTGGCCGAGGCGGTGCTCCAGATCGCGCGGACCTTCAAGCTGGCGCCGGTGGCCGAGGGCGTCGAGGACGCCACCCAGGCCTCCCGGCTCCGTGAGCTCGAGTGCGCGCAGGCCCAGGGCTACCACTTCGCCCGGCCGATGCCCGCCGGCGACCTCACCGCGCTGCTCGCCCGCGAAGCCGCTCTCTCCAACTGAGCGGGCTACCTCGGCTGGGTGAAGCGGATGCTGTTGCCGAAGGGATCGCGCAGCCCGCAGTCGATCCCGTACGGCCGCTCGGTCGGTTCCTCGGTGAACTCGACGCCCTTGGCGAGCAGCGTCTCGTAGGTCTTGCGGCAGTCGTCCGTGCTGAAGATCAGCGAGCCGCCCGTGGCGCCCTTGGTCACCAGCTCGCGGACCTGCCGCGCGGTCTCCTCCGACATTGCCGGCGGCCCCGGCTTCTCGAGCAGGATCTGCCGGTCCGGGTGGCCGGGGACGCCGACGGTCAGCCAGCGCATGAAGCCCAGGTCGACGTCGGCGCCGACCTCCAGGCCGAGCTTGCCCACGTAGAAGTCGAGGGCCTGGTCCTGGTCCAGGACGTAGATCTGCGAGTGCGTGATCGCGTTGAACATGCGGATCACGCTACTGAGCGGGGCGCCGGAAAACTTATCCGGAACTGCTCGGTCGCATCCACGCCATCGCGAAACACGTCGGTACGCCGGCGAGTGCCGCCGCCTCCCTGCGGTACTGGCGCGGCGACCGGCCGACGATGTCGCGGAACGTCCGGCTGAACGTGCCCGGGCTGCCGAAGCCCACCTCGAAGCAGATGTCGGTGATGCTGCGGTCGCTCTCGCGCAGCAGGAACATGGACCGCTCGACCCGGCGGCGCTGGAGGTAGCGGTGCGGCGTCTCGCCGAACGTCGCCCGGAACGTGCGCGCGAAGTGAGCCGGCGACACGTGGGCGATGCGGGCCAGGGCCGCGACGTCCAGCGGCTCGGCGTAGCCCCGGTCCATCGCGTCCCGGGCCCGCAACATCCGCCGGTTCGTGTCCTCCACCGCGCGCATGTCAGAGGGGAGGAGGCTCGATCTCGGTCTCCAGGCGGGCGCCGGAGAGGGCCCGGGCGAGCAGCGGGTGGCTGTCGCCGTACACCTTCTGCAGCTCCTCGACGGCGGCCTGCGTCGACCCGTCGTCGCCGGCGTCCAGGGCCGCGTTGAAGGCACACGCCAGGGTGTCCGGGTGGTCAGCGCCGCGCACGCTACGGGACCGGTTGAGCGTGTCCAGCGCGATCTCCCGGGCCTGCTGCGCCTCACCGGTGGCGAGCAGGTCGGCCGCCAGGCCGTTGGCACAGCTGAGCGTGAACGGATGGTCGGCGCCCACGCTGCGCCGCAGGCCACCGAGGGCCTCCAGGTCGATGGTGCGCGCCTCCGCGTACCGCCCGGTGGCCCGCACCACCCCGGCCAGGTCGGCCGCGGCGGCCAGGGTGAACGGGTGCTCGTCGCCGAGCACGGCGTGATAGCGGGCCACGGCCCGTTCCAGCAGCCGGTGCGCCTCGTCGAGGTCGTCGGCGTCACGGGCACAGTTGGCCAGCGACACCATCGCGCCGAGCGTCTCCACGCTGAGGTCGCCGAACTTCTGGCGGTACAGCTCCACGTTGGTCGTCGCCAGCTCGCGAGCCTCCGTACGCCCGGAGCGCCGCGCCGCCATCGCCGCGAACCGTCCGGCCCACAGTGCCATCGGGTGGTCGGGGCCCAGCGTGTCGAAGTGGCCGGCGACGGCGAGCAGCTCGGCGGCGGCCGCGTAGTCGCCGAGGCCGAACAGGTCGAAGGCGAGCCCGGCCCGCGACGACAGCGTCTCCGGATGTCCGTCAACGAAGATCATCTGCCGGTGCCGGAGCACCTGCTCGTCCAGGGCCCTCGCGCCCCGGAAGTCCCCGAGCAGCCGTAGGTCCGCCGCGAGGTTGTTGGCGCAGCGCAGCGCGGTCGGGAAGCTCTCGCCGAAGAGGCGGCGGTAGCGGACCAGGTTGTCCGCGTCGAGCTGCCGGGCCTGCCCGAAGTGACCCTGCATCCGCAGGTCGGCGCCGACGCTGTTGGCCGTGGCCAGGGTGGTCTCGTCGTCGCCGCCGAGCACCTCGCGCTGCGAGCGCAGGGTCTGCGCGTTCAGGACGCGGGCGTCGGCGGTGCGGCCCACGGCCCGCAGCGCGTTCGCCAGGTGGAAGGACGCGATCAGCGTCTGCTCGTCGGCCTCCCCGAGACTGTCCCTCCACCGGGCCACCGCCTGGTTGGCCAGGTCGCGGCTGGAGTCGTAGTCGCCCCGGGCGTAGAGGAAGCGGACGCAGTTGATGACGAGCTGGCGGATCTCCTCCGAGTCGCCGCCGAGCACATCGGAGTGGACCAGGTGCGGGATGACCTCGGCGTACCGGTGCCAGTGTGTGGGGTTGTCGGGGTCGCCCGGGTCGGCGGCGGCCAGCATCGCGCGCACCGTGCGGAGCAGGGCGGCGTGCCGTTCGGAGCTGAGCTGCTGGCCCAGCATGCCCCGGACCATCGGGTGCACGATCAGGCTCTCGCCCGGCGGGTCCAGGTCGGCCAGGCCGTAGCGGCCGATCAGGCGGATCGCGGCCTTCAGCCGCCGTTCGATGCGCACGGTACGGGCGAGCTCCGGCGAGACCAGCCCACGGGCGGCCCACAGCAGCTCCCACGACACCGGCGCGCTGGCGAGGAAGGCGCTCAGCTCCAGCAGCTCGAAGGCGGCCGCGGACGCCTCGGCGAGCCCGTCGGCGGCCAGGCCCCAGGCGACCCGGATCGGGGTCGGGAAGGCCAGCTCGCCGGCGCGGGCGTCGTAGCGGCGCAGGTACTCGTCGACGCTCCAGCCGGTCGCGACCCGCACCGCCGCGGCCTCGTCGAGCGCCATCGGCACGTCACCGAGGTGGGCGGCGAGCCGGTCGGCCTCCCCACCGGACAGTTCCGCGGCGCGGCGCTGCAGGAAGTCCACGCTGTCCGTACGGTCGAAGACCGGGACCGGCACGGCCTGCGCGACCTCGGTGGTCCATCGCGGGTTGCGGGAGGTGACGAGCACGTGGCCGGCACCGCTCGGCAGATAGGGCTTGATGTCCTCGGGCCGGTTGGCGTTCTCGAAGACGACGAGCCAGTTCCGGTACGGCTCACCGCGGCTCAGCGCGTCGCGCACCGCGCCGAGCGTGCGGTTGATGTCCCGCGCCTCCGGCAGCTTCAACTCCTGCGCGAGCCCGACCAGTGCGGCCCGCATGCCGGCGGTCTGCTCGGCGGGAATCCACCACACCAGGTCGTACGTGTCCGCGTAGCGGTAGGCGTATTCCACGGCCAATTGGGTACGTCCCGTGCCACCCAGCTGGTGGTCGGCGGAAGGCAGCAGCACCACCGGTCCGTTGCCGAGCAGTCCGCGCATGTCGGCGAGGAGCCCTTCGCGTCCGACGAATCGCGAATTGCGTGGCGGCAGACCGCCCCGGATCGGCACGCCGCCCCTCCCCACTGATGCCCCCGCCCTCTACTGTCATGCTGCCGATTACCGTACGTGGAATCATCGCCACTGCGGAAGATTGCATCAAACGGAAGGCGCCGTGGTGACCGACGAACCCGTGACGAGTCTCGACCGCGACGCCGACGTGGTTACCGTCGCCCTGCAGGGCGAGGTCGACGTGCTCAACGTGGATCAGGTCCGGATCGCCCTCGTGGAGGCGCTCGAGGCCCGCCCGCGGGCCCTGGTCGTCGATCTCGAGAAGCTGTCTTTCATCGATTCCACCGGGCTGGGCGCGATCATCTTCGGCTTCCAGCGGGCCCGGGACGAGGGCGTCGAGTTCTGCCTGGCCCGCCCGACCCGTGGCGTGCACCAGATCCTGGTCCTCAGTGGCGTCCTCGAGGTGGTCGAGCTCAAGCAGTAGGGCCGCCCGGCACTCCGGACGGCCCCACGGGGTTGTCGTCATCCGACCCAGGCGAACTCCCTGGCGGGCACCGCGACCGCCGTACGGAAGTTGTTGTTCACCGTGGCGGCCTCGGTGGCGTTCGGGTAGGCGTTGGTGCAGGAGACCGGGGCGCTGCTCCCCGACATGAGGTCCGCGCAGAGGCCGGTTCGGCGGTCCGGCAGCCCGAGGATGTGCCCGAACTCGTGCGCGGCGATCCGCGGGACGTAGTAGCCCTCGTTCACCGCCTCGCGGCCCATGTACCAGCGACCGTTGCCGAGGGACGTGGTGTACGTACGCGGCCAGCCGTTGTCGGCGTACACCCGGATGTTGGGGGTGCGCCCGGCCGGGACCGGCTCGAGCCGGACCGTGGTGACCCGGCTGTTCCAGATCTGCGCACCCTGGTTGACGGCCGCGACGAACTCCTGCGCCTGGCTGGCGTCGTAGTACAGCACCCGCGGTGCGGCGGCCGCGGGATCGGCGGCGGCGACCTGCAGGCCGGCCGCCGCCAGGAATGCGAGCAGTACGGCGGACAGTCTCTTGAACAGCATCGGTGACCTCCCTGGGGGTGGGGGACGGACTGCCCACACGGTAGCCAGAGAAAGACGCTTATCGATGCAGTTCGGTCATACCTGTTGCCGCCTCATGATCACGTGATGGCCGGCTCGGCCGGCGGGAACGCCAGTCCCAACCCCGGGCCTGCCGGACCGACGTCGCGGGTGCGGCGGCCCGCCAGGAGCATGAGTGAGAGCAGCGACGCCGTCAGCGCCAGGGTGCCCGCGCCGTACCAGGCCCAGTCGTAGCTGCCGAGCCGGTCCCGCACCAGGCCCGCCGAGGTGGCCGCGATCGCCGCGCCGAACTGGTGCGAGGCGAAGACCCAGCCGAAGACCACCGCGCCGCTCGCGCCGAAGTACTCCCGGCACAGGGCGACGGTCGGCGGCACCGTGGCCACCCAGTCCAGGCCGTAGAACAGGATGAACACCACCATGCTCGGATGCGCCGTGGCGGCGAACAGCGACGGCAGCACCAGCAGGGACAGCCCCCGCAGGGCGTAATACCCCCCGAGCAGCAGCCGGCTGTCGACCCGGTCGGTGAGCCACCCGGAGGCGATCGTGCCGGCGATGTCGAAGAGGCCGACGAGCGCGAGCAGGCTCGCGGCCGTGGTTCCGCCCATGCCGTGATCGTGGGCGGCCGGGATGAAGTGCGTGCCGACCAACCCGTTCGTGGTGGCCCCGCAGATCGCGAAGCCGCCGGCCAGCAGCCAGAACGCCCGGGTACGAGCCGCCGTCCGCAGCGAGCGCAGGGCGTTGCGCGCGGCACTGCCGGGCGGGGTCGCAGGCGGCGCCGGGTCGTCGGGCCCCGCCCCGTACGCGGCCACGCCCAGGTCCGCCGGCCGGTCGCGCAGCCGCCACCACACGAGCGGCACCACGGCAAGGGCGGCCACCGCCACGGTCAGCGCGGCGGTCCGCCACCCGTACGCGCCGGTGAGCCGGGCGAGCAACGGCAGGAAGACGAGCTGGCCGGTCGCGCCGCCCGCGGTCAGCAAACCGGTCACCAGTCCCCGGCCCCGCACGAACCAGCGGTTGGCGACGATCGCCACGAAGCCCAGCGCCATCGAGCCGGTGCCGAGCCCGACCAGGACGCCCCAGCACAGCACGAGCTGCCAGCTCGCTTGCATGAAGACGGTCAGGCCGCTGCCGGCGGAGACGAGGACCAGCGCCCCGGCGACGACCCGGCGCATGCCGAGCTTCTCCATGAGCGCGGCGGCGAACGGGGCGGTCAGGCCGTACAGCAGCAGGTTGACCGAGACCGCGGCGGAGATGGTGCCGAGGGACCAGCCGAACTCGTCGTGCAACGGCTGGAGCATGACGGACGGCGTCGCGCGGAAGCCGGCGGCGCCGATCAGGGCGACGAAGGCGACGGCGGCGACGAGCCAGGCGGTATGCGGGCGGCGGGAGGTCACCCGATCATTCTGCGGAGATCCGTCCGGGCGGACGAGTGGCCGGGAGGCCATGATGCGCAAGAATCAGGCCATGACCCATTCGGTGGCGATGCTGGCGCTCGACGGCGTGGTCGGCTTCGACCTCGGCGTCCCGCCCCAGGTCTTCGGCGCCGCCCGCGACGCCGACAACAAGCCGCTCTACACCGTGACCACCTGCGGCCTGTCCGGCCTCCCGGTTCGTCCCGAGCGTGGCGGCTTCGTGGTCGTACCCGACAACGACCTGGCACCGCTGGCGACCACCGACACCGTGCTCGTCCCGGGGGTGAGCGGCGGGCCGACCATGACCGACGGCACGGTCGCCGCCGAGGTGGCCGAGGCGCTGCACGCCGCCCGCGAGCGCGGGGCGCGCATCATGTCCATCTGCACCGGCGCGTCGGTGCTCGCGGCCGCCGGGATGCTCGACGGCCGCCGGGCCGCCAGCCACTGGGCGTGGGCGAAGCGTCTGGGCCGCCTGTACCCGAGGGTGGAATGGGACTTCGAGGTGCTGTTCGTCGACGACGGCGACGTGCTCACCTCGGCCGGGGTGGCCGCCGGCGTCGACCTATGCCTGCACGTCGTGCGCCGGGACCACGGCAGCGCGGTGGCCAACCAGGCGGCCCGGCGCTGCGTGATGCCGGCGTGGCGCGACGGCGGTCAGGCGCAGTACATCGAGCGCCCGATCCCGGCGGCGCACGGCAGCGGCACGGAGACCACCCGCGCCTGGGCCCTGAGCAGGCTGGCGGAGCCGATCAGCCTGGGGGAACTGGCCGGGCACGCGCGGATGAGCGTACGGACGTTCACCCGCCGGTTCCGCGACGAGACCGGGATGAGCTCGCAGAAGTGGCTGCTCCAGCAGCGGATGGCGCACGCACGGCTGCTGCTGGAATCGACCGACCTGAGCATGGAGGTGGTCGCGCGCCGCTCGGGACTGGGCAGCTCCACCGCGCTCCGCCAGCACTTCCAGCATTCGGTCGGGGTGGCGCCGAGTGCGTACCGGCGGGCGTTTCGTCACCCGTGACACGTGCGCTCAGTTCACGGCGGGAGTGTCCGATGGGACAGACGTAACCCCCGGTCATACGTCGTGAGGATGTCATGGATCAGACCTTCCGCCCGTTGCTCGATGCCCTCAAGCAGATGGGCGTCGATGAGAACGCGGTGGACGCGGCGGCCGAGGAGGCGCAGAACACCGGCCGGTCGGTCCGGGCGGTGCTGCTCAGCGGGCGGGTCGTCACCGAGGAGGAGCTGACCGAGGCCGCCGCGTACGCGTTCGGCATGAACACCGTCGACCTGCAGGGCTACCCCATCGACCCCACCGCCCTCAGGCGTATCCCGCTGTCCGTCGTCCTGCGGCACCGGGTGCTGGGCCTGCAGATCACGGACGGCGAGCTGGTGGTCGGCGTGACCGACCCGGGCGATGTCGTGGCCCTCGACGACGTCCGCGCCGCCACCGGCATGACCGTCCGCCCGGTGGTGGTCGCCCGCAGCGAGGTCCGGCGCATCATTGAGCGCCTCCAGCGCGAGGACAGCGACCTCGGCGACCTCGTCGACAACTCCGCCGACGACCAGACCGGCATGGCCGCTCAGGCCACAAGCGCCGACGACGCGCCGATCGTGCGCTACGTCAATAACCTGATCGAGCAGGCCGTCCAGAACCGCGCCTCCGACCTGCACCTGGAGCCGACCGAGGAGGGGCTGCGCGTGCGCTACCGCATCGACGGTGTGCTGCACGAGCTGGACATGGTGTCTCGCGGCGTCATGTCGGCGCTGATCTCGCGCCTGAAGATCATGTCGGGCGTCGACATCACCGAGAAGCGGGTTCCGCAGAACGGCCGCATCACCGTGGTGATCCGCGACCGCAAGGTCGACCTGCGGACGGCGACGCTGCCGACGGTGTGGGGCGAGAAGATCGTGCTCCGGGTGCTCGACACCGGCGGCATCGACCTCGACATGGAGAAGCTGGGCTTCACCCAGCACAACCTCACCCGCTTCGCCGAGTCGTTCACCAAGCCGCACGGCATGGTCCTGGTCACCGGCCCGACCGGTTCTGGCAAGTCGACCACCCTCTACGCGACCCTGGGCCGGATCAGCAAGCCCGAGATCAACGTCATCACGGTCGAGGACCCGGTCGAGTTCCGGCTGCGCGGCGTCAACCAGGTGCAGGTCAACGTGAAGGCCGGGCTCACCTTCGCGGCGGTGCTCCCGGCGATCCTGCGGTCCGACCCCGACGTCGTGCTGATCGGTGAGATCCGCGACAGTCACACCGCCCAGATCGCCACCGAGGCCTCGCTGACCGGTCACCTCGTGCTCTCCACGCTGCACACCAACGACGCGCCCGGCGCCGTCACCCGCCTCACCGAGATGGGCATCGAGCCCTTCCTCGTCGGCTCGTCGCTGGACTGCGTGCTGGCCCAGCGGCTCGCGCGGCGGCTCTGCGACTGGTGCAAGGAGGCGTACGCGCCCACCGAGCAAGAGCTGGAGGCCGCCCGCTGGCCGGTCGAGGACCTCAAAATCCCCGAGGCGCTGTACAAGCCGGTGGGCTGCCGCGACTGCGCCAACACCGGCTACCGCGGCCGCCTCGCGCTGCACGAGGTCATGCCGATCTCCGCCGAGATCGAGACGCTGACCATCAAGCGCGCCTCCTCCGGCGAGATCCGCGAGGTGGCCGTCGAGCAGGGCATGTACGACCTCCGCGCGGACGGCCTGGCGAAGGCGGCCGGCGGCCTCACCTCGGTACGGGAGGTTTCGCGCGTCGCCGTGTAGGCCCCGCGTCAGCCGAGCAGGGTACCGCGGACCAGGCCGGTATCGCGCATTTCTGGTGGAACAGCTCCTAAAGCCCCCCGGCGCGGTGCCGAATGGGGAGAAGTCAGAGGTTCACGAGGAGAATGTCGGGGCAGCGGATGTACACGGTCGACCACGAAATACCGCAGCAGGCCGCTCCGTCGGAGCCGGCAGCGGGAGACCTGGCCGTGCTGGACCAGATGCTCGTCTCGCTCGTCGAGGCGCGCGGCTCCGACCTGCACCTGACGGTCGGGTCCCCGCCGATGATCCGGGTCGACGGCGGCCTGCGCCCGCTGCCCGGCTACGGCAAGCTCAACTCGGCGGACACCGCCCTGTTGTGCCGCGCCGGCGTCTCGGCGGCCCAGTGGGAGACGTACCAGCATGAGCAGGAGCTGGACTTCGCGCACAGCATCGTGGGCGTGTCCCGGTTCCGCGGCAACCTCTACATCCAGCGCAACTCGTGCGGGGCCGTCTTCCGGGCCATCCCCCACACGATCAAGCCGCTGGACGAGCTCGGCATGCCGGACTCGGTCGGCCGCTTCGCCAACCTGCCGCGCGGTCTCGTGCTGGTGACCGGCCCGACCGGTTCCGGCAAGACCACCACGCTCGCCTCGATCCTCGACCTCGCCAACCGCAGCCGGGCCGCGCACATCATCACGATCGAGGACCCGATCGAGTTCCTGCACCCGCACAAGCGCAGCGTGGTGAACCAGCGCGAGGTCGGCTCGGACACCCACACGTTCGCGCAGGCCCTCAAGCACGCCCTGCGGCAGGACCCCGACATCATCCTGGTCGGCGAGCTGCGCGACCTGGAGACCACCGCTACGGCGCTGACCGCCGCGGAGACCGGCCACCTGGTGCTGGCGACGCTGCACACGCAGAGCGCCACGCAGACCATCGACCGCGTCATCGACATCTTCCCGCCGCACCAGCAGCTGCAGATCCGCGCGCAGTTGGCAGCCAGCCTCCAGGGCGTCGTCACGCAGGCCCTCGCGCCGCGCGCCGACAACAAGGGCCGGGCCGTGGTCTGCGAGATCCTCACCGCCACGCCGGCCATCCGCAGCCTGATCCGCGAGGGCAAGTCCCACCAGATCCCCTCGTTCATGCAGGCCGGCGGCAACGACGGGATGTTGGCCTTCGACCAGCACCTGGCCGAGCGCGTCCGCGAGGGCGTCGTGTCGATGCAGGGCGCCCTGGAGATCTGCCACTCGGCTGACGAACTCAAACGCCTGATCGGACGGGTGTGACATGCCGGTGACAAAAACGTTCCACTACAACGGCCTCGACGCGACCGGCCACAAGACGAAGGGCACCGTGGAGGCCGCCAACGAGGCCGCCGCGTCGCAGCTGCTGCGCCAGCGCGGCGAGGTACCGCTGGAGCTGTCCGAGGCCGGCCAGGGCCTCAACAAAGAACTCAAGATCCCGGGCCTGGGCGGCCGCACCAAGCTGAAGGATCTGGCGGTCTTCGCGCGGCAGTTCGCCACGATGACGGCCTCTGGCATGTCGTTGCTGCGCTCGCTGGCCATCCTCGAGGAGCAGACCTCGGCGGCCACGCTGAAGAAGGCGGTCGGTGAGGTCAGCGCCGACGTGTCCAACGGTATCTCGCTGTCGACGGCGATGGCGAAGCACGACAAGGTGTTCCCGCGCCTCATGATCGCCATGATCCGCGCCGGCGAGGCCGGCGGTATGATCGACCAGGCTCTCGAGCAGGTCGCGGCCAGCATGGAGAAGGACACCGCGCTCCGCGGCAAGATCAAGGCGGCGTTGACCTATCCCGCGATCGTGCTGTGCTTCACCTTCGTGATGATCGGCGCGGTTCTCAAGTTCATCGTTCCGATCTTCGAGAGCATGTTCAAGAACCTCGGCGGCGAACTCCCCGGCATCACCCAGTTCCTCGTCGACCTGAGCCACAACATGTACTGGATCGCCCCGACGTTTCTGACCGTGACGATCACCAGCTCGGTCCTCTACAAGCGCCAGGTGCGCCAGAGCGCGGAATTCCGGCTGAAGGTCGACACGCTCAAGCTCCGGTTGCCGGTGTTCGGCCAACTGCTGGGCAAGCTGGCGATGAGCCGGTTCTCGCGCAACCTGGGCCTGCTGCTCAACGTCGGCGTGCCGGTCATGCAGGCGCTCGCCGTGGTCGGCGAGACCACCGGCAACGAGGTCATCAACCGCGCCATGCAGGACGTCCAATCGGCTGTCCGCGACGGCCAGCCGATGTCGTCCGCCCTGCGTCACCACAAGGTCTTCCCCACCATGGTCACCCAGATGATCGAAGTCGGCGAAGAAAGCGGTCAAATCAGTCAGATGCTCGACAAGGTTGCCGATTTCTATGACAGGGAAGTCGACAGCGCCGCCGAGTCCCTGGCTGCCTCGATCGAACCGATCATGGTGCTCGTCATGGGTGGCGTGGTCGGCGGAATGGTGATCTGTCTGTACCTGCCGATGTTCACCATCTACCAGAACATCCAGAGCGGCTGACCGCTCTGGAGCAGTGCGCGACCGGTCTCCGGTCGAGGTCGGGCGCCCGAGCCCGGACAACCCATCCCCGCTCCACCCTGACGCCACACGGAGGCATCCCTGATGCAGGACATCATCAACCGGCTCCGCGCCAAGAAGGACGACGAGGGCTTCACCCTCATCGAGCTCCTGGTCGTCGTGGTCATCATCGGCGTGCTGGTCGCCATCGCCGTCCCGGTCTACCTCAACTACCGCGAGGGCGCGGCGGACAAGTCGTCGCAGTCCGACGTCCGCGGCGCGATCAGCGCTGTCGAGCAGTACTACACCGACAACCAGAACCAGTACCCGGCCGACATCACCGGAGACAACAGCGCCGGGGCCATGCCGACGATCACTCTAGTCAAGAAGACGGGCGGCGCCGACGGCAAGATCACCCTGTCGGACAAGACCAAACTCGGCTTCAAGGTGACCACCGCGTCCGGTTCCACGACCTACAAGATCTGCGCGACGAACACGGGCGGCAGCGGCAAGTGGTACCTGTACGACAGCGGTGTCGGCGGCTCCGTGAAAGCCGTCTCCGGCACGCTGACCCTGACCACCTGCGCCTGATAACCAGCAACACATCCGGCGGATGGTGCCCTTCCGGGGGCGCCATCCGCACCGGCGACCGCGACACCGAGGAGGACCGACCATGCCGCAGCCCCTGCTGCTCTGCATCGCCGGCCTGCTCGGAGCCGCGGTCGGCTCGTTCCTCAACGTGGTCATCCACCGCGTTCCACGGGGAGAGTCCGTCGTGCGGCCACCGTCGCACTGCCCTGAATGCGGCAACGAGGTACGCCGGCGGCACAACGTCCCCGTGGCAGGCTGGCTGCTGCTCCGCGGGCGGTGCGCCGACTGCGGAACCCCGATCAGTGCCCGATACCCCCTCGTCGAGGCCGCCACCGCCGCGCTGTTCATCGCCGTGACGGCGAGGTTCGGCTGGTCGTGGGAGCTGCCGGCGTACCTCTACCTTGCGGCGATCGCGATCGCGCTGGCGGCCATCGACCTGGACGTACTGCGCCTGCCTGACCGCATCGTGCTGCCGTCCTATGCGGTGGCGGCGGTGCTGCTCGTCCCCACGGTCCTCGCCGGGCAGACGAGCTGGCACGTCGTCGTCCGCGGTCTGCTGGCCGCCCTCCTGCTGTTCGCCTTCTACCGGGCGCTCGCCGCCGTGCCCGGCGGGATGGGCTACGGCGACGTCAAGCTCGCTCCCTTGCTCGGGTTCTACCTGGGCTGGCTGGGCTGGAACGCCGTCGCCGTCGGGGCGTTCGCCGCCTTCCTGCTCGGCGGCCTCGTCGCCGTCGTCCTGATGGCGATGCGGATGGCCGGGCGTAAGAGCCGGATCCCGTTCGGCCCGTACATGCTCGCCGGCGCCTTCCTGGCCGTGTTCGCCGCGGCGCCCATCGCCGACTGGTACACGTCCCTGTTCGTGATCGCCCCCTGACCACCCCTGACTGAGGAAGGAACCGATGGCTGGCGTCAATCCGATCGGGCTGGACATCGGCTCGTCGTCCGTCCGCGCCGTGGAGGTCCGCCGCGCGAAGGACGAGTTCGACCTGGTCAACTTCGGCCAGGTGCCGCTGCCGCCCGGCACCATCCAGGCCGGCATCCTCGCGGAGCCGGCCGCCGTCACCTCGGCCCTCAAGCAGCTCTGGGCCGCCTGCAAGTTCAACACCAAGCGCGTCGTCCTCGGGGTCACCAACCCGCAGCTCGTGGTCCGCGAGGCCTCCGTCTCGAACATGCCGGCCAAGGAGATGCGCCGCTCGTTGCCCTTCCAGGTCCGCGACATGCTCCCGCTCGCGGTCGAGCGCTCCCTGCTGGACTTCTGGCCGCTCGAGGAGCCGGGCGACAATCCGACGGTCCGCGGCCTGCTCATCGCCATGCCCAAGGACGCGGTCATGGAGCTCGTCCACGCGGTCGAGCGGGCCGGCCTGCACGTCGTCAACGTGGACCTGGTCTCGTTCGCGCTGCTGCGGGCCGCGTCCCGGCTGGACGCCCAGGTCGAGGCGATCGTCGACATCGGTGCCGAGGTCACCAGCGTGATCGTGCACGTCGACGGCGAGCCGCTCATCGTCCGCACGGTTCCGCGCGGCGGCGCCGACATCACCAACAGCATCGCCACCCGGCTCGGCATCCCTGCCGCGGAGGCGGAGGCGCTCAAGTGCCGTTACGGGCTGCACGGAGACGGCCGCCCGGACACCGCGACAGCGGCCTCCGACGCGATCCGCCCGCTCCTCAGCGAGCTGCGCAGCTCCTTCACGTACCTCGCCTCGGGCGAGCGGCAGAAGCAGGTCACCCGGGTGTCGCTGTGCGGAGGCGGCGCCCTGATGCCCGGCCTGGCCGAGCACGTCCAGGAGCGGCTCGGCGTGTCCGTCGTCTACGCCGATACCGCCAGCCGGCTGCGGGACACCCGCAAGGCGCGCCAGCGCGGATTCGACAGCTTCATGCCCTCAGCCGCCGTGTCGGTCGGCCTCACTCTGGGAGCGCCGTCCTGATGGCCACCACCCTGATGCCCCTCGACCCCGCCGTGTCGGCGCAACGGCTCGCCGGGCTCGTGCCGATCTCGGCGAACCTTCTGCCGGAGGAGGTCGTCGCAAGCCGGCGGGCCAGCCGGATGCGGGCGTGGGTCATCGTCGTCGTCGTCCTCGTCGCCTGTCTGTGCGGTGTCTGGATCGTGGCCGCCAACCGCGAGAAGCAGGCGGCCTCCGAGGACCTCACGGCGGCCAACGGCGAGGTCGTCGACCTGCAGCGCGCTCAGCGGGAGTATTCGTCGGTGGTGACGCTGCGCAACGAGACCGAGCTGCTCAAGTCGCAGCTCAAGACCACGATGGCCAACGACCTGGACTGGGCCGGAATGCTCAGCATGTTGCGCAACACCGGGGAGCCGATGGACATCGTCGTCAACGGACTCACCGGCAAGCTCAACGACGCCGAGGGGGACCCGACGTCCGGCTCGCTGCCGAGCACCAGCAATGCCAACTCCATCGGCAATGTGGTCATCACCGGCGTGGCCCCGGACAAGGAGGCCGTCGCCGCGTACGTCGACGCCCTCGCCAAGGCACCCACCAACGCGAACCCGTACGTCACCGACGTCGCGACGGCCGACGGCAAGGTGACCTTCAGTCTCACCATCGACATCACCGGCACTGCGCTCTGCGGCCGGTTCGGGCAGCCCTGCACCGGGGGTAAGTGATGAGAGCGGGACGGCTCGACCGGCTCTGGATGATCATCGGTCTCCTGGTGATCGGCCTGCTGACGGCGGTGACGTACTTCGCCGTCGTCAGCCCCACCCGTGCCGAGGCCAACGAGCTCATCCAGCAGGCCGAGGGCGAACGGGACCAGGCGGTCTCCTCCCGCAGGCAGATCGCCAAGCTGGCCGAGGAGAAGAAGAACGAGGGCAAGCTGATCGCGACGCGGGACGCCTACCGGGACGCCCTGCCGTCCGGTTCCGGGGTTCCGGCCTTCCTGCGCCAGCTTCAGGCGTCGGGCACCGACCTCGGCGTGGACGTCAGCGGCATCACCGTCGGCACCCCCGCCGAGGCGAAGGGGGTGTCCGGTGTCTGGGAGATCCAGATCCAGCTCATCGCGGAGGGCGACGTGGGTGACCTCGACGACTTCCTGCGTCAACTGCAGGGCAGCGACCAGAAGCGCGCCGTCCTCGTCCAATCTGCTGGCCTCGAGATCGGAAACGGTGAGACGCCGACGCGGCTGAACCTCACCCTGACGGCGTTCGTCGCCCCGCCGGCCGGATCGGGTGCTCCTGCGGTCACGACCGACTGACCAATGGGCGACATCGAGGGCGCGATGCAGACGCCGGACGGTGCCTGGCGCGTCGAGGTGGTACGCCGCCGGAACACCCGCTGGTATCGCATCGTCCATGGGGAGGATGTCCTGGACTGGCTCTCCATCGCCGCCGTCGAACGCATTCTCGAGGAGGCCGGTGTCGAACGGCACCTTCTCGTCGAGGTCGATCCGACCGCCCCGCCGCGCCGTACGGCCTAATTCGCCCGAAATCCTCAACCCGGGACGCCGGCGTTCGATAGGAGCGGTGTCAGCTCCATATCAGTGAGGACAGGCATGTCGACCGATCGTGCAGTAACAACTCCCCCGCCGCCCGGCGACGAGGGGTTGTCGCTGCTCGAGGTGATGATGTCCATCTTCGTGATCGGCACGGTGATGGCGGCCGTGGCACCTTTCCTGGTCACCTCCATGGCCCTGAGCAACAGGCAGCGCTCCGATCAGGCGGCCGTCCAGGTCGCCAACGGCGGGATCGAACGGGTCCGCGCCCTCAAGGCACAGTCTCTGGCAGTGGGGCGCGACATGGCCACCGCGACGGCCCAGTGGACCACCGCCCCGAAGCAGGTCGCGGATCTGCTCGACCACACGCTGATGGTGACGGACCCGAAAGCCGGGCCTGACGACGGGCCCAAGGCGCCCCTGCCGACGGACGCCGTCGAGGTCACCATCAACAACACCGTCTACGAGCAGGAGTGGTACGTCGGGAACTGCTGGCAGGCGAAGGTCGCTCCCACTCCCGCCCCCACCGGCACGCCGACAGCGACCCCCTGCGACAAGACCGACACCGGCGTGCCGTTCTTCCGCGTCGTCGTGTCGGTGAAGTGGAAGCATGCCGCATGCCCGAACGACTGCATCTATGTGGCTTCCACCCTCGTCAGCAGGGCGACCGACCCCACCTTCGAGGCCAACCCGGCCCCGCCGAAGGTAGGAAAGGTTCTCACCCAGTACTCGTACGTCGACGACCCCGCCGTGTTGGATCCCGAGGTGGAACTCCAGATCAAGTCGAGCGGTGGCCACCTGCCGCTGACGTGGACCGCCACCGGGCTGCCGCCGGGGCTCGTCATGGATCCCGACTCCGGCATGATCTCCGGAAGTCCCACGGCGGCCGGAACGTACTCCAAGGTGACGGTCGCAGTCACCGACAAGGACGGCCTGAGCGACGACACGCAATTCGACTGGATCGTCTTCGACGACCTCGTCGTGGCCCCGCAGTCCGCCCGCTCGACCCGGAACAACACCGTCGTCAACGTGCCCATCCCGGCCACCGGGGGGCGCCCGGCGCTGACGTGGACCGCGACCGGCCTGCCTGCCGGCCTGACCATCAACGCCTCGACCGGTGTCATCACGGGCCGTACGGCGATGTCGGGTAGCGCCACCTCCAACACCACGATCACCGTGACCGACGCGGGCACCCCCACCCCGCGCGTGAAGTCCGTCGCCTTCGACTGGTACGTCGGGCCGGTGGTGACACCCCTGTCGCTCATGGGCTTCAGCCCGGCCCCCGTGGCGAAGGACACCGCGATCAACTACGACCTGAGCCCGCTGGCCAGCGGCGGCTTGAAGCCGTACACGTGGTCGGCGACGGGCCTTCCCAACGGCCTGACGATCAGTTCCGCCACCGGCCGGGTCACCGGAACGATGCTGTACGCGTCCCAGTACATCACCACCGTCACCGTCGCAGACAGCTCAGGTCAGACGAAGTCGATCGACATCACCGTCGAGGTGACGGCGGGCGGCAACGACATGCGAGTGACGTCGCCGTCCGGGAGCGCCGTGAGCACCCCGGTCAACCAGGCCCTCACCGCCACCACGGTCCCCACCGACTCCCTCGGCTCGAACCCGCCGTCCCACACATGGACCGCGGTCGGCCTGCCACCCGGCGTCGTCATCAGCAGCGGGGGTGCGATCACCGGGAAGCCGACCACGCGTGGCACCTACCGCGTCACCCTCATGGTGACGAACAACAAGAGCGACAGGGCCTACCTGGTGTTCGACTGGACCGTGACGTGACGCGCCCCGACGCACAGCCCGTCCGGGACGAGGACGGCTCCTCGCTCGCCGAGCTTCTGGTCACCATGGGCATCATGAGCGTGGTGATGATGCTGGTCACCGGCGCCATCCTCGAGGTGTACCGCTCCGTCCAGGTGACGGACACTCTGACGGCCGCGCAGGCGCAGCTCTCCGTCGCGTTCCAACGCTTCGACCGCCAGCTTCGCTACGCCACCTGGATCAACAAACCCGGCGTGCCGAGCGGCAGCCAGACCTGGTACGTGGAGTTCGCCAGCCAGGAGCGCGACCCGTCCACCGGCTTGGACGTCGACAAGTGCCGGCAACTACGGCTCGAGCTCAAGCCGACCGGAGCGGGCGCCGCCACGGACAAGGGCCTGCTCCAACTCATCGAATGGACTCCGGGCAGCAATCCGACCGTGGGTGCCCGAGGTGCCACCATCGCCTCGAACATCGACACCGCCGACCTCGCCTACGTGGAGGGCGAGGCCGGCAAGTCCGCACCGTTCGAGCTGCAGAGAGCCGGCGACAAGCCCTTCCCGGCCGCAGTCGCCGGCAGCGATTTCAGCTCGGAATACCAGCGCCTGCGCATCCACCTGAAGACCAGGGCGGCGGCCGGGACGGCGGAGATCGACACCACCTTCACCGCCGTGAACACCTCGCAGGCAAGCAATGATGCCCCGAACCAATGTAAGGGAGGGCGGCCCACATGATGGGGATCCGGCATCTGCTCCGGCGACGCCGCCACATCACCGGCCCGCACCGCGACGACGGATCCATGCCGATGGCCATCCTGGTCAGCATCATCGCCATGGGACTGAGCACCGCCGTCGCGCCGCTCATCGTCACGTCGATCACCAGCACGCAGACGGTCGGCGAACGCACCGAGTCGATCAACGCCGCCAATGACGGCCTCGACGCGGCGATGGCCCAGATGCGGGCGGCCGCGACCGCCGCGGGCGCCGGCGTGCTGACGGCCCTTCCCCCGTGCGAGATCACCGGTGCCGAGAGCGCCGACGGCCTGCGATACCGCGTGAAGATCACGTACTACGGCCTTCCCGTGGACCCCGACGACGAGTCGACCGCGAAGCCGATGAGCTGCCCGCCGACCGACGTGCCGACGAGGGCAGTCGTGACCGTGACCGGCACCGGCTCGGACGGTGCCCCACTCGTCGAAGGCTCCGGGGACACCCGGACCATCGAGGCCACGTACCGGTTCCAGCGAAATGTCGAGAACGTGTCCGGCGGCGCGATCCGGCTCGCCTCCCCCACGACCGACCAGCTGTGCATGGATAGTGGAAGCGACCCCGAGCCGGGCACCGGAGTGTTCTTGAAGGTGTGCAAGAACGGCGGCAGCAGCGAGCAGCGCTTCTCCTACACCAAGGACCTGAACATCAAGTTGATGGCATCGGAGTCCGTCGACTGGCCGAACGGCCTGTGCGTGGACGCGCCCACTCCGCACAAGCTGAAGGCCCCCACCGCCGTGTACTTCCAGGAGTGCCTCGGCCGGCAGGCCCGCCAGCAGTGGAGCCTTGACAACGGCTCAAGGTTCGAAGGCACCACGGACGGCGTCAACATGGACAGCTACTGCTTGAACGCCGGGACCCCTGGAACGGCCGGCCCGATCGTCATCGGTGACTGCAGCGGGGACCTCGGGACGAGCGTGTTCCGTCCGGACCCCAGTGCGGGAGCCGGCGGGGCGTCGTCCGACACCGGGCAGCTCGTCAACTTCAAGCAGTTCAGCCGCTGCCTGGACGTCACGAACTTCAAGGTCGACTCCCTGTACATGATCGTCTGGTTCTGCAAGCAGGCACCGGACGGCAACGTCGCCTGGAACCAGCAGTGGCACATACCGGCGGCGGCCACCAGCAAAGCCAGTGCGAAAGCGGGACAGATCCGTACTTCGGGCACCGGAAACCCCGGATACTGCCTGAAGCGGCCCGACGTCCCCGGCGGGCTCGTCACCGTGAAGGCCTGCAGCCCCAGCAACGACGACAACCCGCCGGCCGACCTGGCATGGACGGTGTACGGCGACACGGGCTACTCCGTGCTGAACTACAGCATCGTCGACAGCAGCGGCACCTACTGCCTGACGCCGACGGACCTGACCGTCGCCAATCCTGAGACCCACAGCGACGGCACCGCTAAGGTACGGACGGCTCTCTGCACCAGCTCGCACCTGCAGAAGTGGAACGCTCCGCCCACCTACGACAGGCCCAAGGCGCTGAGCAACACCAGGGAGAATTAGGGCAGGCGCCAGACGCCGGTCGGTCCGGCCGTGGTCGGGCAGGCGAGGTACGGCGCCCGGGCCTCGCAGCCGTACGGCGCCGCGGAGTCCAGCGATCCGACGGTGTGCACCTGGCCGTCGCCGGGATCCGTGACGCTCACCCAGGTCCGGCCGGCGATCCGGGTGTCGGCACGCAGCCCCACCTCCCCGACGGTGAAGGCGTGGCCCAGCCACCGCAGCACCGCGCCGGTCCAGGGGTCGATCACGACCGACTCGGGATCCTCCGACTGGTCGTACGCGATCAGTCCCTGCGGTGTGACCTGCGTGGCGCTCCAGGCGGGATCGGACCAGAGCACCGACCCGTCGGCCGGGTCCAGCCCGCTGACCCAGCGGGTGTCCGAGATGCATAGCACCGGGCCGCAGCCGTACACGGTACCCACCGGCCCGCCCGTGATCCGCCAGTCGACGGTCAGCGCCGGCAGTCCGTACGCGATCAGCGAAGTCCTCCCCCGCTCCCGCCGCGACACGTAGATGCGTTCCCCGGCGACCGCCACCGCCACGTAGTCGGCCAGCACCGTGCCGCGCAGTTGCGCCGGTGGCCGTACGCCCAGATCGCCCTCGCCGAGCAGCGCCCCGTCGGCGAACCGCAGCGTGGTGACGTGGCCGTCCCGGCCGATGACGACGATCCGGTCCGGGGTCTCCTCGACGTCGTTGCCGATCTCCGAGCGGTTGTCCACGATCCGGCTCCAGGCCTGCGCCCCGGTACGCGCGTCCACGACCGCCAGCCGCGCGGTCGTGTCCCCGATGTCGGTACGCAGCAGGACCTTGCCGTTCAGGAGGGCGACCGCCGAGGTGTCCGCCGACTCCAGGTGCCAGAGGATGGTGCCGTCGGCGGCGTCGAGAAACGTCATCCGCGGATCCGAACCGGAACGGGCGAGCAGCACCCCGGACGCCGCGTCGAGGGTCAGCGCCTGCACGTTCTGCGGGACGGCGGTCGCCCACGACTGGATGCCGGCCGGGAGGTCGTAACGGCGTACGCCGGACTCGCTGTTCGGGTTCTGCCCGAAGGTGGCCGTGTAGAGCGCGGACGGCCCGAGAGTGAACGCCGCGGCCGGCGTGCCCCCGCCGGCGGCCAGAACCGGCACCATCCCCGGCCCCGGCGGCGCCGCAGCGGCCGGACCGAGCAGCACTGCGGCCAGCACGCCCAGCACCAGGACCGGACGCGGCGGCACCAGCTGCCGATGCAGCGCCCCCGGCTCGGCCGTGGGACGCGGCGGCGCCACATCGAGGTCGATCAACGGTACGGCGTCCGGCACCTGTTCAGCATGCCCCGGATTTCCCGGCCACGGGTACGTCCGCCACCGCTTCGTGACGGTGAGTAGGCTGCCCGTATGTCCTATACGGTCCCGCCGACCCGTACGGCCGCCGTGGTGCGTCAGCTCCGCAATGAGATCGTGACGGGCGAGCTTCCGCCCGGCACCCTCATCAAGGACGCGGAACTCGCCGCCCGCCTCGGCGTCAGCATCACACCGGTCCGCGAGGCGATCGCTCAGCTCTCCGTCGAGGGCCTGATCGACATCGCACCCAACCGCACCCGCCACGTCACCAAGGTGACCCAGAAGAACGCCCTCGAGCTCATCGACGTGATGGGCGTGCTGGCCTGCGCCGGCTTCGAATGGGGGGTGGAGAACCTGACGCCCACCCACATCGACCTCATGCGCCAGCGCCAGCGGGAGTTCGTCGAGGGTCTGCGCTCCGGCAACGTCCTGGCGGCCGGCGCGGCCGGCGCGGACTTCAGCACCATCGCGATCCTGGCCAGCGGCAACCGCGAGCTGCAGTCGATGGTCGACCTCGTGGTCGCCCGGACGTTGCGGATCCTGGCGATGGGCGCGGAGAGCGACCTCTGGCAGACCTGGATCGCCGGCCACGAGGAGACTCTGGGCCTGCTCGACCGCGGCGACACCATGGGTGCCGTCAGCCGCTACAAGCAGATCTACGCCGACTTCCGGCAGAAGGTCGAACGCGAGCTCTTCCAGGAGTGAGCCGCGTCAGGCGAGCCGCGGCAGCAGCGGACCGAGCAGATCAAGAGCATTCCTTCGTACGGCGTAGCGCCCGATCCCCCATCGTTCACGGTGCCGGCGCACCGCCGAGACGATCTCGTCCTCGGTGCCCACGAGCACGAACGGCACCTCCGCGAGCTCGCCGACGCTGACGCCCAGCCGCTCGGCGTGCCCGGCGAGCACCGCCTCGGCGTCGTCGGTGATCTCGACCATCTGGACGAGCGCCTCGAGGGCCGCGTTCCCGCCCGCGCGGGCCAGCTCGACCTGCGCGTCGATCTCGGCGAGGCGCCACCGCGCGTCGTGCTGGTGCCCGTCGGCCTTCGTGGCCCCGAAGCCGGTCAGCCCCACGATGTCCGCGTGTTCGCCGGCCCAGCGCAGCAGCCGCGAGTTCGCCGTACCCATCAGCAGCGGGACCCGCTCCTGCACCGGCCGGGGCTGCGCGAGCACGGCGTTCAGCATCGTCAGCTCCGGGCCGGCGACGGTGACCGTCTCGCCCGCCAGCAGCCGTACCGTGGCATCGGCGACCGCGACGCACCGATCGACCCGGCCTTGCACGCCGGGCCGGACCCGGCCCACAGCGTCCCACTCGGCCGGGGCGTGACCGGCTCCGATGCCCAGCAGGGCCCGGCCCCCGGAAACCAGGTCCAACGTGGCCACGTCGGTGGCGAGCAGCATCGGCTCCCGAACCCCGCCGTTGGCGACGTACGACCCCAGCCTGATGGTCGAGGTGACGGCGGCGGCCGCGGCGAGAGCGACGAAAGGCGAGGCACACGAGCCCGGATGGTCGGCGGCGAGAAGGGTGTCGAACCCGGCCGCCTCGGCCCGCCGGGCCAGGTCCAGCCACTCGGCGGCATCGATCGGCTGCGCCTGGAGCGCGAAGTCGGCCATGCCGTAGATTCTGTCGGCGAACAGGGGGCGCCCGCCGGCCCGGCGAGGTCGGTTCCGCCGACAGCGCAACCATTCGCCACGTGCACCGGGGGTTCGTCAGAGAATCAGCCGACGCGCTCGGCGACCGGCTCCTGGCGCGCCCGCAGGAAGTCCCGGGTCCGGGCCCACCGCTCGGGGCACACCCCGCTGCGCCGCAGCGATCGCAGGGCAGCCTCGGCCGAGTAGACACCCAGCATGCCCGCCGCCCCGGCCACCACGGCCTGAAAAACCTCTGCCCACGTCAGTAGCACGATCACTCCCCCGGTAGCCCTACCGCTCCTGTTTCGGCGGAGCGGCCGCTGTGTTGACGAACGCGGCCGCCAAGCTACCGAACGCCATCCACTCCGCTACCGAATCGCGACCGCATCACACGGGCCCGCCACCGAATCCGATCTCGTTGCCGTCCGGATCCCGGAAGATCGCCTTCCGTACGCCGTTGTCATACGTCTCCTGCTCGACCGGTTCCAGCCCCCGTCCGGCGATCGCGGCCAGGCGGAGATCGAGGTCGCCGACGAAGAGGGTGTGCATGGCGTGCCCCGCATGCTCCGGCCGCACGTCGATGTACAGGTACCGGTTTTCGGCGAGCTCCCACACTGCCTCGGTGTCCTTGGGCAGGAACGCCGGCGGAACGCCGAGGAGTCGCTCGTACCAAGCCGCGGCAGCGGCGTAGTCGCGTACCGGAATACCCGCGAACAGGTCCACAGCCATGAGCGCATGCTAAGCCGTTGCCCTGTTCTCTATCCTGTGGCGCGTGATCGCTCCCCAGCAGATCGGGCCCTACCGTGTCGAGCGGCTGCTCGGCACGGGGTCCTTCGCCACTGTCTGGCTGGGCCACCACGCATCGCTCGGCGCCCACGTGGCGATCAAGGTGCTGGCCGAGAACTGGAGCCACGACCTGCGCGTGCGGGAGCGGTTCCAGCAGGAGGCCCGGCTGCTCTGGCGGCTCGATCACGACCGGGTCGTCCGGGTGCACTCGCTGGGCGAGCTGCCCGACGGCCGCCCGTACCTGGTGATGACCTGGGCAGACGGCGGCAGCCTGCGCGACCGGCTGGCCGGCGGCCCGATGCCGGTGGGCGGCGGCCTGCGGCTGCTGCAGGACATCGCCGCCGGCGTCGGCGTGCTGCACGACAACGGCATCGTGCACCGGGACCTGACTCCCGGCAACATCTTGTTCCGCTCCGGGCCGGCCGGGGAGGCGGAGCGGGTGGTGATCGCCGATCTGGGCCTGGCCAAGGCGCTCGCAGCGGCCTCGGGGCTCACCGCCCGCGCCGGCACTCCCGGCTACATGGCCCCCGAGCAGGACGACCCCCTGTCGGTCGTGGACACCCGCACCGACGTGTACGCCCTGGGCTGTCTCGGCGTGCGGCTTCTGGCGGCACGGGCCGAGGTGCCCCGGTCGCAGCTGCGGTTGCGGGCGGGCGTACCGGTCGGGGTCGCCGACGTGTTGCGTACCGCGACCGCGCACCGGCCCGCCGACCGGTTCCGGGACGCGGCCGGGTTCGCGGCGGCGCTGCAGCGGGCCGCGTCAGCCGGTGACCGGGCCGCACCATCGCGCCGACCCAGCCGGCCCGTGTTGGCGGCGGGTCTTCTGCTCGGGGCAGCGCTCACCGTCACATCGCTGGGTGCGGACGCCGTGGGCGGGCGATCGAGCGCGAGCGCGAGCGACACGACGGGGCGGATCACGGTCGCACTCCCACCGGGCTGGCGCGGCGACGGCCAGGGTTGGGAGGGGCAGCGAAACGCCGACGGCCGCCGGGATCCGGCACTGGTGATCTCCCCGGCGCCCCGGCGGTGGCTGTCTGACGAGGCGGTCCCGGGAGCATTCATCGGGGTGTCGCGCGGCCTCGCCGAGACCGGCACCGCCGCGGCGTTCGTGGCCGGGCGCGGCCATGACCGGTGTACGGCCGACCCGGTACGGACCAGTCGCGCGGCCGGGGTCGACTGGGTCGTGGCCCGGCACGTGTCATGCCAGGTCGGCAAGCCGGTCATCGTCGAGGCCGCCCAGGTGGTTCCCGGAGTGGGACTGGTGTACGTGCAGATCGCACCGCCCGCGAGCAGCCCGCCGGATTTCGTCGACACGCTGCTCGCCGGCATCGAGGTGCGGTAGGGCGCTACCGGCGCACCACGACCGTGAGCTCGACCGTACGGTCGTCCTCGCCCTGCGGGAAGCTCAGCGTGACGGTGCCGGGGCGCACGAACTGGATGGCGTGCACTCCGCCTCCGTAGAACCCCCTCACCAACGATTCCGGTACGGCGTCCAGCAGGCCGGGTCCGAGGTGCCGCAGCCGCAGCAGGCCACCGACGCTGATGCACAGCGAAGGCGGTAGGGGCTGTTCCTGCGCGTCCAGAGCGGTTTCCACCGCACCTAGGCACGCCGGCGTCGTCTTGGTCGCGGGTGCGGACTTCGACGGCGGTGCCGAGAACGCCGCGGCTCGGGGTGGCGCGTCGACCGGCAGTGGCGACACCGGCTCGGATCCGCATGCGGCGGTGGTGGCGGCCACGCCGAGGGCGAGAGCACCCAGGGCGGCGAGTCGGCTGATCAAGGGGCGGTGCATGGCGGTGGCTCCTTCGGTTGTCGAACCTTGCACCCTGTTCGTCACGGCGCCACCGTCATTTGTTCGACCTGTGTTGCAGGTCACTTTTCTCGTCGTCGAGGTGCCCGCGGAGCCGGCGGCGGGCCTCGTGGATGCGGGACTTCACCGTTCCCTCCGCCAGGTCGAGGCTGGTCGCGATCTCGGCGTAGCTGAGGCCGATGACGTCGCGCAACGCCACCGGTTCGGCGAGCTGGGGGCCGAGGCGTTCCAGCGCGTCGAGCAGATCGAGCCGGGTGCCGGCCACGACGCTGGTCCGCTGCGGGTCCGGCCGCTCGGGCAACGGTCCGCTCGCCTCGGCGAGGAAACGCCGCCGTAGCACCTGGTACGTCGTGCGGGAGCGGTTCGCCGCGATCCGGTACAGCCACGTCCGGAAGGCGGACCGGCCCTCGAAGTTGGCGATCCCCTGCGCCACCGCGAGCAGCGTGTCCTGGCAGGCCTCCTCGGCGTCCTCACGGTTGGGCAGAAAACGCGCACAGACCCGTAGCACCTCGGGACGCACCGCCGCGAGGAGTTCTTCCAGGGCACCCGGGTCGTGGGCCGCCGCCGCGGCCAGGCGGCCCAGGTCGGGCGGTGCGGTCATGGCTCGATCCTTCCCGGGCGCCACCGCTGCGCGGCGTGGATCGGCAGCGTAGCGGGTTCAGCTTTGCCCCGTGGCTGCCGATCTCGGAAAGGTGTGAGCTCCTCGACGGTTTCCCTGGACCATCGGATGGGCGTGGGCGGCAGCACCGCCGTCACCGCCGACCAGGCTGCGACCGAGGCCGTCCGCGCCGCCCTCGGGGGACGCCGGCCCACCACGGACGACCTCGTCCTGATCTTCCCGACCGTGGATTACGACCCGCACGAGTTCCTGCGGGCGGCCCGCCGCGAGGCCGGCGCCGCGCGGGTGCTGGGCTGCAGCTCGTTCGGCTGGCTGACCGGGGCGGCGCAGGGCACCGTCGGGTGCAGCGCGGCATACCTGCCCGCCGGCGGACTGTCGTTCGGCGTGGCGGTGGCGGATTCCCTCGGCTCCGACCTGTACGCGGTGGCCCGCGAAACCACCCAGACGGCTCGGGCACGCGCCGGCGCCGGACATCCGCACAACACGCTCCTCGTGCTGTCCGACGGGCTGGCCGGCGACCAGCGCGAGGTCATGCGCGGGTGCTACGCGGCCGCCGGCGCCGCGGTGCCGGTCATCGGCGGCAGCGCGGGCGAGAACCTGACCCAGGTCGCCACCTACCAGTACGGCGACGAGCGGGTGCTGACCAACGGCCTGATCGTGGTCTGGATCGGCTCGCCGACCCCCGTGGGCGTCGGCACGGCACACGGCTGGCATCCCGTGGGCGACACCATGATCGTGACGCGGGCCGTCGGCAACATCATCCACGAGCTGGACGGCCGGCCCGCAGCCGAGGTCTATTTCGACAAGCGGGCCGCCGTCACCGGCGACGCCCCGCAGCCGGGTGCCCGCGAGGGGTTTCTGGCCGGCGCGGTGATGGACGGGCCGCTGGGGCTGCCCACCGCGGCGGGCCGGTTCGACGTCCGGCACATCCTGGGCCCCACCGAGGACGGCGGGCTGGCGATGTTCGGTTACGTCAGCGACCACTCCGTCGTCCAGATCATGCGCAGCGAGCCGGCCGATCTCATCGCCGCCGCCGGGACGGCCGCCAGGGCCGCCGCCGCCCGGCTGACGACCGCCCCGCGCGGCTCCCTGGTCTTCGGGTGCACCGCCCGCGTCGACCTGCTCGGCGAGGCCGGGATGCGCGCCGAGACGGACGCGATCACCGGCGCCCTGGCGGGCGTGCCCACCTGCGGCTTCTACACGTACGGCGAGTTCGCCCGGGTCTCGGGTTCGACCGGTTTCCACAACGCCTCCGTCGCCGTGCTGGCGCTGTGACCGCGGCGGTCGAGCAGATGAACCCGTCGGGCGCCGAAGCCGACCGGCTGCGCGAGGAGAACCGGGTCCTGCGCGAGCAGATCGCGGCCGCCCAGTCGGGCGCGGCGCGGTCGCTCTCCCGGGCCACCCGCCTGGCACAGGTCGTCAGCGTGCTGGGACAGGTCGCCGACGCCGACGAGACCGGGGACCGGATCGCCGCCGAGGTGGCTGAGCTGTTCGGCGCGGACATCGTCGCCATGTGGCTGTCCGGTCAGGCAGGGCTCGCGGTGGCCGCGCACTGCGGCGTACCGGCCGAGGACCTGCCCGTCGACGCCGGGATGCTACCGGCCGGCGTCCTGGACCTGCCGTCCACCGCGCCGCTGCTGGTCGGCGCCGCGGGTGAGGTACCCCTGCCGTCCTGGCTGGCGGCGTACTGCCTGGAACAGGTCGTCTGGGCGCGCCTGGAGGCCTCCGGCGGCCTGCTCGGCTACATGCTCGTCGCGCGGCAGGAGCCGGTGGCGTTCGACAGCTCCGACGTGCTCGAGCTGCGTGCCGTCACCGCTCGCATCGCGCTGGCCATCGACCGCTCCCGGCTGCACCGCCGGACCCAGGACCAGGTACGTCAGCTGCGCCGGCTCCAGGAGTTCACGGCCCGGCTCGCCGGCATGCTCGACCGTACGGAAATCGCCCGCTCACTGGCCGACGTGATCGCCGCCGAGACGGGCTGCGGGTGTGTGTCCGTACACCTGGCAGAGCTTTCGGACGCCGGACCGGCGGCCACCGCGGGCTCCGGCTGCACCGTGACCGGCGTGCCGGCGGCCGACCGCGTCCGGGCGCTCCCGCTGCGCGCGGGCGGCCGGCAGGTGGGCCGCTTGGTGGTGCACGACGCACCATCGGCCGACAGCGAGGCCGACGCTCTGCTGCACCACCTCGCCGACCTCGGCGGCCTGGTGCTGGACAAGGCGATGCTCTTCGAGACGGTCCGCAAGCAGGCCCACCGCGACGCGCTCACGGGCCTGGCGAACCGTTCCCTCTTCACCGAGCGCCTGACCGCGTCCCTCGCCGCCGCCGAGGCCACCGGCGCCGGCCTCGCGGTCGTCTTCATCGACCTCGACGGCTTCAAGCAGGTCAACGACACGCTCGGGCACGAGGTCGGCGACCTGCTGCTGACCCACGTGGCCTGGCAGTTGCAGGACGCCGCCGGGCCGCAGGACACCGTCGCCCGCCTCGGCGGCGACGAGTTCGTGGTGCTCACCACCGGGGCCACCACGCCCGGGGAAGCGGCGGAGTTTGCCGAGCGGCTGGAGGCGGCGGTACGCGAACCGCTGGCCCTCGCCTGCGGCGAACTGACGGCGTCGGCGAGCTTCGGCCTGGCCACCGCCGACGACTGCGGATACCACGCCGAAGCCCTGCTGCGCCACGCCGACCGAGCCATGTACGACCGCAAGCGGCAGAACCGGACGCCGGCCGAGGTCTGAAGGGCGTTCAGCCCAAGGATGCGCTCGCCGTCCGCAACTCGTTCAGGGCCGCCAGGGTGTAGCGGGCGAGTTCTTCCTTGGTGCCCTGGTCGCTCTCGGACCATTCGACGTACCCCCGCTTGAAGGCGAGGACGCCCAGCTCGCCCGCGATGGCCGCCGTGGCATCGGGCACGCCGCGGGCGACCAGGGCGGTCGTCATCGCGGCCGCGAGGCTGACGGTCTTGAGGACGTCGCGCTCCTGCAGTTCGGCGCTGGCGGCAACGGCCGCCTTCAGGCGCGGGGCGAGTTCACGATTCATGGGACCCATCGCGCTCGAGGCACGCTCGAGACCGGCGGCGACGGCCGCCAGCGGGCTGGCGTCTCCGGGCGCATCGGCAATCCCCTCGGCCAGCAACCGGCTCAGTGTCTCCTGCCCGGCCACCAGCAGCTCCCGCTTGTCGGGGAAGTGCCGGAAGAAGGTGCTCTTCGTGACCCCGGCGCGCTCGGCGATCTGCGCGACCGTCGTGGCGTCGTACCCCTGCTCGGTGAACAGGTCGACGGCAGCCACGACGAGACGTTCGCGTGCCCCAGGTTCCCACCGCCCCATGGGCCCATCATAAGTGATGGGACTCTTGTCCCGTCACGGTGCTAGCGTGATAGGACAAGAGTCCCATCACTGGTAGGAGAGTGCCATCCACGTCTTCGTCACGGGCGGCACCGGTCTCATCGGTTCCGCCGTCGTCACCGAACTGCTCGGCAACGGCCACACCGTCCTCGCGCTCGCCCGCTCCGACGCGTCCGCACGGGCCGCCGAAGCGGCCGGCGCCCAGCCGCTGCTAGGAGCCCTCGCCGATTTGGACCTCCTCCGCACCGGCGCAGCTCGGACCGATGGAGTAATCCATTTGGCCTTCGGCAACGACTTCAGCAGCGCCGACGCCCTCGCGAGGACAGTCGCCGAGGAGAGCGCCGCGCTGACCGCACTGAGTGAGGAACTCGTCGGCAGCGGCCGGCCCCTCGTCACCGTCTCGGGTACGCCCTACGCGCCGGGCCGCCCCTCCACTGAGGCCGACCCGCTGCCGACCGACGGGCCGGTGGGTGGTCGCGGTCGTACGGTCACGGCGGTGCTGGGCCTGGCCTCGCGCGGAGTCCGGAGCACGGCCGTACGGATGCCGCGTACGGTCCACAACGAGGGCAGGGGCGGGTTCGCGGGTTTGCTGACCGAGACCGCGCGCCGCACCGGAGTGTCCGGCTACCCGGGCGACGGCGCCCAACGCTGGCCGGCTGTGCACGCACTCGACGCGGCGGTGCTCTTCCGGCTGGCCCTGGAGGCGGCGCCGGCCGGCACCTCCTGGCACGCCGTGGCCGACGAGGGCGACAAGGTGCGGGACATCGCCGCGGTCATCGGCCGGCGGCTGGGCCTGCCGGTCACGGCGGCGCCACCCGAGACCTACGGCCCCCTCGGCCCCATCTTCGCGACCGACCAGCCCTCATCCAGTGCGCACACCCGGGAGGCGCTCGGCTGGGAGCCGAAGCACCCGAGCTTGCTGGAGGATCTGGAGAACATCCAGCCCTGACCGGCACAAACGAAAACGCCCGGACGTCTGTCCGGGCGTTTTGCAAGGGTGGAGCTGAGGGGACTCGAACCCCTGACCCCCACACTGCCAGTGTGGTGCGCTACCAGCTGCGCCACAGCCCCTTGCACATGTCTCCATGCGTGTCCGGTCTCCCGGGCACTCACGGAATAGTACACACCCTACCGATCCCCTCCGCATGGAGGTCCTCAGTTCAGCGACACGTCCGGGGGGAAGTGCGCGACCGCCGCGAGGATGTCGCCCTGGCGGCGCAGGACCATGGCCCAGAGGTCGTCCGGGCGGTTCACGAAGGGGTCTCCCGGGAGGGCGTCGAACACGAACCAGGACCCCGACGAGATCTCGTCCTCGAGCTGCCCCGGGGACCAGCCCGAGTAGCCCGCGAACACCCGGATGCCCGCCACGCTCTCGCGCAGCCGGTCGGGATCGGCGGAAAGGTCCACCGTGCCGAGGGCGCCGGCGACCTGGTGGAAGCCGGAGACCCGCTTCTTCACCTCCGGGCGGGTGCGGGCCAGGCAGATGGCCGACTCGGGCTGGACCGGGCCGCCCTCGAAGAGGACCGCCGGGTCGCCGGCGAGGGAGCCCCAGTCGCCCAGGACGTCGGCGACCGGGACCTCGGTCGCGCGGTTCAGCACCACGCCGAGGGCCCCGCCGGTCTCATGGGCCACGAGCAGCACGACCGTACGGTCGAAGTTGGGGTCTTTCAGAGTCGGCGTCGCGACCAGCAGTTGCCCGGTCATCGACTCCACCGACCGACCTCCGATGCGCTGCTCTTCACTGAACACGTCTGCCCTGCCTTCCCACCATGCTTGGACATTAGCTTGCGGTTCCGGCCACCGATAAGGTCTGCGCATGAACGAGCGACCCTCAGAGGCGGAGATCGGCGTCATCGGCGGATCGGGGCTCTACGCGCTGCTCGACGGTGCCACCGAACGCGAGGTGTCCACGCCGTACGGTGCCCCGTCGGATCCGGTCACGATCGCCGAGGTGGGCGGCCGCCGGGTGGCGTTCCTGCCGCGGCACGGCCGCGACCATCGCTTCCCACCGCACAAGATCCCCTACCGGGCCAATCTGTGGGCGTTGCGCTCCTTGGGGGTACGCCAGATCGTGGCTCCCTGTGCCGTCGGTGGCCTGCGCCCTGAGCTGGGGCCGGGCACCTTCGTCGTGCCGGACCAGCTCATCGACCGGACGAGCGGACGGGAGCAGACGTTCTACGACACGGGAGCCGTACACGTGTCGTTCGCGGACCCGTATTGCCCCGACGGCCGCCGGGCCGTCCTGACGGCCGCGGAGGGAGTGAATCCGGTCGACGGCGGCACCATGGTGGTGGTCGAGGGGCCGCGGTTCTCGACCCGGGCGGAGTCGCGCTGGTTCACATCGATCGGCGGGACGATCATCAACATGACAGGTCACCCGGAAGCGGTACTCGCCAGGGAACTGGGCCTCTGCTACACGGCCATCGCTCTGGTGACCGACCTGGACGCCGGCGTGGAGGGCGACCACGGGGTCACCATGCAAGAGGTCTTCCAGGTCTTCGCGGACAACACCGCGAAGCTCCGCGATGTCCTGCTGGATGCCGTGACACGCCTGCCCGCGGAGCGTACGTGCGCCTGCGGGAAGGCCCTGGACGGCATCAAGCTCCCGATCGACCTGCCCTGACGGACGACCTCAGCCGGCGCGGCGCCTGGTGCGCGGGCTCTCCGCCGTACGCAGGCGCGAGCCGGCAGGCTTCGCCAGGTACATGGCCGTGTCCGCGCGTTCCATGACGTCCTCGGGGCTCTGGCCGGGCTCGGCGACCGCCAGACCCACCGTGCCCTTCCCGCGTACCGGGCCGCAGCTCAGCGGGAACGGCCGTACGAGAGTCTCCCGGACCGCGCCCGCGGCGGCCTCCGCCTCGGCGGCCGACGCGTGCGGAAGCAGCACCGCGAACTCGTCCCCACCCAGGCGGGCGACGGTGGCCTGGTCGTCCACGGCCGACCGGATCCGCTCGGCCACGCCGACCAGCAGCTCGTCACCGATCTTGTGACCGTGGGTGTCGTTGACCGCCTTGAAGTCGTTGAGGTCGATCAGCAGCAGCCCGTACGGCATCTCCGTACGCTGCACCAGGTGGAGCCGCTCGAACAGCATCCGGCGGTTCGGCAGCCCGGTGAGCATGTCGAAGTAGGCGGCCTGGTGCAGGTGCTGCTCGTACAGGCGCTGAGCGGTCACGTCGAGCAGGGCGAGCACGACACCGGAGCCGGCGCCGATCCCTCCGGCGACCGGCATGGTCTGCACCTTGAGCTGCCGCGTGGACCCGTCGGAGCGCACCAGCTGCACCTCGAGCTTGGCCCGGGTCGCGTCGGCGACCACGTCCCGCAGATCCACCGGCCGCCCTTCGACGTCCTGCAGGCGCAGATCACCCAGCTGCGGCTCGCGGCTTCCGGTCCACCCCGCCAGTTCCGCGACGGCGGGATTGGCCAGCACCACGGTGCCCGAGGTGTCCGCAACCATGACGGGGAACGGCAACTCACTCAGTACGGCGCCCAGCAACACATTCTGCGCCTGCTGCTGCTCCTGGATGCGCAGCATCAGCGTGCGCGTCCCGTACACGAGAAGACTGGTCGTCGGCAGCGAGATCATGGCGCCCGGCACCGCTTCCACCAACGGGAACAGCCCGATGGCGAGCAGCCAGGTCCCCAGATATCCGGCCTGTGACAGCACCAGCCGCCGGAGCCCGCCGATCGCCGCGCGGAACAGCACCGACATGAAGAAGATGCTGATGACGGGGTGCACCGCGGTCACCTGTGAGAGCAGCAGAAGGACGCCGCCGAGCTCGAGCGCGTCGACCCATACGGGCACCGGCCGCCCCCGCCGGAACTCCACCAAGCGAAGTCCGAGCCCGAAGGCCTGCACGGCTGCACACACCACAACGGCGCAGACACCTGCGCCCATGTGCCCCACCTGCACCGTCAGCCCCAACGAACTCAACGCCAGCGCGAGGAGGAACGTCAGGCGCAGCGACCGAGTGAGGTCCCGCCGTACCAACAACCGCAACCGCACGTAGCCGGCGCGCAGCGCTTCTCCCACCATGGCAAGACCATCGCCCCCGCGATTGCCGGCCACAGGTCCCCCGCAGGTGCAATCCCGTTGTGCAGGTGCCGCGGGGCGACGACGTCACGTCGCCGCCCCGCCCCCGATGGGGGTCGACCGCTCGCCCTCGTCCGGGTTACGGGCGTTGGCCGACCTCGTCGACGATGGCGGTCCGCAGCAGCGCGGACTCGTAGATCACCTTGCCCGGCTTCGGATTCGGTCCGAGCCGGATCTGGGCGGTCCCCTTGTCCCTGTCCGGCGAGCGGACCACCTTCGCGCCGGTCAGATCGAGCTCGGCCCCGATGATGTTGTGCCCGAGATATTCGTAGCTGGCCGGGTCGAAGACCAGCTCCTGACGGGCGCCCGCCTCAGTGCGCGTCACCGCGACGCCGGACCGCCCGGCGGCATCGGCCACGTTGCGGCGCACCTGCACGCCCGCGATTCGCCCGGCGGCGAGGAAGGCAGCCTCCTGCACGGCCGGCAGGTGGTTCTCGGACAGGATTTCGGCGATCTCGGTGAACGCACGCTGGTCGGCGGAGAGCCGGACGAATCCGCGGGGACTGCCCTTCTGCCCTCCGTCGATGGACACCCACTCCGGGTCAGCGGCCGCGACCGAGTACACGTACGCCAGCAGGCCGGCAGCGTCGGTGGGGACGCTCCCAGGCCGATAGGCCGGCTCGGGCGTGCAAGCGACCTCGGGCGTGGTCTCCGGCCGGTCGATCGTCTGTGCCTGCCGGCCGTTCGTGCAGCCGTCGACATGGGTACGGGTGGGCGACCTCCGTGCGGGCGGCGCCGCTTCCTGGATCACGAGCCCGTCGCGGGTGCCGTCCACCGACAGCCAGGTCCGCGTGCGCAGCGGCCCGGAGACCGTGGTCTCGCCGGAGCGGATCTCGCCGTTGCGATCCTTCCTCAGGTCGATCCTCGACTCGATCTCGAGGGAGTCGATGAACACGAACTGGTTCGCCCGGGCGTCCATCACCGAGCTGGCAGCTGCATGCTGGGCCGCCAGCAGCAAGACCTGCTCGGCGCCCGGCGGGGTCAGCGGCACGGCGCCCGGCCCGGCTTTGACGTCCGCTCCGCGGCCGGGAGGTGCCGGTTGGCCACCCGCGATGTCGGCCAGCTGTCCGGCCACCAGGGCGGCGGCGACAGCCGCCGCGGCGACAGCGGGCGCGCCGAGCCCCCAAGCCAGGCGCACTCCGCTCAGCCTGGACAGCAGCCGCTGTCGACGGACCGGGTGCCGCATCCCGTTCATCACCCGGTGGCGCATTTCAGCCGGTGGCTGGTCCTGCGCCGGGGCCAGACTCGCCCCGAATTCCTCAAGAACGGACAGGTCAGAGTTCATCGTTCTCCTCCATGGTCGTGGTCGGGTCGAACCCGCCCATTGCCTTGCGGACCTTTCGCCGGGCCCGGTTGAGCCGGGAACCCACCGTGCCCTGAGGGATGTTCAAGGCATCGGCCACCTCGTCGTAGCTCAGCTGCCCCCACGCCACCAGCAACAGGACATCGCGGTCGCCCGGCGCCAGGCCGGCCAGGGCAGCGGCCAGCGGACCCCGTGCCGCGTCGGCGACCACCCTGGCTGCCACCCGGTCGGCCGGACCGTCCTGCACGGTTTCGTACGTCGAGCGGGCCATGGCCCGGTAGCGCGCCTGCTCCCGCCGATGCTGGGTGGCGATCTCCCGGGTGAGGATGCCGAACAACCAGGGCCGGGCGTCCTGGCGGTCAAGGTCGTAGGACGCCCGGCCACGGAACGCCGAGAGGAACGCCTCCGCCACCACATCGTCGGCGACCTCGGCGCCTACCCGTTGATACGCATAGCGGTACAGCATTCCGGCGTACCGGTCGTAGATGGACGCGAACCTGTCCGGATCCGCCAACGACGCGCGGATGACCGCGGCGTCCGTGTCGGCGTTGGTTCCGGCCGCTGCCTGCGTCACCGCAGCCATGAGTGACCTGGCCGTTCCATGACGTCGAACTCCTGTCGTCGGGTTACGTTCCACCCGTGTCTACGCGTGAGGCCCGATCCGTCTTCATCCTCGTACGCGCCGGGTCCGCGGGGCACGGCCAGTGGGCCGCGACGCGCCACGCCCTGGAGCAGACATGACGAGAGGCCCCGGTCCGCTTCTCGCGGACTCAGGGCCTCTGCCTCTGGTGGAGGTGCCGGGAATCGAACCCGGGTCCTTCGTTGTTTCGTCAGGGCTTCTCCGAGCGCAGCTCACTATGCCTCTACTCGGCCCCACCGTTCACGTGAGCAAGATGGTGTGACGGGCCCAGTCGCTGATTAATCTCGCCGCACGGTCCCCGCGACCGGGACCGATTGGCCAACCTCCTAGCTGATGCCGGAGATCTGAGCCGGAGGTGTGCTCAGTCCGACAGACTTGCTACTTACCTCAGGCGGCAAGAGCGAAGTCAGCGCGGGAGTTATCCTTGGCGCTTATTGTTTTCCGACGACCGATTCTCGAGACGACGTCGGCTTCCTCGGCTCGCTTCCCCTGTCTCCACGTACGAAGTCGAAACCAGTCACCCCCTCGTAGCGCCGCCGCGGCTGCGGCAGCCGTACAAGCCTAACGCGTCGCCGCCCGGACTTCATTCCGGTATCAGTCCGTACGGCAGGGCGTGCCGTTCACCACGCAGCCGGTCGGGCGCGCGCCGGTTCGTGAGTGCTGGGTGGCTTGGAAGCCGAAGGTGGCGGTTGCGCCCGGCGCCAGGTCGGCGGCGGTGAAGGTCCAGGTGTCCCCGGCGTGGCTGACTTGGGCGTTCCAGGCGTTGGTCACGACCACTCCGGCGCGGGACGGGTAGGTGACGCTCACGCGCCAGCCGTGGGTGGATCGGCCGGTGTTGGTGACCTGGACCGCGCCGATGAAGCCGGTGTCCCAGGTTGCTCCGGTGCGGTAGTGGGCGGCGAATGAGGCTGACGGGGCCGGGGACAACTTCTTGGGTACGGCTGATTTCGGCGCCGCGGAGGGGCGCGTCGGCGAGGAGCGCACCGGGCGAGGCGACGTACGGGACACGGCAGGCGAAGGCGCGACCACCGGGATCGTCGACGGCAGGACGTAGCCGGCGTCGGCAACGGGCGAGGACGGCGGCACGATCAGCATCGGAGCCTGGCGCTCGTTGGGGCCGGCCGCCCGGACCGCGACCCACGCCACCAGGATCACGAGCAGGGTCGCGGCAGCGGCGATGAACGAGTAGCGGGGCAGGCCGAACTGTCCTGTCGTGTGCTTGCCGGACAACGGCGGTCCCTTCGCGCGGTGAAGTAGGCCGCGGCGAGGTTACCCGTCAATCCATGCCCTTGCTCCGGCGCCCCATGGCGCGCTGGATTTCCTTGCTGGCGTCCCTGGCGGCGAGGTCCTGGCGCTTGTCGTACGCCTTCTTGCCCTTGGCCAGGCCGAGCTCGACTTTCGCGTACCCGTTGTGGAAGTAGACCTGGAGCGGCACGAGGGTGACGCCGTCGTCGCGGAGCTTGCCCATCAGCTTGCTGATCTCCTCGCGCTTGAGGAGCAGCTTGCGGGTGCGGCGCGGTTCGTGGTTGGTCCAGGTGCCCTGGGTGTACTCGGGGATGTGCATTCCGTGCAGGAAGATCTCGCCGTTGTTCTCGTGGCCGAAGGCGTCGACCAGCGAAGCCCGCCCCGCGCGCAGCGACTTGACCTCGGTGCCGGTGAGCGCCATGCCGGCCTCGTAGGTGTCGAGGATCGCGTAGTCGTGCCGCGCTTTACGGTTGGAGGCAACTACTTTGCGCCCCTGCTCGCGCGGCATCGGTACTCCTTTAGACGGGGGGAAAAGACCCATCCTAGCGCCGGCTCAGCAGAAGCAGCCCGGCAGATAATTCAGCGGATTCTTCGGTACGCCGTCGAAGCGCGTCTCGAAATGCAGGTGGTATCCGGTCGAGGCGCCGGTGGTGCCGACCCGCCCGATGACATCGCCGCGGCGGACGTACTCGCCGGGGTGCACGGAGATCCGGGACTGGTGGCCGTAGCAGGTGGAGAAGCTGCGGCCCTGCTTCTTGCCGTGGGAGATGCAGGTGTACTTGCCGTACCCCCCGTTCCAGCCGGCCCGGATGACCCGGCCGCTCGCCGCCGCATGGATCGGGGTGCCGCCGGGGGCGGCGATGTCGGTGCCCGCATGCAGCTGCCACACCCGGTAGTACGGGTCGTAGCGGGTGCCGAAGTCGCTGGTCTTCCAGCCGTGGACCGGCATGAGCAGGGTGCCGCCGGCGTACGAGCCGCCGCCGTTCTTGTCGTCCCAGCCGCGCAGCGCGTCCTGGATGCGCGCCTCCTCGGCCCTGGCCTGCTCGTATTTCGCGAGCACGGCGGCGCGCTGGGAGCGGGCGAGCCGCAGGGCCGACTTGCGGCTCTGGGCGAGCCGGATGACGGCGGCGCGGGCGCGCTGGGCTGCGGCCTGGGCGTCGCGGGCCGCCGCCAGTTTGTCGGCGGCCTCCCGCTCGGCCTCCTCGGCGGCACGCTTGGCGAGTCCGGCCTTGTCCTGTTCGGTACGCGCGAGCCGCCGCGCCACCATCAGTTCGTCGACGTCCGCCTGCTGGTTCTGCATGACCTGGTCGACCATGCCCAGCCGGTCCATGGCGTCCTGCGGGCCACGGGCGCCGACCAGCACGTTGATGGCGGCGAAGTTCCCGCCCTTGTACGACGCGGCGGCGATGTCGTCGACGCGGTCGCGGGCATCTGCCACCCGGTTCTCGGCGGCGGCGAAGGCGGCGGCGGTCTTGTCGTACGCCTTCCGCACAGTGTCGGCCTTGCGGCGGGCCGTAGCGGCCTGCACGGAGGAGGCGGCGACGATCCCGCGCGAGACGGCGACCTTGTTCTGCGCCGCGGGCAGGGCGGCCGTCGCGGCCTCCAGGCGGCGGGCGGCGTGGCGCGCGGTCACCGTGGCGTCCTCGAGGATCGCTTCGGCCCGGTCCACCGCTCGGCTGGCCTTGCGCGCATCGTCCTGGGACGGGTCGGCGAGGGCCGCGCTGGGAGCCGCCACGGCGAGCCCTGCGCTGCAGAGGACGCTCAGGCAGACGGCCAGCGCGGTACGGGACCGGTGGTGTCGACGTCGGTTGTACTCCACGAGGAGTCACCGTACTCCGACTTTCCGTAGCTATTCGGCGAAATCGCCCAGAACGGCAATCGCCGCGCATCCCGTACGGATGCGCGGCGATCGGCGGCTCGAGGAGTGTCAGACCTTGAGGTAGAAGCGCAGGGTGATCCAGGCGGTGACTGCTGAGACTCCTGCGCCGACCGCCGCCAGCAGCGGCAGCATCATCCAGACGTTACCGTCCGGAATCGGCGTGAGGACATTGGTGAGCGCCTGCAGGCGGCCGTCGAGCAGTACCACCTTGCCGATGAAGATGAACGCGAAGCCGAGTATCGCGCCGATCAGGCCGGCCACCACCGCCTCGAGGACGAAGGGCGCCTGGATGAACCAGTTCGACGCGCCCACCAGCTTCATCACCGCCACCTCGCGGCGCTTGCTGTACGCGGCCACCTGGATGGTGTTACCGACCAGCAACAGCGCCGCCATGGCCATGAAGCCGGCCACCACCAGGGCCATCACCTGGATCGCGTTGAAGATCTTGAACACCTTCTCGAGCAGCTCGCGCTGGTCGACGATGTCCTGGATGCCCTGTTGAGTCTTGATCTGGTCGGCGAAGGTCTGGTACTGCTCCGGATCCTTGAGCTTCACCCGGTACGACTCGGGCAGGCTGTCCGGCGTGACCGACTTGACGAAGTCGGGCTCGTCGCGCCACAGCACCTTGAACTTCTCGAAGGCCTGCTCGCGGGTCTCGTACTCCTTCTCCTTCACGAGCGGGCTCTGTTCGATGGCCTGGTTGATCGCGGCGCGCTGAGCGTCGGTGACGTCCTCACGGAGGAAGATCGAGACCTGGATCTCCCCGTAGTAGTAGTTCTTCATCTGGTCGACCTGCATGTACATCAGCACGCTGGCGCCGAGCATGGTGAGCGACACCGACATGGTGATGATCATGGCGATGGTCATCGTGACGTTGCGCCACAGGCCGACCAGCACCTCGTTGAGGACGTACTTGAAACGCATCGGGGGTTCCTTCCGGGACTCCGCGTTCGTAAATCAGGAAAGCTGTGGGGGCGGGGCCCGGTTGCCTAGCCGTAGACGCCGCGAGCCTGGTCGCGGACGATCCGCCCGCTCTCGATCTCGATGACTCGGCGGCGCATCTGGTTGACGATGTTGGAGTCGTGGGTGACCATCACGACCGTCGTGCCGGTCCGGTTGATCCGGTCGAGCAGGCGCATGATCTCGATGGAGGTGTCCGGGTCCAGGTTGCCCGTCGGCTCGTCCGCCAGCAGGATCAGCGGCCGGTTGACGAACGCCCGCGCCACGGCGACACGCTGCTGCTCACCACCGGAGAGCTCGTGCGGGTAGCGGTGCTCCTTGCCACCGAGACCCACCAGCTCCAGCACCTCGGGCACGACCCGGCGCGCCACGGCCTTGGTCTTACCGATGACCTCCAGAGCGAAGGCCACGTTCTCGTACGCGGTGCGGTTGGGCAGCAGGCGGAAGTCCTGGAACACGCAGCCGATCGAGCGCCGGAAGTGCGGGATCTTCCAGGAGCGCATCGTGGTGACGTCCTTGGAATTCACCACCACCTTGCCGCGCGAGGGGGCCACCTCGTGCAGCAGGAGCTTGATGATCGTCGACTTGCCGGAACCGGAGGGGCCGATGAAGAAGACGAACTCACCCTTCTCGATACCGACGCTGACATCGTCCAACGACGGCCGAGACGCCTTCGGATACGTCTTCGTCACGTTCTCGAGCTGAATCACGGGTGGAGAGTCTACGCGGTGTAACGAAAACGCCAACCCCGGCGGTGGCCGGTTTTCGCCCCCCGCGAGGCTGATCTTCGGCGCGAGGGGCGCTACCTGCACTCAAGGTGAACGCCGCCTGACTCTTCGTTCAGGCGGCGTGTCGGGGACGGCTCAGCCCGCCATCTGGGTCTGCTTACGCCACCGGATGCCCGCCTCGATGAACTCGTCGAGCTCGCCGTCGAAGACCGACGACGGATTGCCCGTTTCCTGCTCAGTGCGCAGGTCCTTGACCATCTGGTACGGGTGCAGCACGTACGAACGCATCTGGTCGCCCCAGGAGCCGGTGGTGTCCTGCTTGAGGCCGGCCATCTTCGCCTCCTCCTCCTGGCGCTTGCGTTCGAGCAGCCGCGCCTGCAGCACCCGCATCGCGGAGGCCTTGTTCTGCAGCTGCGACTTCTCGTTCTGACACGTCACCACGATGCCCGTGGGGACGTGCGTGAGGCGCACAGCGGAGTCGGTGGTGTTAACGCTCTGTCCACCAGGACCCGACGAACGGTAGACGTCGACGCGGATCTCGTTCTCGGGGATGTCGATGTGGTCGGTCTGCTCGACGACCGGCATCACCTCGACACCGGCGAAGCTGGTCTGGCGGCGGCCCTGGTTGTCGAACGGGCTGATCCGGACCAGGCGGTGGGTGCCCGACTCCACGCTGAGCGTGCCGTATGCGTACGGCACCTTCACGGCGAAGGTGGCCGACTTGAGGCCCGCCTCCTCGGCGTACGAGGTTTCGTACACCTCGGTGGGGTAACCGTGGCGCTCCGCCCAGCGCAGGTACATGCGCAGGAGCATCTCGGCGAAGTCGGCGGCGTCCACGCCGCCGGCGCCGGCCCGGATGGCCACGACCGCCTCGCGGGAGTCGTACTCGCCGGAGAGGAGGGTGCGGACCTCCATCTCCTCGATGGCCTTGTGCAGCTTCACCAGCTCGTCACCGACCTCGGTGACGGAGCCGGCGTCGCCTTCCGCCTCTGCCATCTCCAGCAGGAGGGCGGCGTCATCGAGGCGGGAGCGCAGGCGCTCCATCTTCGAGATCTCGCCGGCCACGTATGACAGCCGGGAATTGACGTCCTGAGCCCGGGCCTGGTCGTCCCACAGATCGGGGGCGGAGGCCTCCTCCTCGAGCTCCGCCCGGCTGCGGCGCAGCTTGTCGAGGTCGAGCACATTCTCGATGTTGCGCAGGGTGGCGTCGAGGGCCTTGAGCTGTTCAGGAAAGTCGGCTGCACTCACGACGGTCAAGAATACGCCGCCCGGCCCGTGTCGCAGCCGGGCGGCCCGTAGTGCGTGATTCCTTCATCACTCCGCGGGTGCGGCCTTGAGCCAGGTCAGCGCCGCCTTGTGGTACGCGACCGCGAACTCGAGCGCGGCGGCGCCGTACGCGTCGCCCGCCTTCTTGGCCTCCTTGGCCTGCTCTCGCGCCATGGCAAGGGCCTCGGAGTGATACTCGTTGGCGCCGGTGTAAAGCGTCTTGAGCTGGCCACCGGCGTGCTGCTGGCCGAAGGCGACACGCAGGGCGACCGGGTTACGGATCGCGTCGCGGCCGGGAGCCTCGGCGAGCCACCGGCTGAAGGCGCGCTTGCCGGCGGCGGTGATGGCATAGGGCTGGCTGGACCGTGGTCCCGGCTTGCCAAGACGGACAAGGCCCATTTCGGCGAGGACGGGCAGTTCGCGGTAGACCTGGCTCCGCGTCATCGACCAGTAGGGCCCGAGGCGGCGTTCGGCAGCCGCCATCAGCTGTCCGCCGGTCATCGGCCCATCGTGGAGCAGGCCGAGCAGCGCGGCAGCCGTGGGGTTGATTTGAGTGTCGGGCATGCCTTCTAAGCTGCCACTTTGTAGCTCCGGCGTCCAGGATTTCGCCCGATCCGTCCAATTTGCGTCTCCACAAACGACTGTCCCGCACAGACAGTCCGACCACGAGGGTCGTGACCGGGCGTTTCGCCCTTGAGAACGGGTCTCGCACGCTAGAATGGAGCGCAGAAACGGTCAGACGGCGCTCGAAGTCCGGAAATCCCTCAAAAGCCACGGATGAGCCCGCGGATCGCCGCCTCACTTCTCTGAAGAAAAGACGACGACCCGCGAACCGGACAATCAGCCCATATGGGGATACTGCCACGCGGTCGGCGGCTCGAACGTCTCCTTGATCGTCCGCGGGGAGACCCAGCGGAGCAGGTTCAGCATCGAGCCGGCCTTGTCGTTGGTACCGCTACCGCGGGCACCGCCGAAGGGCTGCTGGCCGACGACCGCGCCCGTCGGCTTGTCGTTGATGTAGAAGTTGCCCGCCGCGTTCCGCAGCGCCGTGGCCGCCCAGTCGACGATCGAGCGGTCCGTCGCGAAGATCGAACCGGTCAGCGCGTACGGCGAGACGGCCTCGGCCTGGGCCACCGCCGCCTCGAAGTCGCCGTCCTCGTAGACGTGCACGCCGAGGATCGGGCCGAAGTACTCGGTCGTGAAGACCTCGTGCGCCGGGTCGCTCGACTCCACCAGCGTCGGCGCCACGAACCAGCCCTCGCTGTCGTCGGCCGTACCGCCGGCGAGCACGGTGCAGGCGGCGCTGTTCTTGATCCGGTCCAGAGCCTCCGCGTGCTTCGCGAACGCACGGCCGTCGATCACGGCACCGCCGAACGTCGACAGGTCGGTGACGTCGCCGTACCGGATCGAGGCCACCGTCGCCGCGAGCCGGTCACGCAGGCCGCCCTCCCAGATGCCGCGCGGCACGTACGCCCGGGACGCCGCGGAGCACTTCTGGCCCTGGTACTCGTACGCGCCGCGGACCAGCGCGGTGTGCAGCGCGTCCGCGTCGGCGCTGGGGTGCGCGAAGACGAAGTCCTTGCCGCCGGTCTCACCGACCAGCCGCGGGTACGACCGGTAGCGCTCGATGTTCGACCCGACCTCGCGCCACAGGTGACGGAAGGTGGCGGTGGAGCCGGTGAAGTGGATGCCGGCCAGGTCGGGGTCGGCGAGGACCACGTCGGAGACGGCCAGGCCGTCGCCGGTCACCATGTTGATCACGCCGGGCGGCAGGCCGGCCGCCTCGAACAGGCGCATGGTGAAGTGCGCGGAGAACTGCTGGGTCGGCGACGGCTTCCAGACCACCGTGTTGCCCATCAGCGCCGGCGCGGACGGCAGGTTGCCCGCGATGGCGGTGAAGTTGAACGGGGTGATCGCGTAGACGAACCCCTCGAGCGGGCGGTGGTCGAAACGGTTCCAGAAGCCCGGCGCGGACTGCGGCTGCTCGGCGAGGATCTGCTCCCCGAAGGCCACGTTGAAGCGCAGGAAGTCGATCAGCTCGCAGGCGGCGTCGATCTCGGCCTGGTACGCCGACTTCGACTGCCCCAGGACCGTGGCCGCGTTGAGCGTGTCCCGCCAGCCGCCGGCCAGCATCTCGGCGGCCCGCAGGAAGACCGCGGCGCGCTCGCTGTAGGGCAGCGCCCGCCAGCCCGGAGCGGCCCGCTTGGCGGCGGCCACGGCGGCCGCGGCGTCCTCATGGGTCGAGTTGTACGTCACGCCGAGCACGTGGTGCCTCTTGTGCGGCTGTACGACCTCGATGGCGTCGCCCCCGCCCCGCTTCTGAACGCCGTCGATCGTGTTCGTCAGCTCCACGCGCTCGGCCGCGAGGGCGTCGACCCGCGACTGCAGGGAAGCGCGCTCGGGGCTGCCGGGCGCATAGCCGCGTACGGGCTCGTTCCGTGGCACCGGCACGGAAAACTGGGCGTCCATCACGTACTCCTCGACCTCTTGGGTTCTTCGGCTACGACATCGTGTGTCGGCTCCATCCTCGCACGCGCACCACCCCCTCCCGGGCGGTCGGAAAGCGTCGGTGGCCCCGCGTACCCTGAGGTCCATGAGTGAGGCGGACAGCGAGGTCAACAAGGGCGAAACAGCCTGGCAGGGGCCGGAACGGGCACCCTCTCGGAGCATCGTCCTGGCGATCGCCGGACTCGCCTGGGCGGCCGCGATGCTGTGGTCGGCGCGGGCCACGATCACCGGCCGCGCGGACGCCGCCATGGAGGTCACCTCCACGGCATACGCGATGCCCGGAGCCGTCTCCGCGGCCCTGGTCGCCGGCGCGGCGGTCGCGCTCGCCGTGGTGACCTCCCTCGCCCGCGGCGGCCGCACCCTCCGCTTCGCGGCCGCGACCGGAGCCGGGCTGATCGTCGGCCTTCTCGGCGGCCTCACGATCATCACGATCAACACCGACGGCTGGATCTACGCGGTGGTCGGCGGCACGATCGCGGCCGCGGCGACCATCGGCGGCGCGCTGGCCGGGTTCCACCACCCCCGCGTCACGGCGGCCGTCTGCTGGGCGGCGATCGGGGTGTTCCTGGTCGGCGTGGTGCTCAGCTTCCTGCAGCACGACCTGCTCCCGGTCTTCGGCGCGCGCGACACGTCGTCGTCGCAGGCCGACGCCGCGAGCTACTTCGGCTTCGCGCAGGGCGCGCTCGGCGGCCTGGTCGCCGGGCTGATCACCTACCGCCTGCTGCGCCGGGCCCGGCACCGCACCGGCGCCGACCTCCGGTGGCCGCTCTACGCCCTCGCGGGCGCCGGACCGGGCCTGCTGCTGGTGGTGGGTGAGATCCTTACGCGTACGGCGGGAGCCCGCGTGCTGGAGCTGGCCGGCAAGGTGAGCGAGCTGGAGCTGACGGTGCAGCAGATGCTGAGCAGCAGCCGGCTCAACAACGGCCTGATCGTGCTGTTCGTGGGCGCGTTCACAGCGATGGTGGCGGTCGGCCGGACCCTCGGCTCCCCCGCCTCGCCCGCCGATTCGTCAGCTGATTCGTCCGTGGAGAAGTCTGCGGGCACGGTGACGGAACGAGCGGAACCGGACGAGATCGAGCGGACCGCGCGTGATGAGGATGCGGAGCCGGTGGGCAGCCGCACCGACGACTGATCAGGTCAGCTCGTCGAGCTCGCTCACGGCGTACCACTCGAGTTCGTGATCCTCGGCCCCGTCGACGGTGAACTGGGCGTCCGGATCACCCGCCAGCGCCTCGTCCACCACCTCCGCGGCGGCCGCGACGGCCTCGGCGGCGTCGGCGCCGTCCACGTGGATCGACGCGACCTCCTTGAGTGAGATCGGCTGCGGGACCCGTACCGTGCTGGACCCGAGCTCGACCTCCTCCCGCCCCAGCGAACCGGCGGCGACATCGGCCGAGACGACGACCCGCCGGCGCGGCGCCGCCGGATCGTGGCGCAACAGCTGCAGGGCGGCCTGGGCGGCGCGGGTGAAGGCTACGTACTCGAGCTCCTCCTCGTCGCCCTCGGCGTACCACTCCCGGAGCGCCGGGGTCACCGCGTGCGCGACGATCGGGCCGCCACCGAGCTGCCCGGACGCCTTGAGCCCGTCGAGCATCGGCACGGTGGCGGGCACGTACACCCGGACCAGATCGGTGATCGGCACTTGCATCCCCCTGGGCGACTCGACCGTCCCTGTAGTACCCCGCCGCGCACGCTACCGGAAGGTCGTTTGTTCTGTGGCTCTCAACAGCCGCACGCGACACCGGTGGGGGCGACGAGCGGATCCGGGTCCCGGACGACCTCCCCGGCCGCCGTCGCCAGCGGAAAGCCCTCGCGGATCCAGTACTCGACGCCGCCCAGCATCTCCCTGACCTCGTACCCGAGCAGCGCGAACGCCAAGGCAGCACGGGTGGCACCGTTGCAGCCGGGACCCCAGCAGTAGGTCACCACGGGCGTCGCCGGATCGATGAGCTCGGCGGCCCGGCCGGCGATGTCCGCGGTGGGCAGGTGCACGGCGCCGGGCAGGTGGCCCTGATCCCACGCCTCCCGGGAACGGGAGTCGACGAGCACGAAACCGCCGGGCGGGGCGCTCCGGACGTCGGCGACATCGGTCTGCGTGGCGAGGCGTTCGGCGAAGATCTCAGCGGGTGTTCTCATGCCGATCACGCTAGGGACAAGGTCGCCTTCGGCCCACGGTACGACCACGGCCATCCATTGCCTTCGCCGTGGATCCGACGGTAGTTTGCCGCCGTGACCGTTGATGCTGCTCTCGACCGTACCGATTGGCGGCTTCTTGCGGAGCTCCAACGAGACGGCCGTGCGAGCTACGCAGACCTGGCGCGGGCAGTGGCGATGTCGCCGAGCGCGGTCGCGGAGCGAGTGCGCAAGCTGGAGGAGTCCGGGGTGATCGCCGGCTACCGCGCCGCGATCGACCCGGAGCGGGTCGGGCTCACCGTGATGGCTTTCGTGCGTCTGCGCTACCCGACCGGGAACTACAAGCCGTTCCACGCGCTGCTGGACAGCACCCCCGAGATCATCGAGGCGCATCACGTGACGGGCGAGGACTGCTTCGTCCTCAAGGTGATGACCCGGTCGATGCGGCACCTCGAGGAGGTCACGGGGCGGATCTCGGGCCTGGGACCGGTGACGACCAGTGTGGTCTACTCAAGCCCGCTCACAGGCCGGGCGCTCGAGGCCTAGCTGCTCGCTGCCCGCTCCGCTCTCTTTGCACAGGCCGCCGGAACCGCTTGAGCCGTCCTAAGCAAACGATGGCAAACTAAGGCTCCATCAAGGCGCGCCCGATGAGCGGAGGACTTGTGGAGGCCAGGTTCATGCTGCTGTCCGAGGTGGCAGCGGAGCTGAACGTCTCCGACTCGCAGGTCTACCACATGGTCCGCAGCGGTGAACTCCCCGCCATAAAAATCGGTGGGCGCGGGCAGTGGCGGGTAGAGCGCGCGAAGCTCGAGGCCTATATCGAGCAGAAGTACGCGGAGACCGCCGCCTGGGTGCAGGACAATCCGCTGGTCGACCGCGACGCCGAGTAGACCGCTCGCGTCTCCGGGGGCTCCGAAGCCGGCACCGACCGAGTGGTCCGTTCGCAGTTTTCCACAGGCTCCGAAGCTGGCATTGACCGTCATCACGCTCAGCCGCCACACTCGTCGTCGTAGGCAAACGAAGGCAAACGCAAGGATTGAGGTGCGGTGTGTCGACGGCCGAGTTGGAGAAACAGCAGGCAGCACCGGCAATCAGGCTGCGCAGGGCGCCCCGCTGCGACCCGCCGTTCGATGACGAGCGCGAGCCGGAGGCATGGTCCTCTCCGCACCAACTGACGCTCGATTGGAGCCGCCTGACGGCCCGGGCCTCCGGATCCAGAAGACCCGCGACATCGTCCGAGCCGCCCGCCTCCACCGCACCCTCCGCGCCTTCAGCCCACTCCGCGCCATCAACCCACTCCACGCCATCAACCGGCTTCGCGCCATCAACCCGCTTCGCGCCGTCGGCGCTGTCCGGGCAGGCCGACTCCTTTGGGGAGTCCGCGTTTGGGGAGTCCGCAGCCGCGGCGTCCGAGCGAGCGGCGCGCCGATCGCCGGTGGTCGGTGCCTCCCCCGATGCCAAGCTGGCCGTCCGCAGATTCGTCGGCTCCTGCGTCGAGGTCCTCAACGGCTACCGCCCGGCGGCGCACCTCCGCCGGCTCGCCCAGCCGCGAGAAGCCGCCACGGTGGTGGCCCAGGGACTGGACGGCGCGAAGAGAGTCGCGGAAGCCCGCCGCCTCCACACCCGCTTCCGGCGCCCCGCTCCCGTGGCAGTGCTGAGGTCCAGCCTCTGCGAACCCCGCCCGGGCGCGGTGGAGGCGGCGGTCCTGCTGCTCATCGGCGACCGGACCTGGGCGATGGCCCTACGCCTCGAACAGCACGACGAAGCTTGGCTGGCAACCGTCCTGCGTCTGATCTGACCAGCAGGCCATCGAGTCACCCGGGGCGTCCGGTGAGCACCACAGGCGGCGGCCGTCCTGGGCGCCACACTCGACGGCCACCCCTGGGCACCACAGCGAGGGCCGGCCAGGCCCCATAACGCTGAACCGCGGGCACACGAAGACCAGCCCCACGAACGGGTCGCGGAGGCCGCGTTACGAAACCGGCCGCCGCGCCAACAAGCCGCGGAGGCCAGGACACGAAACCGGCCCCCGCGAACAGCTCGCGGAGGCCGGGATTCGAGAAGCACCGGGCGGCCCGAAGACCAGCCCGGAACCGATCAGACCGCGCCGGGCGCGCCGTGGCAGCGCTTGTACTTCTTGCCCGAGCCGCAGTAGCACGGGGCGTTGCGGGACGGGCCGTTGCCCGCCTCCGCCTGGCCCGAGCTGCCGGCCCGGTGGGCGCCCGTGTGGGCCGGGCTGGCCGGGACGACCGGGGCAGCGCCGAGGCCCAGGGCGGGCGCCTGCTGCTCCGGGGCCTGCTGGATCTGGGGGGCTCCGGCTCCGGCCTCGCCGTCGATGGCCGGGGCGGTGTACTGGAGGTTCTGCGGGCGGCGGGAGCCTCCGAGGCCCTTGGCGCGGACCTCGACGTGCTGCTCCGGCTCGTCGGTGGCAGGCAGCTCGCGGGCCTGCGACGGGTCGACGGTGACCGTGGGGGCCTCCTCGACCTGGACCTCCAGGTTGAAGAGGAAGCCGACCGCCTCCTCCTTGATGCCCTCCATCATCTGGTTGAACATGTCGAAGCCCTCGCGCTGGTACTCGACCACCGGGTCGCGCTGGGCGTACGCCCGCAGGCTGATGCCTTCCTGCAGGTAGTCCATCTCGTAGAGGTGCTCGCGCCACTTGCGGTCGATCACCGCGAGCAGGACCTGGCGCTCGAGTTCGCGGACCGCCTCCTCGCCCAGTTCGTCCTCGCGGGCCTTGTACGCGCGCTGCGCGTCCTCCTTGACCTGGGCGATGAGGAAGTCCTGGTCGATGCTGCTGCGCTCGCCGCCGGCCTCCTCGACCACGTCCTCGATCGTGAGGCTCAGCGGGAACAGGCGCTTGAGGTTGGTCCAGAGCTGCTCGAGGTCCCAGTCCTCGGCGTAGCCGTCCGAGGTGGCCGCGTGGACGTAGTCGGCGACGACGTCGTCGATCATGTGCTGGGCCTGGTCGTGCATGTCCTCGCCGTCGAGCACGCGCTTGCGCTCGGCGTAGATGACCATGCGCTGCTTGTTGAGGACCTCGTCGTACTTGAGGACGTTCTTGCGGATCTCCGCGTTCTGACCCTCGATCTGGGTCTGGGCGCTGCGGATCTGCCTGGTCACCATCTTCGACTCGATGGGGACGTCCTCGGGGATGTTGAAGCGCTCCATGACGGCCTCGACCGCGCCGGCGCGGAAACGCTTCATCAGGTCGTCCTGCAGCGACAGGTAGAACCGGGACTCGCCCGGGTCGCCCTGGCGGCCGGAGCGGCCGCGGAGCTGGTTGTCGATGCGGCGGGAGTCGTGCCGCTCGGTGCCGAGGACGTACAGGCCGCCGGCGGCGATGACCTCGGCCGCCTCCTGCTCGCAGGCCTCCTTGACGGACGGCATGACCTCTTCGAGGGCCTTCGCGTACTCCTCCGGGCTCTCCACCGGGTCCAGGCCGCGCTGGTGCAGCTCCGCCGCCGCCAGGAACTCGGGGTTGCCGCCGAGCAGGATGTCCGTGCCGCGGCCGGCCATGTTGGTCGCGACCGTGACCCCGCCCTTGCGGCCGGCCTGCGCGATGATCTGCGCCTCCTGGGCGTGGAACTTCGCGTTGAGGACGCTGTGCGGGATGCCGCGGCGGCGCAGCAGCGTCGACAGGATCTCGGAATTCTCGACCGAGACCGTGCCGACGAGCACCGGCTGGCCGGTGGCGTGCCGCTCGGCGATGTCCTCGATGACCGCGTTGAACTTGGCCTTCTCGGTCTTGTAGATGACGTCCGGGTGGTCGATCCGGATCATGGGCCGGTGCGTCGGGATGCTCACGACGCCGACCTTGTAGACCTGGTTGAACTCGCCGGCCTCGGTCTGCGCCGTACCGGTCATGCCGGCGAGCTTGTTGTAGAGGCGGAAGTAGTTCTGCAGCGTGATGGTCGCCAGGGTCTGGTTCTCCTGCTTGACCTCCACACCCTCCTTCGCCTCGATGGCCTGGTGCATGCCCTCGTTGTAACGGCGGCCGTGCAGGATGCGGCCGGTGAACTCGTCGACGATGAGGACCTCGCCGTTCTCGTCGACGATGTAGTCCTTGTCCCGCTTGTAGAGCTCCTTGGCCTTGATGGCGTTGTTCAGGTAGCCCACGAGCGGGGTGTTCACCGACTCGTACAGGTTGTCGATGCCGAGGCGGTCCTCGACGCGGGAGACGCCGCGCTCGGTGATGGCGACGGTGCGCTTCGCCTCGTCCACCTCGTAGTCGCCCTCGCCGTCCTTGCCCTTCTGGAGGCGGCCGACCAGGGCGGCGAACTCGCCGTACCAGCGGGCGGAGTGCTCGCCCGGACCGGAGATGATCAGCGGGGTACGGGCCTCGTCGATGAGGATCGAGTCGACCTCGTCCACGATCGCGAAGTTGTGCCCGCGCTGCACGAGCTCGGCGGACGACCACGCCATGTTGTCGCGCAGGTAGTCGAAGCCGAACTCGTTGTTGGTCCCGTACGTGATGTCGCAGTGGTACGCGGCGCGGTGCTCGGCGGAGGGCCGGTTGGGCAGGATGACGCCGACGGTGAGGCCGAGGAACGTGTGCACCCGGCCGACCCACTCGGCGTCGCGCTGGGCGAGGTAGTCGTTCACCGTGATGATGTGCACGCCCTCGCCGCTGAGCGCGTTGAGGTAGGCGGGGAAGACGCCGGTGAGCGTCTTGCCCTCACCGGTCTTCATCTCCGGGATGTTGCCGAAGTGCAGCGCGGCGCCGCCCATGAGCTGGACGTCGTACGCGCGCTGCCCGAGCACCCGGCGAGCCCCCTCACGAGCCACCGCGAACGCCTCGACCAGCAAGTCGTCGAGCGACTCGCCGTCGGCGTAGCGCTGTTTCAACTGCTCGGTCTGCTCGCGCAACTCGTCGTCGGTGAGGTCGGTGTAGTCCCCCTCGATCGAGTTGACCGCCATGGCGATCGCCTTGAGGCGGCGCACCATGCGGCCTTCACCGGCGCGAAGGACTTTTTCCAAAATCGACACGGGTCAACGCTCCCCTAGACGGTCTGCCGGACCATCGTAGGCGTCTTCCTGGGGGAGCCGTGACCCGAGCCTCCTACTAAACTCGCAAAGACGACGAAACAGGGCTGAGAGTTCGCTGACAGCGCATCTCCGCCGGCCCTGCAACCTCGCACCCGGGTCGCGCGTCGGCACGCGCAACCCGGTGGCGGCTCCCGCGCGGCCGAGGGCAGGATGGCCCCCGTGCACCCCCCTGAGCTCCGCGTCGACGAGTTGCATGTCCGGCCGTGGCAGCCCGAGGACGCCGATGCGATATTTCGGGCGTGTCAGGACCCGGTTCTGCAGCGGTGGTTGACGGGGCTGCCCTCGCCGTACCGGCTGGAGGACGCCGAGACCTTCATAAGCGCCGGGACAGGCCTGCATCTGGGCATCTTCGACGAAGAAGATCTCGTCGGCAGCGTCGCGCTCAACGCCGTCGACCCGGCGGGCCGGACGGCGGCGCTCGGCTACTGGTCGGCGCCGTGGGCTCGCGGGCGCCGAGTGACCGAGCGCGCGGGCCGGGCGTTACTCCTGTGGGCGTTCGACGAGGAGGGCCTGACCAGGATCGACTGGAGGGCCACGGTGGGTAATCATGCCTCGCGCCTGACGGCGCTCCGGCTGGGCTTCCGCATGATCGGCACGCGACCCGCCCCGGACACGTGGACGGCCGCTCTGACCAGGGAGGACCTCACTCTGCCCGGCACCGACGTGGCTTCTTCGGTACGCCGGACAGCGCGGACCTTCGGCGGCGAGCACCCGACGATCTCGGCCGAAACACTCACTCTGCGCAAACCTGCGGAGCGGGACGTCCCCGCCGTCGTCGCCTGCCGCAACGACCCCGAGGTGGTGCGGTGGTTCGGGGTGCGACTGCCGTACACCGCGGCGGACGCCCTGCGCCATGTGGCCGTCACCGTGCCCCGGCGGTGGTCCGGAGGCGAAGAAGCCGTGTTTGCGGTTGTGGACCGCGATGACGCGTACATGGGATCGGTTGATCTAAGGCTGACCGGCGCGGACCCGGCGGTGGGCGAGGTGGGCTTCTTCGTCGCGCAGAGCGCGCGGGGCCGGGGGTACGCGGTGGCAGCCGTCCGCGCGATCTGCGGCTGGGCCTTCGACACGCTGGGGCTGGCGCGCATCCAGTGGCGGGCCGAGGTCGGCAACGAGGCGTCGCGGCGGGTGGCGCAGAAGGCGGGATTCACGATGGAAGGTCTGCAGCGGCAGGCGCTGGTGATCGGCGGCGAGCGGCGCGACTGCTGGACGGCGTCGCTGCTAAGGGGTGAGGCGGGTTCGCTGCCCAGGGGTGAGGCGGCGTCGCTGCCCAGGGGTGAGGCGGTGTGATCGTGCCGACGATCCCGGGCGACGGCGTCCGTCTGCGCGGCCTGCGTCCCGCGGACCTGGACGACCTGGTGGCGGGCTACAACGAGTCGGACATGCGCCGGTTCATGGCGGCGCTGCCGGTGCCGTTCACGCGCTCGGACGCCGAGGAGTACATGCATGAGCTCGCGCCGCGGTTGTTCGCCGCGGGCGGTGGCTTCTACGCGGTGGCCGACCCGGTGAGCGACCGCGTGCTCGGCGGCATCGGCATGGACCGGGTGCAGCCGGGGCGGGGTCAGGCCGAGATCGGCTACTGGACCGGGTCGTGGGCGCGCGGCCGCGGCGTGGCCACGGCGGCCGTCCGGGCGCTCTCCGAGCACGCGTTCCGCACCGGGCTCGCCCGGCTCGAGCTTCTGACCCACCGGGAGAACGCGCTCAGCCAGCGGGTCGCGCTCGCTGCCGGGTTCCAGCCCGAGGGGGTACGCCGGGCGGCGCTGCCCGGTCACGACGGCAAGCGTGACGACGTGCTCGCGTACGCGCGGCTGGCCGGTGACCCGCCGGGCCCGGTGGACCGGCTGCTCCCCGACCTTCCCGGCGGCGAACTGACCGACGGCGTGGTGACCCTGCGCCCGCTGGCCGAGTCGGACGTCGACTTCTACGTGGACCTGCACTCGCAGCCGGATGTCGTCGCGACCAGCGTCCCGCCGGTCCGGCCCAGCCCCGAGCAGATGCGCCGGCGCTGCGCCTGGGCCCCGTCGCACTGGCTGGCCGGCGACCGCGCGGACCTGGTCATCGTCGACACCGCCACCGGTACGCCGACCGGCGAGATCGGCCTCTACTACCAGGAGCCGCGCACCGGCCAGGCGATGATCGGCTACAGCATGCTGCCGCATTGGCGCGGCCGGGGCTATCCGACCCGTGCGGCGCAGCTGGTGTCGTTGTGGGCGTTCGCGGAGACGGGGATCGCCCGCCTGATCGCGGGGGCGCTGCCGGACAACGTCGGCTCGCAGCGCGTGCTGGAGAAGGCGGGATTCAAGCGCGAGGCGTATCTGCGCTCGCGCCTGCCCGGGGCCGGAGCCCGCCGCAGCGACGACGTCCAGTTCGCGCTGCTGGCGGAGGACCTGCTGACCGAGGGTCCCCGCATGGACGGCTGAGCCGGCATCGCTGTCACCCCGGCGTTGCGCTCAGCAGATCGCTCGGCGTTGCGCTCGGTGTCGCGTTCAGCGGATCGCCCGGCGTTGCGCTCAGCGGATCGGTCGCCGGATCGCGGGGCGGATTCCCGGGTCCTCCCCGGGACGGGATCGCTGCCGTCCCGGAGGAGGAGAGGCCGTCTACGCGGTCGTTTCCAGGCTGAGGATGCCGTAGTCGTAGCCACGCCGCCGGTAGACGACGCTGGGCCGGCCGCTCTCCTTGTCGTGGAAGAGATAGAAGTCGTGGCCGACGAGCTCCATCTGGAAGAGAGCGTCGTCGACGGTCATCGGGTCCGCGGGGTGCTCCTTCTCGCGCACGATGCGCCAGGGCTGGTTGTTGTCGTGTTCGGCCAGGTCGGCGGTCGTCGCGGAGTTCTCGGCCTGCGGCGTGACGCTCGGCAGGTCGGTCGGCAGCCCGGCGGTCGCGGCGGCCACGGAGACCGGCGCGTGGCGTCCGCGGTGCACTCGCCGGCGGTCGGCGGCACGGCGCAGGCGCCCGTCGAGCTTGTTGATGGCGCAGTCGAGGGCGCCGTAGAAATCCTTGGCGGTGGCTTCGGCCCGGATCACGGGCCCGCGGGTGACAACCGTGATCTCCACGCGCTGGCAGTTGTCTGACTGCCGCGGGTTGCGCTCGTGGAAGAGCTCCACGTCGACTCTGATCAGTTTCTGATCGTAGCGTTCGACTTTTGCCAGCTTGTCGGCGACATGTTCCCGATAGTGATCAGGAACCTCTACGTTGCGGCCCTTGACGACAATGTCCACTCGTGACCTCCCCCAACGTTTGCACTTCGACGCGGTGTGCTGGTTTCGGTGACGACGGGGATCCCGGAGCAATCCGCGCACGTGACCGAATCGGCTTACGAGGACGCTCCTTTCCGGTGCGGCGAGTCAGATCTAGCCGTCAGACTGGTCGACTTCGCTCCGGTGGCGGGTAAGGCGAGTCGCTTACCCTCGTCACCAAGACGCTAACCTGCCGACGGCTGCCCGTCACCCCTCGTTCGGGGAATGGGAGTGAGGACTTTCGCCTCTGGCGCGACCGCACCCGGGCGGTTGCCCGGTTGCGCCCCACGAGCCTTGCGCAGTCGCGTCGCCGCCAGCACCGCAGCCCCTGCGACCTGCATGTCCGCCTCCCGGAGCCGTCCCGTCACGGCAGCCAGTGTGGCCCCCGTCGTGACGATGTCGTCCACCACTATCAGCGTGCCTCCGATCGTCGGCCGCCGTCGCGGAATGCGGATCCGAGCCCCCTTGATTCGCAGGGAACTCTCAGCCGCCGCCGCTCGTTCGGCTACGGTCAGTGATGCGGAATCACCACGCGGAAGCGCCCGGAGCGGCCGGCTGAGATCAGCCTCCCAACCGGCCCGCCGCAGCCGCCGCACTGCGTGTGCGGCCAGTCGCGCCATGTGGTCGCCGTGCCGCTCGCGGGCCGCGCTCGCTGTCGACGGCACGGGAATGACGACCAGCGGCCGGTGGCGCCCGCCGCCGGCCCGGACCGCCATCTCGGCGACGGCCGAGGCGAGCAGCGCCCCGAGCGGCTGGGCGAGCCGGTGCCAGCCCCTCTCCTTGTACGCGAGCAGCATTCCGCGCATCGGTCCGCCATAGCCGCTGAGAGCGACACAGGCGGGCATACCGGGCGGTGGTGGGATCGGGCTGGTCGAGTACGCCCGGAGCGCCTCCAGCGCCGCTACGCAGGCCGCACAGGTGCCACGCCGCAGCGGCACGCGCTCGGCCCCACAGGCGGCACAGGAGCTCGGCAGAACGAGATCGGCGAGATCGGCGAAGAGACGCCCGCTCGGCAAGACGAGGCCGGCCAGATCGCCGGACAGACGCCCGCTCGGCAGCACGAGGCCTGTCAGATCGGCTAGGAGATGTCCGCTCGGCACGGAGTCGCCCTGCCCCGGTCAGCGGAGGAAGAACGGCGCGGTGGGGACCATTCCCGTGGGCGGGTTCGTGACCGGGTCGGCCAGGTCGCCGATGCCGATGCGTACCGGGCCGGAGAGCACGTCGAAGGCCGCGCCGTTGGCCATGTACTGCACGACGTCCGGGGAGGGTTTGCCGGTGACCGGGCTGACCGGATAGGCCGCCAGGTACGTGACGGTCTCGGTGCCGATGTCCGGCTGGGGCTCGGTGGAGTCGGTGCCGTCGAGGGCGGTGTCGATGATGGCGACCCGGTCGCGGTCGGCCCGGGTCCCGGCGACGAGCACCGAGGTCTCCGTACCCCAGTCGACGGCCGAGACCGAGCGCAGCGCCGGGACCTGGACCGGCCACGGCGACGACAGGTGGGGGCCGTCGCCGTCGGCCGTCATCGCCGTCAGGTACAGCCTGCCGCCGACGACGATGGCGATCCGGCGTCCGTCCGGGGCGACCGCCACGGCCGAGATCCAGCCGGACGGGCCGGGCCAGGTGACCGCGCGCACCGGCGAGCCGTCCACCGAGAAGCTGTAGAGCCTTCCCGCGACGGTGATCAGCCCGATGGCGCCGGTCTGCGGGTCGTCGGAGGTGATCGCCCAGACGGGCTGGCCGGTCGAGCCGCCGGGGAGCGCCACCCGCCGCAGGTCGGTCTGATCCCCCATCGCCGCGTCGCCGACCCTGAGCACCTGGCGGTTGCCCTCGGCGGCGACCAGGGCGGCGTACCGGCGGTCGCCCGGGCTGTGGGCGAGGGCCGCCGCCTTCACGTTGCGGTTGGCCTCCGGACGGATGACCGGGACCGGGTCGGTGGCGCCCGGCGTGCGGGACATCCGCCGGATCTGGCCGTTGTAGATCAGGAACCGCTCGGGCGGGTCGGCCAGCCTGTACGTGGGGTTGCTGGTGAGGTAATCGTTGCTGTCGTAGTCGTTCTGCTCCTCGTTGCCGATCTTCAGCTCCAGCACGCGCGAGAGGTTCGGCTTCAACGACCACTGGAGCTGGCGCCGGAGCCGGTCGAGCGCCTTCGGGTCGTCGGGCGGCTCGAGCGCCTGCGCGCTGAGGTTGATCTGCAGCTTGTCGTCGGCGACGGCAGGCACGTTGCCGAGCAGCACGGTGCCCTCGGGCAGCGCCTCCACCGCGGGCTTCAGCCAGCTCGACGGGCCCTCGATCAGCCACTTGATGATCTGCTGCGGCTCCTGCTCCGACGGCATGTCGGCGGGCAGATACCGCACGTCGGGCACCAGCTCGGTGAATTCGTGGTTCCAGAAGTAGATGGTCCGGCGTTCGAAGAAGGTGGTCAGCGCCTCGTCGCTGAGCAGCAGCACCGGCGGCGCCTTGGTGACGAACAGCCCGTCCTTGCCGGTGATCGCAGCGACGGTCAGCTCGTACGTCTGGATGCCGGTGTCCGGCGCGGGTCCGAGGACGCCGTTGTGGCCGAGCACCCCCAGGGTCTGCACCTTGAGCGTGACCTTGTCGCTGCCCGGGTTCACCAGCGGGGTGTCGGCGAGGTGGACCACCTTGATCTCGCTGGGCGCCTTGAACGTGGCGGCGGCCGAGGGCGAGAGGAACTTCTGGACCCGCTCGAGCGCGGTGTCCGGATCACCGCCGGCGGCCTCGAGGTAGTAGCGCACGAAGTCGGCGGTGTCGGTGGTCGCGTCCCGCTCGTGCCGCGGCGGCGCCCCGTCGTCCCCGGACGCGAATCCGGGTGACGGGCCGCGGCCGACCTTGGTGACCTCGGTGTTGTCGGGGATGCCACAGCCACTGAGGACGAGCGCGCCGCTGAGCGCGGCGGCGAGGAGGACCGCCGCGGGACGTCGGCGGCGGATCAGGAGCAGCCTCATCGGCCCACCTCCGCGGGCGCGGGTCCGGTTCCGGCCGGTCCGCCGCGCGCACCGGCGTCGCCCGCCGACTCGGCGGCCGCCGAAGAAGGCGCTGCGGTGACGGCAGCTCCAGTGACGATGGCTCCGGTGACGGACGCTGCGGGAGCGGGCGCGGCCGGGAGCTCGTCGACAGCGCGATCCCGTGGGATGAGGGGAAGGGGGGCTGCCACCAGGCGGTCGCCGGAACGGACCGGCAGGGTCAGGCGGAACTGGGCCCCGCCGCCCGGTTCGCCCCAGGCTTCGAGCCAGCCGCCGTGCAAGCGCGCGTCCTCGACCGAGATGGAGAGGCCGAGGCCGGTGCCGCCGGTCTGGCGGGCCCGGGACGGGTCAGCGCGCCAGAAACGGTTGAAGACGAGGCGCTCCTCGCCCGGTTTGAGGCCGACGCCGTGGTCGCGGACCGTGACGGCGACGGCCGCCTCGTCGGTGGCCAGGGTGACCTCGACCGGCTTGCCCTCGCCGTGCTCGACCGCGTTGCCGACCAGGTTGCGCAGGATGCGCTCGACGCGGCGGGGGTCGACCTCCGCGATGACCGGCGTGTCCGGCAGGCGCAACTCGATGGTGACGCCCACCCGTTCGCCCAGACCGGCGAGGCGTTCGGCGACCCGCTCGACGATGGGGACCAGGTCCGTGTGCTCGGCGTCCAGCGCGGCGAAGCCGGCGTCGAAGCGGCTGATCTCGAGCAGGTCGGTCAGCAGGCTCTCGAAGCGGTCCAGCTCCGCCTGGAGCAGCTCGGCGCTGCGGGCCACGGCCGGCTCGAACTCGTCGCGCTGGGCGAAGAGCAGGTCGGCGGCCATGCGTACGGTGGTGAGCGGCGTCCGCAGCTCGTGGGACACGTCGGAAGTGAACCGCCGCTGCAGCCGGGACATCTCCTCCAGGCGCACGATCTGGCGCTGGAGGTTCGCGGCCATCTGGTTGAAGGAGGCGGCGAGCAGGGCCAGATCGTCCTCGCCGTCGACCTTCATGCGCTGGTCGAGCAGGCCGGCGGAGAGCCGTTGGGCGGTGCGGGCGGCGACCCGCACGGGGGTGACCACCATGCGGGTCACCAGGCCGGCGACGATGCCGAGGAGCATGACCAGCGCGATGCCGGTGACCAGGACCGTGGTGCGGATCTGGTTGGCGGCCCGGTCCTCGGTGGTCAGCGGGACGAGGTAGTAGAGCTCCACGTGGCCGAAGCTGGCCGGCACGGGTGAGCCGTACACCAGGTATTTGGTCTGGACCCCGCCCACCTCGGCGGTGCGGATCTGCTGGGCGACGAGGCCCTCGCCGGCGACGTCGTGGACCAGCTCGCGGGTGATCAGCGAGGTGGTGTCGACCTTGGCGGAGGTGACCGGCTTGAGGTCGGGGAAGTTGTCGGCGCGCAGGGACACGATGGCGCCGCCGCTCTCGGCCGGGTCGCCGTCGGCGAGGCGGGTCACGGTGTCGTTGATGGTGGTGGGGAGCTTGGGGTCGCGCACCTGCCGGTGGACGGTGAGCTGCTTGGTCGCGTAGTCGACCTTGCTCTGCATCTGCGAGCGGACCTCGTCCTCGGCCCGGTCGAGCAGGATCGTGGTGCTGCGGCCGGCGATGAACCAGCCGAAACCGCCGACCAGCAGGCTGGAGGCGACGAGGGTGAGGGTGACGACCCGCAGGTGCAGGGAACGCCGCCAGGCCCGGCGGCCGGGCGCCGAGACCTGCATCCCGCGGCGCACGGCGGCGCGCCAATACCGCCGCACCATCCGGAGGGTGCGGCGGATCGGCATCGGGAGCCAGGCTGGAGCACGCATCGGGGGCAAGGTTAGCCCGTCAGGGGCCTTGGACCCGCCCCCTGGTGCTTACCAACCTCTGACGAATCGAGGGGTTCAGCCGGTGCCGGCCTTGTACCCCACCCCGCGTACGGTCAGGATGATCTCCGGCCGCTCCGGGTCCGGCTCGATCTTGGCCCGCAACCGCTGGACGTGCACGTTCACCAGTCGGGTGTCGGCCGCGTGCCGATAGCCCCACACCTGCTCGAGCAGCACCTCGCGGGTGAACACCTGGCGCGGCTTGCGGGCCAGGGCCACCAGCAGGTCGAACTCGAGCGGCGTCAGCTTCACTTCTTCACCGTCACGGGTGACGGTGTGCGCCGGCACGTCGATGGTGATCTGGTTGCCGGGCGGGCCGATGGTCAGCAGCTCGGGCGCGGCGTCCTCGCCGCGGCGCAGGCGGGCCCGCATCCGTGCCACGAGTTCCTTGGGCTTGAACGGCTTGACCACGTAGTCGTCGGCGCCGGACTCCAGGCCGAGCACGACGTCGACCGTGTCGCTCTTGGCGGTGAGCATGACGATCGGGATGCCGGACTCGGCGCGGATGGCCCGGGCCACGTCTATGCCGCTCATGCCGGGCAGCATCAGGTCGAGCAGGACTATGTCGGGCCTGTTCTCCCGGAACGCGGCGAGGGCCCGCTCACCGTCGGCCACGAAAGAGGGCAGGAAACCTTCGCTGCGCAGGACGATGCCGAGCATCTCCGCCAGCGCGGGGTCGTCGTCGACGACGAGTACGCGGGCTCTCATGCGATCCAATATTGCACTGTCCCCTTCCGACCCGTGTGACCGCCCGTCGATCAACCGTGGGCGCCGCTGCTGATCATGTCCCGGCGGGCGGGGAAAACAAAGGGGAAACCACGCTCAGGAGAACAGCGACCGCCCCCAGAAATCGTCCGGGCCCGACACCCCCGGGGGACAGGCGAACAACGCCTGCGACACCGGCTTCAGATACTCGTTCATGTCGTCGTGGCGGGACAGATTGCGCTGCACCTGCACGAACTGCTTGCGCGGATCCCGCTGGTACGCCATGAAGAACAAGCCCGCGTTGAGCCGCCCCAGCCCGTCCGAACCGTCCACGAAGTTGTAGCCGCGGCGCAGCAGCCGCGCACCACCGTTGAGGTCCGGGTGGGCCAGCCGCACGTGCGAGGTCACCGGCAGGGCCTTCACGTCGGGCTCGTCGTACTCCTTGGCCATTCCCAGCGGCGCGCCGGTCCCCTTGTGCCGGCCGACGATCGTCTCCTGCTCGGACAGCGACGTACGGTCCCAGGTCTCGACGATCATCCGGATCTTGCGGGTGACCAGGTAGGAGCCGCCGGTCATCCAGTCGGGGCCGTCGCCGGGCTGGGCCCACAGGTGCTGCTTGAGCAGGTCGGCCTCCTCGAGCTTGAGGTTGGCCGTGCCGTCCTTGAAGCCGAACAGGTTGCGGGGCGTGGCCTGCGTCCGCGACGTGGAGGACGTACGCCCGAAGCCCAGCTGGGACCACCGCACGCTGACCACGCCCATGCCGATCCGGGCGAGGTTACGGATGGCGTGGACCGCCACCTGGGGGTCGTTCGCGCACGCCTGGACGCAGAGGTCGCCGCCCGACAGCGAGGCGTCGAGCACGTCGCCCGGGAAGCGCGGGAGGTCGTCGAGGGCCGGCGGGCGCTTCGCGGCGATGCCGAAGCGGTCCTTGCCGTCGGCGTCGCGGAACAGCGTCGGGCCGAAGCCGACCGTGATGGTCAGCCCGGACGGCGGCAGGCCGAGCGCCTCACCGGTGTCGTCCGGCGGGGCCTCCGGCGTGCCGTCGACCGCCCCGATCTCGCCGGCGTCGCGGCCGGCGGTCATCCGGGCGGCGGCCGCCGTCCAGTCCTTGAGCATCGCGACGAGGCGTTCGCGGTCCTTGGTGATGACGTCGAACGCAACGAAATGCAGGCGGTCCTGGGCGGGCGTGACGATGCCGGCCTGGTGCTCGCCGGTGAAGGCGATCGCGTCGACGGCCGCGCCGGCATCGTCGTCGGCGATCTCACCGCGGACGAGGGCGCCGCCGACGGCGGCGACTCCGGCAATTCCGGCTACGCCGACGCCGGCGAGCGTCATGGCTCGCCGGCGGGACACCGTGCTCTCGATCATGAAACCCCTACTTCTTCGAGACGACCGCGGCGACCTTGGAGATCGGCTCCGCGAGGGCGTTGATCGCGTCCGAGAGGCTCTTCAGGTCGGCCTGGGTGAGCTGGTTGTGCAGCTTCCAGCCGTCGCCGGCGCGGTACTTCGCCAGCGCGGCTTCGACGTTGGCGAATTCGGTGTCGAGCGTCTTGACGAGCGCCGCGTCCCGCTCCTCCAGCACCGGGCGCAGCGCCGCGATCGCGGCCTTGGAGCCCTCGACGTTCGCGTTGACGTCCCACAGGTCGGTGTGCGAGTAGCGGTCCTCCTCGCCGGTGATCTTGCCGGTGGCAACCTCGTCGAGCAGCTCCTTGGCGCCGTTGGCAAGCTGCAGCGGGGAGAGCTTCTCGGCGTCGGCCTTGGCGACGATCTCCTTGACGTCGGCCAGCAGCTGGTCGGCGATCGCGCCGTCCTTGGAGAGGTCGGGCCTGGCCGCCCACAGGTCCTTCTCGAGGCGGTGGAAGCCGGTGAACGGCATGCCCTCCTCGATGACCTCCTCGCGCCCGTCGATCTTCGGGTCGAGGTCACCGAAGACCTCGGCGACCGGCTCGATGCGCTCCCAGTACGTGCGGGCGACGGGGTACAGCGCCTTGGCCTTCTCGACGTCCTTGGCCTTGACCGCCGCCACGAATTCTTCGGTCTTGGGCAGCAGCGCGGCGGTCTGGCTCTTCACGTAGCGGGAGTAGCTGTCGGTGGCCGCGGCGACCTTGGCGTCGGCGGTGAGCGGGGCGGCCGAGCCGGAGACGGTGAACGCCGCGCGGATGCCCTTGCCGGTCATGCCCGGCTTGCACGCGGTCTCGTACGTGCCGGCGGGCAGCTCGACGTGCAGCTCCCGGGAGAGGCCGGGAGCGATGTTCTCCACCTCGCCCATGACCCGGTCACCGGCGGCGTACACGTAGAACTCGGTGGCCTTGTTGCCGCCGTTGGTGATGGAGAAGACCGTCGTGCCCGCGTCGACCGTGCTCCTCCCGATCTCGCACGCGGTGTCGGACGCCTTCACGGTGATGGGGCCGCCCGCGGCGGTGCCGGCCGGCTTGTCGGCGTCGTCGCTGCCGCAGGCCGCGAGGGTGCCGCCCAGGAGGCCGGCAGCGGCCAGCGCGAGCAAGGGGGTGGTACGCATGGAACGGTTCTCCTATTGCTGAGGCGCGGGCGCCGGGGCGGGGGTTTCACGAGCGGGCGCCGGCGCCGACTTGCGCGCGGGCCAGAGGAAGATCGCGAGAACGGGGATGCCGTACGCGGCCCAGGCGATGGTCTCCAGCACCGACGCCGTCGGGGTGATGTTGAACATGCCGGTGAGCAGGGCGGTGTACCAGGCGTCGGGGTTCAGCACGCCGCTGACGTCGTACGCCAGGGAGTTGAGCCCCGGCAGCACGTTCGCCTCCTGGAAGTCGTGCACGCCGTACTTGAGGATGCCGGCCGCGACCAGGATCAGAAGCGCGCCGGTCCACTTGAAGAAGACCGACAGGTTGATCCGTACGGCGGTGGCGAACATCAGCCAGCCGATGACGACGGCCGAGGCGATGCCGCCGAGCAGCGAGAGCAGCGGCCCGGTGTTGGACGACGCGCCCTGCACGGCGGAGTAGAAGATCAGCGAGGTCTCGAGGCCCTCGCGCACCACGGCGAGGAAGGCCATCACGGCGACCGCGAGCGAACCGACCGCGAGCGCGTCCTGGAGCTTGCTGCGCAGGTCACCCGCGATCGAGCGGGCAGCCTGGCGCATCCAGAAGATCATCCAGGTGACGAAGCAGACGGCGAGGACCGAGGTGATCGCCTCGAAGAGCTCGCGGTGCTCGTACTTCTGCAGCAGCGTGGTCGAGGTGTAGCTGAGCAGCCAGCCGAAGAAGACGGAGAGCACCACGGCGAGCCCGACACCGGCCCACACCTGCACGAGGCGGTCCTTGCGCTGGGCCTTCACGAGGAAGGCGACGAGGATGCTCACCACGAGCGTGGCTTCCAACCCCTCGCGCAAACCGATGAGGTAGGTGGCGAGCATGGCACTCCGTTTGCTAAGGCATCCCTAAGTAAGGCTCGGCATACCTTAGTCACGAGCGAGCGGGTTCCGTCAAGCCACGGCGCTATCGGGCAGGTCACAAACACCCGCGCGAGCGGCGGGCGGTCCGGGGACCGCCCGCCCGGTCAGCGGTCGAACTCTCCGGCGCGGACGCCCGCGATGAATTCCAGCCACCCCGGCAAGCCGAACTCCAGCATCGGTCCGGCGGCGTCCTTCGAGTCCCGGACGAAGACCGCGGCGGTCGCCCTTGCGATCTCCACGCAGTGCCCCGCCGCCCCGCTACGGGTGCTCTTTCGCCAGGTGAGAGCCGTGTTCTGCAAGATGATGCCCCTTTACGGATGGTTACTCGCAGACTTAAACGAAGATCTAATCAATCCAGTTCAGTTCGTCGCCTGTTAGAGCGATGAACTCCCGCGTCTCGTCGGGCGGCAGCGCACGGGCGCGCAGATCGGCGAAGGCCTCGCGGTAGACCTCGACCTCGGCCTCCTTCGTCCGCAGCAGACCGCCGATCAGGTCCTCGCTGTGCACCACGGGCGGGCGGTCGGCGAACTCGAAGATGACGAAGGCCTCGGTCAGCGCGGCGTGCGAACCGGCGGCGAAGGGCAGGACCAGCACCTCGACGCCGGGACGCCGGCTGGCGTCGTGCAGGCGCTGAAGCTGGCGCCGGAGCACCCCCGGGCCGCCGACCTGGCGGCGCAGCACGGCCTCGTCGAGCACCACGCACAGCCGCGGCGCCGGATCCCGGGACAGCACGCTCTGCCTGGCCATCCGCAGGGCCGTACGGCGTTCCAGCGTCTCCTCGTCGCGCACGTCGGCGCCGGCCCGGATCACCGCGTGGGCGTACTCGTCGGTCTGCAGGAGGCCGGGGACGAGCTGAGCCTCCCACTCGCACATCAGCGTGGCCTCGGCCTCGAAGGCGACGTACTCGTCGTAGCGCTCGGCGACCGACGACCGGTACGGGGCCCACCAGACGCGGGCCCGCCCCCTGTTGGCCAGTTCCCGCCACCGCTCACCGGCCTGCGCCCCCAGCTCGTGCAGCAGCCGTTCGAGGTCCGCGTCGCTGATCCCCGTACGGGCCGTCTCGATGCGGCTGAGCTTGGACTCCGACCATCCGAGTGCGGCCGCCACGTCGGCGCCCCGGCGGTCACCGCGCAACCGGCGAAGCTCCTCACCCAGCTCACGGCGGGCTGCCATCGATGTCGGTCTAGCCACGCGCCCACCGTACCGGTCACTCAGTGCAACTTGCATGGCACTTTATGCACTTGCAGATCCGGCGGGACCATGTGCTAATGGGAGAAGAGGTACGAACTTGCGCATCGCCTGCGGGGGCGGCGCGCGGACAGGAGAAAGCGAACCGGCGGCGGCAACCACCGGTTCGCTTTTCCGCGTCTTCAGTATCGATAGTGGTCCGGCTTGTAGGGCCCCTCGACGGCGACGCCGAGATAGGCGGCCTGCTCCTTGGTCAGCTCGGTGAGCCGCACGCCGAGCGCGCCCAGGTGCAGCCGGGCGACCTTCTCGTCCAGGTGCTTCGGCAACACGTAGACGCCGACCGGGTAGTCCTCGGTCTTCGTGAACAGCTCGATCTGCGCGATCGTCTGGTTAGAGAAGCTGTTGCTCATCACGAACGAGGGATGGCCGGTGGCGTTGCCCAGGTTCAGCAGGCGCCCCTCGGAGAGCACGATGACCGAGTGGCCGTCCGTGAACTTCCACTCGTCGACCTGCGGCTTGACGGTCACCCGCGTGACGTCCTTGCGCTTCGCCAGCCCCGCCATGTCGATCTCGTTGTCGAAGTGGCCGATGTTGCCGACGATCGCCTGGTGCTTCATCCGAGCCATGTGCTCGCTCGTGATGACGTCGAAGCAGCCCGTCGCGGTGACGAAGATGTCCGCCGTCTCGACGACGTCCTCCATCGTCGCCACCTGGTAGCCGTCCATCGCGGCCTGCAGCGCACAGATCGGGTCGACCTCGGTGACGATGACCCGCGCACCCTGGCCACGCAGCGACTCCGCGCACCCCTTGCCGACGTCGCCGTACCCGAAAACGACCGCGACCTTGCCACCGATGAGGACGTCGGTGGCCCGGTTGATGCCGTCGATCAGCGAGTGGCGGCAGCCGTACTTGTTGTCGAACTTGCTCTTGGTCACCGAGTCGTTGACGTTGATCGCCGGGAAGAGCAGCGTGCCGTTCTGCTGCATCTCGTAGAGGCGGTGCACGCCGGTGGTGGTCTCCTCGGTGACGCCCTTGATGGCCACCGCGACGCGGGTCCAGCGGCGGTCGTCCTCCTTCAGCGAGCGGGCGAGCAGCTTGAGGATGACCGCGTACTCCTCGGAGTCCGCACTGTCGGCCGACGGCACGGCGCCCAGCTTCTCGAACTCGGCACCCTTGTGCACCAGCAGCGTGGCGTCACCGCCGTCGTCGAGGATCATGTTGGGACCCTCGCCGTCCGGCCAGAGCAACACCCGCTCGGTGCACCACCAGTACTCGTCCAGCGTCTCGCCCTTCCAGGCGTAGACGGGCACACCCTGCGGCTTCTCGGGCGTACCGGCCGGGCCGACGACGATCGCGGCGGCGGCATGGTCCTGCGTGGAGAAGATGTTGCAGCTCGCCCAGCGCACCTGCGCACCGAGGGCGGTGAGCGTCTCGATGAGGACGGCAGTCTGGATGGTCATGTGCAGCGAGCCGGAGATCCGCGCGCCTCGCAGCGGCCGGCTCGGGCCGTACTCCTTGCGAAGCGACATCAGGCCGGGCATCTCGTGCTCGGCGAGCTCGATCTCCTTGCGGCCGAAAGCGGCGAGCGAGAGGTCGGCGACCTTGTAGTCGCCCTCCGCCACGGACGTGGGGCGCGTGCTGGTCATCATGCTCCTGAGGTCTGGGATCGGCAGCGGTTCACTCTACGCGCGGCTTTTGTCCCGGAGGTGGGTGGTTGTGCTGTCGCAAACCAGACCTTTTCGGTACGGGCACACAGTCACCAACCGCACGAGCCTCATCGGCACCTCACGGCCGGCCGACGCCTGCAGGCCTCGCGCTCCAGGCTGGGGCTCCACGCCTCGGCCGGGAATGCTGGGTACAGCGAACGGGGCGACGAGTCAAAGACCCGCCGCCCCGTTCATCCCCCCGGTTTGGTACCGCGCGCGTCCGTGGGACCCCCCGATCACCATTGACGCTGCGTGTTCATAGCTTCACACTCAGCAGTCACTCGTGTCAAGAGAATCGGCATATTTCCGTTTTTTTCTGTCAGACATCTCTCGCGCAGGGAGCGGCAAGTCCTCCGGGACGGCCTCGCCGGCCACGGATCGCGCAGAGTCAGGCCGCCTCACAGGGCGACGGTCGCCACGAACACCTCTCCGACGCCGGCCACGGTCGCCGGCCCCGTCTCCGCCGGCACGTACGCCGCCGTCCCCGGGGTCACCTCGACCGGCATGCCGTCCACGGCCTCTGCCACGAACACGTCGCCGGCGATGCCGAGCACGATGCGTGGACCCTCCCCCGGCAGCTTCTGCGGCGGCGTGTCGGCGGCGAGCCGCATCCGGTACAGCGCGAAGTCCCGGACCGGCACCCGCCAGGTCTGCACCCCGGGTGCCACGTCCGTCGCGGGCAGAATGGGATCGTCGAGGACCTCGAAGCGCAGCACGCGGAGAAGCTCGTCCACGTCCACCCGCTTCGGGGTCAGCCCGCCGCGCAGGACGTTGTCGCTGGCCGCCATGATCTCGACGCCCGTGCCGTCCAGGTACGCGTGCAGGTTTCCCGCCGGCATCCAGATCGCCTCGCCCGGGGCCAGCCGCACGTGGTGCAGCAGGAGCGCCACGAGGACGCCCGGGTCGCCCGGGTAGTGGCTCGCGAGGCCGGTCGCCAGCGGAGACGTGCCGGCCGCCACGACCTCGTCGATCAGCTGGGCCCGGTCGTCGGCCGGCCAGCTCAGCAGGGTGCGTACGGCGTCGCTCAGGCCGGGCACGCCCCGGCGCAGCGCCTCGGTCACCGGGGCCAGCCGGGCGATGCCGAACGCGTCGAGGGCGGCCGCCGACTCCTCGGGTGGGCGGAAGCCGCACAGTGCCTCGAACGGCGTGAGCGCGACCAGCATCTCCGGCTTGTGGTGCGCATCCGTGTAGTTCCGGGGCGCCTCCGGATCCGCCTCCTGTGCCGCGAAGGCGCGCCGGGCGTAGTCCTCGTCGGGGTGCGCCTGGAGCGACAGCGGGGCCGCCGCGGCGAGGACCTTCATCAGGTACGGCAGGCGTGGCCCGAACTCGTCCACGACCTCGGCGCCGAGCTGGCCCTTGGGGTCGTCGGCGATGAGCGTCGCCAGGCTGACCGGCCCGTCCGCCCGGGTGACCGTCGAGGGGTCACCGGGGTGGGCGCCCAGCCACAGTTCGGCCTCCGGGGCGTCGCTGGGCGCCGGGCGGCCTTGGAGCTCGGCGATCGCCGTACGCGAGCCCCAGGCGTACGGCCGGATCACGCCGGTGAGCGGAAGGACAGCAGCCACCGGGCCGCCCCCGTTTCGTGTCTCGTCAGGTGGTGACGGCCGCGTCGGACGTACTCGCCTGCGTGGCCTTGGTCGGGCGGTAGATGTCGGGCTCGAGGTAGATGACCCGGGCGATCGGCACCGCGGCGCGGATGCGGGCCTCGGTGTCGTTGATGTGGCGGGCCACCTCGTCGGCGCGCTCGGTCGGCGGTACGGCGATCTTCGCGGCCACGAGCAGCTCCTCGGGGCCCAGGTGCAGCGTCTTCATGTGGATGATGCACTCGACGCCCGCGGTGCCCGCGATGGCCTGCTCGATCTTGGCGATGTCCTCGGGGTTGGCCCCCTCGCCCAGCAGCAGGCTCTTGGTCTCCAGCGCGAGGATCGCGGCGATGGCCACCAGCAGCAGGCCGATGGCGGCGGTGCCGATGCCGTCCCAGACGCCGTCACCGGTGATCAGGGTGAGGACCACGCCGAAGAGGGCCAAGACCAGGCCGAGCAGCGCGCCCGCGTCCTCCAGCAGCACGACCGGAAGCTCGGGAGCCTTGGCCCGGCGCACGAAGTCGACCCAGGAGGTCTTGCCGCGGGTGTGGTTCGACTCCTGGATGGCGGTCTTGAAGGAGAAGCCCTCCAGCCCGATCGCGATGACGAGCACCGCCACGGGCACCCATTTCCACGCCGTGATGGGCTCGGGGTGCTGGATCTTGTGCCAGGCCTCGTACAGCGCGAACAGGCCGCCGACGCTGAACAGCACTATCGACACGATGAACGCGTAGATGTAACGCTCACGGCCGTACCCGAAGGGGTGTTCGGGGGTGGCCTTGCGGTCGGCCCGCTTGGCGCCGACGAGCAGCAGCGCCTGGTTGCCGGAGTCGGCGACCGAGTGGATCGCCTCGGCCAGCATCGAGGACGAGCCGGTCAGGAACCAGGCGATGAACTTCGTGACAGCGATGCCCAGGTTGGCACCGAGCGCCGCGATGATCGCCTTGGTGCCTCCGCCGGCGCTCACTGCAGTGCCTCGGGCATCGGGTTCGACAGTTCCTTCATCTCGTTGATCGCGGGCACGGCCATGGGGTCGAGGCCGTGCGCGAGGGCCAGGTAGATGGATGCGAAGTCCGGTACGGCGGTCAGCGACGCGAGCCGTTCCAGCGCGGAGCCGCCCTCGGCGGTCACGACGTCGCAGCGCACACCGCGGCGCTCGGCCAGGAACTGCACCGCATCCGCGCGGCGCTCCTCGACGGCGACCGGCTCGTCGGCCTCGTCCTGCGGGTTGAGGCCGCCGTCGCGCATGACGACCAGGCGCAGCCGGGTGGTGGCCTCCGGCTCCTCATCGGGGTCGGCGAAGATGTCGCGGGTCGACTCGGCCAGGCCGCCGAAGGGCCCGTCGAGCAGGCCCACCCGGCCGCGGCCGGCCTCACCCAGCGCGCCGGCCATCACCGGGTAGCGGGCGTTCGCGGCGAGCGTGTCGGCGAAGCGGCGGGCGGCGACCGTGGCGAGCGGGGACGAGCCCCAGACGATCGGCACCGAGCCGGCCAGACCGAGGGCCAGCGACTTCGCCGGGTTGACGAAGGACTCGGCGCCGGGGCGGCAGCGCTCGGCGTCCGCGTCGAGCCGGGCCGCGGTCTCGGCGAGGTCGGCCTCGTTGACCTTGACCAGGCCGAGGCTGCGGGCGGCCAGCAGCACCGGCACCGCGAGGCCCCACAGGCTGGCGCGGGCGGGAGCCCGCCGCGGCACCGGGATGAACGGCGCCCGGGCGCGCTCGGCGACCGCCTGCAGCTCGGAGTCGGGATTGCCGATCGCCACCAGCCGGGCGCCACGGCGGGCGGCGGCATCGGCGGCGGCCAGCGCCTCGGGGCTGCGCCCGGACGCGGACACGGCGATGACGACATCGGCCGCGCCGACCCAGCCGGGCACCCCGGCGCTGCGGTGGCCGATGACCGGCACGGGGCAGCGCGGGCCGGCGACGGTGGCGAGAATGTTGCCGGTCAGGCCGGCTGTACCGATGCCGGCGACGACCACCGCGCGGGGCCGGCCCTCGTCGGCAAGGACGCTCAAGTTGGCCTCGGCGGCCAGGGCGGCGGACTCCCGGACCTGCGCGCCCGCGGACGCGGTGGCTCGCAGCATGCCGCCGGGGTCCCTGGCGAGCATCGCCTTCTCGTCCTCGAGCAGCGACGCGTCGGCGACGCGGCGCCCGGTCAGGCCGGCCGTGCCGTCGTCCGGGGTGGCCATCACGCCACCTCCCCGGCGGCTGCGGCCGGGTGCTGCGGCGACTGCGGGTCGAGGGCCACCGAGGGGCTCCTTCACGTACGCGGGCGTTGACGGGACCAAATGATCCTAACCGTGGACGCCGCTCGCCACCGCGCAGGCGGTGTCCGTCAGGCCGGGTCGGCCGCCGGTCCGGAGCCCGGCCGCGCCTCGTCGAGCAGCAGCACCGGGATGTCGTCGCGCACCTCGAAGACGCGCCCGCACTCGGTGCAGGTCAGCGTCTGCGCGGCCGCGTCGTGCTCGAGCGGCGCGTGGTGCGTGTCCGGGCAGGCCAGGATGTCGAGCAGGTGCGGATCGAGGGCCACCGGACGACTCCTTGCGGGTACGCGGAACAGCTACGGGCCCGACGATCCTAACCGCGGACGATCGCGAGCACTTCGTCGCGGAGGGCTGCCATCCGGTCGGGCTTCGGCGCCTCCACGTTGAGGCGCAGCAGCGGCTCGGTGTTGGAGGCGCGCAGGTTGAACCACGCCCCGTCGCCGAGCTGCAGCGTCATGCCGTCGAGCTCGTCGACGGTGGCGTCCGGGAACGCGGCGCGGACCTCGGTGATCTTCGCGGCGGCGTCCTCGACGGTCGAGTTGATCTCGCCGGACGCCGAATAGCGCTCGTACTCGGCCGCGAAGAGCGACAGAGGACGGTCCTGGCCGCCGAACGCGGCGAGCACGTGCATCGCGGCCAGCATGCCGGTGTCGGCGAACCAGAACTCGCGGAAGTAGTAGTGCGCCGAGTGCTCGCCGCCGAAGACCGCGTCGGTGCGCGCCATCTCCGCCTTGATGAAGGAGTGGCCGACCCGGCTGCGGACCGGCTCGCCGCCGGCCTCCTTGATGATCTCGGGGACGGCCGCGGACGTGATCAGGTTGTGGATCACCGTGGCGCCGGGGTACTTCGCCAGCTCACGCTTCGCCACGAGGGCGGTGACCGCGGAGGGCGACACCGGGTCGCCGTTCTCGTCCACCACGAAGCAGCGGTCGGCATCGCCGTCGAACGCCAGGCCGATGTCGGCGCCGTGCTCGCGCACGGCCGCCTGCAGGTCGACGAGGTTGGCCGGGTCGAGCGGGTTGGCCTCGTGGTTGGGGAACGAGCCGTCCAGCTCGAAGTACATCGGCACGATCTCGAGCGGGAGCGCGCTCAGCAGCTGGTCGCCCAGCACGGCGGGCACGGTGTGGCCGCCCATGCCGTTGCCCGCGTCGACGACCACCTTGAGCGGGCGGATGCCGCTGAGGTCGACGAGCGACCGCAGGTGCTTCGCATAGCCCTCGAGGAGGTCTATGTGCTCGATCGCCTCGGGCATCTCGGCCACGGCATCCAGGTCGCGGAGCAGCTCCTCGGCGCGCAGGCGGACGATCACCAGGCCGCTGTCCTGGCCGACCGGCTTGGCGCCCGCACGGCACAGCTTGATGCCGTTGTACTGCGCCGGGTTGTGACTGGCGGTGAACATGGCGCCGGGCAGACCGAGCGAGCCGGAGGCGTAGTAGAGCTGGTCGGTCGATGCCAGCCCGATGTGCACGACCGCGGCGCCGGCCGAGTTGGCGCCGTGCGCGAACGCCGTGGCCAGGGCCGGACCGGTCTCGCGCATGTCGTGGGCGATGACGATCTTCTCCGCCTCGTCGCCCGACTCCCGCAGCATCTCGACGAACGCCGTACCCAGCGCGCAGGCCACGGTCTCGTTGAGCTGGTCCGGCACGACGCCACGCACGTCGTACGCCTTCACGAGCTGGGACAAGTCAGTCAACGCACACCCCTCGGCCGAATTTCCGTCTTGCCGAGACTAACGGAGCGTGGGTAGCCAGCAGGTCGCAATCGCACGGCGTCACCATCTCGGTGCTGTCACCGCAGCGCGTCGCGGCAGGCCCGGTCAGCGAGCCGGGTGGTCTCGGGCAGCCGAAAACGGGAGGCCAGCCGCAGCGTCAACCCGCACGCGCCGTCGAGGTCCATCCGATGGCCGACAGAGACGAAGACCGGCTTCACCCCCTGCCGGGTCCGCAGCACCGCCCCCACCGTCTCGCCGCCGTCGACGAGGTCGGCGCGGGCGCCCCTCTGGTCGCCGGGTTGCTCCCACGCGCCGATCAGCGGCGTCTTGCCGACCCCGTACGACGGCAGGCCGGTCAGCACCCCGAGGTGGCAGGCGAGCCCGAACCGCCGCGGGTGGGCCAGCCCGTGCCCGTCGCAGATGAGCACGTCCGGTCGCACCGACAGCTTGTCCAGCGCCTCCAGCAGGGCAGGGACCTCCCGGAAGGCGAACAGGCCGGGCACGTACGGGAAAGCAGCCGTCCCCCGGACCACGGCGGTGTCGCGCACCCGCAGGTCGGCGGTGTCGAGCACGACCACCGCCGCGGCGAGCCGTTCGCCGTCCTCGTGGTAGGCGACGTCCAGCCCCGCGACGGTCGCCGGCTCGGCGGGTCCGCCGCCGAGGATCAGCCGGGCGCGCAGGGCGTCCTGGGTGGCGAGGGCTTCTTCTTCGGTACGCGGCCAGGCGCTCAGAGCTCCACCCCGGTGAGCACCATGACGCGCGGCTCGGTGTAGTCCTCCATGGCGCTCGCGACGCCCTCCCGGCCCACCCCGCTGCCCTTGACCCCGCCGTAGGGCATCTGGTCCGCCCTGTACGAGGGGACGTCGCCGACGATCACGCCGCCGACCTTGAGCTGCCGGTGCGCGGCGAACGCCGTCTGGATGTCGTGGGTGAAGACGCCCGCCTGCAACCCGTACGCCGAGTCGTTGATCGCGGCGAAGCCGGCCTCGTCGGACGGGACCTCGGACACCACCAGGACCGGCCCGAACACCTCGTCGGCGACCACCTTGGCGTCGGCCGGCACGCCGGTCAGGATCGTCGGCGGATACGTGGCGCCGTCGCGTTTGCCCCCGGTCACCACCGTGGCGCCGGCCGCCACGGCCTCGTCGACCCAGGCCTCGACCCGCCGGGCGGCGTCCTCGCTGATCATCGGGCCGACCTCGACCGCGGGGTCCGACGGGTCGCCGGTGTGCAGCGCCTCGACCGCCTCGGTGAGCCTGGGGAGCAGGTCGAGGCCCTGGTGGACGTACACGCGCTGGACGGCGATGCAGCTCTGGCCGGCCTGGTAGGAGCCGAAGGTCGCCACGCGTTGAGCGGCCCAGCCCAGGTCCTCGTCACTGCCGTAGTCGCCGCAGACGAGCACCGCCGCATTGCCGCCGAGCTCGAGGGTGACGTGCTTGTCGGGGGCCGCCCGGCGGATCCCGGCGCCCACCGGGCCGGAGCCGGTGAACGACACGATCGGCAGTCGCGGGTCGGTGACCAGCGCGGAGGCGCGGTCATTGGGGACCGGCAGCACGGAGAAGATGCCCGCCGGCAGGTCGGTCTCCGCGAGGATCGAGCCCAGCAGCAGCGCGGTCAGCGGGGTGGCCGGCGCGGGCTTGAGCACGATCGGCGCGCCCACCGCGAGCGCCGGGGCGACCTTGTGGGCGACCAGGTTGAGCGGGAAGTTGAACGGCGAGATGCCCAGCACCGGCCCGCGCGGCACGCGCTTGACGACGGCGATGCGACCGGTGCCGCCGGGATCGGTGTCGAGGCGCTGAAGTCCCCCGGCGAAGCGGCGGGTCTCCTCGGCGGCCCAGCGGAAGACCGAGACGGCCCGGTCCGCCTCCACGAGCGCCCACTTGATCGGCTTGCCGTTCTCCGCGGTGATCAGCTCGGCGATCTCCTGGCGACGCTCGGCGATGCGGCGGGAGACGTGGTCCAGCGCCTTCGCCCGCACGTGCGCCGGCAGGGCCGCGGCCTCGTCGGCGACCCCGGCCGCCGCGGCGACCGCGGCCTCGACCTGCTCCGGCTTCGCCCAGGTGGTGCGCCCGACCGTGCGGCCGTCATACGGATGCGTCACGGTCACGTCGTCGGCGCCGTGCGCCGGCGCACCTGCCACATAGAAAGCTGTCGCGTCCACGCCGCCAGCCTATGCCGGGAAACCCGTGGCTGAGCAGGGCCTGTGGATGACGGCCAGGTGTTGTCGGGAGGCGTGATGCAGGCCACGATGGGGAGGTCTGGAGGTACGCCCATGTCCAACCCCTGGCTCGCCCTCGACCGCGGCGCCGATCCCGTCGAGCGGATCAGCCAGGTCGGCCGTGCCCACGAGTTGTTCGTGACCGGGCAGCGACGCGTCCACCAGGTGCGTTCCGTCGTCGTCGACTCGTGGCGGCGCTCGGCCGGCGCCCTGGTCAGCCCGGACAGCACCGCCCCCATCGAGCTGAGCGACGGCGCGCTGGAGGCGTACCGGGCGGCGCACCCGCTGGCCCGGGTACTCCCGATCTTCCGCGACCTGCTCGGCGGCCTGGCCGACGACGGCGACCACCTCATGGCGGTCTGCGACGCGCACGGCCGCCTGCTCTGGGTGGAGGGACACGCGTCGGCGCTGCGCGGGGCGGAGACGATGAACTTCGTGCCGGGGGCCCGCTGGGACGAGGCGCACGCCGGCACGAACGCGCCGGGGACCGCCCTGGCCGTCGACCACCCGCTGCAGATCTTCGCCACCGAGCACTTCACCCGCGGCGTGCAGCGCTGGACCTGCGCCGCGGCACCGATCCACGACCCGGCGACCGGCGCCCTGCTCGGCGCGATCGACGTGACCGGCGGCGACCACCTCGCCAACCCGCACAGCCTGGCGCTGGTCCGGGCCACCGCGCTCGCCGCCGAGGCCTATCTGGGCACCCATCTGCCGCGGCCGGCGCCGGACTCCACCACGGTGTCGGTGCTCGGGCGCGAAGACGCCGTGGTGGCGGTCGGCGGGCGCAAGCTGCGACTCGGCCGCCGGCACTCGGAACTCCTCTGCCTGCTTCTGGTCCACCCCGACGGGCGTACCGGAGATCAATTGGGTTTCGATCTCTACGCCGACGATCAAAATCCGGTCACGGTACGCGCGGAGCTGTCGCGCCTGCGCCGCATCCTGGGACCGTCGCTGTTGGACTCCCGCCCCTACCGGCTGTGCGGCGAGGTCTCCGCCGACTTCCTCGACGTGACCCGGCTGCTGGACCGCGGCCTGGTGGCGGACGCGCTGGCGGCCTACACCGGACCACTGCTGCCGTCGTCGGACGCCCCCGGCGTGGTGCGGCTCCGCCGCCTCGTCGACTCCCGCCTGCGCACGGCTGTCTTGACCGGCGGCGACAGCCGGCTGATCCAGAGCTGGCTCGACACGCCGTGGGGATCCGACGACCTCGAGATGTGGGAGGTCTACGCGGCGGGTCTTGCGCCGCGCTCTCCCGCCCACCTCCTCGCCGAAAATCGCGTGGCCGACCTTTCAGTCGACTACGGGCTTGCAACGTCTGTGCAACGTCTCCGTCGCTAGCGTCCGGCGTATCCCCTCGGATACGGAGGTCGTGCGCCATGACTGTCTATTCCCCGCCCGGTTCCGACGGCGCTATCGTCGCCTACGAGTCCCGGTACGACCACTGGATCGGCGGCGAGTACGTGCCGCCCGCCAAGGGCCAGTACTTCGAGAACCCCACCCCGGTCACCGGCCAGAACTTCTGTGAGATCGCCCGCGGCACCGCCGAGGACGTCGAGCGCGCCCTCGATGCGGCGCACGGTGCGGCGGACGCCTGGGGACGTACGTCGGCCGCCGAGCGCGCGAACATCCTGAACAAGATCGCCGACCGGATGGAGGCGAACCTCGAGAAGCTCGCGGTCGCCGAGACGTGGGAGAACGGCAAGCCGGTCCGCGAGACCATGGCCGCCGACATCCCGCTGGCGATCGACCACTTCCGCTACTTCGCCGGCGCGTTGCGGGCCCAGGAGGGCACCCTCGGCGAGATCGACGACGACACCATCGCCTACCACTTCCACGAGCCGCTCGGCGTGGTCGCACAGATCATCCCGTGGAACTTCCCGATCCTGATGGCGACCTGGAAGCTCGCGCCCGCGCTGGCCGCCGGCAACGCCGTGGTGCTCAAGCCGGCCGAGCAGACCCCGGCGTCGATCCACTACTGGATGTCGCTGGTCGCCGACCTGCTCCCGCCGGGCGTCCTGAACATCGTCAACGGCTTCGGCGTGGAGGCCGGCAAACCGCTCGCGTCCTCGAAGCGCGTCGCGAAGGTGGCGTTCACCGGCGAGACCACCACCGGCCGCCTGATCATGCAGTACGCCTCCGAGAACATCATCCCGGTCACGCTCGAACTCGGCGGCAAGAGCCCGAACATCTTCTTCGAGGACGTCAGCCGCGCCGACGACGACTTCCTGGACAAGGCGCTCGAGGGCTTCGCGATGTTCGCGCTCAACCAGGGCGAGGTCTGCACCTGCCCGTCCCGGGCGCTGATCCAGCAGGGCCACTACTCGGACTTCCTGGCCTCCGGCGTCAAGCGCGTCGAGAACATCAGGCAGGGCAACCCGCTGGACACCGACACCCAGGTCGGCGCCCAGGCCTCGAACGACCAGCTCGAGAAGATTCTGTCCTATTTCGACATCGGGCGGCAGGAGGGCGCGAAGGTCCTCACCGGTGGCGCCCGGGCAGACCTCGGCGGGGATCTGTCCGGTGGCTACTACGTCCAGCCGACCATCTTCGAGGGCTCGAACTCGATGCGGATCTTCCAGGAGGAGATCTTCGGACCGGTCGTGTCGGTGACCTCGTTCACCGACTACGCGGACGCCGTCAAGACCGCCAACGACACCCTGTACGGCCTCGGCGCCGGCGTCTGGACCCGGGACATGAACGTCGCGTACCGGGCCGGCCGGGACATCAAGGCCGGTCGAGTGTGGACGAACTGCTACCACCTCTACCCGGCGCATGCCGCGTTCGGCGGGTACAAGCAGTCCGGCATCGGCCGCGAGAACCACAAGATGATGCTGGACCACTACCAGCAGACGAAGAACCTGCTGGTCAGCTACTCCCCCAAGGCCATGGGCTTCTTCTGATGGGTGCCCGGGTGGACGTGACCCCCGCGGCGGCGGAGCTCATCCGTTCGCTGCGGGGGCAGCACGGGCCGTTGATGTTCCACCAGTCCGGCGGCTGCTGCGACGGCAGCGCCCCGATGTGCTATCCCGACGGGGAATTCCGCACCGGCTCCAGCGACGTCCTCCTGGAGGAGCTCCACATCGACGGCGTGGCCGAGCCGGTGTCCTTCTGGATGAGCACCTCGCAGTTCGAGGCCTGGAAGCACACCCATCTCACGGTGGACGTGGTGCCGGGAAGGGGCAGCGGCTTCAGCCTCGAGGCGCCGGAGGGGGTGCGCTTCCTGATCCGCAGCCGCGTGCTCACGCCGGAGGAGCTGACTGCTCTCTCGTCGTGAGCCCAGGTCCGGCCGCGGCGTCATCGCGCCGCGGCCGGACCCTTCCTGCCGACCGCAAAGCGGAAGTGGTTCACCAGCCGATAACCCCCACCCGTTCTCCGGTACGGGGCAGACGCGGCGAGCACCGCCTCGGCTCCCCCCGGATCCTCGCCGAGCAGGACGCCCCGCACGAGCGCGTCGTCGTCCGGCACTTCCCACGGCACCTCCGCAAGACCCTCCACCACGTCGTCCAGGCCACCGTCCGCCAGCAGCTCCCCCAGACCGCCGGGCAGGCGCAGGTCACCGTCGGGGGGCGGCGGGCCGCCGTCCAGCGCGCGTTCCACCGCGTCGAGCTCGTTGAGCGCGGCCTCCGCCCAGTTCGCGACCGCCACCCGGCCGCCGGGCACGGTCACCCGTACCATCTCGGCCAGGGCTTCGTCGGTGTCCTCCGCGAACTGCAGAGCGTTGAAGGACGTCGCAAGGTCGAACGTGCCGTCGCTCCACGGCAGCTTCTCCGCTCCGCCCAGCCGCACGTCCGGTGACCGGCGGCGGGCCAGAGCGACCATTCCCGGGGCCGGGTCGATGCCCGCGGTCGTCATGCCGCGCCCGCCGCAGTAGCCGAGAAAGTCGCCGCTTCCGCAGCCCACGTCGAGGACCCGGGCGCCGGGTCCCGTGCCGCTCGCCTCCAGCACGGCACGCCAGGCAGGCTCGGCGAAGCCGCCCCACAGTTCCGCCCAGCCGGCGGCCACATCGGACCAACGATCCGGATCTGCTCCGTTCACGATCCCCTCACCTTCTCCCCGAAGCGTGCCACCTCGGCGCCGGAACGCTCCCGTCGCGGCGTCGCCGGACCATAGTTCTCCCCGTCCTGGTTCCCGTGTTTGCGGACGGAGTTGTGGCGATGCGTACCCCCAAGGTGTTGGTGATCGGCCTGGCGTTGGCCGGGCTTGCCGGCTGCGGCACGGCCGTCGCGGCCCAGCACGATCCCGCCTGGGTGGAACCGGCACCCGCCACGTCCTCGGCCTCGCCGCCGCCGTCGGCCTCGCGCCCGTCCTCCCCCGCCGCATCACCCTCTGCTGAACCGGATGCCGCCGACGTACCCGTCAGCGTCGAGCCGACGGCGAGCACCAAGCCGAAGCCGGCCAAGAGCACGCAGCAGCACCACGGCGGGCCGGCGAACAGCCTCATGAAGACGGGCCGGTCCGGGGTGGCCCTCACCTTCGACGACGGCCCGGACCCGGTGCAGACGCCCAGGATGCTGGACCTGCTGAAGCGCACGCACGTCAAGGCGACGTTCTGCCTCGTCGGTCAGAACGTGGCCGCGCACCCGGACCTCGTCCGGCGCATCGCCGACGAAGGCCACACACTCTGCAACCACACCTGGCGGCACAGCCTGACGCTCGGCCGGCAGAGTCCGTCGGTGATCCGCGCCGACCTCCAGCGGACGAACGACGCCATCCGCGCCGCGGTGCCGGGTGCGGAGATCAAGTACATGCGGGCGCCGGGCGGCAACTTCACGCCGGCGTTCGTCGCGGCGGCCGGTGAGCTCGGCATGACCTCGATCTACTGGCAGGTCGACCCGCGCGACTGGGAGCACCCGTCCGGGGAGTCCGGGGACGCCCACCGGGCGAAGGTGATCGGGTCGGTGAAGCGGCACGTCAGCAGGGGCGCGATCGTGCTGTCGCATGACTATGGGCAGCCGGGGACCATCAGCGCGTACGAGACCTTGATTCCTTGGCTGAAGCAGCGCTACACGCTGATTGCCCTGCCCTGAGAGTGATGCCGCTCGACCTTCAGTGCGAGGGCGGGATGACGCGGAGGTGGCCGCGGCGGCCGGTCTGGTGGCCCGGGAGGTTGTCGTGCTCCTCCGGGCGCGGCGGCGGGGCCGGGCGGGCCGCCTCGCGAACGGCGTCGGCCAGGGCGACCAGGTCGTCGGTCGTGGGCGGCGGGGGCGCGAAGTCGCCGTCGTGGCGGACCAGTTCCCACCCCCGGGGCGCGGTGAGGCTGCGCGCATGGGGTTCGCAGAGGTCGTACGTGTGCGGCTCGGCGAACGCCGCCAGCGGACCCACCACGGCCGTCGAATCGCTGTAGACGTAGGTCAGGGTGGCGACCGCCTGTCGGGGACAGCCGTTGCGGGAGCAGCGCCGTGGGGACCTCACGGCGGCACGTTATCTCTAAGCACGCTCGCGCGGGGCCGATGCTGGCGCGACACGCCGACCCACCAAGCATCACGATTTCGACATGGCGCTCCGACACGCCGTCCCATTGGGGCGAATTCCCGGTGACGAAACGCGGCCGACTCAGCCTGACCACGTACGACGCTCGGCGGGGGCTAGGCTGGCCGCGTGACCACCAGTCCCGACCGTCGCCGGGCCGGATCCGATCCCGGCCGGGCCGCGCGTACCCCCGGACCGGGCCGTCCCGCCCGCCGTGACAGGCACGGCCGCGGGCTCCGCGGCCGGCTCGTCCCGGCGACCGTCCCGCTCGCCCGGACCAAGGCGGAGATCTTCGACGATCTCGTGCTCGACACGGTCGAGAGCCTGGAACGCCGGTACGCCAAGGAGCTGGCCGGCGTGGAGTTCGCGGTCGAGGACGTGCCGCCGGAACTCAACGTCTACGACTCCGACGTGCTCGAGGACGGCGAGGTGCCGCTGGCCCGCCTGCTGCCGGGCCGGCCCGGACGCCAGGAGCTGCCGCCGCGGATCGTGCTCTACCGGCGGCCGCTGGAATTCCGGGCGATGGACCGCGAGGACCTCGCCGACCTCGTCCACGATGTGATCATCGAGCAGGTAGCCAACCTGCTCGGCGTGGATCCCGACGAACTCTCGTAGGACGGCCCCCCGGCGTCGCACGAGAGCCGCCGCTCACGCCACCCGGCGCTTGAGCTTGCGTCGCTCCCGCTCGGAAAGACCGCCCCAGATGCCGAACCGCTCGTCGTGACCGAGGGCGTACTCGAGGCACTCCCCCTTCACGTCGCAGCGACCGCAGATGCGCTTCGCCTCGCGGGTCGATCCGCCCTTCTCCGGGAAGAATGCCTCTGGATCGGTCTGCGAGCACAGCGCCCGCTCCTGCCACTCGGGCGCGTCCCCGAGCAGGTCAACTCCCTCTACCTGCGCTTCCATCGGCGTGCCTCCTTTTCCGCGCCGGCAGCGATGCCAGCGCTGACCCCCCACGCACGCGGCGTGTTTCTTGCGGGAAATGCGCGGTTCGCGGCGCACCTTTCCCACAACCCCACCCGAAATTACACGCGTGTAAGACGTGCGTCGTCAAGCCGAACCTGATAAATAGGCCCGTTATCCCGAGGCGCCGTCGCCACCTCACGGTCCCGTTCCAGCCCTATCTCTCTGAGCCGCCGAGAGGTAACGCACAGTCGGCGCGTCGCGTCCAAATTACCCCAATTTGTAACCTTGCGACCAGGGGGCCGGGGGTACAGCCGGGCACGAACGGTCGGATCTTGTCCCAAAAAGCTGCCCCGGCCGCACTCTAGGAACCCGTCAGGCCGCCGGATGTGGCGACCGCGGCGGCCGGCGTCAGTGGCGGCCGTAGACGGTGGTGCGCTGCGCCGCCGGCCGGCCCGCTGCGGCGGCGAGCTCTTTCAGCTCCGCGACCGTCCGCGCCGAACCGTGCTCCGATCCCGCCATCCGCGAGATGGTCTCCTCCATCAACGTGCCGCCCAGGTCGTTGCACCCGCCGTTGAGCATCGCGATCGTGCCCTCGTCGCCCAGCTTCACCCACGAGCACTGAATGTTGTCGATACGGCCGTGCAACAGGATGCGCGCCATCGCGTGCACGACCCTGTTCTCCCGCCAGGTCGGCCCGGGACGCGCAATGCCCGCCAGATAGATCGGTGCGTTGGTGTGGATGAACGGCAGTGCCACGAACTCGGTGAAGCCGCCGGTCACGTCCTGCACGCCGGCCAGGACCCGGAAGTGGCCGAGCCACTGGCGGGGATGGTCGACGTGGCCGTACATCATGGTCGAGCTGGAGCGGATGCCGACCTGGTGGGCCGTGGTCACCACGTCGATCCAGGTGGCCGCCGGCAACTTGCCCTTGGTCAGCACCCAGCGCACGTCGTCATCGAGGATTTCCGCGGCGGTGCCGGGGATCGTGTCGAGGCCGGCGTCGCGCAACTCGGTGAGCCAGTCGCGTACGGACACACCCGCCTTCGCCGCGCCGGTGACGATCTCCATCGGGGAGAAGGCGTGGACGTGCATGCCCGGTACGCGCTGCTTCACCGCTCGCACCAGGTCCGCGTACGCGGTGACGGGCATCTTGGGGTCGATGCCGCCCTGCATGCAGACCTCGGTGGCACCGTCGCGCCACGCCTCCTCGGCCCGGTCGGCGACCTGCTCGACCGACAGCCTGTACGCGTCCGCGTCCCGTTCCCGCTGGGCGAAGGCGCAGAAGCGGCACCCCACGTAGCAGACGTTGGAGAAGTTGATGTTGCGGTTCACCACGTACGTGACGTCGTCGCCGTTGACCTCGCGGCGCAGGTCATCGGCGATGCGGGCGAGCTCGTCCAGCGCCGAGCCGTCCGCGCGGAACAGGGCCATGGCCTTGTCCTCGTGCTCCGGCAGCAGCAACCGGGCCGGGTCATCGGCGGCGAGCCGCAGCCCGGCCAGGACCTCGGTCTCGATCCGCCCAGCGGCGGGAACCTGCGCCGCCACGCCGGACCCGGCCAGCTCGGCGGCGTCGGCGCTGACGTGCGCGGCCACCTCCGCCCAGTCGCCGTAGACCGAGTCGAAGTCGCCGCGACGGTCGCCGGTCCGGCCCTCGGTGTCGATGGTCGCGAACAGGTCGGTGCGGCCCCCCGCGTACGCGTCGTCGGGCTCCTGCCACGGCAGGCCGGCCGGCATCGCGTCCTCCCGCGCCAGGCCGGAGGGCTCGGCGAGCGCCGCGATGTGGGCGGCCAGGCGTGGGTCGAGCCAGCCCTCGCCGCGCCGGATGTACTCCGGGTAGACGGTCAGCCGTTCGCGCAGCTCGAAGCCGGACCTCGCCGACATCTCGCGGAGCAGCTCGATCTGCGGCCACGGGCGCTCGGGGTTGACGTGGTCGGGGGTCACCGGGGACACGCCGCCCCAGTCGTCGATGCCGGCGCGCAGCAGCAGGTCGTACTCGCCCGCGATGAGGTTGGGCGGAGCCTGGACGCGGGCACGCGGACCCAGGATGATGCGGCTCACCGCCACGGTCGCGGCGAGTTCTCGCAGTTCGGCGTCGGGCATGCCGCGCATCGCCGTGTCGGGCTTCGCGCGGAAGTTCTGGATGATGACTTCCTGGATGTGGCCGTACTCCCGGGCGGTGCGCCGCATCGCGAAGATGGCGTCGGCACGCTCGGCGCGCGTCTCGCCGATGCCGATGAGGATGCCGGTGGTGAACGGCACGCCGACCCGGCCGGCGTCGTCGAGCACCCGCAGGCGTACGGCCGGCTCCTTGTCGGGTGAGCCGTAGTGCGGGCCGCCCGGCTCGGACCAGAGCCGCGTCGCGGTGGTCTCCAGCATCATCCCCATGCTCGGCGCGACCGGCTTGAGCCGTTGCAGGTCGGCCCAGCTCAGCACGCCCGGGTTGAGGTGCGGCAGCAGCCCGGTCTCCTCCAGCACCGCGATCGCGCAGGCGCGGACATAGTCGAGGGTCGAGTCGTAGCCGCGCTCGTCGAGCCACTGCCGCGCCGCCGGCCAGCGGTCCTCCGGCCGGTCGCCGAGGGTGAACAGCGCTTCCTTGCAGCCCTGCGCGGCACCCTCGCGGGCGATGGCCAGGACCTCGTCACGCTCGAGGAACGCCGCGGGCAGCCGGTGCGGCACGGTCGCGAAGGTGCAGTAGTGGCATCGGTCGCGGCACAGGCGGGTCAGCGGGATGAAGACCTTTTTCGAATACGTGACCACGCCCGCCCGGCCGACCTCACGCAGCCCCGCGTCGCGCACGCCAGCGGCGATCGTCAGCAGGTCGTCGAGGAGCCCACCCTCGGCCGCAAGCAGGGCGGCCGCCTCGTCGGTGTCGATCGCCCTGCCGTCGGCGGCCCGCTTCAGGGCGCGGCGGATGCTGGCTTCGGTCGGCGGAATGTCCACAGCTACCACCCGTGCAGCCTAGGCCGGAAAGAGGGCGACTGCCCTGAGGCGACTGAAGGATGCGCAGTGGTCTGGGACACTCAGCCCTTCGGCGGTTCTTCCCCGACGATCCGGGTGCGGTCCTCGTCGTCCGCGCGGGCCGGCAGTGTCTGAGTCGGATCTGCCGGGCCGCCCTGGGGCTGCGGCGACGCCGGCTGGTGCGGCTGAACCGGCCGCGGGGCATAGGCGGACGGGGCACCGTGCGGGTGGCCGGGGGCCGGGGCGAACGGTCCCGGCGGCGTGCCGGGACCCGGCTGCACTCCAGGACCCTGCTGAGCCGGAGGCACAGAAGCGGGAGGAGGTGTCGCCGGAACGAACCCCTGCTGCACCGTGGGCTGGTGCGCGGTCGGCTGCCCCCAAGCAGGCTGCCCCCACTGACCCGACTGCGGCTGACCCGGCTGTCCGGGCTGACCCGGCTGCGGGAATCCAGGCTGAGGGAATCCAGGCTGACCTGGCTGAGGGAAACCGGGCTGACCAGGCTGCGGAAAACCGGGCTGACCAGGCTGCTGCGGGTAGCCCGGCTGGCCGTACGGCTGCTGCTGCCCCCACTGCTGCTGCGGCTGGCCGTACACCCCGGGCTGCTGCTTGGGCCGCGGCGTGTGGAACAGCGTGCGCCAGATCAGGAAGACCGCATATGCCGCGACCGCGAAGACCGCGAGCCACGCCGTACGTACCAGAAGCTCCTCGAACGCCACCCGGATGCTGAACCCGGCAATCTTCACGACGCCGATCAGGAACCCGAAGACGACCGCGAAGAAGCCCGCCACCGCGTACTCCACCAGAGCGACGACGGTGATCAGCCGCGCGTGGCGGTGGCGGGGCTCGACCAGCGTCGCGAGCAGCACGGCCGCCAGCGGCAGCGCGATGGTCTCGACGTTGACGTAGCTGTAGAAGCTGTTCTGCACCCTGGTGAGGAAGTCCTGCCCCACCCCGGACGGGACGAGCCGGATGATCGCCACGAAGAGCCAGACGGCCGGAGCGGCGACGAACGCGTACGCGGCGAGGTCCCGCAGCGGACGAATCACCGGCAGGACCGGTCGGGACGCGGGCTGGGACGACGGGGGCTCGGGCGACAGGGGCTGTGGCGGCGGCGGCGTGCTGGTCACAGCTGCTCTCCTGATCTTGCGGGGCTGGGCGGTCGGCCCATGCTAGCCGCATCACACCCGTGCCCCGGGAGCCGCGGACCGGCGGGCCGTGCGCAAGGATGGTCGGATGCGGATCGTGGTCCTGACCGGGGGGATCGGCGGCGCCCGGTTCCTGATGGGCGTACGCGCACACGCGCGGCGCATCGGAGCCGGCGTCACGGCGGTGGTGAACGTCGGCGACGACGTGCGCATGCACGGCCTCCAGATCTGCCCCGACCTCGACAGCGTCATGTACACGCTGGGCGGCGCGGCCGATCCCGAGCGCGGCTGGGGGCGGGTGGGCGAGAGCTGGGTCGTCAAGGAGGAGCTGGCGAAGTACGGCGCCGAGCCCAGTTGGTTCGGCCTGGGTGACAAGGACGTCGCCACCCATCTCGTACGCACCACGATGCTCAACGCCGGCTATCCCCTGTCCCAGGTGACCGCCGCGCTGTGCGAGCGGTGGCAGCCGGGCATCGATCTGCTGCCGGCCACCGACGACCGGCTCGAGACCCACGTGGTGGTGGACGTCGAGGGCGAGCGCAAGGCGATTCACTTCCAGGAGTGGTGGGTGCGTTACCGCGGTGAGGTGCCGACGCACCGGTTCGTCTTCGTCGGAGCCGAGGCGGCGAAGCCCGCCGCGGGGGTGCTGGAGGCCGTGGCGGGGGCCGATGTGGTGCTCGTGGCCCCGTCCAACCCGGTGGTGTCGATCGCGCCGATTCTGGCCGTACCGCAGCTCAGGGAGGCGGTGGCGGACGGCCCGGCGCCGGTCGTCGGGGTGTCGCCGATCATCGGCGGGGCACCCGTGCGGGGCATGGCCGACCGCTGCCTGGCCACGCTCGGCGTCGAGGTCAGCGCGGCCGGCGTGGGCGGAATGTACGCGGCCCGCACCGGCGGAGGCCTCCTGGACGGCTGGCTGGTCGACACGGTGGACGCCGGCGCCGAGATCGAGGGCGTACGCACGAGGGCGGTGCCGCTGTGGATGAAGGACGAAGAGGCGACGTCGGCGATGGTCGCCTCCGCGCTGGAGCTGGCAAGGGTCGCATGACCGACTGCACCGCAGGGAAGCAACGGCCAGGAGCGGCAGGAGGCACAGTGTGATGGACGGGCTGGAGATCCTGCCGGTGCGCGGCATCGGCGACGTGACGGCCGGCGACGACCTGGCGGAGCTGATCACCCGCAACGCGCCCTGGCTGCGCGACGGCGACGTGCTCGTCGTGACCAGCAAGATCGTGTCCAAGGCGGAGGGCCGGCTGGTCGAGGTGCCCGCCGACGGCCCCGAGCGCGAGGCCGCCCGGGCGCAGACCCTGGCCGCCGAGACCCGCCGGGTCGTGGCCCGCCGCGGCCCGACCGCGATCGTGCAGACCCACCACGGGTTCGTGATGGCGGCGGCCGGCATCGACGCGTCCAACGTCGACAAGACCCACCTCGTGCTGCTGCCGGAGTCGCCGGACGAGTCGGCGCGCCGGCTGCGCGCGGCCCTGGCCGCACGCGGACTGCACGTGGGCGTCATCGTCTCGGACACCATGGGCCGCACATGGCGCAACGGGCTCACCGACGTGGCCCTGGGCGCGGCCGGGATCGAGCCGTTCCGTGACCACCGCGGCGAGATCGACCCGTACGGCAACGAGCTCAGCCTCACCCAGATGGCCGTGATCGACGAGCTCGCCGCCGCCGGCGAGCTGGTGAAGGGCAAGTGCGACCAGGTTCCGGTCGCTGTGGTGCGCGGTTACCCGGGCGCGGGCGCCGCGGAGACCTCCGGCGCCGAGGTTCTGCTGCGGGATGCTGCCAGCGACATGTTCTCCTTGGGTACGGCGGAAGCCCACGCGGAAGGCCTGCGCACGGCCGCCGCCCTGCCGGACGCCGCCACCGACAAGCCCGCGAGCGCCGAGGCCGTGCAGCGGGCGATCATGACAGCCGGCCTCGACGGCGCGGTGGCGGTGCCGTCGCCCCAGACGCTACGCTGCGTGGCCACGGACGTGAGCCCGGCGGGCCTGATGCGCTTCGGCGCCGACGTGCAGCGGCTGCGGTCGGCACTGGCGGCGGAGGGTTTGGCATCGGCGGTGGCCTACGACGACACCGGCGCGACCATCGCCGTTTCCGGGGCGGCCTAGTTGACAGCTCGGTTCGCCTGGGCGCATCGTCTAGGACAACAACTGTTGTCACAAGCAAGGTGATGGACCATGACCGAGCACGATGAGGCTCTCCGGGAAGCCGTCCAGCAGGTGGCCTGGACCTGGGCTCGTGCCGGGTCCTCGACGGACGCCGACTCTCCTCACGATGTCGGCCTCAGCGGTGACCAGCGCCGGGAGGCCTGGTTGGCCGTCCTCGCCGGCCTCACCGCAGTGCAGCGCGAGGCGGCACACCTGGCCGAGGTCGCTGCGACCAGGGCGGTGGAGTACGGGGCGGACTACCCAGCCCTGGGCCGGGCGGCAGGCGTGACCCGCCAGGGGGCCCGGCGCCGATGGCCGCAACTGCCCGTGTCCCGCAGTCTGAGCCGGCGGCGTAGCCGGTCGATGACCGATGACATGCTCACCGAGAAGCCGATCAAGGACCCGCTGTCGGTCCCCAACCTCTGGCCGTGACCTCGATGCTGGTGACCCTCTTCGACGACGCCGTCGGCGCCCTGTCCGGGTGGCAGCCCACGTCCGAAGCGGCCGCGGTCGCGCGGAAGCGCACGGTCGAGCTGCTCCGGGCCGGCCCGGTGGCGATGACCCGGGCGCACCGGCCGGGGCACGTCACGGCCAGCGCACTCATCGTCGACGAACGACGGCGCGTGCTGCTGTGCCTGCACGGCCGGCTCGGCCTGTGGATGCAGGTCGGCGGCCACTGCGAACCCGGCGACGCCACCCTGGCGGCGGCCGCGCTGCGCGAGGCGACGGAGGAGTCGGGCATCGCCGGGCTGCGCCTGGATCCCGATCCGATCGACGTGGATGTGCACGCGGTGCGCTGCGCCCCGGCCGACGGGCAGCCGGCCGAGGCCTCGTGGCACTACGACGTCCGCTTCCTCGCCGTGTGCCCGGCGGGAGCGGTGGAGCAGATCAGCGACGAGTCGGCGGATCTGGCGTGGTTCACCGCGGACACGCTGCCGTCACCGCTGGCCGGCGGCGTAGTGCAGCAACTCGCGCCCGCCTTCACCAGGCTGTAGTGCTCAGATGTAGCTGATCTCGCCCTTGTCCCTGAGCTCGTCGACGATCGACTTGACCTCCTGGGCCCGGTCCCGGGGGCAGACCAGCACCGCGTCGGGCGTGTCGACCACGATGAGGTCGCGGACCCCGAGCGCCGCCACGAGCCGTCCCGAGTTGGGCACGACCACCAAGTTCTCCGTCTCGCGCAGGATCACGCCGGGCTTGGCGAGTCCCTCCTTGCCGACCACGACGTTGCCCGCCTGGTCCGCCGCGAGCACCTCGCCGAGGGTGTGGAAGTCGCCGACGTCGTTCCAGCCGAAGTCGCCGGGGACCGTACCGACCCGGCCGGCCGCCGCCGCGCCCTCCATCACCGCGTAGTCGACGGAGATCCGTGGCAGCGTCGGCCACACCTCGCCGAGCACCTCCTCGCGGGCCGAAGAGTCCCAGGCCTGCGCGATGCGGGAGATGCCCGCGTGCAGTTGCGGCTGCTGGCGGGCCAGTTCGGCGAGGAACACGTCGACGCGCCAGACGAACATGCCGGCGTTCCACAGGTAGTTGCCCGACTTGACGTAGCCCTCGGCCACCTCGAACGAGGGCTTCTCCTTGAACTCCTCGACCGCGAGGACCGCACCCTCGCCGACCGGGCCGCCGCACTGGACGTAGCCGTAGCCGGTCTCGGGACGGGTGGGGGTGATGCCGAGCGTCATGAGCAGGCCCTTGCGGGCGCCCTCCATCGCCTGCCTCAGCACGCCGATGAAGCGCGCGCCGTCCGCGATGAGGTGGTCGGCCGCGAAGGAACCCATGACGGCTTCCGGCTCGTGCCGGGCGATCACGGCCGCGGCCAGGGCGATGGCCGCGCACGAGTCGCGCGGCGACGGCTCGACGAGGATGTTCTCCTCGGGTACGGCGGTGAGCTGGCGCGCCACGGCCGCGGCGTGCGCCACGCCCGTGACGATGAACACCTGGGACGGGTCGGCGAGGGGCAGCAGCCGGGTCACCGTCGCCTGGAGCAGCGACGCGTCCGTGCCGGTCAGCAGGTGCAGGAACTTGGGGTGACCGGCGCGCGACAGCGGCCATAGACGGGTACCACTGCCACCTGCGGGAATGACGGCGTACAGCCCGCCCCGATTCTCACTCATGCGCACGCAGTGTAACGAACCATCAGGGCGCCACGCGGTTCCAGGTCGCGACGTGCACCTCGGCGCTGGACGCCCACGTGAACTCCTTGGCCCGGTCGAAGCCCGCCTTGGCGAGGGTGAGCCGGCGCGGCTCGTCGTGCAGCAGGTCGGCGAGGTCCGTGGCGATCCGGTCCGCGTCCTCGGTCGTGTACGCCACCGCGTCGCCACCGACCTCGGGCAGGGACAGCCGGGGCGTGGTCAGCACCGGCGTGGCGCAGGCCATCGCCTCGAGGATCGGCAGGCCGAAGCCCTCGCCGAAGGACGGGTAGCAGGCCACCAGCGCGCCGCCGAGGAAGCCGGGCAGGTCCGCGTACCGCAGGTAGCCGGGACGCAGCAGCCGCAGGTGCGACGGGACCTCGGCCACTGCCCGGTCGATGTCGTCGTCGTGGCCCTGGCCACCGGCGATGACCAGCGCGGGCGGGCGCGGCCAGTCGGCGACCGCACGGGCCCAGCCGCGGATCAGGTTGGGCACGTTCTTGCGCGGCTCCTTGGCGCCGAGGAAGGCCACGTAGCCCGAGTTGCCGAGGCCGAGCCGCGCGCGGACCCGCGCCTTCTCTTCGTCGCTGGGCGCGTGAAAGGCGCCCTGGTCGACGCCGTGATAGGCCACGTCGATGTGGGTCGGATCGGCGTCGAGCAGCCGGATCAGCTCGTCGCGGGTCGCCTTGCTGGGCACGATGACCCGCGCGGCCCGGCGCAGCGAGGTCTTGATGGCGCTGCGGAAGAACGTGCGCCGCGTGTTGTCGTAATGCTCCGGCTCGGTGAAGAAAGTCGCGTCGTGCACGGTCACGGTCACCGGGCAACCCGCCCGCAGCGGACAGGTGTAGAACGGCGAGTGCAGCACCTGGGCGCCGACCTGCTGGGCGAGCAGCGGCAGGCCGGTCTGCTCCCAGGCCAGGCGGGCGGGGCGGTGCGCGACGGCGGCCGGCCCGGCGATGACCTCGGCGCTGGGAAGCATCCGGGAGTAACGCTCCGCATCCGAACGCTGCGCCACCACGACGAGATCGATCCGGTCGGAGCCCATCGCGCCGAGGGCACCGAGCAGGCCGTCGACGTATCTCCCCACCCCGCCTCGATCGGCGGGGACGCTGGTGGCGTCGACGAGAACTCGGGGCTTGCGACCGGCGGTCACGTGGCAACTCCTCACATCTGTGGGCCAGACCACTGGCAAGGGTACGCCGCTCGATGCCTGCCGTGTCGACCGCGACGCCCCGCGACACCTCTTGGTCAGGTGGACTTTCCCGGGGTGATGCCACCCGATACCCGTTCATCACTGTCAGTAATCCGACTATCGTCGGAACCGATGAACGAGACGATTCCGGCAGCCCTCGCGGCGGCGGTACGCAAGGATCCGACCATCCCCCTGCTGACCTGGTACGACGACACGACCGGCGACCGCACGGAGCTGTCCGGCGCCACGATGGACAACTGGGTCGCCAAGACTGCCAACCTCCTCGTGGACGGTGCCGGCCTCGGCCCGGGCGACTCGGCCGCGGTGCTGCTGCCCCCGCACTGGCAGACGGCAGCCATCTTGCTCGGCACCTGGACGGCCGGCTTGTCGGTGCCGCAGAACCCGCAACCGGTGGACGCCCTCTTCGCGTGGCCGGGCACCGTAGAGGCGGCCGCCACATGGCCGGCCGGGGACCGATACGCGACCGGCCTGCTGCCGCTGGCCATGCCACTGCGGCCGCTCCCCGCCGGGTTCGTGGACTACACGGTGGAGGTCCGCGGCTACGGCGACCACTTCCGGCCGTACCAGCCGGTGGGCGTGGACGACACGGCGCTGGGCGAGGCCACCCACCGGGACGTCTCCGCCGCGGCGGTCGCCCGGGCGGCCGAGCTCGGCATCGAGCCGGGCGGCCGGGTGTTGATCGACGCCGCCGCCTACGCCGACCCGGCGGACTGGCTGCTGGCGCCGCTGTACGCCGGCGCCAGCATCGTGCTGTGCGCGAACCTGGACCGGTCGACGATGGGGAACCGGGTCGCCTCGGAGAACGTCACGCTCACCCTCGCCTAGCGGCGTACTCCTCGAAGGCCGTGAGGGACTCCGGGTTGGCCAGCGCTCCCTTCGCCGCCGCCCGGTCGGCCGGCGTGCCGGTGAGGATCCGCTTCACCGGCACCTCCAGCTTCTTCGCCGACAGGGTGCGGGGCACCGCCCGTACCTGATGGATCTCGTCGGGAACGTGCCGCGGCGAGAGCGCCGCACGCAGCTCGCGCCTGATCCGGTCGCGCAGCCCGTCGTCCATCTCGAGACCCTCGGCGAGCACCACGAACAGCAGCAGCTCGTCCTGCTCGTCGAGGTGGACGACGACCGAGTCGACGACCTCGTCGATGCTCTCGACCACGGAGTAGAACTCGGCGGTGCCCAGCCGCACGCCGCCACGGTTGAGGGTGGCGTCGGACCGGCCGGTGATGACGCAGGTGCCGTCCTCGCCGATGGTGATCCAGTCGCCGTGCCGCCACACCCCCGGGAACACGTCGAAGTACGCCTCGAAGTAGCGCCGCCCGTCCGCGTCGTTCCAGAAACCGACCGGCATGCTCGGCATCGGCGCCGTGATGACCAGCTCACCGAGCTGCCCCATGACCGGCTTGCCCTCGGGATCGAACGCCTCGACCCGCGCGCCCAGGGCCCGGCACGAGATCACGCCCTCGGTGACGGGCAACAGCGGCGCGCCGCCGACGAAGCCGGTGCACACGTCGGTGCCGCCGGACAGCGACTGCAGCTGCGGCCGGTCCCCCAGCACCTCGTAGATCCAGCGGAAACCCTCCGGCGGCAGCGGCGCCCCGGTCGAGCCGACGCCGCGGATGACGTTCGCCGGCGGCTGCACCCCGGCTTTGCGGCAGGCCAGGATGAACGGTGCGGACGTACCGAAGAAAGTCACGCCGGCGTCGGCGGCCAGCCGCCACAGCTCTCCCAGGTCGGGGTGCCCGGGGTTGCCGTCGAAGAGCACGATCGCGGAGCCGACGGCAGGCCCGGAAGCCAGGAAGTTCCACATCATCCAGCCGGTCGTGGTGAACCAGAGGAAGCGGTCGCCGGGGCCGAGGTCGTGGTGCAGGGCAAGCATCTTGAGGTGCTCGAGCAGGATGCCGCCGTGGCCGTGCACGATCGGCTTCGGCAGCCCGGTTGTCCCGGAGGAGTAGAGGACGTAGAGCGGGTGGTCGAACGGGACCGCGGCGAAGGTCAGCGGGTCGTCACCGTCGAGGCCGTCCCAATCCCCCTGGTCGCCCAGGTACGGGATGGTGATCAGGTGCTCGACGCTCGGCAGCGCGTCCCGGATGGCGGCCACCTCGGCGCGCCGGTCGATCGCCTTGTCGCCGTACCGGTAGCCGTCGACCGCGACCAGCACCCGCGGCTCGATCTGCGTCCACCGGTCGATCACGCTGCGGGAACCGAACTCCGGTGCGCACGAGGAGAAGATCGCGCCGAGGCTCGCGGTCGCGAGCATGAGCACGTACGTCTCGGGGATGTTCGGCGCGTAGGCCGCCACCCGGTCGCCCGCGCCGACACCGAGCCGGCGCAGCCCGGCGGCGACCCTCCGGACCTGGTCGCGCAGCTGCCGGGCGGTGAGGGTGACCGGCTCCCGGCTCTGCGAGTACGCGATGACGACCGGATCGTCGTCGCCGAGGCCGGGCATGCGCAGCACGTGCTCGGCATAGTTGAGCGTGGCACCGGGGAACCACCGCGCCCCCGGCATCTTCGCGTCGGCGAGCGTCGCGCTGGGCTCGTCGTGGGCGATGACCTCGAAATAGTCCCAGATCGCCCGCCAGAACCCGGACAGATCGGTAACGGACCAGTCCCACAATCCGGCGTAGTCGTCGACCTCGACACCCCGCTCGGCGCGCAGCCAGGTCATGAACCGCCCCATCCGGGAGGTTTCGATGGCGTCCGCCGGAGGGGTCCACAACACTGTGCCCGTACTCATGCCGCCACCTTAATGGTCCTTCAGCCGCGCGTCTTGAATGGCTTTGCGGCGGGCCAGGCGGTGCTCGCGACGGATGATGGCCTCGCGGAAGCGCCGCTCGTCCTCCGCGGTCTCCGGCAGGACCGGCGGCACCGGCCGCGGCTGACCGGACACGTCGACACCGACGAAGACCAGGTAGGCGGTCGCCACGGTGATCGGATCGCCGCCGGCCGTGTCCCACCGCTCCGCGGTCAGCCGTACGCCCACCTCCATGGAGGTACTCCCGGCCCAGTTCACCTGCGCATACGCATGCACCAGGTCGCCCGTGTGCACCGGCTCGACGAACACGATCTCGTCGATCGCGGCGGTGACCGCGGTCCCGCCGCTGTGCCGCGCGGCCGCCGCACCGGCCACGTCGTCGACGAACTTCATCAGGACGCCGCCGTGCACGGTGCCGTACAGGTTGACATCGATCGCGCTCATGATCCGGCTCAACGTGACGCGCGAGTGCGAGGTGGGCCGCCCCACCGGCTGGTCACTCATGCCCGTTACGTTAATTCCTCGCGGTTGCCGCCTCCGGGTACGGTCCACGCGTGCGCCATCTTCGCTCGATCCTGTACGCCCTCATCCTGGCCCCGGCAGCATGGATCCTTTGCGGCGTCGGCTTCGACCAGGACCTGACGGGAAGGGCCCGCGACAACGGCGGCCTCGAATCCGTCGGAGGGCTGCTGCTGCTGTTGCTGGCCGGGGCGGCGTACGGAATCCTCCTCTTCGCCCCGATCTCCCCCTCCGGACCGCTCCTGACGGGCCTGACCTTCCTGGGGGTCGGCGCCTGGGCCCGCGTTTCCCCTTCGTCCTACGCGAGCGTCTGGCCGGCAGACGTGACCAAGGACGGCTTCAACGTCAGCACCCCGGGGTACGGGCTGGCGTTGCTGCTCGCGGTGCCGCTGGTGTGCACAGCCCTGAGCGCCCGCCGCTGGGCAGGCTACGAACCACCCCAGGTGGTCCTGATCGGCACCCTCGGCCGAGCCCGCGGCGCAGCGACCGCACCGGGCATGCCGATGGCCGCGGAACCGACGACGGTCTTCGCCCCGGCGCCGGCTGTTCCCCATCAGAGGCGGCCTGCCGACGACGAAGAGAAGACGACGTTGCTGGCGGCGCTGTTCCCGGATGAGCCGACCCGGGACGTCGCCGCGTCGGAGGAGCGGACGACGGTGCTCGCGCCGGTCACCGCTGAGATCTCTGCGGATGGCGAGAAGACTCAGGTGATCCGGGCGGAGATCCCGGGCGACCGCACCCAGGTTCTGGGGATCCCGGGTGGGACGGCGGCCGACGAAAAGACGACCGTGCTGGCACCGGTCGCCGAGGCAGTTACTGCTCCGGCGAACGGGGCGGCTACGGCGTTGAAGCCGACGAATTCGGCGCCCACGGCGTCGAAGCCGGCGGCCGCGGCGTCGAGTCCGGCGGCCGCGGCTTCGAATTCGGCGGCCGCGGCGTCGAAGCCGGCCGGGGAGGAGACGACCAAGTCGATGTCGATCCTCGGCGAGGAACGCCCGGATCCGGCCCAGGACCCGACCACCCGGCTCACCGCCGTGGCAGCGCAGGAAGAGACGCCGGGCGAGGCGAAGACGCAGGCGAGTAAGACGTCGACGGTGGCCAATTTGGAGCGGCCCGCCGACGAAGCGGCGGACGACACCCGGCCACTCACCCTGCCGGCACCCCCTCACCCGACCGACGACGAAACCACCCGCCTTCTCTGACCTGGTCGATACCGCGCCGCTCGTTCTTTCCCGAGCGGCCCGACGACTAGCGGTCACCGAAGATCTTCCCCTGCTGCGCAGTGTTGATAGCCTCCACTCGATTCGCGAAGACGCTCCGGGGGGTGGTGAATTCGTGCCAGGAAGAACTCGCGGCCACGGCGACGGCGGAGGCGAGCAGGCCGGCCACCCGTCATCGCGACCCCGCGGAACTCCCGCCGCCGCGCACAGCGTCCACGAGGCACAGGAAGTAACCGCCTTGGCCGCCCAAGCGGGTCGGCCGGGGGCTGGCAGCGCGACAGTCGGCGCGCAGGGCCCGCAGACCGACCCATTGCTCACTCATATGACGGGTGAGCCGGGCGGCACACCCGACGGCCACCCGACTCGCATCAACCCGGCCGAAGATGTCCAGACACGCCGCTCCATCGAGCAGGAGAACACCACTGCCGCGGTCTTGGCTGACGGCGGCTTCCGCATCAAGCAGAACCCCACTTCAGCTGAAGTCGCCCAGGCGCGCTTCGATACCGGAGACATCGGCAAAGCCACCTCGCGTCCGGATTACCTTCTCGAGGGCAGGGTGTTCGACTGCTACTCGCCAACCAGGCCCACCAAGAGCGTGCGGGGCATCTGGGGCGAAGTCCAGGAGAAGGTCGTCGAGAGGAAGCAGACGCAACGAGTGGTGGTGAACCTTGCGGACTGGCGTGGCGACGTGTCCGCGCTGCAGAAGCAATTCGCCGACTGGCCGATACCAGGACTCAAAGAGGTCAAGGTCGTCACTGCGGACGGCGATATCGTCCAGTTCCCCATCAACCGAGAGAACGTTCAAAACCATGGCGATTGAGTACCGACTGACTCTTGCCGGAACCGCGCCGGTCGAGCAGGTCGCAGCACGGGCGCTGCCCGACCCGGACGAGCGGCCTGCCGGGACGGAATCACCGCTCTCGGTGAACCTCGACGAACGTCTCGGGTTCGCTGTCTTCGTATCGGCCGGGCGGAACGGATACTTCGACATCGAGTCAGACAGCGGCCCATGGGAGTGGGAGCCGGAGGCTTACGTGTCGGTGACCTTCCGGATGGACAAGGAAGCAGAGCCGCAATGGAAGGTTCCCAACATGCTCACGGTTGTCCGTCGCGTGCTCGATACCGGACCTGAGGACGCGGTTCTGGTTCTCAACGGCGACTATGTGCTACTCACCCGGTTCGGTGGCGACCTCGTCAAACATCGGCACGAGGGTTGGTGGTCGAACTACGCCGCCGCAGACTCCATCGTCCCGTGATAGCGGGCCGGCTCTTCAGGAACTGTCCACACGGCATCCCTGGTCTGGGCCTCCCGCGCAACACTCGTGGCCTCAAGCGAGACGGCCACTGCCACCAGCCGACTCGGCAACGGCACCCAACTCGCCGAAGTGGTCACACATGGCTTTAGGACCAAGGATGCCTTCGTCCACGGCACCGGGGGCCGGATTGCGTTGTACCGATGACCCCCGCACGCCAACCGAAAAGGGCCACGAACAACCCGCGACCGCCCGAAGGGTCGACCGCCAGTTGATCATGGCCCTGATCCTGGAAACGTCCCGGAGTCAGCCCTTCAAGAGCTGCCGAGCCATCACGATCCGCTGCACCTGGTTCGTACCCTCGTAGATCTGGGTGATCTTCGCGTCGCGCATCATGCGCTCGACCGGATAGTCCCGGGTGTAGCCGTACCCGCCCAAAATCTGCACCGCGTCCGTCGTGATCTCCATGGCCGCGTCCGACGCGAAGCACTTGGCAGCCGCGCCGAAGTACGTCAGGTCCGCGTCCCCACGCTCGCTCTTGCCGGCCGCCACATACGTCAGCTGGCGCGCCGCCTCGAGCTTCATGCCCATGTCGGCCAGCATGAATTGGAGGCCCTGGAAGTCGGCGATCGACTTGCCGAACTGCTTGCGTTCCTTGGCGTAGCCGAGGGCGAAGTCCAGGGCTCCCTGGGCGATGCCGATCGCCTGGGCCGCGATCGTCACGCGGGTGTGGTCCAGGGTCTTCATCGCCGTCGCGAAGCCGGTGCCTTCCGCGCCGATCATGCGGTCCAGTGGGATGCGCACGTTGTCGAAGTAGACCTCGCGGGTGGGGCTGCCCTTGATGCCCAGCTTCTTCTCCGGTGCGCCGAAGCTGACGCCTTCGTCCGACTTCTCGACCACGAAGGCCGAGATGCCCTTGGAGCGGGCGGTCGGGTCGGTCACGGCGAACACCGTGTAGTACTCCGACACGCCCGCGTTGGTGATCCAGCGCTTGACGCCGTTGAGCACCCAGTAGTCGCCTTCGCGAACCGCTCGGGTGGTCATCGATGCGGCGTCGCTGCCCGCTTCCGGCTCCGACAGGCAGTACGAGAACATCGCCTCGCCGGATGCGACCGGGGTGAGGTAGCGCTCCTTCAGTTCGTGCGAGCCGGCCAGGATCAGTGGCATCGTGCCGAGCTTGTTGACGGCCGGGATCAGCGACGAGCTGGCGCAGGCCCGGGCGACCTCTTCGATCACGATGGCCGTGGCGAGGGCGTCGGCGCCCGCGCCGCCGTACTCGGCCGGGATGTGTGGTGCGTGGAAGTCCGCCGAGCGCAGGGCGTCGTAGGACGCCTTCGGGAACTCTCCGGTCTCGTCCGCCTCGGCCGCGTTCGGCGCCACGCGCGCGTCGCAGATCTCGCGTACGGCCGCGCGGATCGTCTCGTGGTCTTCCGGCAGCTGGTAGACGTCGAACTCAGACATCAACTGTGGCCCCTTCTCTACGGCTCCCCGCTTATGTTACCGACGCGTAGGGTACGCGCACTATCCTCGCTCCGGACGGCGATGGACAGCGGTCCGGTTGACGACGGCAATGGACAGCGGTCCGACCGACGGCGGTCGGGCTAAATGGGCGGCGCCGTGAGAAGGTGTTTGCCACGTTCCGGCGCCGGATTCCCCCACACTGCGCCCCGTGCGACTGGAGTACACAGCGTGACCATCCCGTACCCGACCACGCAGACCGTACCCGCGTTTCCCGAGGTCGAGGTGCCCTCCGGCGCCTCCCGGCCGCGGCTGGCGTTCCTGGGTACGGGCTACCTCGGTGCGACGTACGCCATCTGCTTCGCCGAGCTCGGCTACGAGGTGCTGGGCTTCGACGTGGACGAGGCCAAGATCGCCAAGCTGAGCGCCGGGCAGGTGCCGTTCCACGAGCCGGGGCTCGACGAGCTGCTGCGGGGCAACCTGGCGTCCGGGCGGCTGCGCTTCACGACCTCCTACGAGCAGGTCGCGGACTTCGCCGACGTGCACTTCATCTGCGTGGGCACGCCACAGCGGGGGGACGGCATGGGCGCCGATCTCGCGTACGTGGAGACATCGGTCACGAACCTGGCCCGGCACCTGAAGCGCCGCGCCCTGATCGTGGGCAAATCCACCGTCCCGGTCGGTACGGCCGAATGGGTCGAGCAGCTCGTGGCCAAGCACACCGACCCGGAACTGGGCGTCGAGGTGGCGTGGTCGCCGGAGTTCCTGCAGGAGGGCTTCGCCGTCGAGGACGTGCTGCGCCCCAACCGCATCGTGGTCGGCGTGAAGACCGAGTGGTCCAACGGCATGCTGTACGCGGCCCACAAGGGCGTCTTCGACCTGGCGGCCACCGAGGACCGCGAGGTGCCGCTGGTGGTCACCGACTTCGCCACCGCCGAACTCGTGAAGGTCGCCGCGAACGCGTTCCTGGCCACCAAGATCAGCTTCATCAACGCGATGGCCGAGGTCTGCGAGGTGGCCGGCGGGGACGTCACCCAGCTCGCCAAGGCGATCGGCTACGACCCGCGGATCGGCAACCGCTTCCTGCAGGCCGGCGTCGGCTTCGGCGGCGGCTGCCTGCCCAAGGACATCCGCGCGTTCCAGGCCCGCGCCCAGGAGCTGGGGGCCGGCGAGGCGCTGCGCTTCCTGCACGAGGTCGATCTGATCAACCAGCGCCGCCGTACCCGGGTCCTGCAGCTCGCCGCGGAACTGCTCGGGCGCCGGTCCGGCCCGGCCGGCCCGGACCTTTCCGGCACCCGCATCGCCGTGCTCGGCGCCGCCTTCAAGCCCAATTCCGATGATGTACGCGACGCGCCCGCGCTCGCCGTCGCCGCCACCCTCGCCAAGGCCGGCGCCGACGTACGCGTGTACGACCCTCAGGGCATGGAGAACGCGCGGGCGGTGCAGCCCGGGCTCGCGTACGAGACATCCATGGCCGACGCGGTGGCCGGCGCCGAACTGGTGTGCGTGCTCACCGAGTGGGCGGAGTTCCGCAACGCCGACCCGCAGGCGCTGGCCGAGGTCGTCGCCGGCAGGCGGGTCATCGACGGCAGGAACTGCCTGGACCCGGCCCTGTGGGCGCGCGCGGGCTGGCAGTATCGCGGCATGGGGCGGCCCACACCAGCCCTCTGACGACTGACCGATTTCCGGCCGCGGCCGCGAACCTGCCGGGTTCGCGGCCGTTTCCATTGATCTCGACCCGCTTGGGACTGTTCTAATGAGGTGTCGGAAGGCATGCTTCGGTGGGGCGGGGTCTAGGAGGTGCCGTGGCGCAGGCTGACGAGCCGGAGGGCTACGACGAGGAGCTGGCCCGCATCGACGCGTCGATCGCGGAACTGAAGATCCGGGACATGGCGGCGGCCAAGGAACGCACGACCATCGCCAGCAAGATTCAGGCCGCCCAGTTCCAGCGGGACATCCTCGCGCACGCCAACCAGCAGCGGAAACGCTCCTCGGCGAAGCCCACCCGCCGGGTGCGGCGGCGCCCCGCCGAGGCCGCGGCGCCCGCCGAGGGCAGGCCGTCGTGGTCGCCGCCGGGCACGCCGTACACCGGGCCGCCCGGAGCGGCCACCGACGGCGTGACCATGCTCGTCGACGACCCGCCGCCGACCGAGGAGCCGCCGCCCGCGGGGTCGATGCCGCCGCCGCGCCGTCCCCGGGTCGCGCCGCTGCCGCCGGAGCACCCGCCGCCGCATCCGCCGGAGACCTCCTCCAAGTCGGTGCAGAACATCCTGCTGGGGCTCAGCGCCCTGGTGCTGGGCGTCGCGGCGGTCGTCTTCGCCGGCGCCGCCAGCAATGCGGTCGGCCGCGCCTTCATCCTGGCGATCGGCACCGGCATCGCCCTGGCGGCCGCGCCCGCGATCGCCCGGCGCGGCCTGACCTCCACCGCCGAGACGCTGACCGCCGTCGGCCTGGTCCTGTTCCCGATGACGCTGTACGCGTTGCACGGCAGCCCCCTGCTCGGCGGCTCCTCGGTGCCGTCCCCGGTCTTCCTGGGCATCACCCTGCTCATCACGACCGCCGCGGCGTTCGTCTACGCGGGCATGACAAGGCTGGCCGCCCCGCGCTACGCCACCGTCGCCGCCGTGCAGCCGGTGCCGCCGCTGCTGGCGTACCCGGTCGTCGAGAGCCCGACCGGATGGGCGGTCGCGCTGACCGCCGTGGCCCTCATCGACCTGCTGCTGCTCACCACCGTGATCCGTCAGGGGCGGCTGGTGCCGCGCTGGCCGGTGGGCCGGCCGGTGGTCGCCGACCGCGAGTCGCTCGCCGAGGCCGACGCCCGCGACATCGGCGCGCGGGACTTCGAGACCCGGCACGACCCGGCCGATCCGGGTTCCTACGACCCGGACGTCCTGGCCGAGCCCGCCGATCCCGCCGCGGCCGACGCCACATACGGCATGCCGGACCGGCCCGAGTCGCGGCCCGAGGAGCCCGATCTCATCATCGACGGGCTGACCGGCCGCCGGCGCCGGCGCTGGCTGCCGACCCGCATCTTCCCGGGCCCGCGTCCGGCCGATGCTCCGCCCGCGGGCTCCGTGCCGCTCGCCCCGCCCGCGTCCCCGCCCTCCGCGAGCTGGCTGCGGCAACTGACGTTCACCCTGCTCTGCGTGGCCGCGGCCGGGGCCCTGCTGTACGCCGGCGCCGGGCTGCTGACCGCCGACGCCGTGCCGGACGCCGTACGCTCCGGGCTGATCCTGATCCTCGCCGCCGTGACCGCTTCGGCGGCCGCGCGGCTGACGGACCAGATCACCGCCAGCAACATCGCCGGGGCCGTCCTGACGCTGTCGGTCATCGCCGCCTGCGCCCGCATCGCGGACGTGGCATCGCCCGCGTGGACGCTCGCCGCCGCGGCTGCCGCGGTCGCGGTCACCGGCGCGGTCGTCCGGATGCTGGCCGACGAGGTGCGCCGCGGCCCGCAGTACGCGTCCGCCGGCGCCCTCACCCTCATCGGCCTGTTCGTGGCGGTCGACGCCCTGCGCGCCGCCCTCGCGCCGGTCCAGGCCGCCCGGCCGGTCTGGAACGCGGACACCGCCGCGTACGCGGGCCGGATCGCCGAGGCCGCGGGTGAGTCGGGCTGGCTGCTCGCGCTCAGTGCCCTGCTGCTGACCGTCGCCGCCGCGCTCGCGCTGCCGGCCGAATATCGCCGCGAGGGGGCCGTCACCGGGGTCGCGCTGACCGCGCTCGCCGTGCCCGCCTCGCTGGCTCTCCCCTGGTCCGAGGCCCCCTGGCCGCTGGTCGTCGCCGCGATCGGCATCGGCGCCGCGGGCCTCCTGGCGCCGACCCGCCGGGTCGCCGTCGCGCACATCGCCGCCGCCGGGGTGGTCGGCCTTTTCGGTTTCGGCGCCGCGCTGAGCGCGTCGTGGCTCACCGCCGCGGTCCTCACCGCCTTGGCCGGGGCGGGCGTCATGGTCGCGGTCGCTGCCCGGCAGATTCCGGTACGCCTGTACGCATGGCTGGTCGGCGACTGGGCTTCCGGAGCGGCCGCCCTGGCCATCCCCGGTGCCGTGACGACGGCCGTGCTCGCCGTCAACGACCCCGGCGGCGGGCCCCCGGCCACCGAGGCGGTCACGGTGCCCGCGCTGGCCCTGGGCTTCCTCGCCGTGGCGGGCACCCTCACGTACGCGGCCGTCTTCCAGGTCGCGCGCCGCGAGATCAGCCTGCCGATGACCGCCGGGGCCGGGCTCGGCGCGGTCGCCCTCGCCATGGCCGCGCTGCTCTCGCCGGGTTCGACGGCGGCCGACATCTGGGTCGGCGCGCTCCTGCTCGTCGCCGCCGGCCTGCTGTTCTTCGCCAAGTCACTGGACAACGGCCGGCGTGCGGACCGGATGCTCGACGGCCCGGACATCGCGGCCGCGGCGGCCACCGTGGCGGTCTGCGGCGCGCTCGCCCGGGTGACGGCTCTCGCCTTCCCGGACGCGCCGCTCGCCGTCGGGGCCGTCGTGGTGCTGATCGTCGCTTTCGGCGTACGGGCGCTGCCGGAGGACTGGCGCCGCGGCCCGGTCCGCGGCGTGGGCCTGGCCGGTCTCGTCGTCGGCGCGATCGCCGGCTGGCAGGCGGTGGCCGACGGCCTGCGGATCATCGCCGCCCCGGGCCCGATCTGGGCATCCGACGTCAGCGGCTACCCGGACAGCGCGCCGCCCGGTGCGTGGCAGGCCCCGGTCGCCCTGCTGATCATCGCCGTGGCCGCCACCACGGCCCTCCCTCGCCCGGCCCGGTACGACGTCAGCGCGGTGTGCGTCGCGCTCGCCACGATCGCCGCCCCGGCCGCCTTCGGCCTGCCCTGGTGGTCGCCGCTGCTGATCGGCGGCGCGGTCACGGTCGGGTACGGAGTCGCCGCCGTGGCCGCCGCCGACCCCCGGGCCGCGCTGTCCCGCGCCGGAGTCGCCGCCGTGGTGGCGCTGCACGCGGCCGGCGTGGGTCTCATCCGGCCCTGGTCGACCGCGATCGCCCTGACCCTCATCGTGCTGACCGGCGTCCTCGTGGCCTGGCTCGCCCGCGCCGACCTGACACCGGCCGCGCGGCTCGGCTGGGCGGAACGGGCCGAGACCGACGAGATTCTCGCGTACACCCTCGACGACACCGGCATGCCGCGCCACCGCGCCCAGATCGGCGGCGCTGCGACCATGGGCGCGCTGCTCGCGGCGCCGGGCGTGCTGGCGGCGATCGCGGCCGACCAGGGCCGCACCGCCCAGGTAGTGCTGACCGCGGCGCTGGCCGGCTCGAGCCTGATGCTGGCCCTGCTCGCCCTGGTGGGCCGCTCGGTGCCGCAGTATCTGCCGTGGGCCACGATCGGCCTGGTCGGCGGCGCCACCGTCACCGCGCTGGCCTCCGTGCCCAGCGACTACCCCACCGCCCTCTACGCGGCCGCGGCGGCGCTGCTCGGCGTCATCGCGGAACTGCTGCGCGGCGCGGTCCCGGCACCGGGACTCACCCTCGCGCCGCCCCACACCTGGCGCGAAACCCGCGTCACCGGTACGCGGCAAGCCGGCCTGCGCCCGAGCGGCCTACGCGGGCGCTGGCTGGTCGACCCGGCCACGGGCGCAGTCGTCGTCGCGGCCCTGCCGACCCTGCTCGCCCTGGTGTCCATCGCTCCGGCGCTGCGGGCGGCCCTCCTCGACCCGATGGCGCAACTCAGCGCGATCTGGGACGGGCCGGTGGCGGCGCTGACCAGTCCCGCCTCCGGCAGCGTCGACGGCACCAGCGTCCTCGCCACCGTGCTGCTGACCGTGGCGGCGGCGCTGGCCGCTCTCGGGTTCGGCGGCAAGCCGGCTGAGGCCGTACCCGTGATCCTGCCGGGTCTTGCGATCACCCTGCTGATCGCGCCCATCGCGCTGAATGCGCGGTGGCCCGCGTCGACCTCGGCCGCGCTCGTGGTCTTCACGATCTCGATGCTGGGGCTGGCGCTGACGCCGCCGCCGATCGCGACCCGGGCCACGCTGCTGCGCTACACCCGCACCATCGTCTTCATCATCGGGCTGCTCGCCGGCGGGGCCGGACTCGCCGGCAGCCTCGCCACGCAGCGGCTGACGCTGTTCACCCTCGGCTGCGCGATCGGTGTCGGCCTGGTCGCGGCGATCGCGGGCAAGAGCCGCCACGCCCGGGTTCTGGGCTGGTTGTTCGCCGCGGCGAAGGGCCAGTTCTTCGTCCTCACCGTCGCGCTGGTCGCGGGCCTCACGCGGGAATGGGCGGCCTTCGGCGTGCTGGCGGTCGGGGCGGCGCTGCTGATCCTCGAGGCGCTCCTGCCGCGCCTGGGCCTGCCGGAATACCGCCTCGAGGCGACCACGGTCGAGTGGAGCGGGTACGGGTCGGCGCTGCTCGCCGGCGCGCTCGCGTACAACTCGCCGGCACATCTGGCGGCCCTGCTCGCGGCGTGGGGCGCGGTCCTCGGCCTCGCGGCGACCCGCCCCGGCCGCAGCCCGAACCAGCGCCGCAACCTCTTCTGGCTGGCGGTGGGCTTCGAGGTCATCGGCATCTGGCTGTTCGTGGCGCTGGCCGACGTGGCGCTGCCGGAGGCGTACACGCTGCCGTTCGCGGCGCTGGCGCTGCTGGTCGGCGTCCTGGAGACCCGCCAGCGGCCCGACCTGAGCAGCTGGGCGGCGTACGGGCCATCGCTGCTGGCCGCGTTCGTCCCGACGACCGGCCTGGTGATCGCCACCAAGGCCGGCGACCTGCGCGAACTCCTGCTCCTGCTGGGCGCGGTGACGACACTGATCATCGGCTCCCGCCTCCAGCAGCAGGCACCGGTGGTGATCGGCGCCGCGGCCACGGTGGTGGCGACGGTGCACTTCGCCACGACGCTGGTGGGCCCGTGGCTGGTGCTGGTGCCGGTCGGCGTGGTGCTGCTCTTCCTGGGGGCGACGAACGAGAACCGCCGCCGCACCCAGGAACGCCTCCGGGGCGCCCTGGTCCGGATGCGCTGACTTCAGGCCAGCAGGCGCCGGCGCAGGGCCTCGTCCTTCTCGGCGACGACCTGTTCGAGGTTGGCCTGGAAGGCCTGCATCTTCTTCAGCAATGCCGGGTCGGAGGCGGCCAGCATCCGCACCGCCAGCAGCCCCGCATTCCGGGCACCACCGATCGACACCGTCGCCACGGGTACGCCGGCCGGCATCTGCACGATCGACAGCAGCGAGTCCATGCCGTCGAGGTACTTCAGCGGCACCGGCACCCCGATCACGGGCAGCGGGGTGAGCGCCGCCACCATGCCGGGCAGATGAGCCGCCCCGCCCGCACCGGTGATGATCACCTTGAGGCCACGGTCGGCCGCGGACGTCGCGTAGTCGACCATCTTCTGCACGGTGCGGTGCGCCGAGACGACACCGACCTCGAACGGCACCTCGAACTCGGCGAGGGCCAGCGCCGCCGCCTCCATCGTGGACCAGTCCGAGTCGCTACCCATGATCACGCCGACGACCGGTGCCATCATTCGCCTTCCTGGAGACGGCGGGCGGCGCGGGCCGCCCGCGCGCGTACCGATGCCATGTCGTCACCGAGCACGGTGACATGCCCGATCTTGCGGCCGGGACGCACCTGCTTGCCGTACAGGTGGACGCGAACCCCCGGGTCGGCGGCGAACAGATGATGCAACCGCTCGTCGATCGGCATCCCCCCGGCCGGCCCACCGAGCACATTCGCCATCACCACGGCGGGCGCCGCCAACGAGGTCTCCCCCATCGGATAGTCCAGCACGGCCCGCAAATGCTGCTCGAACTGAGAGGTACGCGCACCCTCGATCGTCCAGTGCCCCGAATTGTGCGGCCGCATCGCCAGCTCGTTCACGACCAACCGGTCCGCGGTCTCGAACAACTCGACGGCGAGCAGCCCGACGACACCGAGCGCGTTGGCCAGGTCGATGGCCAGTTGCTGGGCCTCGAGAGCCCGCGCCTCGGAGAGATCCGGAGCGGGCGCGAGAACCTCGACACAGATGCCGTCCCGCTGCACGGTCTCGACGACGGGGTAGGCGGCGACCTGCCCGAACGGCGACCGGGCGACGAGCGCGGCGAGCTCGCGCTGAAGGGGGACACGCTCCTCGACGATCAACGGGGTTCCGGTGGCGACCAGTTCCTCGGCGGCGGCGAGGTCGGGAAGCCTCCAGACGCCGCGGCCGTCGTAGCCGCCGCGGACGGCCTTCGCCACTACCGGCCAGCCGGCCGTGCTGTCGCGCGGGGCGTCCCTGTCCGGGCGCGCTGCGTGTCGGCTTGGTCGCGCGGTTTTGGCGGCGGCGACCTCGGCCGCGAAGTCGGCGATGTCCGCGGCGGTCGACACGGGCCGCCATAGCGGGACCGGGGCGCCCAGCTCGGAGAGCCGCTCCCGCATACGCTGCTTGTCCTGGGCGAAGACGATCGTCTCCGCACCCGGATAGATCTTCACGCCCTCGGCGGCCAACGTGGCGATGTGCCCGGTAGGCACATGCTCATGGTCGAAGGTGACGGCGTCGCACCCCTTGGCGAACTCCCGCAACGCGGCAAGATCGGTATGGGTCCCGATCCGCACATCGGCGGCGACCAGCGCGGCGCTGTCACCGGGAGACACGGAGAGCACACGCAACGACTGACCAAGGGCGATCGCGGCCTGGTGGGTCATCCGGGCGAGCTGTCCGCCGCCCACCATGCCGACAACGGGAAGGCCGGTTCGAGTATCCATCGCGGCCCAAGCCTATCTACCACCTTTTCCCGCTGGTGAGGCGGCTGGCCTCGCCCGATCCCTGGGATCGCCCGCCGGCGGATCCGCTCCCGGTCCCGCTCTTCTGCCGCTGGATCCGCTCGCTCTTCCGCTCCTCCGCCGCTGGATCCGTTTCCTCTTCCGCCGCCGCCGGACCCACTTCCCGGGCGTCTCGTGCTCAAGAATCTTGAGCGGCCGGGTTTCCACTGCGGCCTGCTGCGGCTTAGTACCTGTGTGAACTTCTTCCCGCACCCGACCGACGCGGTGGTCCTCCCGAACCCGCCGAAGAATCTTGGCACCCCGGTTACCAAGCCGGGGGCCGGCTCGCTCGTACAGGTAGTCGTTCCCCCAGCCACGAAGGGCCAGCCATGAGAGACGGGCGCACCGTACCGATCGCCGGCGAGCAGCTCACCGCCGCGGAGGCGATGCAGTATCTGACTCCGGGACTGTTGCAGTTCCTCGCGGACATGGACGGGGCGCCCATGTCGATCGTGCAAGCAGCCGTACAGGTGTTGCCGTTCGGATCCCGCTCGGCGTTGCTGGCCACGGGCCTGGCCACCGCGGACGGGAGCGGCGCCGGGCCTGCCGGGGAGACCGGGCTACGGCTCACGCCCCTGGCGTTCGAGGTCATGGCCGAGGCCGCCGCGCCTGCGGAGAGCGGAGGCTTGGACAAGCTGGCCGACACAGCCTCCGCGATCGTGGCGGAACACAGCTGTTCGTGAGTCCGCGCATACTCGCCTATTCGCGGTCGGCCTCGACGAGGTAGGCGCGCAGGCGACGCAGGGCCTTGGCCACTCCGACGTGGCTGAGACCGAGGGCGCGGGCCGCCGTACGCGTGCTCGGCACCTCTCCCGTGCACTGGATCTCGTCGAGCAGATAGGCGGCCAGCCGTACCGCGGTGGCGTCCTTGTCCCGCCGCGCGTCCGCCATAGCCTGCCGGACGATCGACACGTTGGCCAGGCGATCGAGGCGAGCCGCCGCCGCCTCGTCGGTCATGGTCAGCGAACCGGGCAGGGAACTGTCCACGAGTACGGTGCGGTGCGAAGCCTTGATCGTCGCCACGGCCATCCGGTTGGCGATCGCGATCAGGTAGCCGGTGGGGTTGCCCACCTCCGAGACGTAACGGCGTTCGGACGCTTCGTACAGGCGGCTGATCGCGTCACCGGCGACCTCGTCGACGTCGGCGGACGTGAGCGGCGGGCAGTAGCGTCGCCGCAGGTATCCGCGGAGCGCCGCGATGCCCTCGCGGAAGACCTGGTGCGGCACGTGGGCCTCGGGCGCCATGAGGGCGGTCACCAGGTCCAGCAACGGATCCTTGTGGACTTTCACGTCAGGCCGCCTGCCGGCACAGGAGCTGGTAGAACTCCAGCACCGTCTCCCGCACGAACCCACGGTCGATGTTCCGGCGCGGTCCACGGAGCCGCTCCACGACGTCCGCGGGATGGGGCGGCGACCCGTCGATCTCCGCCATGTCGAGGTAGTACGTGACGATGAGGAAGTCGAGCACCTGGCCGCGCCGCACGAGCGTACGCATGCCCCGCCGAATCTCGGCCGCGTCGAATCGGCCGTTGAAAACCGTTTCGGTGAACAGTTCGTCATACTCCCGGCTACCCGGAGGTATCTTTCCGTTCTCCCGCAACCAGGCCAGAACGGCACCGATGATGTCGGCTTTCAGACCCGGCACGACGGCCCCGGCGGCGTCGCGCGACGGACGATTACGCCATTTGATCAGCACTTTCCCGCAGATCGACCGGAGGGTCGGCGCGTCGACCCTTCCGGGAAACCGCTCGGCCGCGTGCCGGCACAGCTCCCTGAGCAGGACTTCTTCCCGGCCGTCAAAGGGCTCCCGGTCCGCGGCGCGCATTATTTGATCCACCACTACCCGCCCACCTCGAAGAGCCGTCGAGCGCAAAAGTATGTTTGCCTTCCCGGCCCGGACGGCGTCTATGCTACGTCCGTTGTCCACCCGTTTCGCCCCCGTGCGAGGCCGCAATGTCGATCGTTGCAGCACTGTCCGTGTCGGCGATCTTCGCCGTCTTCAGTTTCCCGTACCGCTTCTATCAGTGCTGGTACAGCTGGAGCCGCAAAGGAGCAGCGTTCGGCCTGCTGATCTATATCGCCTTCGCGGGATTCGGCGCCGGCTTGATCGGCTGGATGCCCGCACATCTGAGCCAGATGACACCGACGGGAAACCCCTGGCTGGACGGCATGATCTTCGGTTTCGCCGGATCATTGGCGGTACGCGCGGACTTCAGCAACCAATCCACAAGCGAGCCGCGGGAGGTGCACCATGTGGCTTCGATTCTCGGAAAGGGAATCGAGTGGTCGACCGAGCTCCTCGATCACGTCCTACGCCACGAGGCCTCGATCTATCTGCACGGCTTACAAGATCGGGAATTGCTCGCCGTCGCCCGCGACCTCATATACGAGATCAAGGCGAAGCCGACGGCAATGGTGCCGAAGATCGCCAAGGCCGCCGTGATGAAAAAGGTGGTGGAGGCCATGAAGACATTCAGCACCGACCCGCACACGGACCGCCGCGACGAGGCCCGCGAGCGCTTGATTCATTTCTGCTTGGAATACATGGTCCGGGAACGTGTCACCAAACCGTCAGTGGAGGCCAAGGCCTCACCGTCACCGGCGGCCACAGCCCATTGATTCCGCGGCTCCCACGGCCCAGCGCCCGCGCGGGCTGACGACGGTGATGGTGGTGGTGTGCGTGGAAGCCCCCGGGCATGCGGCCTCCCAGCGGCGGCAATGTCATCGGACGCCGGCCGGGCGGAGATCTCCTCTCAGCCGGCCAATCGTGCCTCCAGTTCCTCGGGCGTCGTCACGGGGCGATCGCAGACGAAGCCCCGGCACACATACGCCGCAGGCCGTCCGTCGATCAGCGCCCGGTCCGCCAGCAACGGCACGCCGGGCTTGTTCGGAGGCCCGGCGACGATCACCGTCCCCGGCGGAGCGTGCCGGTGCGCTGCCGCCAGCAGCGGATCCTGCGGGTCGTCGGTAGCGATGGCGATCTCGTACGGCCCGGCCAGCGCCGCCTCAGCAACAGCCGCGGAGTATCCGGCGAAGCGCGGGTGACTTTCGATGAGTGGCCCCACGGTCTCGAGCGCCGCGTCCGCAGCCTCCCGGTAGCGCGTCTCCCCGGTGAGCGCCGAGTAGGCGACCAGGCCCGCGCAGACAGCAGCGAGGCCCGACGGCGTCGCGTTGTCGGTGGGATCGGCGGGCCGGGTCACCAGGCGCTCCGCGTCGTCGGCGGTGTCGTAGAAGCCGCCCTGCCCGGTGCCGAAGTGATCGAGGGCCACGTTCAGCAACGAGCCCGCCAGTGTCAGCCATCGACCCTCGCCGGTGAGCTGGTGCACCGCGCAGAACGCCTCGGCCACAGCGCCGTAGTCCTCCAGCACGCCGGCCGGCTGACCCACGACGCCATCACGGGAGACACGACGCAGCCGGCCGTCGACGATGTGCCGCTCCGCCAGCACCTCGGCGAGCGCGACCGCGGCCTGCCGGGCAGCATTTGGCCCCGCCTGCCACACCCCGGCGGGTGAGGCCGCGGGGTCGGACGCAGCCGCGGCAGCTGCGGAAGCTGCCACGCCACATAGCGCATACTCGGCCAGGGCGGTGATCGCCAGGCCGTTCCACGACGCCACGACCTTGTCGTCCCGGGCCGGTTGCGGCCGCTCACCCCGAGCCCTCAACAGCCGGTCGCGGACGTCGCGCCAGCGGTGCACCAGTTCTTCCTCGGCGCTCTCGATGTCGCGCGCCAGGACCAGGACGCTCGTGCCGTGCTCGAACGTGCCCTTGGTGGTCACCCCGAACAGGTCCGCTGCCCAGGTGCCGTCCTCCTCGCCCAGCGCCGCGGTGAGCTGCGCGGGCGTCCATGCGTACGTCAGGCCTTCGGTGCCCTCGGTGTCCGCGTCCAGCGCGGAGGCGAGCCCGCCGGCCGGGGTGGCGAGGTCGCGCAGGAGGAACGCGGCGGTCTCCTCGGCGATGCGATGAGCGAGCGGGTCGTCGGTCAGCCGCCACAGGTACGTGTAGACGCGGAGCAGGAGCGCGTTGTCGTACAGCATCTTTTCGAAGTGCGGCACGGTCCAGGTGTTGTCCACCGCGTAGCGTGCGAAGCCGCCGGCCAGCTGGTCGTAGATGCCACCCCGCGCCATCTGCTCGGCAGTGTGGCGGACGATCTCGAGGGCCTCGGCGGAGCCGGTGCGCTGGTGGTGGCGGAGCAGGAACAGCAGGTTCATGTGCGGCGGGAACTTGGGAGCGCCGCCGAAGCCGCCGTACGTGTCGTCGTGGTCCTTGGCGAGCTGGACCGCGGCGGCGTCGAGCAGGGACGCCGAGATCGGGGCGGTCGGGCCGCCGACCAGCTGGGCACCGCCGATCGCCTGGACCACCGCGGAGCCCTGCTTGACGACGCCTTCGCGCTGGTCGCGCCACGCGGTGGTGACCGAGTCGAGCAGGCGGGAGAACTGGGCCTTGGGGAAATACGTGCCGCAGAAGAACGGCTCGCCCTCCGGCGTGGCGAACACCGTCATCGGCCAGCCACCCTGCCCGGTCATGGCCTGGGTAGCGGTCATGTAGACGGCGTCGACGTCGGGGCGCTCCTCACGGTCCACTTTGATGGCCACGAAGTCGTTGTTGATCTGGCGGGCGATGCCGTCGTCCTCGAAGGACTCGTGCGCCATGACGTGACACCAATGGCACGCGGCGTAGCCAACGGAGATCAGCACGGGCACGTCCCGCTCACGGGCCTGGGCGAACGCCTCGTCGGACCAGGGCCACCAGTCGACAGGGTTGTCGGCGTGCTGGAGCAGGTAGGGCGAGGTCGCGGTCGCCAGACGATTGGCCATGACCTCAACCTAGCCGCGATGGGCGCCGGCAAACCTTACGAAGCGCCGACGGTCGGCCGCGACGCGCTCGCGGCCGGGCCGACGCCGCCGAACCGACGCCAAGCCGCCCACGCCAAGAGCCGCCGACCACAGGCCGCCGTCGACGCAAGCCCCGACAAGACGCCGTCGACCGCCAAGCCGAAACTCTAGGAAGCACCGTCCGCCCGCAGCGGCACGATCTTGGCGGGAGCAGCATCCGCCAGCTGCCGCAACGCCGGAATGATCTTTTCCGCCGGCAGCGGCCGGCTGAAGTGGTAGCCCTGGGCGGCCGTACACCCGAGCGCCAGCAAAGCCGCACGCTGGTCCGCCGTCTCGACACCCTCGGCGACCACCCGGGCCCCGAGCCGCGCGCCCAGCTCGACCGCGCCACGCACCACCGCCGCCGCCGCCGGCGACTCGGTCATCTCGGTGACGAAGGAGCGGTCCACCTTCAGCTCGTCGACCCGCACCCGGGTGACGAACGCGAGCGAGGAGAACCCGGTCCCGAAGTCGTCGACCGAGATCTGCACCTGAAGCTCCCGTAGGGCCGCCAGCACCTCGTCGACGACCCCCTGATCGCTCACCGCCATCGACTCAGTGATCTCCAGGACCAGCTGCGGGGGCCCCATCCGGTGCCGGCGCAGGGCGTCGGAGACCTGGGCGGGGAAGGTCGCGTCGAGCAGGCTGCGGGCGGAGATGTTGACCGATACGGGTACGTCGATGCCAGCCGCCGCCCACCCCGCGGCGGCCTCGAGCGCGTGATCGAGCACGTACCGGGTGAACGGGGCCAGCAACTCCCCGTGCTCGATGGTTCCGACGAAGCAGTCGGGCGTCAGCATGCCGCGCCGGGGATGATTCCAGCGGATCAGCGCCTCGACGCCGGTGGGCGCGCCGCTCTCGAGGTCCACCTCGGGCTGGAGCATCAGGACCAGCTGGTCGTCCGCGGTGAGCGCGTCGTGCAGCTCGGCGGGGAGGGCCAGGTGGTCGGTGCTGCTGGCGTCACGGGCACTGTCGTACGCGGCGACGCCCATGCCAAGTTCTTTCGCCTGGTCGAGCGCGATGCCGGCCCGCCGGATCAGCTCCCCGAGGTCGGCGTGGCCGGCCTTCTCCACCACGACGCCGACGGCGACATCGACGGCCAGCCGTACGCCACCGATCTCGACGGGCCGGCCGATGCTGTCGACCACCTCACGGGCGCGGCGTACCGCTTGAGGAAGCGGAGTCGGCACCTCACGAAGCGGCGTCGCCGAGTCGGTCAAGGTGACGACGGAGGGGAGGAGCACGGCGAACTCGTCGTCGCCGAGGCGCGCCACGAGCTCGCGCTCGCGGGCCAGATCGGAAAGCCTGGCTGCGACCGTACGCAAAACTTCGTCGCCGGCCCGATGCCCCAGCGTGCCGTTGATCTCCCGGAAGTTGTTGAGGTCGAGCAGGAGCACCGCGACCGGCTGGTCGCGGTGCTGCGAGCGGAGCAGGACCTCGCCGTCGGCGAGCAACGCCCGGCGATTGGCGACCCCGGTGAGCTGGTCATGGACGCTGTCGTGCGTCACCTGAGCATCCAACAGCACCAGCCGCTCGTGCGCCGCGGCATCATGCAGCGCGCCTGCCAGAGCGTCCGCGTAGGCCGACACGGCAAGCTCATCCCGGGCCGCCGGCAACGTCGGCTCGGCCAGCCAGACGGTGATCTCGCCGACCGTGGTGCCACCCACGATCATGGACCGCGTGATGACAGGCCCGGGCGCGGCACCGGGCAGCGGATCCTGCGGGGCATCGTCGACATAGCGCCGGCTGCCGTAGCGCGCCGGATCGACCTCAAGGGACAATTCCGGGCGAGTCCGTCGCGGCAGCGGCGCCATGCCACTACCCGGCACCGACACCGGCTGCCCGCCGGCGTGGTGCGGAAGCGTCACCTCGATCTCGACGCGCAACGCACCGAAGACGTCCAGCGCCCCACGAAGACCGGCCTGAGCGACGGCCGCCTCGGTCGAGCCGCCGAGCGTACGGGTGGCCCGCGCGAACGCCTCCCACACCCGCCGCTCCTCCTCGGCCCGCAAGTGGTAGCGGTAGGTGCGTTGCAGCAGCCACAGCACGGGCGGGAACGCGATCAGCCACAACGGCTCGTTCGTCACCGCGTACAGGGCGGAGAGTCCGACCAGCACGTTGCCCACGAACATCGGCAGCTTGGCATGCAACGTCCGCGCCGCGATCTGCACGGGCGTCGCATCCCGGTGCAGCGAGAGGGTGAGGACGGCCAGACCCAAGGTGATGATCAGGTACGTCGCAGCGCCGGCGATCAGCCCCACCTGCGTACGCGAACTCCCGGCCGGCGCCCCGGGACCAGCGAGCACGTACGCGACCGCGGTGGCGCCGGAAGTGCCGAGGCTGAGCGAGGCGGCGAGGTGAAGAATGTCGGCAACAGCCCGCTGACCGTTGAGCCAGGTGATGAGGAACCAGGCCGCAGCCGCCCCGACCAGCGTGGCGGCAGGCAGCCATCCCGGCGGCGCCAGCGCGAACCCGAGAATGAACGCCGTCTCGCCCCAGGAGATGCTGACGGTCCCCCGCCCGACCCGGAACCGCAACCGCGCAAGCTGCGCAACAAAGGCAAGGACAAGAGCGACACCGACCCCGGCAGCCGACGGATTCGCCAGCGCTTCGACCCGCCGCAACGGCAACAGCGTTCCAAGAACGGCGAGGACGGTCGCGGCGGTGAGAACAGCGCCGGTCATTACGCGTACGCCGAGAGAGCGCCCGCCGACCGCAGCACCGGCATCCCGGCGTACCGCGGAGGAGACAGCGGAAGGCGAAGTCATGCCACCTCCTCGCCCGTCCCGTGCCGCCGACTGCCGGAGGTGATCGACGCCGTCGTACGGCCACCTGTCCGGTCCGGGGCCGGTTGCCGCTCCGCGGCGGTCGGGAAGCCCGGCCACGTGCCGAGGCGGGCGCCGACCGGCCGGCCCGATGAAGACGACAGGCGCGAGCGAAGGAGTCTTCCCGGCCGCCGTGCCACTCCAACCCGCACGGTGATGCCGGGCCGCGCCGCCGCTCCGAGCCGCCACGCAATTCCGGGCGAACACGGTTTTTCGGGCGATCGCAGCGTTCGGGGCGACCGCAGCGTTCCGGTCGACCGCAGCGACCACGGCGTTCCAGGCGACAGAGTGGTTCCGGCGAATCGCAGCATTTCGGGCGACCGCCGCGTTCTGGCCCGCGCGAGTCCGGCCGTTTGCAATCGCCACGGGCCGCACTGCCGCCCGGGCGTCGGCGTCGGCGTCGGCGTAGTGGAATGACGACGCGTCCGGTGGCCGGGGCCTGAATTCGCGCAATGTGCACACGAACCGGAGTCACGGTGATCCGACAGGGCCGGACAGCCGTTAACAGGACGTCGGACCCGGATCTCCACAGAACCGCCCGAGCCGCCCTCGCCCCACAGAGAAGAACGTCGCTGAAGGGGCTGGGGGCGCCGTCCGATCGGCTCCGCAAAATGCTCTTCCGGATCTCGCCCGAGGTCATACCACAGACCGCTGACCAGCGGCACAGGAGAATGCACGTGCATCTGCAGTGGAGAATGCCGGGGGCGGATGTTGGTCATCGACGGCCCCCTTTCCGCGCAGGGTCGAGGGACGTCAAGCCCCCCGGCGGAAGGCTAAGCCAAACCGGCGGAACGCAACAGGGGTTGACGCAGAAGCACTGTCGATGTTCGGACGGTGACCCGTCGCCGCAACGCCTTAATAAGGCAACTTGACAAAGTGGAAAGACGCCCGCAGTAACTAGGCGCGCTCGCCCGATCCGGGCCGCTCCGCTGTGGAGTCGCCGTCGCCCGAGCCCTTGACCTCGCCCTCCGTGGTGACACCGTCCCCATCGGACTTGGCACTCTCGCCGGCGGGAACACCGGGAGTAACGTCGCTACGGGCAAGATCAGCATCCAGCCGAGCGATCTCCGCCTCCCGCGCGACGTCCTTGGGATCAGCGAAACTGTCGGGAAGCCGACGCAACCGCTTGTTCATGTTGCGGATCAGCAAAACCGTGGCAACCGACATCAACACGATGATGAACAGCCCCATCGGCCCAGCCAGGCCGCCCGACCGGGTGTCTCCGAAGTTGTTGACCGCCACGAAAAAGTTCACCCGTCAAAGGTACGCCCACACCCGCCCCGCCCGGCCACGGGATCCCGCACACCTCCCAATCCGCCGCCATCCGCAAGAACGCATCCAGGTTCCCGCCGCAGTCGAGCGGGAACATTTCTCACGAAGAGTAGTGGCATTGTCGCTTGCGGTTACCGGGCGGTCGCATCAGATGGTCGCCGACCGCACGGGCACAAACCGCCGGCCCGGACCAGCCCGGTACGACCCGCGCTGCCCGGCACTCCCCGCCCGGCCCGGCCGACCCACCTACCCGGACGCGGACACCCGGACGCAGACAACCCGAGACGGGGTCAACCCGGACGCGGGTGCGACCCAGGCGCGGGTGCGACCGGGCGCGCAACCAACCCGGGCGCGGGTGCGACGACCAGGCGTGGGTGCGCCCCACCCAGCCGGAATCAGCCCAGCCGGTAGACCGCACCGCTAACCCGCCTCCGGCGCCCAGCGCCCAGCGCCGAACCGGCACCACTCACCCGCCCCTCGGGCGCGAACCGCCGTCGCCCACCCGGCCGCCGCGCGCCACCCCTCCGGCACGCCCGCACGCGGCCGCAATCAGCCTTAGTGAACCTGGACGGACTCCCGAATCCCCGCAAACAGATCCGACTCCGGCACCGAGCTGTCCACCAGCGATCGCGCTAGTTCGAAGTCCTCCGTCGGCCACACCTTCTGCTGCAGCTCCAGCGGCACATGGAACCAGAACCCGTCCGGATCCACCTGCGTAGCGTGGGCGCGCAACGCGTTGTCCCGCACCTCGAAGTACTCCCCGCACTCCACCCGAGTCGTGATCTTGTCGCCGCGGTCCGGGCGCTCCTCCGCCTTCTTGAGCCACTCCGTGTACGGCGATTCGAGGCCCGCAGCGAGCATGCCCTCATGCAGCGCCAGCATCCGTGCGCGGCTCCAGCCGGAGTTGTAGTAGAGCTTCAACGGCTGCCACGGCTCCCCGAGCTCGGGAAACTGCTCCGGGTCACCGGCCGCCTCGAACGCCGCCACCGAGATCTTGTGGCACATGATGTGGTCGGGGTGCGGGTAGCCGCCGTTCTCGTCGTACGTCGTCATGACGTGCGGCTTGAACTCGCGGATCAGCTTGATGAGCGGGATGGCGCCCTCGGCCGGGTCGACCAGGCCGAAGCAGCCCTCGGGCAGCGGCGGCAGCGGGTCGCCCTCGGGCAGGCCGGAGTCGACGAAGCCCAGCCAGGCTTGTTTGACGCCGAGGATCTCGCGGGCCAGGTCCATCTCCTTGCGGCGGATTTCGGCGATGTCCGCCAGCACCTCCGGCCGGTCCATCTTCGGGTTGAGCACGCTGCCGCGCTCGCCGCCCGTACACGTAGCGACCAGGACGTCGACACCCTCGGCGACGTACCGCGCCATGGAGGCCGCGCCTTTGCTGGATTCGTCGTCGGGGTGCGCGTGCACCGCCATGAGACGCAACTGCTCAGCCACTGATATCTCCCTCGACCGGACCTCGTTGAGCGGGCCCGGCTCCGGCTGCGAAGATGGACACGGCCATTCTGGCCGATGGCACCGACAGTTTTCGCAGGAGAGGTCCCCCTGGTGAGCGAGACGCGCGCCACAGCGCCGGTATTCCCGCCGGGTCGTTACGGCCGGCGCCGAGACGGCCGCCGACGCCTGCTGGGACCGATCATCGTCGGCGTCGTGGTCGCGGTGGCGGCGGTGGCTCTGGCCGTACGTCTCTACAACCAATACGGCGACCCGGCCTACGACACCCAGATCCAGCGATGGACCGGGGTGACGGAAACCCAAATCACCATCGATTTCACGGTACGGGTACCGCCCGGCAAAGCCGCCAGCTGCAGCCTCCGAGCGCGAGACTACGACGGCAACGTCGTCGGAACTCGGACAGTCACGGTGCAGGCCACCAACGGAAGCCGCACCATCGAGGCGTCGGAAGCCGTCCAAACCACCGCCAAGGCGTTCGTCGGCGAGGTCCTCGGTTGCCGCGCCTCAAGCTGAAGCCTTAGGAACCCCGGAGTTCCCGGGCGGGTCCGGGCTACGAAAGCCGAGGCCAACGGCCTGGAGACGGTCAGCCCCCCGTCGGCCCTGAGGTTCCGCGGGGTGCCGGAGCCGGCGCACTCGAAAAAGTGTCAGACCCCCGGGATACAAAAGAACCACCAAGGCGCCCGCAAGCTCGCGTATAACTCTGCGTCATCGCAAAACCGGACGTGAGTCCACCGCTGGTAAGCTTGGTGATTCGCTCCGTACGCCTGTCCCGCTGCAAGGAGAAGAGTCTGTGACCAGTTCCGAAGCGTCGAAGACCTGGCTCTCCCAGGACGCTTACGACCGGCTGCAGGCCGAGCTCGACGAGTTGATCGCAGCCCGGCCGGCCATCGCCGCCGAGATCAACGCCCGCCGCGAGGAGGGCGACCTGCGGGAGAACGGGGGCTACCACGCCGCCCGTGAGGAGCAGGGCAAGCAGGAAGGTCGCATCCTCTACTTGAAGGAGTTCCTGCGCAACGCCGAGGTCGGCGAGGCCCCGACGGCCGACAAGGTCGCTCCCGGCATGGTCGTGACGATCTACTTCGACGAGGACAAGACCGACACCGAGAAGTTCCTGCTCGGCTCCCGCGAGATCGCCTCCACGACCGACCTGACGGTGTACAGCCCGGAGTCGGCCCTCGGCGTGGCGATCCTCGGCACGAGCAAGGGCCAGACCGTGACCTACACCGCCCCCAGCGGAGCGGACATCAAAGTGACCGTCGTCGACTTCTCACCCTTCGGCGCCTGACCCACCCCCCGACGTCGGCCGGCCCGCAAAAGCGAGCCGGCCGCCCGGCCCGGACCCGGTCCCACAACCGAGCCGCGCCACAAGCTCGCCGGCGGATCCCCCGGCCGAGGGCGGTACGGCTAACCCCGGGGTCAGCCGCACAACCCGCCCAAGCCCCCACCTGCACAACCGGCCGCTGCCCCTCGGGTTCCGGTCGCCTGCCATTTGCCGGGCGAGGCGCGTCAGGGGGTTCCGGACAGCAGGGTCACCGCGTAGCCCGTACTGCGCAGCGCTCCGATCAGCGTCGCCGAGTGGTCCGGGCCTCGGGTTTCCACCGAGAGCTGCACCTCCACCTGGCCGAAGCTCAATCTCGGGTTGTGGCGGGAGTGCAGCACGTCCACGATGTTCGCCCGGTGCCCGGCGATCTCGGTCAGCAGGCGGGCCAGTTCGCCCGGTTGATCCCCCGTCTGCACCGACAGGCGCAGGAATCGCCCCGCCGACGCCAACCCGTGCTCGATCACCCGCATCAGCAGCATCGGGTCGATGTTGCCGCCCGACAGGATGGCGACGACCGGCGACGTCACTTCGACCTTGCCCGTGAGCAGGGCCGCCACCGCCGCGCCGCCGGCTGGTTCGACCACCATTTTGTGGCGTTCGAGCATGGACAGCAGGGCCGCGGACAGGTCTTCGTCGGTGACCGTGACGATGTCGTCGACGAGTTCGCTGACGTGGGAGAACGTGAGGTCGCCGGGGCGCATCACCGCGATGCCGTCCGCGATGGTCGCCGACTCCGTCAGCGTCACCGGCGTTCCCGCGGCCAGGGAGGGCGGGTAGGCCGCCGCGCCGCTGGCCTGGACGCCGATGATGCGTACGTCCGGCTTCAGGGCTTTGGCCGCGACCGCGACGCCCGAGATCAGGCCGCCGCCGCCGACTGCGGTGATGATCGTGCCGACCTCCGGGCATTGGTCGAGGATCTCCAGGCCCACTGTGCCCTGGCCGGCGATCACGTCCGGGTGGTCGAACGGGTGGATGAGTATCGCGCCGGTCTGGTCGGCGTACTCGCGGGCCGCTCGCAGGGAGTCGTCGACCGTGGTGCCCGCGTACTCGATCGCGGCGCCGTAGCCCTTGGTCGCGGTGACTTTGGGTAGGGGGGCGTTCTCGGGCATGAAGACGGTGGCCTTAGCGCCGAGCAAGCCTGCTGCCAGCGCGACTCCCTGGGCGTGGTTGCCCGCGCTCGCGGCCACCACGCCGCGGGCCCGTTCGGCGTCCGTGAGGCGCGCGATCCGGGTGTACGCGCCGCGCACCTTGTACGAGCCGGCCCGCTGCTGGTTCTCGCACTTGAGCCAGGCCGGAACGCCCAGGAGGCGGGTCAGCGGCATGGAGTGCTCGAGGGGCGTGATGCGGACCACGCCCGTGAGCAGCGCCCGGGCGGCTTCGACGTCGGCGAGCGAAAGCAGGTCACTCATGGCTGTGATCGTGCCATCCGCTCACACGAACGCGTGGCGCGGCCAGGGATTGGCCACCTCGAGGAGTCCTGCGATCGAGAGCAGCAGCAGCTCCGAGTCGGGCGGGCCGACGAACTGGACGCCGACCGGGAGGCCGTCCGGGCGCAGACCCATCGGAACCACGATCGCGGGCAGCCCGGCCATGTTCCAGGGGGCCGCGTACGGCGCGTACCGGATGTTGTCGAGGATGTTGCGGCGCCAGCGCCCGGCGGAGTGACCGTCGGCCGGCGGCGGGGTGGCCGCCAGGGCCGGGGTCAGCAGGACGTCGACCTTCCGGTCCTCGAAGAACCTGATGCTCTTCTCACGCCAGGCGTCGCGCTGCTCCTGCCGGACCCAGCCGCGGTTCCAGGCGATCTTTCCCAGCCGGACGTGCCGGCGGGTGCGCGGCTGCAGCGCCTTGAGGTCGATGCCGGCGGCGTCCGCCTCGCGGTAGGCCGACGCGAACCAGGTGAGCAGCCCGGCGGCCCCGAGCGCCGTGGTGTACGCGGGCTCGGCGGTCACGGTGTCGTGGCCGGCGTCGACCAGGAGCCTGGCCGCTCTGGCCACGGCACCGCGGTTCGGCTCGTCCGGGCGTACACCCAGAACCGGGGAGCGCAACGAGACCCCGATCCGCAGCCTGCCCGGCGGCGTGAGTTTTGCCGGTGACCGCCCGGCCAGGACGGTGAAGCCGAGGGCCGCGTCGCCGACCGTCGTGGCGAGGATGCCGTGCTCGACGAGCCCGAGCCAGCCGTCCAGGCCCAGGTCGCACGGGATCACGTCGCGGCCGGGCTTGAGGCCGACCAGGCCGCAGCAGGCCGCGGGGATGCGGATCGAGCCCAGACCGTCGTTGCCGTGGGCGATCGGCACCAGGCCCGCGGCGACCGCCGCGGCCGAGCCGCCCGACGAGCCGCCGGGCGTACGGTCGAGCGCCCACGGGTTGCGGGTGGCGCCGTCCGGTCCGTCGGTGGTGCCCCACAGGCCCATCTCGGGCATCCGGGTGACGCCGACGACGACCGCGCCGGCGCCCCGCAGCCGGCGGACCACCTCGTGGTCCTCCTCGGCGACGGGGGTCCGGGCGGCCGCAGAGCCGTGCCAAGTCGGCAGGCCCGCGACCGGGGTGTTCTCCTTGACCGCCACGGGTACGCCGGCGAGCGGCAGGTTGGCCAGGTCCTCCTGCTCGTCGACCTTCTCGGCCTCGACGATCGCCTCCCCGCCGCGCACCACCCGGAACGCGGTGAGCGACGGTTCGGAGATCGCGATCTGCTCGAGGTGGTCGGCGACCACCTGGGTGGCGCTCGTGTCGCCACGGCGGACCGCCCGCGAGATCTGCTTTGCCGTGGCACCCACCCACGTGGTCGCCAGGTTGTCCATGGCCCGTCTCCGCCTGTCTACTGTGTCTGTAAGGCGCCTCAGCCGAGCGCCTGCTCGAGGTCGGCGAGCAGATCGTCAACGGTTTCGATGCCGACAGACAGTCGCACGAGATCGGCGGGTACTTCAAGCGGTGAGCCCGCGGCGCTGAGGTGTGTCATCTGACCGGGGTGCTCGATGAGCGATTCGACGCCGCCCAGCGACTCGGCGAGGACGAAGAGTTTCGTCCGATTACACACCTCGATGGCCTGCTCGGCGCCGCCCTTGGTGCGGAACGAGATCATCCCGCCGAAGCGCGACATCTGCTTGGCGGCGGTCTCATGTCCGGGATGCGACTCGAGGCCCGGGTAGAGAACCCGGCCGACCTTGGCGTGGGTCTCGAGGTACGCCACGATCCGCTCGGCGTTGTCGCAGTGCCGGTCCATCCGTACGCCGAGGGTCTTGATGCCGCGCAGCGTCAGCCACGCGTCGAACGGCCCGTTGACCGCGCCCATCGCGTTCTGGTGGAAGGCCAGCTGGTCGCCGAGATCCGCGTCGGCCGTGATCAGCGCGCCGCCGACGACGTCCGAGTGCCCGCCGAGGTACTTGGTCGTCGAGTGGATCACGACGTCGGCGCCGAGGGCGATCGGCTGCTGCAGGTACGGCGACGCGAACGTGTTGTCCACGGCGAGCATGGCGTCGTACTCGTGCGCCAGGCCGGCCAGCGCGGGGATGTCGGCGATGTTCAGCAGGGGGTTGGTCGGCGTCTCGGCCCAGATCAGCCGGGTGTGGCCGGGCCGGAACGCCGCCCGGACCGCGTCGAGGTCGTTGAGCGACACCGCGGTCCAGTCCAGGCCCCAGTTCTCGGCGACCTTGCTGAAGAGGCGGTAGGTGCCGCCGTACGCGTCGTCCGGGATCACCACGTGGTCGCCGGGACGGCACACCGCCCGCAGTAGCGTGTCCTCGGCGGCGAGACCGCTGGCGAAAGCGAGACCGCGCTGGCCGCCCTCGATCGCGGCGAGGCATTCCTGCAGGGCGTCGCGGGTCGGGTTGCCCGAGCGGCTGTACTCGTAGCCCAGCCGGGGCGCGCCGACGGCGTCCTGGGCGTACGTGCTGGTCTGGTAGATCGGCGGCACCACGGCACCCGTGCGAGGGTCGGGATCCTGCCCGGCGTGGATGGCCAGTGTGTCGAAGCCGTACTCGTTACCCGTCATGAGGGGCAAGGCTAGTCTGCGCTGATGGCCGACTGCCTCTTCTGCGGGATCGTGGCGGGCGCGGTTCCCGCATTCAAGGTCGTGGACACCCCCGACGGCGTCGGCTTCCTCGACATCCGGCCCGTGTTCAAGGGGCACGTGCTGGTGGTGCCGCGTCCGCACGTACCCGAATTGACCGGTCTTGAGAAGGACCTTCTGCCGGGATTCTTCGCGCTGGTGCAGCGGGTGGCCGCAGCGGTCCCCGAAGCGACCGGGGCGAAAGGGACGTTCGTGGCGATGAACAACATCGTGTCGCAGTCCGTGCCGCATCTCCACGCGCACGTCGTGCCGCGGACGAAGGGCGACGGGCTGCGCGGATTCTTCTGGCCGCGGCACAAGTACGACTCGGACGACGAGGCGGCTGCCTACGCTTCCCGTATCGGCGACGCGCTCGGGTCGCTCGGGTCGCTCGGGTCGCTCGGGTAAGGAACCCCGGGCGGATGGTGTTACACCCGGCGGATGAAGGGAGACACCGTGTTCCTGCGGTACAACAAGCTCGAGCTGCCCACCCCCGACCAGGCCGCTCCCGGCCGCCTGATCGAGATGCCGGTGGCCGACACGCACACGGTGCTCGGAACCCCGCTGAAGGGCCCCTGGCCGGCCGGCCTCGAGACGGCCGTGTTCGGCATGGGGTGTTTCTGGGGCGCCGAGCGCATCTTCTGGCGCCTGCCGGGCGTGTACTCGACCTCGGTCGGCTACGCGGGCGGCTTCACCCGGAACCCGACGTACGAGGAGACCTGCTCGGGAACGACCGGGCACACCGAGGCCGTCCAGGTGGTGTACGACCCGGCGAAGATCAGCTACGAGGACCTGCTGAAGGCCTTCTGGGAGAACCACGACCCGACCCAGGGCATGCGCCAGGGCAACGACGTCGGTACGCAGTACCGGTCGGCGATCTACACGACGACAACGGAGCAGGAGCGGGTCGCGCAGGCGTCGCTGGATGCGTTCCAGCCGGTGGTGACGAAGGCGGGCCACGGCACGATCACGACGGAGATCAAGCCGCTGGACACGTTCTACTACGCCGAGGACTACCACCAGCAGTACCTGTCCGACAGCAAGAACCCGGGCGGCTACTGCACCCACGGCCCTACTGGGATGAAGATATGTGCCCCTGATCAGTGGGACATCAAAGCCGACGGTTGGACCTTCAACCAGCCTTCTTCCCAGTAGCGGCCTTGCTCCGATGACGGCCCACAGAGAACCTGGCGGGCCGTCATCGGTGACTGACCTACAAGCATCCGGGCACGGCAGCGAGTGTTCGCCGCAGCGCGCGTTATCGGCGGCAGATCCGTGCACGTGATCTTCGAGCGCATGTCAGTGTGACGGCTGCATCCCGGCGTCTAGCGCAGCATGCGGCAGCTGTGCATGTCCGCCCGCGACGCTTACCGTGGGCCCGCCGGTAGGTTGTGTCGGTGAGCAACCCGATGTCGCCGAGATGTGGCAGGCCCATTGTGACCGCTGGGGTCCACCGCTGCTGCGCGGCGCCGAGGTCAGACATCGATGCCCTTCTTGATGCCGAGACCGCAGGCTGCGTGAGCGCCCCCTGAGTCCTTGAGAGCACGGCGGCGGCCATGGTGCGCAACTGCCAATCGGCAAACATCAATCAAATGGTCCATCGTGGCGCGAGGCGGATCGCCCAGACAATGGACGGCGCACCCTGGCGGGTTGGTGGCTGACGCCACCAACCCGCAGCGCAAGGGGCATGACCAGCGACTACAACCCGCGAGCCCTCAGCGGACCGTGAGCTGATCTCCTGCAGGAATGCTAGGCGGCATCCCGCTGGTCCAGCCATTTCAGAATCGCCTCGGTCGTTTCCTCCGGCTTCTCCTGCTGGATCCAATGACCGCAGTCCAGACTGACTACTTCCACATTCGGCACGAATTCCGTCAGTCTTTCAGCCCTCGCGACCGTGTCGCGGTCGCCGTAGATCATGAGGGTGGGCTGTCGGATGATCGGGTCCACGTCCGCCAGCAGGCGCCAGTTGCGGTCCAGGTTTCGGTACCAGTTGATTCCGCCCGTGAACCCTGTTGACTCGAAGGCGGAGACGAAGACGGCCAGTTCGCTGTCACTCATGACGGGCTCACCGAGTGGGGTTTCCGCTCTGGCGAGGTTAATCAACGCATTGCCCGGCTGAGGCTCTGCGAGGGGCACGTTCTTCCGGTACAGGTTCCGAAGGAATTGGAACGTGTTCTCCTCGAACACGGCGTCCGCGACGCCCGGCTGCCGGTTGAAGTGGACGAAGTAGAAGTCGCTGCCGAGCACGGCTTCCATGACCTCGATCCAGGGCATTTCCCCGCGCTCGAGGTACGGCAGGCTCAGGTTGATCACCTTGTTGACCCGGTTTGGGTGCAACAGGGTCAGGCCCCAAACGACGGCTGCACCCCAATCATGACCGACAAGGGTGGCATCGTCGTATCCGTAGTGATCGAGCAGTGCGACGAGGTCACCCGACAGGTGTGCGATGTCGTAGTCGGTGACTTCGGCCGGACGGGACGAGTTGCCGTAACCCCGCTGGTTCGGGACGATGACGTGGTAGCCCGCTGCCGCAAGGGCGGGCACCTGATGGCGCCAGGAGAAGGCGTGCTCCGGCCAGCCGTGACAGAGCACGATGGGGTTCCCCGCGTTCTGCCGGCCGGCTTCGAAGACTTCGAGTTCCACACCGTTGACCGAAATGCGGGTGGGCTCGGGAAAATCGATTGTCATGCCGGCATCTTGCCGACCGATACCGGTCACCTCCTGACCGGTTTTTGCGGAAGTGTTGTCGGAGTGCGAGCCGACCGGTTGATGGCCATCCTCCTTCTGCTGCAACATCGCGAGCAGGTGACAGCAGCGGAGGTCGCCCGGGAGTTGGAAATCTCCGAGCGCACCGCCCGCCGCGACCTCGACGCCCTGGGCATGGCCGGCGTGCCGGTGTACTCCATGCAGGGCCGAGGCGGCGGCTGGCGCCTCGTGGGCGGCGCCCGCACCGACCTGTCCGGGTTGACCGCGAGTGAGGCCCGCGCCCTTTTCCTGGTCGCAGGCCCGGCCTCGTCTGCGACGCCGGCCGTGAAAGCGGCGCTGCGCAAGCTCGTCCAAGCCCTGCCGGAACCCTTCCGGGTGCAGGCCGAGGCGGCAGCGTCGTCGCTCGTCATAGACCCGCAGCAATGGGGGTCGCGCCGGGTCGAGCCCCGACCGCCTCGCTTCCTCGACGAGCTCCAGGACGCGGTGATCCGCGGCGTCCAGGTCCGGCTCGGCTACGTCGACCGCGAAGGCACCGAAACCGAGCGAACCGTCCACCCGCTGGGCATCGTCGCCAAAGGCCCATCGTGGTACCTCGTCGCCAACAACGAGGCCGGTCGGCGGACCTTCCGGATCGACCGCGTTTCGTCCGCCGACCCGACCTGCGACCCCGTGCACCGGCCCGAGGACTTCGACCTTGCCGAGAGCTGGCGCGCGATCGCCGACGAGGTCGACCGCAAACGAACGCCCCTCGAAGTCCGGGCGGTGTGCGCGCCCCAGGGGATAGGCGTGCTCCGGATGGGGTTCGGCGGTCGGCTCGAGGTGGGAGGTTCCAGGACCGACGGCCGCATCGAGGTCGTGATCCGCGGCAACGACGAATACATACTCGCTGGCGAGCTTGCCGGGCTGGCCGAATGGATCGAGGTGACCGGCCCTCCGGGTGTGCGAGACCACCTGGCCTCGATCGGCAACGCGCTCGTCGAGCGATACGGCTGAGACCAGCACGGACGTCGTACGGCAGAGCGATAACCGAGGTCACCGGGTTCTACAGCACCGATGAACTCCGACTGCTCGCACGGCACTACGACGAGATGAGCGCCATCTACCCGGCCCAGCTCTCCAGCCTCCGTAACGACGAGCTGTGAGCAAGGATGCCGCTCGTCATCGACGCGGCAAGGAGCAGCAGCCGTGGCAGCACCCCCGAGCAGGGGTCGACGTCGACGCACGCTCATCGGCATCTGTGCGCACGACGTACTTAACCGGCTCGGCCAGGCCCGCGACGCCGCCTTTGGATGGGTAACTGCATCCTGCGCTACTGTGCCCCTCCGGAACGCTCAGGGGATCCGTCCTGACCAGCGGATAAGCCGCCACGACGAGGGGACAGCGACAAGCGCGAGTCGCTGCCCCCTCGCGTCTGAACTCGCTAGTCGCCTCCCAGGCCCGCGTAGGCGCGCCCCGAGCCCTCGCACTTGCAGGTGAGTGCGCGGCGAGCTCGGCGCCTTCCTTAGGCCAGTCCAGCTATCACGCCGAGTCACTCTTGGCTGTGACCTACACGCATCCCGGCACGGCAGCGGATGGCCGCCGAAGCGCGCATATCAGCGGCAAATGAGTGCGGCACGGGACACATGATCAGCCAAGCGCCAGAACCTATACCGTGGCATCTGGCATCACACATCCATTCTTGCAGTGTCAGGAAGTCGGCTTGGTCTGCGTCAGTGCGGTGAATTTGCCGTTGCGGGCCTGTACCCGTACGAAGGTGGGATTCTTGCGGCTGCCGTTGGTGGAGAATCGAACGGGGCCGGTGGTCAAGGTGATGTCGGTGGACGCGATTGCGTCACGCACGGCTCTGCGGTCGGTGGTTGCGGCTCGGCGCACGGCCTCGAGGGTCAGCGCGGTGGCGTCGTAGGTTTCCAGGGTGGTCGGCACCGGATCGACGCCGGCGGCGCTGCGGTAACGCGTGGCCCAGTCTTGTATGCCCGGCTGGAACTGCGGCATGGGGAACGAGGTGCCGTACACACCCTCGGACTCAGCCGCGGTGGCATGCTTGAAGATCTCAGCATCGATGCAGCCGTCGGCGAGCATGATTTTGCCGGTGTAGCCAGCCTTGCGGAGGTCCTTGATCAACCGGCCGGCTTCGACGTAATAGCCGGTGAAGTACACCATGTCGGCACGGCTGTCGATGATGCGTCGGGCGACGGGGCCGTAGTCATCCGCGTCCTGGCTCAGCCTGGTCTGCAGTGTCACCGCGGCGCCGGTGCCAGGCGCCCCGACCGCCGTCGCGGTTGATTGCGCCAGGCTCACCGAGTAGCTGGTGCCGTCGTCGACCACGGCGAGCCGTCCGACGGCGAGTTCGCGCATCCACTTCTGCGCCATCTCGGCTTCGTCGCGGGTGGTACCGGAGATCAGGAAAACTGAGTCGTACCCCGGGGTGAGCAGATCGGTCGAATTGGCCAGAGGTATAACGGCCGGTATGCCAGCGGTGTGGAATACCTTCAGTGTCGGGATGGTGGCATTGCTGCAGAATCCACCCACCGAGGCCACCACTCCGGCGGCGACCAGTTCGTTGGCCGCGACGACCGCGGTGGCCGGGTCGCACGCGTCGTCCTTGATGACCAGCTCCACCGGCCGGCCGAGCAGCCCCCCAGCAGCGTTGACCTCATTCACAGCCAGGCGCGCGGCCGCGGCGTCGGCCTGCCCGGACGGTGCGTTGCCGCCCGAGAGCGGCAGTAGTGCGCCGATTCGGATCGGTTCGGCGGCGGCTGGCTTGTCCGGCGACGCGCAGCCGCCGACGGCGAGGACCGCCGCGGCCGCGCCGAGGGCGACGAGGTGGACCGATGTGGGTCGCAGCATGGCGGATCCTTCCGGTGGACGTCCCCCTACTCGTCGGCGCGGTGGGGATCTGGCTGAACGGATCGCGCGACTTAACTCGGCCGCCATGCGGCCGAAGGGGGATGTGCTGGACGCCATCGAGATCGGAGAGCACCGTGGGCGGAGACGCCGCTGGCCATTCGGCGGTGAGTGACCCGTCGTCGAAGACCCATCGTCGGGGCAGCTTCGCCACGACGTTCGCCCTCGCCGCGGTACTGCTGGGTCTGGGGGGTTTCACCTTCTACGGCAACCTACTGATGACGCGCACGACGGTGGCGCAGAGCGAAGCCCTCACCCTGGACGCGCACTTCAGCGAGGCGCGCAACGCCGTGTCGGTCGCCGAACTGCACACCCGCCAGTACCAGCTCGAGCCGCTTCCCACTGTTCGCGCCCGGTACGTCAGCGCCACAGCCGCCGCCCGCGAGGCACTGCAGCAGGCTGCTCTCAGCGACTCCCGCGACGCACGCGCCGACGCCGATCGCCTACTGAGCGAGCATGACGCGTACCGCGTCGCCGCGGACAAGCTGCTAGACCTCGTCGCGAACGCGGATCCGGACGCCACCCGGATCGACCGGTCAGAGGTCGCGCCGGCCTTCTACACACTGCAACACGACATCGACACGGTCGCCCACCGGTATCATGACATCGCTCAGCGGCAGGTCGCCGAGCTGCGGCAAGCACAGGTCCGAATGCTGTACGCGATCGTCATCGGCTTCCTGGTCGGTCTGCTGCTGATCGCGGTGATCTGGCGACTGGTCCTCAGCTTCCAGCGGCGCCTCGCGCAGCAGGCCTACACCAGCGAACACCTCGCCTCCCACGACTCACTCACCGGGCTGCCGAACCGGATGAAGTTCCACCGCGAACTGGCTGAAACCCTCCGTACCTCCGGATCGGCTCCGGAGCCCGGCGCCGCCGTGATGATGATCGACCTCAACGGCTTCAAAGGCGTCAACGACACCCTCGGCCACCGAGCCGGTGATGACCTCCTCGTGGAGACCGGCCGCCGCATCCGCAAAGCACTCCGCGAATACGACACCGTGGCCCGGCTGGGCGGCGACGAGTTCGCCATCCTGCTGCCCCGAATGCCGGACATCGACGTGGCACGACAGGTCGCCGAACGCATCGCCACCGCGCTCCGGGAAGACTTTGCGCTGACCACCGGACCGGTAGCGATCAGCGGCAGCATCGGCATCGCGATGGAGGTCTCCCCTGTCGACGGCGACGAATTGCTGCGCCGCGCGGACGCTGCCATGTACCGGGCGAAAACCACGGGCTGCGGCGTCGCGGTCTACGACGCCGAGGTTGACACCGGCACGCACGATCGCGACGTGCTTTTCGAGGATCTGCGCGCGGTCATCGACGCCGGGGACCCGACCGGCCAGTTGATCCTGCACTACCAACCTCAGATCCGCATCAGCGACGGGGCGGCCGACGGGGCGGAGGCCCTGCTGCGCTGGCAACACCCTGAACGCGGGATGCTGCCACCAGCGGCGTTCCTGCCGCTTGCCGAGGGCACCGAGCTGGAGACACCCCTGACCCGCATCGTCCTCGACCTGGCCGCCGGGCAGGCGTACCGATGGCACCAGCAGGGTCGCTCATTGGTGGTCGCCGTCAACGTCTCAGCCCGTTGCCTGTTCGACGACGGCTTCACCGAGTCGGTGCAGGAGGCTCTCACCAAGCACCGACTGCCGGCCGAGCTGCTGTGCCTGGAGTTCACCGATGGAGCGATCATGACACGGTCGCAGCATGCCGGCGAAGTGCTGCGTTCGCTGCACGCCCTCGGCGTGCAGGTCTCCGTCGACGACTTCGGTGCCGGATTCAGTTCCATGACGCACCTGCGGCACCTTCCGGCGAACGGGCTGAAGATTGACCGGTTCTTCGTCCGAGACCTGGCCACCCAACAGGACGCGGCACTGCTGCGCAGCCCCACGGAACTCGCGCACAGCCTGCGTCTGTCCGTCGTCGCCGAGGGCGTCGAGGACGTGTCGGTCCTCGCAGTACTGCGGGACCTCGGCTGTGATCATGCACAAGGCTTCGGACTGGCGCGGCCAGTCCCTGCCGAGGACCTACTGGCCGCCTGCGACCAGGCGGAACAACGCGCCCGCGTCGGTCTCAGCACCGTCAGCACGAGCCACAAACCCGCCGTCCAGGCTCTGGTGCCCCATGCAGCGATCGCGACCCACGCAGCGGCAGAGAACACGCCAGCAGGCTGAGGGAACGTTCAGGCTTCCATTCCCCTCGCCGTTGGTCAGCATGGGGCTGATAAACCGTTCGGCGAGCGTCGGCTCCAGACCCCAAGTCAGCTATTCTTTGTCTCAACTCGGGGCCGACCTGGCCGTTTGCTGGCTTGAGGACGCGAAATCTGCTGGTGATCGGCACGTTCGTAGAGCCCCGGTCCCGTTGATCGCGTACGCCGTGGGGTGGCGTCACCGCGACAGCAACATCGCGGACAGGCTTGCCCAGTTCGAAGAAGGCCTCGCCGCCCGATCCCCGTCGCAGCCCCACCACCCCCAAGCACGCTAGCCATGCGAGTGAGAACGGTACGGGCAGCACGAGCGGTCATCCGAGGTGGCGGTCATGGGCCCGCGGCCCCCAACGGCATGACCTGTCGGGTGGGTGTTGCTCGTACCGCCGGCTGACAGTGGGATCCGGGCATTGACACAGCAGGCCACCGGGCTGAGGCCCGGTGGCCTCGTTGCGTCCGAATTCTGTACAGACTTCGCGCCAGAAATCGCCTACACTTCGAGCATGGCTGTCTTGCCGTTCACTGACGCCCGCAACCGCCTCTCGGAACTCATCGACGAGGTGGCCCGGACGCACGAGCGAGTAGAGATCACGAGGCACGGTCACCCCGTCGCGGTACTCATCTCGTCCGACGATCTTGCGGCGCTGGAGGAAACGCTGGACGTTCTGTCCAGCCCCGAGGCAATGCGGCAACTCGCCGAGTCCCGGGCGGCCGTCGAAGCCGGTGACGTCCTCGACGGCGACGAGCTCGCGGCGTTGATGGCGAAGCGGTCAAGGCGAGCGCGGTGACCGACCCGGAGCCCGCCCGCTACCGACTCCAGGTGGCCGGGCCGGCAGCGCGTGCCTTGGCCGGGCATCTGCCCGAGAAGATCGCCGCGGCCGTCTACGAATTCATCACCACCACACTCCTGGAAAATCCGCACCGCGTCGGCAAGCGACTGATGCTGCCGCCGTTCGAAGGCACCTGGTCAGCCAGACGCGGCACGTACCGAGTCCTCTACGAGATCGACGAAGAGGACCTCACTGTGAAGGTGACGGCAATCGAACATCGCGCCGACGCATATCGGTCGCGTTGAGGTCAAAGCTGCCACCGGCCTCTCGGACCGGTTGGGAGCACTTACATCGGGCCTCGTTCCCAACGGATGACCTGTCCGGTGGGTCGTCGTCCAGCAAGCCGGTGAGCCGGCCGAGGAGAACGGGATCGGCGTACACCGAAGCCGTCGCCTTCCACTCGCGTACGGCCTCCGCCAGCACTGACCACTGACCGAGCTCGGCCGAGATCTGCGCGGCTCTGGTGAAGTCCGCCACGAACTGCGGCAGTTCAGAGCGTGGCAGCAGCTGAAGCCACGGGAATTCTTCCGCCAGGGCGGCGACGGCCGCGTTCAGCGGAAGATGGGCGAGTACGTTCCGCAGCGCCCGCGCAGCCGCCAGGTTCGAGGCGGCGGTCGTAACACGTGCGGGTGTAAAAGATCGACAGCTGCCGAAGGCGTCTCACACACTGAATGGACCGACAATTCAGGAGGTAGCCCTCGGGAGGTGTCTACGATGCCCACATTCCACAACGACGAGGAGCAGGCCGCCTGGGTCCTGGCCGAGTCCCTCATCGAGAAGGCGCGGACCATGATGCGGCAGGCCGAGAGTGCCCTCGAGACGTGGCGGATCGGTAAGGAGCTGAATCGGCTGCGGTGCGCCCGCCGGGGCATCAGTGCCTCCGACGCCGAGATCCGGTGGTCGGAGACCGCCAACGCGAAGAACGCGCTGACCGACAACAGCTTCCACGTGTCGCTGGCGACCATGTACTACGGCGCCGCCGCCGCCCACTACTCGCGCGCCCAGTACCTGCGTAATCGCGGCGAGGCCCGGGTGTAGGGCGGCCCCTGGAGAGCCTGCGCACGCACGGGGGACGAGCGCCGGGCTCCCCAGGAGCCTGGAGCCAGTGTGCGAGCGTCGTCTGGGAAACCGCTGAACATCGGCCCCCGATCAGCTGGGAGAAGGCGGAGAGTGTGGCGGGTCTGCGGGGGCCGTGGCGGTCGGCGGCCCGGCGGGCTTCTCGTCCTGCCGCTCACCCTGACCGGCGAGCGTCAGGCCCAGCACGGCACCGGCGCCGATGAGGCCGAGGCCGGCGAGGGACACCCTGCGTCGTTCCGTTTCGTGCATGGCGCAAGCGTGCCGCGCGCTCCTGAGAGGTCGCTGAGCCGCTTCACATCCGCCAGACTTGGCAGATGCAGACGGCCACGGAGAACGAACGCAAGTACGACGTCCCGTCCGGCTTCGCCCTGCCCGAGCTCACCGGCGCCGGCGGCGTCAGCGGGGCCGGCGAGGCGGAGACGCACGAGCTCGACGCGACGTACTTCGACACCGACGATCTCCGGCTGGCTCGCAACAAACGCACGCTGCGCAGGCGGACCGGGGGCACCGACGCCGGATGGCACCTGAAGACGCCCGGCGAGGGTTCCGCCCGTACCGAGCACCGGCTGCCGCTGACCGAGGGCGACGAGGTGCCCGCGGAGCTCGCCGCCGAGGTCCGGACCATCGTGCGGACCCGGCCGCTGCGGCCCGTGGCCACGCTGCGGACGCTTCGCGTCGAGACGCCGCTGTGCGACGCGGATGGGCGTACCCTCGCGCTGATCGCCCAGGACGAGGTCGCCGCGGAGACCGGTGCCGGCACGCAGCGGTGGCATGAGCTCGAGGTGGAGCTGGTCGACGGCGGCCCGGAGGTTCTCGATGCCGTGGAGGGCTTGCTCAGCGCGGCCGGGGCCACCCCCGCCGCCGGGCCGTCCAAGCTTGCGCGGGCGCTCGGCGATCGCCTGGCCACCCCGAAGACCGGGAAACGGCGCAGGACCGACCCCGTTCTCGGGTACGCCCGTGAGCAGCGCGACGCCATCGAGGCCCAGGACGCGGGGGTACGGGCCGGCGACGCCGACGGCGTGCACAAGATGCGCGTGGCCACCCGGCGCCTGCGCAGCACCCTGAAGACGTTCAAGGACGCGTTCGATCCGGAGCACGCGGAGTTCCTCAAGGACGAGCTGAAGTGGCTCGCGGACTGCCTGGGCGCGGTCCGCGACGGCCAGGTCCTCTCGCACAAGCTCGTGGCGGCCGCCGGGGCCTTCCCGGAGGTGGCGGGCCGCATCCGGCAGAAGCTGGACGACGACGTGTCCCGTGGGCGGGAAGAGCTCGTGGCGGCCCTGGACAGCGACCGGTATCTCGGCCTGCTCGACGCCATGGACACGCTGGTCGACGAGGGCCGCCCGGACGACGGGGGCGCGCTGCGCCGCGTCCGCAAGGTGCTGCACCGCGCCGACGCCCTGCTCGACACGGCGGTCGCCGACGGGGTGGACGCCGAGCTGCACGAGGCCCGCAAGAAGTACAAGCAGGCGCGGTACGCGGTCGAGGTGTTCGCGCCCGCCGCCGGCAAGCCGGGCAAGAAGCTGGTCTCGGCGCTGACCTCCTTGCAGGACGTGCTGGGGGCCCATCAGGACTCGGTGGTCGCCCGCGAGGTGCTGCGCGAGGTGGCCGGAACGGCTCCGGACGCGTTCGAGTACGGCGTGCTGTACGCCCGCCAGGAGCGCGTCGGCGAGGAGACCTTCCACGAACTGCCCGAGGCACTCACCGCGTCGCGTCAGAGGAAGGTGCGGGCCTGGCTCGGCTGACGTTCACGTTCCGTTAGGTGGTACGTCGCCGTTCGTGGGTATGAAACCAGATATGGAGCCCGAGAACGACCAGCAGCCCCAGGAGGACGTGACGACGCCTCCGTACTCGGGGCCCGTCAAAGAGCTCGGCGGATACCGGGTCGCCGACGACGATGACGACGACCCGGTGCTGCTCAACGCCGACGGCACCCCGGTCGACACGTGGCGCGAGGAATACCCGTACGGCGAGCGGCTCCCCCGGCCGGAGTACGACCACGACAAGCGCCTGCTGCAGATCGAGCTGCTCAAGCTGCAGAACTGGTGCAAGGCCACCGGGGAACGCCTGGTGATCCTGTTCGAGGGCCGGGACGCCGCCGGCAAGGGCGGCACGATCAAGCGCTTCATGGAACACCTCAACCCGCGTGGTGCCTCCGTGGTGGCATTGGAGAAGCCCAATGAGCGCGAGAGCAACCAGTGGTACTTCCAGCGCTACATCAAGCACCTGCCGGCGGCCGGAGAGATCGTGATGTTCGACCGGTCCTGGTACAACCGGGCCGGCGTCGAGCGGGTGATGGGCTTCTGCACCCGCGCCGAATACCTGGAGTTCATGCGGCAGGCCCCCGACCTGGAGCGGATGCTGGTCCGCTCGGGCATCCACCTGATCAAGTTCTGGTTCTCGGTCTCCCAGGGCGAGCAGCGCACCCGGTTCGCGATCCGCCAGGTGGATCCGGTACGCCAGTGGAAGCTCTCGAAGATGGATCTCGAGTCGCTGGACAAGTGGGACGACTACACCGAGGCCAAGGAGGCGATGTTCTTCTACACCGACACCGCCGACGCCCCGTGGACCGTGGTGAAGAGCAACGACAAGAAGCGGGCCCGGCTCGAGGCCATGCGGTACGTGCTCAACCGCTTCCACTACGACGACAAGGATCCGGAGGTCGTCGGCACCCCCGATCCGGAGATCGTCGGCCCCGCCTCCCTGGCGGTCGAAGGCACCGAATTGTCCCCCCGAGTATTCCCACGCCTGTAGTGAGAAATAAGGCGTTGTCGTCTGCCTCCCCCGGTGGTTAACGTGGCCGTACACGTGAAGGGAGGTGGTCCGAAGTTGTATAGCAACGGGACTCGTGAGGTGGCTGTCCGCTAGCCGCTGTCCTCGACAGCTTCGAGAAAGTTTTCTGTAAGGCGTCGAGACCGTGTGGCAGCGGTGCGGCGAAAACCAGACAGCCACCCGACCCCCGGGGATCCGGCCTTGTCCGACCGGACCGCGCACCGCAAGGCGCGTGGAAGTCCCCGGGGGTCGCTTCATTTCCGGAGGCACCGGTGCGCGAGCTGACGATCCTGGGCACGGCCAGCCAGGTGCCGACCCGGCACCGCAACCACAACGGCTACCAGCTGCGCTGGGACGACGAGGTCATCCTCTTCGACCCGGGCGAGGGCACCCAGCGCCAGATGCTGACAGCCGGCCTGGCCGTGACCCCGCTGACCCGGATCTGCATCACGCACTTCCACGGCGACCACTCGCTGGGCCTGCCGGGCATCATCCAGCGGATCTCCCTCGACAAGGTGCCGCACCCGGTCCGCGTCCACTTCCCCGCGGGCGGCCACGAATACTTCGACCGCCTCCGGCACGCGACCAGCTTCTACGACGTCGCCGACCTGGTCACCGAGCCCGTCGCCGACGGCTTCCGCGCCGAGACCACCGCCGGCACGCTCACCGCGCTGCCGCTGCGGCACTCCATCGAGACGTACGGCTACCGCCTGGCTGAACCGGACGGGCGCCGGATGGTTCCCGCGCTGCTGCAGGCGTACGGGATCAGCGGCCCGGCGGTCGGAGAGCTGCAACGCACGGGCCGCTCGGGCACCGTCACCATCGACGACGTCAGCGCGCCGCGGCCCGGCCAGCGGTTCGCCTTCGTCATGGACACCGGCCTCTGCGACAACGTGTACGCCCTGGCGGACGGCGCCGACCTGCTCGTGATCGAGTCGACGTTCCTGGCCGAGGACGCCGCGATGGCCGCCCAGGTCGGCCACCTGACCGCCGGCCAGGCCGCATCGGTGGCCCGGCAATCGGGCGTGCGCACGCTGGTCCTCACCCACTTCTCCCAGCGGTACGCCGACAGCACCCGCTTCCTCGACGAGGCCCGGGCGGAGTTCGACGGCGACATCGTGATCGCCGAGGACCTGATGCGGGTGCCGGTGCCGCCCCGCCTAGGCTCGTCGCATGAGCGTGCAGCTTCGGCCCCCGGCTGACGACGACCTCCTCGCCGTCGGGGATCTGCACTACCGGTCCCGGGTCTCCGCGTACGCCGGCATCGTCTCCCCCGCCGCACTGAAGTTCGGCAGCCCGGCCGCGCTCGGCGAATGGTGGTCGGAGCGGTGGCGCTGGGAACGCGACACCCACCGCCTCACGGTCGCGGTGGCCGGCGATGTGCTGGCCGGCTTCACCTACCTGGGGCCGAGCGAGGAGGACGGGATCGCGGAGCTCAGCGCCATCCACGCCGACCCCGCGTTCGTCGGCAAGGGGGTCGGCCGGGCGTTGATGCTCGACGCGCTGCCCGCCCTGGCGCGGATCGGGTCGCGGGCGGTGCTGTGGGTGCTGGAGGACAACGGCCGGGCGCGGCGCTTCTACGAGCGCGGGGGCTGGGTCGCGGACGGCGTGACCCGCATCGAGCCGATCGGAAGCGAGCCGGTACGCCAGATCCGCTACTCACGACCGGTCTGACCCGCGAGGCTGCGGCCGTCGGCGCCGGTCTCGTCAGCGCGGCGTCATCAGCGTCGGGGGCAGCGGCGGCGGGCTGGTGCGTGGAGCGCGTGCGGAGGGAGGGCGGGAGCGCGTGACCGAGTGAATGCGGGGGAACCTGTGGTCACGCACTCCCGCCTACCGCGCCCGCCCCTGCCGGTTTTGCGCCTGGCCGGAGGCGCCGACCGGCGGAGGCGTGCCGGTCGATCGGCGGGGCGGGTCCGGGTGCGGGACATCGCTCGCGCTGGCGGGGCTGCGGGGATGTCACCGCGGTGCGGCGTCGGGTCCGGGCCGAGGAGAGTCGGATCCTTGCCGGGGGACGGTCAAGGTCCCGGCCGACGCCTGATCAGGTCAGTCGAAGCGGCCCCGGTTGAGGTCGTCGCTCTTGCGCGTCTCCCGGCGGACCCGGTTGTCGTCGAACACGCCGGGGATGTCGCGCAAGCTGTTGAGGTCGTGGCGCAGCGTCCAGGCCTCCCGCCACGGGCGCCGGGAGGCGACGTCCGCGCGCTCGGCGATGCGCCGGGGGGCGCAGGGCCACCGCCATCCGCACCAGACACAGTTACCGTCGTGACCCGCTTCGGCGTGCCGCCCCAGCATCCGCTGGGCGTCCTGCCAGAGCAGCCGGTCCACGATGCCGGCCGGTGCGGCCTGGTCGACGATGACCATCGTGTACGAACCTCCGTCCTGTGAGCGCGGCGCTGTCGTACCCCATACAACCCCCGGCACCCGGACGCCGATCGGACTGAGTGTGCGACCTTCGCGACTATGAGTGATGGGGTTGTTCGCCGTGGGCGGACGGGGCACGGGCATCGATGCCGACCGGCTCGATGTTGACGAGTCCATGGATACCGAGCACACGGGTGTCGAAACAGGGGCGCTCGATGCCTACAGCCGGGTGGTGACCGGGGTCGCCACCAGCCTTCTTCCCTCCGTCGCCGCGCTCAGTGTGCGTACTGCTCGCGGGGGCGGTGCGGGGTCGGCGGTGACCTTCACCGACGACGGATTTCTGATCACCAATGCTCATGTGGTCGCCGGCGCTACCGGCGGGACCGCCGCGTTCGCCGACGGGAGCGAGAGCCGGTTCGATGTGGTGGGCGCGGACGCCCTTTCCGATCTCGCCGTCGTGCGGGTGCACCAGCCGGGCGCGCCCGCTGCTCCGCTCGGGGATGCCGATCAACTGCGGATCGGTCAGCTGGTCGTCGCGGTCGGCAATCCGATGGGGCTGGCCGGGTCGGTGACGGCGGGCGTCGTCTCCGGGCTCGGGCGCTCGCTGCCCGCCCGCGATGGGCGGCGGGTCCGCATCATCGACGACGTCATCCAGACCGACGCGGCCCTCAATCCCGGCAACTCGGGAGGAGCCCTCGCCGACTCCGCCGCAACGGTGGTGGGCGTCAACACGGCCGTGGCGGGCTACGGGCTGGGTCTGGCCGTACCCGTGAACCGGACCACGCGTCAGATCATCGGGGAGCTGGTCGCCACGGGACGCGTCCGGCGGGCGTGGCTGGGGGTCGCCGGGGTTCCGGTTCCCCTCCCGCCTCCGCTCGCCGAGCGGCTCGGCCAGAAGCTCGGCCTGCGCGTGGTCGAGGTCGTCCCGGGCAGCCCGGCCGGCACCGCCGGCATCTACCTGGGCGACATCCTCATCACCGCGGGCGGCGTGCAGATGCAGACCGTTCAGGCCCTGCAACGTCTGATGCTCGGGCCCGCGATCGGCAAGCACCTCCCGATCACGGTCCTCCGCAAGAACGCCCTGGTAGACGTCATCTCCGTGCCCACGGAGCTCGGCTGAGGGTTTCCGGGCGCGACCACTCACGCACGCCGCCGGGTGCGGGAATCCGCTCATGAGCTCCAGCGAATGGATTCCCGCGCCCGGCCCTCGGCGTGAGCAGCGGTCCGCACCCACCACCCCGCTACGACATCCGGATCTTGACTTTGATCAGCTCAGGTGGGCCAAGAGGTCCTGGCGGGTGAGGACGCCGGCGGGCTTGCCGTCGACAAGGACCATCGCCGCGTCCGACTTCTCCAGCAGCGCGACCGCCTCGCTGACCGGCTGGCCACCGCCGATCATGGGCAGCGACTCGCCCATGTGGCGCTCGATCGTGTCGTGCAGGTGGGCCTGGCCGGTGAAGAGGGCGTCCAGCAGCGCCTTCTCCGAGATCGAGCCCGCCACCTCGCCGGTCACGACCGGCGGCTCGGCCTTGAGGACCGGCAGCTGGCTGATGCCGTATTCGCGCATGTAGTCGATCGCGTCGCGGACCGTCTCGGTCGGGTGAACGTGGACCAGCGGGGGGATCGCGCCGCCCTTGGCCTCCAGGGCGGTGGCCACCGTCGGGGAGCCGTCGCCGGTGGACAGGAAGCCGTAGCGGGCCATCCAGGTGTCGTTGAAGATCTTGGAGAGGTAGCCGCGGCCGCCGTCAGGGAGCAGGACCACGATCACGTCGTCGGGGCCGGCCTTGCGGGCCACCTCGAGGGCCGCCACCACGGCCATGCCGCAGCTGCCGCCGACCAGCAGGCCCTCCTCGCGGGCGAGGCGGCGGGTCATCTCGAACGAGTCCGAGTCGGACACCTCGATGACCTCGTCGCAGACTCCGCGGTCGTAGGTGGTGGGCCAGAAGTCCTCGCCGACGCCCTCCACCAGGTACGGCCGGCCGGTGCCGCCGGAGTAGACCGAGCCCTCCGGGTCCGCGCCGACGACCCGGACGTCGCCCTGCTCCTTCAGGTAGCGCCCGACGCCGCTGATCGTGCCGCCGGTGCCGACGCCGGCCACGAAGTGGGTGATCCGTCCCTCGGTCTGCTTCCAGAGCTCCGGGCCGGTCTCCTCGTAGTGCGAGCGCGGGTTGGCCGGGTTGCTGTACTGGTCGGGCTTCCATGCGCCGGGGATCTCGCGGGCCAGCCGGTCCGAGACGTTGTAGTAGGAGCGAGGGTCCTCGGGGGCGACGGCGGTCGGGCAGACCACCACCTCGGCGCCGTACGCCCGCAGCACGTTCTGCTTGTCCTCGCTGACCTTGTCGGGGCAGACGAAGATGCACCGGTAACCGCGCAACTGGGCCACGAGGGCCAGCCCGACGCCGGTGTTGCCGCTGGTCGGCTCGACGATCGTGCCGCCTTCTTTGAGAATGCCGGCCTTCTCGGCGTCCTCGACCATGCGCAGGGCGATCCGGTCCTTCACCGAGCCGCCGGGGTTGAAGTACTCCACCTTGGCGAGGACGGTCGCCGCGATGCCGTCGGTGACGCTACGCAGCCGGACGAGGGGGGTGTCCCCGATGATCTCGACGACGTTGTCGTAGTACCGCACGTCTTTGTGCCCTTCTCGGTGCTGACCAGTGGGTTGTCAGGTCAGCCTACGACTCAGGACACGACTGTCCCGGGCAGGATGGAGGCGCGTTGCCTCTCCCACTCCAGGAACCGGTCGGTCTCGCTGAGCACGGTGCCCGCCAGCCAGGCGATCATCGCGGCGTCGTCGACCAGCCCGAAGACCCACAGAAACAGCTCAGGGACCACGTCGATCGGCGAGACCACGTACGCGGTCGCGGCGGCCATCATGGCCACTCGCATCCCGCCGTCGTACTCGCCGCGGGCGGTCGCCATCATCATCCGTGGCAGCGCTGCCAGCCGCTTGCCGATCGAAGGGCCCCCACGTGTGCCCTTCATCAGGGCCTTCCCGAGCGCCGTGAACGCGGCGGTACGGTGCAACGTCCTAGCCATGGTCGTCCCCTTTCGCTGTTCTCAGCATGACGTCCATGCGCTAGTTATGCCCTCAAGGCGCGGGGTTCAGGCTTCTGTCGCACGCCCGCGTTAATGTCGAAGACCCCACCATCGCCGGAAGTCGAGCGAGAGCGAGGGATAGCGTGCAGAAGGTGCGCAACTGGACAGAGGCGGATCGCCGCCGGATCAGGCTGGCCGGCCAGGTCGCGGGCGGGGTCACGGGGGCCGCGGCGGGATTCACACTCCTCTCCGCGGGCGTGCTGCTGCGCCAGGCGGCCGACGCCCGCCGGATCATCCCCATGGCCGAGGCCCCTCCCCCACGCGGCGACGGGCTGTACGGCCCGAAGTTCCCCGGCAAGCCGCTGAACATGGTCATCCTCGGCGACTCGACCGCCGCCGGCTACGGCGTGCACCGCCCGCGCGAGACACCGGGCGCCCTGCTGGCCACGGGCGTGTCCCGCCGGCTGCGCCGCCCGGTGCGCCTGCACCGGGTCGCTGTGGTCGGCGCCACCTCCGCCGGGCTGCCGCACCAGGTGGACGCGGCGCTGGAGTACGACCCCGAGGTCGCCGTCATCATCATCGGCGGCAACGACGTCACCCATGCATCCGCGCGGGCCGCCGCCATCCGCCATCTCAGCGTCGCGGTCCGGCGCCTGCGCGCCGTGGGCTGCAAGGTCGTCGTGGGCACGTGTCCCGACCTCGGCGCGATCCAGCCGATCAAGCCGCCGCTGCGCTGGCTGGCGCGCACCTGGAGCCGTCAGCTCGCCGCGCAGCAGACGGTCGCGGTGGTCGAGGCGGGGGGACGCACGGTCTCGCTGGGCGACCTGCTCGGCCCGACGTTCGAAGCGGATCCGGTACGCATGTTCGGCGCCGACCGTTTCCACCCGTCCGTGGAGGGGTACGCCCGGGCCGCGGCGGTCATGATGCCGACCCTGATGGCGGCGCTGGGCGAGGACGACCGGTCGCCTGCCGCCGGACCCGACGGGGTGCGCAGCCTGCCGCAGGCGGCCCAGGAGGCGGTGCGTGCGGCGGGCACCGAGGTCAGCCCGGCGAAGGTGGACGGCCGGGAGCGCGGGCCGGCCGGACGGTGGGCGCAGCTGCGCCGGCATCCGTGGTTCGGCGAGCCGCACAACTGGTTCGGCAACCGGGCGGCGGCGCTGCTCTCCGCCTCTTCGGGCTTCCCCGGGTTGTCCGGTGTTACGCGTGGGTCGAGCCGGTCGGCCGCCGGCGCCGTAGGCTGGACTCCGGAGGATCATCAAGCGGCCGTGGACTGACGGCCGGGCGAGCACCCCACACGGCAGGGAGGCGACATGACGGGCCTGACGGGACGGGTCGGAAGGGCGGCGGCGACCACGCTGTTCGCCTCGGCCGTGGGCGGCGTCGCCCTGCTCGCGGGTGAGGCGATCGCCGCGAAGAGCCGGCGGTACGCGAAGCCGACCATGGGTCTCGCGCTGCGCACGTCGATGGGCCCGTCGTCCGCGCCGACGCTGCGTATGGTCCTGCTCGGCGACTCCGCCGCGATCGGCGTCGGGGTGGAGTGGCTGTCCGAGACGGTCGGCGGCCAGCTCGCCCGGCTGCTCGCCGACGGCACCCCCGAGTCGGGGAAGCGGCATGTGCTGCTGTCCAGCGTGGGCGTCGCCGGGTCCCGGTCGACCGATCTCGCCACCCAGGTCGCCCGGGCCCTGCTCGGCGACCGCCCGGACGTGGCGGTGGTGCTGATCGGCGCCCACGACGCAACCGGCCTGCGCGGGCCCGAGGAGGCTGCTCAGCACCTCGGCAACGCCGTACGCCGGCTGCGCGACGCGGGCGTGCACGTGGTCGTGGGCACGTGTCCCGACCTCGGCGCCGTACGCTCGATCGCCCAGCCGTTGCGGCAGGTCACGGGGTGGCTGGGGCGCCGGATGGCGCGCGCCCAGACGGCGGCGGTCCAGGAGGCCGGCGGCGTCGTGGTGGACCTGGCCGACGAGACCGGCGCGGTGTTCCGAGCCGACGCGGGCACCCTCTGCTACGACGGCTTCCACCCCTCCGCGGACGGGTACAGGGTCTGGGCGCACGCGCTCTTCCCGGCGGTGCTGGACGCGGCACAGGCGGCCGGCAGGCGCTCGATCCAGGAGTAAATAAACAGACATTTCGGTGTGACGAAGTGGCGCTTCCGGATTAAGTTACCGGCGGGTTAACGTTGGCTCATGCCGGAAGCTGTCATCGTCGCCACCGCACGCTCCCCGATCGGCCGGGCCGTCAAGGGTTCCCTCAAGGACCTGCGCCCCGACGATCTCGCCGCCACGATCGTCGACGCCGCGCTGGGCAAGGTGCCGCAGCTCGACCGGACGCTGATCGAGGATCTCTACCTCGGCTGCGGCCTCCCCGGCGGCGAGCAGGGCTTCAACATGGCCCGCGTGGTCGCCACGCTGCTCGGCCTCGACGGGCTCCCCGGCGCGACCGTGACCCGCTACTGCTCCAGCTCCCTGCAGACCACCCGGATGGCGTTCCACGCGATCAAGGCCGGCGAGGGTGACGTCTTCGTCTCCGCCGGCGTCGAGACCGTGTCACGCTTCGCCCGGGGCAACTCCGACGGCCTGCCGCCGGACGCCCAGGCGCTGGTCGGCGGAGGCTGGGAGAACCCCAAGTTCGCCGAGGCCCGGGTACGCACCACCGAGGCGGCCACGAAGGGCGGCGTCTGGCACGACCCCCGCGAGGACGGCCACCTCCCCGACATCTACCTCGGCATGGGCTACACCGCGGAGAACCTCGCCCAGGCGTACGACGTGAGCCGCCAGGACATGGACGAGTTCGGCGTCCGCAGCCAGAACCTCGCCGAGAAGGCCATCGCCAACGGCTTCTGGCAGCGCGAGATCACCCCGGTGACGACCCCGGACGGCACCGTGGTCTCCGGCGACGACGGCCCCCGCCCGGGCGTGACCATGGAGGCCGTTGCCGGACTCAAGCCGGTCTTCCGCCCCGACGGCCGGATCACCGCCGGCAACTGCTGCCCGCTCAACGACGGCGCCGCGGCCGTGGTCATCATGAGCGACACCAAGGCCCGCGAGCTCGGCATCACCCCGCTGGCCCGGATCGTGTCGACCGGCGTCACCGCCCTCTCCCCCGAGATCATGGGCCTGGGCCCGGTCGAGGCGTCCCGCCAGGCGCTCAAGCGGGCCGGCATGACCATCGACGATGTCGACCTGGTCGAGATCAACGAGGCGTTCGCGGCGCAGGTCATCCCGTCGTACCGGGAGCTGAACATCCCGCTGGAGAAGCTGAACGTCAACGGCGGCGCGATCGCCGTGGGCCACCCGTTCGGCATGACCGGCGCCCGGATCACCGGCACGCTGCTGAACTCGCTCGACTGGCACGACAAGTCCATCGGCCTCGAGACGATGTGCGTCGGCGGCGGCCAGGGCATGGCGATGGTGCTCGAGCGCCTGAGCTGACACCGCAGCACGATCTTCCGCCGGGTTCGGCTGCCGAATAGGGCGCCGGGCCCGGCGGGTCTCATTCCAGGAACTGCTCGATCGCCCGGATCGCCCCCGCGTTGCCGGTGAAGTGCACCGCCCTCAGTCCCGCCGCCCGGGCCGCCGCCACGTGCGGGGCGTGGTCGTCGACGAACAGGCAGTCGGCGGGCCGGGTGGCGAGCCGCTCGCAGGCCAGCGCGAAGACCGCCGGGTCCGGCTTGAGCAACCCGGCCTCGTGCGAGTAGACGATGTCGTCGACGAGGCTGCCGAAGGCGTACGCCCGCTCCTCGCGCTCCCGGGCACCCACGAAGCTGTTGCTGAGAATCCCCAGCCGGCACCGCCCCCGCAGGCCGCGCACATAGTCGATGAGCTCGTCGTTCGCGGTGCCGAGGTACTGATCCCAGAGGTCGTCGAGAAACGCGGCCCGCGCGGCGTCGTCGAGGCCCAGCCTCGTCGCGATCCGGCCTTCCACCTGGGCCTCGGTGAGGGCGCCGATGCTGCCGGCAGCCCACACGTCGGCGAGCCGGCGGTTCAGCTCGCCGGAGGGCAGGCCGAGGCGCCGTTCCCAGCGAGCACCCCAGCCGGTCGGCGGAGTGAGCTCCAGGACGCCGCCGATGTCCAGAAGTACGCAACGTTCGGTCATGGGTTTCACCCTGCGGCTTACCCCAGGGTCAAGGTCAAAGCGCTTTGCGTACGGCGAGCACGTCCGCCGTGGCCGCCTCGAGGATCGCGTCGGCGGGAGCGGCGACGACGAGGTCGCCGGTCATCACGCGCAGCTGGTCCGGCAGGACCATGTCCGGCTCCCGGGGCACCTCGCGCCGTGGCCGGTGCTCCGCCTCCGCGCCGAGGTCGGCGAGGCGCTGGACCAGGCCGTGGACGAGGTCACCGCGCGTACCCTCGCCGGCGGGCGCGCTCCACCGGCCGGCCTCCCAGTGCCCGACCTGCGACAGCAGGCGCTGGACCGCGACTCGGAGTTCTTCGGCAGCCACGCGGTGACCCTATCCAACGCAGAAACGCCCGGCCCGCGCGAGGCGGGCCGGGCGTTGTCGCCGGGTGCGACGTCAGTCGTCGCCCTGCAGGAAGCTCAGCAGGCGCAGGATCTCGATGTACAGCCAGATCAGGCTGACCAGGATGCCGAACGCCGCGGTCCACGAGTAACGCTGCGGGAGGCCCATCCGGACCCCCTCCTCGATCTCGTTGAAGCTGAGGATGAAGCTCAGCGACGCCACGACGATGCACACGAGGCTGAAGACGATGCCGAGCGGGCCGTTGTCGCGCAGGCCGGTGTTGACGTCGAAGAGCGACAGCACGAAGTTGATCAGCATGACGGCGAAGAGGCCCGCCATGATCGCGATCATGCCGCGGACGAACTTCGGCGTCGCCCGGATCACCCGGGCCCGGTAGAGGAACGCCATCAGGAAGAAGACGCCGAAGGTGGCGACCACCGCCTGCAGGACGATGCCCTGGTAGCCGGCGATCTCCTGGAAGAACTTGCTGACCAGGCCGACGAAGGCGCCCTCGACGACCGCGTACGCGACGACCAGGGCGGGGTTGGCCATCCGGCTGAACGAGATGATGAAGCCGAGCACCAGGCCGACGACGGCCGCACCGATCCAGGCGGCGCCCATGAGGCTGGTGGGGATCAGGTTCCAGGCCGCGACGGCGGAGACACCGGTGATGCCGAGCAGCATCACAGTTTTGACGACGACGTCGTCGATCGTCATGGGTCGCACCGCGGGCGGGGCTGCGGGGTAGCCCGAGGCCGACGGGTACGGCTGACCGTAACCCGGCTGACCGGCGGGCGGTCCGTACGGTCCGTATCCGGCCGCGCGCTCCCGCTCGGCCGCCTGGCCGAGGCGCGAGAGCACCGGGTTCGAAGTCTTCACTGTGTCCAGCCTCCCTTTGAGGTTGAGGCACGCAGGGGTCGTTGCTCTACCAGAGTAGGCGCACCACCAGCTCAAAGCGGTCTGCGGAAGCTGTGAACGAGCTGAAAACCCCGCACGAGCCTGCTATTTCTGGTTCCGCGTCCCGCGATTTTCCTTGAAAGCGATAAATCGGTGCAAAAGCCGCAAAAGTGGGAATGCCCCGACCCTGACCGCCACCGTTACGGAGACCCTGCCATGGCCGACATCCTCCTCGCCGAACAGCTACCCGACCTCCAAGAGGTCACGGCCCGCATCCTGCGCCGCGCCGGCCACGACGTGCGCGTGACCGCCACCGGGCACGAGGCCCTGGAGCAGACCCGCAACCAGCCACCCGACCTGCTGGTCATGAACCCCGATCTGCCCGGCCTCGGTGGCCTCGACGTCTGCCGCCGACTGCGCGAGAACCCCGGCACCACCACGGTTCCCATCCTCATCCTGTCCGTATTCCAATATCCCGCCGAACAGGCCGCAGCCCGCGAAGCCGGCGCCGACGACTACCTCGGCAAACCCTTCTCCCCCGCCGAGCTGCTCGCCCACACCGAGAGCCTGCTCACCCACACCGGGAATGCCTCCCGATGACCGGTTTCCGGGCCGACGACGAGTACGCGGGGCACCTGGCGTTGCTCGCGTTCGCCGAACCGCGGCCGCCGACCACCTCAATGAACTCCGCAAACGCCGCGGCCTGCGGAACCCCGTCGCAGATCAACCGCGGCCGGGTCCAACCACCATCCGCGTGGGCGGGTCCTTCGCGTGCCCGGGGCGGGTCTCGAACCCGCACGCCTTTTCGGGCAGCCGCTTTTAAGGCGGCCGTGTCTGCCGTTCCACCACCCGGGCCGGTGCGCTGATGCTCACCGTATCCGGTGCAACCCACCCGGCACGACGCCGGACCGGCCGGAAGCGGTCAGCCGGGCAGGAACGCGGCAAGGCCCGCCCGATGAATCACCGGGCGGGCACATCTGCCGTCAGCGCAGGCCGGCACCGACGGGCTCGGTCGCCCGGTCATCGGCCAGCGGCGGCGTGACGTGGGTGAACTCCTCGCGGGGCGTGTGGAGCTGCCCCAGGGAGATCACCTCGCGCTTCAGCACGAAGGCGAGCGTCCAGTCGGCCAGGACGCGGACCTTGCGGTTGAACGACGGGATCCGGCTCATGTGATACGTCCGGTGCATCAGCCACGCCGGGAGGCCCTTGAGCTTCACGCCGTAGATCTTCGCCACGCCCTTGTAGAGGCCGAGGCTGGCGACGCTTCCCGCGTACTTGTGCTTGTAGTCCTTGGGGACGCCGCCGTAGACGACCTGGCGGATGTTGTCGGCGAGGACCGCGGCCTGCCGGACGGCGTGCTGGGCGCTCGGGGAGCACCAGGCGCCGGGGCTGGTCAGGTCGGGGACCTGGGCGCAGTCGCCGGCCGACCAGGCGCCGTCGAGGACCTCGTCGCCGTCGACCACCTGGAGGGTCGGCAGGCAGGTGACGTGGCCGCGGGGGCCGCGGGGCAGGTCGGTGTGGTCGAGCATCGGCGACGGCTTGACGCCGGCCGTCCACACGATCGTCTCCGCGTGGAAGACCTCGCCGTCGGAGAGGCGGACCTCGCCGTCGACGCAGGACTCCATGCGGGTCTCGAGGCGGATGTCGATGCCGCGCTTCTGGAGCTGGCGGGCCGCGTACGCGCCCATCTCGGGGCCGACCTCCGGAAGGATCCGGTTGGACGCCTCGACGAGGACGAACCGGACCTCCTCCTTCGAGAGCTCCGGGTAGTACTTGAGGCCGTCGCGGACGACGTCCTCCATCTCGGCCAGCGCCTCGACGCCCGCGTAGCCGCCGCCGACGAAGACGAAGGCCAGCGATGCCCGGCGCACCTCCCGGTCCGGCGTCACGGCCGCGACGTCGAGCCGGTCGAGGATGTGGTTGCGCAGGTAGATGGCCTCACCGATGGTCTTGAAGCCGATGCCGCGCTCGCGCAGGCCGGGGATGGGCAGGGTGCGGGAGACCGAGCCCGGCGCCACGATGATGTGGTCGTACGCGATCTCCTTGATCGGGCCCTCGATCGGCTGCACGGTGACCGTCTTGCGGGCGTGCTCGATCCTCGTGACCTCGCCGGAGACGATGTGGCAGCGCTTCAGCTCGCGACGCAGCGGCACCACCGCGTGGCGCGGCGAGATGTTGCCGGCCGCGGCCTCCGGGAGGAACGGCTGGTACGTCATGTGCGGCTGAGGGTCGATGACGATCACCTCGGCCCGGCGGGCGTTGAGCTTCTTCGACAGGCGCAGGGCCGCATACAAGCCCACGTGTCCTGCGCCTACCACCACGATGCGTTGCGGGTTCACGTATTCATTGTCGTGGTCGGGCCGGTTCCGTGCCTCGTTCTGTGACCAACAACAAAGTCCAGAAGTCAAGAGTCGTGACACCCGTGTTTCGGTTGCATTTCGCTGAGAATTCAGGGCCGGCGAAGCAGCCGGGCGAGGAGCAGCGTCACGGCGACGGCCGCCGCGAGGCCCACGAGGGTCGCCAGGACGAACGCTCCCCCGGCCAGCCCGGCGGTCAGGCCCAGCGCGACGACGGTCAGCACCGCCGAGCCGAGGATCACCGCCCCGGCGCGTACCAGCCAGGACGTCACCACGTCGGGATTCACGATCGCGTCGTACGGGAGCACCGCCGCCAGCGCCGCGAGGCTGTGCCCGGCGTACAGCAGGGTCGCCACGGCCAGCACCCGCCAGAGGGCTACGCGGGCGTCGTACCAGGTGGTGTCGAGGATCCAGCCGCCGACGACGGCCAGGGCGGCGACCGTGACGCCCCGGCTGCGCGGTGCGAACGCGGGGTAGCACGCGACGATCGCGAGAAGGACGACGGCGCGGCTCACGACCAGCGAGACGGGCCACGCCACGAGCATCGCGGCGAGGAAGGCGAAACCGATCGCGCCCCGCAGGAGTACGGGCATGACGGTGGCGCGACCCACCGCGGTCCGGGCGCGGTCGATGCGGCCGACCATGCCGCCGAGCATGTCAGCGTCCCCTCGGCGCCGAGGCGAGCCGGGAGACGTCGCGCAGGACCAGGTCCAGGCTGCCCGCGCCGGCCCAGGTCACCACGGGTACGCCGTGCTCGCGCAGCCGGCCCAGCACGTTCTCCCGCTCGATCCGCCACAGCCGGGTCGCCAGCGGCGTCCAGTGGCTGCGCTGCGGCGGCGCGGCACCCTCCGGCAGCGTGTCGACGGCGACCGTGAAGCGGCCGGACTGGACGAGCCCGGCGAGCATGTCCGCGGCGCGCGGATCCACCAGCGGGGTGAGCACCACGACGAGGGCGTCCGAGGAGACGTTGTGCGCGCCGAAGCCGTGCTCGTACGGCTCCCGGTCGGTGGTGTCGGCCCGCACGTCCAGCAGCCACTCGAGGACGGTGAGGTACTGGCGGCGGCCGGTGGCGGGGCGCAGCCGGCGGGCGGTGGAGCCGTACTCGGCGAGGGAGACCCGGTCGCCGCGCTGGAGGTAGTGCTCCGCGATGGCGGCGGCCGCGCGGACGGTCGTGTCGAGCACCGACGCCTTGCCCTTCACCCCGCCGGACACCCCGGCCTCGCCGAGGACGTCGAGCAGCAGCAGCACCTCGGCGTCACGGTCGGACAGGGTGGAGGCCACGTGCAGGTCACGGGTACGCAAAGACACCCGCCAGTCGATGCGGCGCAGCCGGTCACCGGGCGCGAACGGGCGTACACCGGCCAGCTCTCCGCCCTCGCCCGGGCGCCGCGAGCGGTGGTTGCCGACCAGGCCGGCCGCCGCGGGCATCGCCTCGGTGGCCGCGAACGGCTCGGTCTCCGGATAGACCCGCACCCCGCGGGCCGGCACGACGACCGGGCGGCACGCGAGCAGGCCGCCGCACGCGGCCACGCGGGCGGCCGCCGGACCCACGTCGTGGCGCCCCCACCGGTTCGCTTTGCCGGGCAGCTCGACCGCGGTCCAGCCGTCGGGCGCCACGGTGATCGCGAAGGGGCGGTCGGCGTCCTCGAGCCGCAGCCACGGCGACGTGCGGGTGCGGACCACCACGAGGTCGTAGGTGATGACGTCGGGGTTGGTGACCGTCACCGACGCCTCGACGGCGCCGCCCTCGACGATGTGGTCCTCGTCCGCGTCGATCCTCAGCTCGGGCGCGGACCGCGGCATCCGGCGCAGGCCCACCGCCGCCCCGATGGCGAACGGCGCACCGAGCAGCACCAGGTCGACCCGGCCCAGCGCTACGCCGAGCACCAGCAGCAGGCCGGTCAGCAGGACCGTACGGCCCAGGGCGCGGGTGGGCACCCAGACCGGGGGCGCCCAGCCCTCGTCGGCCGCCGCCTCCGCCGGAGGCACTGCGGCCCGCAGCGGGGGCGGATCGGTGACGGTCACTGCTCCGCGTACCCGCCCGCGTACGTCGGCAGCGCGCCGCTGGCCGGGGCCGGGACGTTCTGCAGCACCTCCTGGACCACGAACGACGGGTCGACCCGTCGCAGCCACATCTCCGGCCGCAGGGTGATCCGGTGCGCGAGGGCGGGCACGGCGACGTCCTTGACGTCCTCCGGCACCACGTAGTCGCGGCCGGCCATCACGGCACGCGCCCGGGCGAGCAGCAGCAGGGCCAGCGACCCGCGCGGCGACGAGCCGACCAGCGCCGAGGCGTGCTCGCGGGTGGCGGCGGTGAGCGCCACGATGTAGCGGCCGATCGAGTCCTCGACCACGACCGATTCGAGCGCGGCCTGCATGGACCGCAGGGTGCGGGCGTTCACCACCGGCGCCAGCTGGGCGTCCTCCTGGCGGCGGGACATGCGCCGGCGCAGCACCTCCCACTCCTCGTCCTGGGTCGGATAACCGAACGAGACGCGCAGCATGAAGCGGTCGAGCTGGGCCTCCGGCAGCGGGTACGTGCCCTCGTACTCGATCGGGTTGGCGGTGGCGAGCACGTGGAACGGCGGGTCGAGGCGATACGTGACGCCCTCGACCGACACCTGCTTCTCCTGCATCGCCTCCAGCAGCGCGGCCTGGGTCTTGGGCGGCGTACGGTTGATCTCGTCGGCGAGCAGCATGTTGGTGAACACCGGACCGGCCCGGAAGGCGAAGTCGCCCTTGCGCTGGTCGTACAGGAACGAGCCGGTCACGTCGGCGGGCAGCAGGTCGGGGGTGAACTGCAGCCGGCGGAAATCCAGCCCGAGCGCCTGCGCGAAGGAGCGGGCGGTCAGCGTCTTGCCGAGGCCGGGCAGGTCCTCGAGCAGCACGTGGCCGCCGGCCAGGATGCCGGCGAGCACGAGCTCGAGGGCGTCCCGCTTGCCGACCAGCACGCTGCCGACCGAGTCGAGGACCGCGCCGGCCAGCCGGCCCACCTCATAGGGCGGCATGGCCTCCACGCTCGCGTCCGTCACCGATTCACCCTTCTCAGATCTTCTCCAGCGCGTCGACGTACGCCGACAGCTCCCGGGCCTTCGGCGGCCGCCGTCCCGGATCGTCCAGCACCTGCCACAGCGGCTCGCCCAGCAGTTCGCGCGCCTTCCGGGGATCCGACGCGCGGGTGATGCCGTGCCGCAGCCGCAGGCGCTCGTCGACGAGTTCCACCAGTGCCGGCTGGACGATACGCGAGAAACGCTCGGCGTCGTGCTGCGCCCAGTCCAGCTGCTGCTCCCAGCGGCGTACGGCGACCCGCAGCGTGTCGTTGCCGGCCCACCGGTAATCGCCGCTCTCCTCCCCGCGGCGGCCCTTCGCGCGCGGCAGCGGTGGCGGCGCCACTTCGGACACCGCGAGCATGAGCAGGCGCAACGAGGCGAACGCGGCCGCGATCAGCAGGACGGAGACAGAGATGCCCTGCGAGCGCAGCACGGCGACGGTGACCACGGTGGCGAGCACGACCAGCAGCACGTTGCCCACGATCCGGCCGGCGCGCGAGCGGCGCTTCTCCTCGGCGACGACCGGCTCCTCGGCCGGGGCCCGCTCGGCGACGCCGCCGAACAGGTCCTCGAGGCCGCCGTCGGGGTCGCGGCTCACGACGGCACCCCGGCACCGAGGTCGGCGCGCAGCCGCTCCAGCGCGGTGACCGCCTGGCGGCGCATCTGGTCGTCGACGGTGTGGGTCGCATACCGCGCCTGGCGGTAGACGTCCGCGAACGGGGTCAGCACGGTGGCCTCGACCCGCTGCTCGGCGAGGAGGCGGGCGACCAGGTCGGTCGGGCTGTCGCCGGCGTGCCGCGGGGTGCCGGCGGCCGCCGCGGCCTGTTCCAGCCGGACCCAGCAGGCGATCACCGCCCGGCGCGGGTCACGGTCGGTGTCCGACAGTTCTTGGAGGCCGGCGTCCAGGGCGGCGACGAGGTCCTCGGCCGTCCGTGAGTCGGCGCGCGGCGCGACCCGGCGGCCGGTGCGCCGCGCCCGCCGCCGGCCCTGCTCCCGCAGCACGGCCCAGATCACGAGCACGATCACGGCGATCACGGCGAGGCCGATGACGATCCAGGCCGCGGTGCCGACCCAGCCGGGCAGGCCGCGGGCCGCCTCGACCGGCTCGGGGGTGGCCGACCGGATCGGCTCGGGGCTCGGCGGCAGCAGGGGCGCGGCGGTGGCCTCCGCCTCGGCCCCTGCGTCCGGGTTGAAGCGCTCGAGCTGCGGCGCCGAGCGGGTGGCCGCGAGCGAGGCGAGGAAGAGCAGCGCGAGGACGGCGGCGAGCGGCCACCAGCGTCGCAGTGCGGCGAGTTCCAATGCTCAGGCCCTGATCCGGATCGGCGGGAAAGTCGGCAGGACACGAATCATGCCAGGCCCGCGAGCCGTTTCGCACTGTCGAAGACGTCGTCGAGCATGGCGGGGGTGAGCCGGCCGGTGAAGGTGTTCTGCTGCGACACGTGATAGCAGCCCAAGAGATCGGGGAGGCCGGGCATGACCACGTGGGCGCCATGGCCGAAGGCGGGCCTCGGCACGGGCGGGCTCTGGGCGTACACATGGCGCAGGATCGGCCACCACGCGGCCCAGGCGAACCCACCGAGGGCGACCACCACCCGCAGCGTGGGCCTGATCAGGGAGACCTCTCGGTGCAGCCACGGCGCGCAGGTGTCCCGCTCGGCGGGCAGGGGCTTGTTGTCCGGCGGCGCGCACCGGACCGCCGCGAAGATCCGGGTATGCCGCAGCGCGAGCCCGTCGTCCGCGGCGACGCTCGTCGGCTGATTGGCGAGGCCGGCCCGGTGCAGGGCGGCGAAGAGCACGTCGCCGGAGCGGTCGCCGGTGAAGATCCGCCCGGTGCGGTTACCCCCGTGCGCGGCCGGGGCCAGCCCGAGGATGCCGATCGACGCGTCGGCGGGCCCGAGGCCCGGTACGGGCCGCCCCCAGTACTCCTGGTCGCGGAAGGCGGCACGCTTGGTGACCGCGACCTCCTCCCGCCAGGCGACCAGCCGCGGGCAGGCGAAACAATCCGCGACGTCCGCATCCAGCTCGGTCAGGCCGGGCGCCGCGGCCGCGTGGGCGGCGACGTCTTCAGGGGTACGGCTGAGCACGCGTCCAGCATCGCTCAGCCCGCCCGCCGCAGGCACAGCAGGTATCCGTCCCCGGCGCTGCTGCTGTAGACGAAGTACTCCTCGTCCGCGGCGAAGAACGACTCGCACGCCCTGCTCCGGGAGTCGCTCTGGCCGTCGATGCGGCCCACCACGGTGTACGCGGCGGCCGCCTGGGCACAGCCGACCACCGTCGCGTCGGCCTCCGCGTCCTCGCCCTGCCGCACGTCCGTAGAGGTGGCCAGGCAGTCGCCGACGGCGGCGTCCTTGGCCTCGTCCTCCCCGGCCGAGACGACCACGACGGTCACGACGACCGCGAGGGCGACGACCGCGGCGGCCAGGTGCCGTTCTCTCACATGTCTGTCAACGAGGGGTCGGCGATTCCGAGGCGCTCGGGCTCGTCTTCCCGGAGGGCGTTGCGCCGGGCATTCGGAACGGAGCGCGGCTCGGACAGTACGGGTAGACGCCGCCCTCCCTCTCGACGTAGTTACCGTCGTCGTCGGAGCAGGAGGCGTTGCCGAGGTGGATCGGCTGCCCGTTCTGGTCGAACAGCCGGGCGTTGGTGATCAGCCGCCCCTGCTCGTCGTAGACGAAGACGTCATCCACCCCGCTGTACGGGTCGTCGTAGTTGACGTCCGAGAAGTACGAGTCCCGGGTGCTGCTGTCGGCCTCGAAGAAGCCGGCCAGCGCGACCATCACCAGGACGGCCGAACCCGCGTACAGGAAGAGACGCGGGACGCGCGGCAGGCGCGGGACCCGGCGGCCCAGCCACACCGAGCCGAAGATCGCGGCACCGAGCAGCATGAGGGCCACCGCGTCGCTGCCCCCGATGCGCGGGAGCAGGCCGATCGGCTGATCGCTGTCGTCGAGGATCGAGGCGACGACCATGGCGGCCAGATAGCCGCGCAGAATCCACCAGGCCGGCCGCAGCAGCACCAGGAAGTCGCTGGCCTGCTCGTACCCGATGAGCTTGCCGACCCGGGCGTCGGCGGCGCGCACCGTCGGCATGACGTGCTCCCGCAGCTGCGGCACCACCAGATCCTGCAGGTCCGCCAGCGGGTTGTGCCGGCTCGGCGGCGGGTCGGGGAAGCCGCCCACGAAGGGCGCCGTGCCGCGCAGCTCCGCCGCGTACGCCTCGGGGCTGCCCAGCCGATCGACCAGGGAGCCCTCGCCATCGGCCATGACCTCGGTCAGATGTTCCTGCAGGTCCTCGAGCAGCTCCTCACGCTGAGCCTCGGGCAGGTCACCGAGGGCCGCGCGGACCGCGAAGACGTACGCGGTGATCTCGTCCTGAGCCGTGGGTTTCACGCCGTCTCCCGCTCGCGAAGCAGATCGTCCATCGTTGATGCGAACTCGTGCCAGATCTTGCCCGACCGCTGCAACTCGGCCCGGCCCGCGGCGTTGAGCGCGTAGTACTTCCGGTGCGGCCCCTCGACACTCGGCACGACGTACGTGTTGAGAAAGCCGGCATTGAACAGCCGGCGCAGGGTGCCGTAGACGCTGGCGTCCCCGACCTCGGTGAGCCCGGAGATGCGCAGCCGGCGGAGGATGTCGTAGCCGTAGCCGTCGTCCTCCCGGAGGGCGGCGAGGACGGCGAGATCCAGGACTCCCTTGAGGAGCTGGGTCGTATCCACGGGTGGCACAGTACTGTGCGATGCGAAGTAGCGTCCAGTCGATGCGTCCTTATGCCGCTTGCGCGAAGTCCCAGACCTCCGCAAGCAGGCGCTCCGGGGACTCCAGCTGGGGCAGGTGGCCCGTCTCGGTGAGAAGGACGAACTCGGCGCCCGGGATGGCGTCGGCGTACGCGCGGCCGTAGTCCGGGTCGGCGATGCGGTCGTGGTCGCCCCAGATGACCCGGACCGGGGTGGCGACGGCGGACAGCCGCTCGTTGAGGCTCGGGTCCATCATGGACGTCTTCTCGGTGTAGGCGGTCAGGGCCGCCCGGTTGCCAGCCAGCACCGCCTGCTGCTGCGGGGTCATGGCGCCCGGGTCGATGAGGAACTTGCCGGGCTCGTAATAGCTGCGCTCGGCGATCTCCGGGAAGGTCAGCGCGAAGAAGTCGACCACCGGGTGGCCGGGCACCTCGATGCCGACGGCGTCCACCAGCGTGATGCTGCTGATCCGGGCGGTGTCGAGCAGGGCCATCTCGGCGGCGATCCAGCCGCCGATCGAGTTGCCGACGACCGCCACGTCGTCGATCCCCAGCCGGTCCAGCAGGGCGATGTACAGCTCGGCGAGTCGGCCGATCGTGGCGATCTCCTCGGGGCGCGGGGTGCCGCCGAAACCGGGGTGGGTCGGGGTGATCACGCGAGCCGGGCGCTCCGTGGCCAGCCGGTCGGCGAACCCGGTGACGGTCTGCGGACCGCCGCCGCCGTGCAGCAGGAGGAACGGGCGGCCGTCGCCGGCCTCGGTGCAGGTGAGGGATGTCGTCGTGCCGGCGATGTCGATGGTCTGGACGGGCATCATGCGGTCCTTTCGGAGGGGTCGTTGCGGTGGAGCAGAAGGAGGGCGGCCGCCGCGGCGGCCGCAAGGACAAGAGCGAGGAGTACGGCGGCGGCATGAACGGCGTCGAGGAGGTCCGCGCCGGTGCGGGTGCCGACCAGCACGCCGAGCACCGCGGGCCCGAGTGCGGCACCGAGCTGGCGCATCGCGTTGTTGCCGGCTCCGGCCATTCCGGCGAAGGAACGGGGCACGGACTGCACGGCAACCGCGGAACTGGTCGCCATGACCAGTCCACTGCCGGTGCCGAGGACGAACAGCCGCCACGCGTACGCCCCCAGGCCCGAGCCCGCGTCGACGGTGAGCAGGCTCAGGGCTCCGAGCGCGGCGGTCACCAGGCCCCCGACCAGCACCGGCCGGGAACCGAAGCGGGTCTGCAGCGCTCCCGCCGCGAGACTGCTCACCGCGTTCGCCGCGAAGAGGCAGCCGAGCCGGTTGGCGATGCCGAGCGCGTCGACGTGCCGGCCGCTGAAGGAGAGGCTCAGCACGAAGGCCCCGCCCGCCATCGCGAACAGCACCGCGGTGGCGCCGACCCCGGCAGCGGTGAAGCCGCGCGACGCGAACAGGGACGGGCGGAACAGCGGCGCCGGCGAGCGGTGTTCCACCAGCCCGAAAGCGGCCAGGCCGGCGAGCGCCACCACGAAGGCGGCCACGGTGACCGGGGAACCCCAGCCGGCGGAACCGCCGTAGATGACGGCGAAGGTCAGTGCCGCGATACCCGTCGAGCCGGCGACCTGACCGGGCACGTCGAGGCGCCGGCCGTCCGGCGCCGACGACTCGCCGGAGCGCACCAGCCCGAACACCGCGGTCGCGGCAGCCAGCGCGGCGATCGGCGCGAACGTCCACTGCCATGCGGCGTACGTGGTGGTCGCGGAGGCGATGAAGGGGCCGCCGCCGAGGCCGGCCACCACGGCCGCGGCCCACAGCGGGATGGCGCGCGGACGCACCGCGATCAGCGCCAGGGTGGCGGACATGACCATGCCACCGCCGACCCCGGCGACGGCCTGGCCCACCCACAGGAGCCGGACGGCGGACGTCGCACCGGCCACCACGTCGAGCACCGCGCCGGCGACCGTCAGGGCCAGTCCGAGCAGGGCGATCCGGCGGCGGCCGAACAGATCCCCCAGCACGCCGGCGGAGAGGACGGTGGCACCGAGGGCGACGGCGAAGGCATCGGTGACCCACTGAAGATCCGGTGTCTCCGCACCCGTCGTCGCGGCGATCGTGCCGAGCGCCCCGTTGGCGGCGCTGAACGGCAGGTAGGAGATCAGCATGGCCAGGCAGGCGAACCCCACGGTGGCCGCCGATATCGGACGTTCTCGATCCCCAGGCATGTCAGCAACCTTAGATCAGTATGCTGATATAAGCAACCTGGTAATGTGGCGGCATGCCTCGAGACGTCGGTGAGATCGGTTTGTCCGTGAAGCGCCTGCAGATGCGCCACCACCGCGGCATCAATGAGCGGCTCGCCCCGCTGGGCATCTCGATCGTGCAGTGGGACGCGCTGCGGCACCTGCACGAGAACCCCGAGGCCTCGCTGCACGACCTCGCGCAGCTCACCTTCCAGCGCGACCAGTCGTTCGGCACGCTGGCCAACCGCATGATCGAGCGGGGCCTCATCGAGCGGGTGCCGGGTCCCGGCCGCGCCGTGCGACACCGCCTCACGGAGAAGGGCGACGACCTGCGACAACGCGGGACCGAGCTGGTCCGGTCCGCGTTGATCGACTCGTTCTCGGGGCTTTCCGACGAGGAGCTGCAGACCTTCGGCGACCTGCTCGCCCGCCTCCTCGCCCGATAGGGAGCATCAGGCCAGGGAGAAGGCGATCCCGTCGAGGATGTCGTGCTCGCTGGCGACCACCGACGCCTTGCCCGCACGTTCCATGATGACCCGCAGGATCAGCGCCCCGGCGCCGATCACGTCCGCCCGGCCCGGGTGCATCACCGGCAGGTCGAGCCGGTCCGCCACCGTCGAGCCCAGCAGGTCGGTGGTCACCTTGGCCACGTCGTCGTACGGGATGCGGGCGTGGTGGATGCGGGCGGCGTCGTACTCGGGCAGCCGCAGGGCCAGCGCCGCGACCGTGGTCACCGAGCCGGCCAGCCCGACGAGGGTCATCGCGCCGTGGCCCGAGACCTTGCGCAGCGCGTTGTCGACGACCTTGGTGATGGCGCGCTCCGCCGCCGCCACCTCCGCCGGGGTGGGCGGGTCGCCGTGCAGGTGGCGCTCGGTCATGCGAACGCAGCCGATGTCCACGGAAACGGCCGCGTCGACCCGCTCGAAGCCCACTACGAACTCCGTCGAGCCGCCGCCGATGTCGAGGACCAGGTACGGCGGTTCCGCGTTGAGCCCGTGCAGCGCCCCGGCGAACGACAGCCGCGCCTCCTGGTCCCCCGTGATCACCTCGGGGTCGACGCCGAGCACCGAGCGGACCATCCCGCGGAAGTCCTCGGCGTTGGACGCGTCCCGCGAGGCCGAGGTGGCGCACATGCGGACCCGGGAGACACCGAGTTCGGCGATCTCCGCCGCGTACCCGACAAGGGCCTTGCGGGTGCGCTCGATCGCCTCCGGGTTCAGCCGGCCGGTGCTGTCGACGCCCTCGCCGAGCCGGACGATCTCCATCCGCCGGGCGACCTCGGTCAGTGAGCCGCCGGCCACGTCGGCGATCAGCAGGCGGACCGAGTTGGTGCCACAGTCGATGGCGGCGACTCTCACACTGGACTCCTATAGATGCAGCAACATCCTCTTGTTGCCGAGAGTATTCGGCTTCACCCGTTCGAGGTCGAGGAACTCCGCAACACCCTCGTCGTACGAGCGCAGCAGCTGCTCGTAGACCGCGTGCGGCACCGGGGCACCGTCGATCTCGGTGAAGCCGAAGAAGCCGAAGAAGCGGGTCTCGAAGGTCAGGCAGAAGACCCGGGCCACGCCCAGCTCACGCGCGACGCCGAGCAGCTCGGTGACGAGGCGGTGGCCGATCTTCTGGCCGCGGTAGGCGGGGTCGACGGCGACCGTACGGATCTCCGCCAGGTCCTCCCACATCACGTGCAGGGCGCCGCACCCGACGACCCGGTCCTGGCCGGTGTCCACCGCGACCCAGAACTCCTGGACGCTCTCGTACAGCGTGACGGTGGCCTTGCTGAGCAGCCGCCGGTCCGCCGTGTACGTGTCCACGAGCGCGCGGATGGCCTTCACGTCGGTCGTACGGGCGCGGCGGATCTCGACCGGCACCGGCGTCACCGGGCCTCCGGGTCCACGCAGGGCCCGCCGGCCCACCACGGCTCGACCGCCGCGCGTACCTCGTCGCCGAACGGATTGACGCCGGGACCGGCCGCGAGCGCGTGCCCGAGGTGGACGTGCAGGCACTTGACCCGGTCGGGCATGCCGCCGGCGGAGACCTTCTCGATCTCCGGCACCTGCTGCACCGCCTCGCGACGGGCGAGGTAGTCCTCGTGCGCGGCCTGGTAGCGCTTCGCCAGCTCGGGATCGGTGCTGAGCCGGTCCTGCATGTCGCGCATGACCCCGGCGGACTCCAGGCGGCTGCAAGCCGCCGTGGCCCGCGGGCAGGTCAGGTAGTACATCGTCGGGAACGGGGTGCCGTCGTCCAGGCGGGGCTCGGTCTCCACCACGTCGGGATTGCCGCAGGGGCAACGGTGCGCGACGGCGCGGGTGCCGCGGGGGCGGCGGCCGAGCTGCTCGGCGACGATCTCGAGATCGGTTTCGGAAGGAGTCGTCATTTACTTTCGGGATTCTGCGTTGGCGGCGGCGACGCTTCCCCACAGTGTGTCGTACCACCGGTCGGGAGCGGCGGCCGCGGTGCCTTGGCCCGCGTCCCGGGCGGCACCGGCAGGGTCGTTCAGCACCAGCAGCGGCACCTCGCCCGGCTTGACGTAGAAGAGCCGGTCACGGGCCTGGATGCGGACGTACTCCGGGTCCTTCCACTTCTCGACCTCCTCCTCCAAACCCTTGATCCGCGCCTGCTGCGCAGCCTGGTCGGCCTGCATCTGGGCGATCTGGGACTCCTGGGCGAGGTAGACGCGCACCGGATACGTGTACGCGAGGGCCAGCGCGACCAGCACGACGATGAGGACGGTGGCGCGCCCGGTGAAGGCCTTGGGTCGCGTCGCGACCGTGCGTTTGGTGGCTCCGGAGGCGGCGGCACGCCGAGCGGCCGCGGGCCTGCTGCCGGAGCGGTTGATGCTGCCGGTGGTCCGGGCGGTGGGAATTCGTCGCGGCTCGATGCGCGTCGCCCCGGTGTCCCGGGTACGGGTGGGCCGGGCCCCGCTGCGGAGCCCCGGACGCCCCGCGTGGCCGGTGGGGCGGCGGGACGGCCCCTGCCCACTCGGTGTGCGGCGCTGCGTCATCCCTGCCCTCCCCCGGCACTCGCCAAGACCATGGAGTTGCGGCACCTGCTCCAGGACACTATGCCCACGGAACGCGGAGCCACAACTCCATGATCTGTCGACGGAGCGTTACGCGGTGCGGTAACGCGGGAACGCGCCCGCCCCGGCGTAGCGGGCGGCGTCGCCCAGCTCCTCCTCGATGCGCAGGAGCTGGTTGTACTTCGCGACCCGGTCGGAACGGGCCGGCGCGCCGGTCTTGATCTGACCGCTGCCGACGGCCACGGCCAGGTCGGCGATGGTGACGTCCTCGGTCTCGCCGGAGCGGTGGCTCATCATCGTCTTGAAGCCGGCCCGGTGCGCCATGTCCACGGCGTCCAGGGTCTCGGTCAGCGAGCCGATCTGGTTGACCTTGACGAGGACCGCGTTGGCGGCGCCCTCGGCGATGCCCCGGCCGATGCGCGTGGGGTTCGTCACGAACAGGTCGTCACCGACGATCTGCACCTTGTTGCCGATCTGCGAGGTGAGCGCGGTCCAGCCGGCCCAGTCCTCCTCGTCGAGCGGGTCCTCGATGGAGACGATCGGGTACGTCTCGGCGAGCTTGGCGTAGTAGTTGATCATCTCGTCGGTCGACTTCGGCGAGCCCTCGAAGACGTACGCGCCGTCCTTGTGGAACTCGGTGGCCGCGACGTCCATGGCCAGCACGATGTCGGTGCCCAGGGCGAAGCCGGCGGCCTGCACGGCCTCGGCGATCAGGTCCAGCGCGGCGGCGTTGGTCGGCAGGCTCGGCGCGAAGCCGCCCTCGTCGCCCAGGCCGGTCGAGAGGCCCTTCTTCTTCAGCACGGACTTCAGCGCGTGGTAGACCTCCGCGCCGGTGCGCAGCGCCTCGCGGAACGAGGCCGCGCCGATCGGAGCGATCATGAACTCCTGCACGTCGACGTTCGAGTCGGCATGCGCGCCACCGTTGAGGATGTTCATCATGGGCACCGGCAGCACGTGCGCGTTCGGGCCGCCGAGGTAGCGGAACAGCGGCAGCTCGGCACTCTGCGCGGCGGCCTTGGCCACGGCGAGGGAGACACCCAGGATCGCGTTCGCGCCCAGCTCGGACTTGTCGGCACTGCCGTCGATGTCGAGCATCTTCGTGTCGATGAGGCGCTGCTCGCTGGCCTCGTACCCGATCAGCTCGTCGGCGATCTTGTCCTCGACGTTGCTGACCGCCTTCTCGACGCCCTTGCCGAGGTAGCGGCCCTTGTCGCCGTCGCGCAGCTCGATCGCCTCGAACGCGCCGGTCGACGCGCCCGACGGGACCGCGGCGCGGCCGATCGTGCCGTCGTCCAGCCCGACCTCGACCTCGACGGTCGGGTTGCCCCGCGAGTCGAGGATCTCCCGGGCGACGATCGCTTCAATGGTGGCCATCAGTCGTGGCTCCTCAGTTGTTCGTACGGATGGATTCCTCAGACCGCGACCCTGCGGCCGACCACGACCCTGAGGGTATCGAGCCGGGATGGTGGCCGTGGCGGCGGCCGGTGAACTTCGGCGGCCACTTGCCTCAGGCCGGCGGCGCCACTGCCGATCACCGGAGTTGCCATGACTACTCCCGCGCACCTCCCCGATGCCGGCTCGTACGTGGAGATGACCGCCACCGACGAGCAGGCCGCCCGCGTCCGCGTGATCCACGCAGAGGACGAGGCGCTGACCCTGTCCGCACCGCTGGCGGCCGTCCCCCACGTGGGCGACGAGATCACTTTGCGCTGGTCGGCCGCCCCGCGAGGCAGGTACTCCCTGCCCTGCGCCGTGGTCGGCATCCAGGAGAACCAGGTGGAAGTGCGCGCGGCCGGCGAGGCGTCGGTCGAACAGCACCGCCATTTCGTCCGGGGAGGCGGTGGCGAGCAGGTCATCATGCGCCGTACCGGCTGGAAGGACGCCCACGGCTGGATCCGCGACATCAGCGAGGGAAGCGTGCGCGCCCACTTCGAGGGCACGAACGTGACCGCGGGCGAGGAGCTGCAGCTCTGGATCCAGCTCGGCACCGAGATCGTGGACATCCCGGCAGTGGCATGCCGCGTGGCGATGCTGCCCCAGCAGGTCCCGCCGGGCCCGATGTCGGTGGAGATCGTCGCCATCTTCGACACCGAGGAGTCCCTGGCGCGGATCATCCGCCGGTACGTGATGCGCCAGCAGTTGCTCAGCCGCTCGCGGACCTGATCCAAACGCTCTCCGCAACCGTCTGATTACCGGTTTGCGCCGGGTTGCACCGATCGGCGAAGGTGGGCACGTGCTCGCGCCCAAGTCCCGCCTTCGCCTCGCGGCGGCCGCCCTCCTGCTCGCCACCGCGGCGGGCTGCTCGGACCTGGACGAGACGCCGGCGCAGGGCCTGAGCCGCACCGACCTGGTCGCGGACCTGGCCTCCCAGCTCACCGGCGCGGCCGGCCGCACCTACGAGGCGACCTACCAGCTCTCCGGCGGCGAAACGGCGACCATCGCCCAGACCCAGAAACCGTCCCGCTCCGCGTACGTCTACCCGGGCGGCAAGCTCCTCGTCACGGCCGACGCCACGACCGAATGCCGCACCGCGGCGAAGCCGGTCACCTGCACGATGACGACCCCGGCCACCCCCACCAGCCCGCCCCCGCCGGCTGTCTTCCGCGGCGCCGACGCCACCGGCATGGTGACCCCCGCCACGGTGCTGACGCTGCTCAACCGGGCGGTCCTGGACACGGACGTCGAGGTCGACCAGCACGACACGACCATCGCGGGCCGGCACGCGACGTGCCTCGATCTGAAAGGCGTGGACGGCGCCGCGGCTCGAGACTTCGGCACGTGCATCACCAACGAAGGGGTGCTGGGGAGCTTCAGCGGGGTGCTCAACCAGACCCGCGTCGAGGTGGCGATGACCCACTACGCGGACAAGGTCGCGGACGACGTCTTCGAGCTCCCCCGGGCCGCCAAGCTGATCGACCGCCGAGCGCCCTGATCGCCCTGAGCGCCCTGGGCGCCTGTCAGACGCCGAGGAGGAAGCGCAGGTGGCGCGGGGGCGGGGAGCCGTGCGCCAGCATCGCGTCGTGCCAGGCCTTGGGCGTTGCTCCGAAGGGGCGGGCTGCCGCGATCGCCGACACCTCGGTGTAGCCCACGAAGTACGTCGACAGCTGCGTCGAGGTCAGCAGCGCCCGCTTCCACTTGCCCGCCGCCTCGCCCCCTTCCTGGAAGCCCTGGGCGGTCAGCATGTGCATGGCTTCCCGCTCCGGCAGGTCCTCGCAGTGCACGAGCTGGTCGATCACCGCGTTCAGGCTCATCCGGAGCTGCATCTTCAGCTGCTGGAGGCGAACCGGCAGGCCGCCGAAGCCCAGGCCGGCCATCAGCTCCTCGGAATACACCGCCCAGCCCTCCACGAACGGGCCGGAGAATCCCAGCGCCCGGACGCGGGTGGCGGCGCGGAACCGGCGGGAGTGGGCGAGCTGGAGGAAGTGGCCCGGCATGGCCTCGTGCACCGTCAGGTTGCGGAGCATGTGGTCGTTGTATTCGCGGTAGAAGGACTCGACCCGCTCGGGCGGCCAGTCGGATGGGGCCGGCGCGATGCAGTAGAACGTCGGGACCTCCGCCGTCTCCAGCGGGCCCGGCGGGTCGCAGTAGGCGACCGCCACGCCGCGGGCGAACTCCGGCATCTCCTCGATGAGGCAGGGGTCGTCGATCAGCGTCATCAGGTGGTGCTCGCGGACGAAGTCGGTGGCCTCGGACATGGTGATCTTGGCCAGGTCGACGATCGTCGCGTCGTCGGGGTGCTGGGCCGCCAGGGTGTCGAGGGCGCGGCGGACGGTCTCGTCGGTGGCCGGGCCGCCGACCAGCTCCGCGGCCGCCTCGCGGAGCTGCGCGCCGACGTCGTCGAGATTCTGCCGGGCGCGGGAGAGGATCTCGCCGGCGGGGAGTTCGGTGTCGAGGGTGTGCCACAGCCGCGCCTCCCAGAGCGGGCGGCCCAGGCGCGGGTCCCGGCCCGGCTCGCCGCTCTCCAGGCGGGCTCCGAGCCAGCCGTCGAACTCGGCGAGCGCGTCCAGGGCGGCGGCCGCGACCGGCTCGATCGCGGGTCGCAGGCCGGGTGCCTCGGCGAGCAGGCCGGGCAGCTCGCCGCGGATCAGCGCCGCCGCGCCCGCGAACTGCCCGGCCGCGATCTCGGCGTGCAGGCGGGGCACGTCGCGCAGGACCGCGCGGGCCGTGGCGAGCGCGTCGGGTACGGCGGAGAGCCGGCCGCCGAGGGCCGTGAGCCGTTCCTCGACGGGGGCGAACGGGCGGGCGATGAGGGCGTGCAGCAGCGGGCCGGGGTTGTGGGCCAGCGGGTTCCACTCGTGCTCGCGCACGTCGGTCAGCTCGAAGACGCCCCGTTCGACCACCGCGGTGAGGATGGCGTGGTCGACCTGATCCTGCGGGTCGAAGGTGTCCGGGTCGATGCCGGCCAGGGCATCGGCGGCGTCGCGGAGCATGGTGACGCGCTCGGCGACGGCTCCGGACGAGTGGTCGGGCAGCCGGTCGTCGTAGCGGTGATCCCCGGCGTAGGAGGCCAGGACGGGGTCACTGTCGAGGATGGCGTCGACGATGCGCTCGGCGAGCGGCACGAACTCCGGCATGGAGCGAATCTACTCGGCGGGTCCGACACTTTCCCGCGTCCGAACGAGGTCGGCGTAGCCCAGCGCGGCCTGCCGCAGCAGGGCCTCGGGGTCGAGGCCGTCCTCCCGGGCCCGGGCCACCAGCCGCAGCAGCGTGGCGCCCAGGTCGGCGCCGTCGGGCAACGGCACGTCCAGACCGGCACGGCTCGCCCGCTGCAGGACCTTGGCGGCGAGGGACAGGGCGGGCTGGCTCAGCGCGATGCCGTCGAGGACGGAGTCGCGCGCCTTCTCCTGCTTCTTGATCCGTTCCCAGTTGTCGATGATGGCCTCGACGCCGTCGACCGCCTCGCCGGCGAAGACGTGCGGGTTGCGGCGCACCATCTTGTCCACCAAGCCGCCGGCCACGTCGTCCACGCTCCAGCGCTCGTCCTCGGGCAGCTCCTCCGCGAGCCGGGCGTGCAGGACGACCTGGAGCAGCACGTCGCCCAGCTCCTCGCGGAGCGCGGCAAGGTCGTGCGAGACGATCGCGTCGTACGCCTCGTAGCTCTCCTCCAGCAGGTACGGCGCCAGACTCTCGTGCGTCTGCTGCCGCTTCCACGGGTCGCCGCCGGGCGCGGCGAGCCGGTCCATGACCGCGACCGCGTCGAGCAACCGGGCGCCCGGCGGGTCCCAGGAGCCGTAGCAGAGCTCGAGCTCGGCGAGGGAGGGCTCGCGCGCCAGCCGCAGCCCCAGCCGCCGGGCGAAGTCCTCGTCACCGGCCGCGCCGGCGAGCCAGACGACCGTGGAATGCGTGGCGAGGGCGGCGATCAGCAGCTCGGGGTCCGGCTCGACGACCGTGACGGTGACCCCCGCGGCGTGCAGGGCCGTGGCCTGGTCGCTGCCGGCCTCGGCGAACACGGGCCAGGCCCGGACGAGGTCCCAGGCGGCCGCCGTGAGCAGTCCGGCCGGCAGCCTCGGCGAGGTGACCAGCAGGACGATCCGGGCGGCCTCCGGCATCAGGAAACGGTGGTCACGGCGGAGACGTCCGTGACGTACGGGTCCCCGGCGCCGTTTCCGGCCAGCGTCAGCACCACCAGCGGCACGTCGTTGCCGTCCTGCGACTGCGCCGAGAGGAGAGCGACCTGCTGGGCGCCGTACCGGGGGTTGAGCTTGACGTGGTCCTTCTCGACGGTCTTCTCCAGCTCGGTGCGCATCGCCACGTACGACTGCAGCAGCGCCTTGTTCTGCTCCGACAGAGTGCTCTTGAACTGGTCGAACGTGGTGCTCGGGTCGGCGGCACCGCCCTTGATCAGCCGCTGGTGGACGTCGCGCAGGTCGGCGTCGGTGAGCTCCGCCGGGGCCATCGCGCCCTGCAGGGCCGTACGCAGGCGGTAGGTCTCCGCGTAGAGCTGCGTGTACTCCCACTGGGGCGAGAAGTTGCGGGCCTGGGCCACCTGCTCGACCGTCGGGGAGCCGGCCGGCTGCACGCCGTGCGCCTGCGCCGACTTGCGCAGGAGGTCCACGCTCAGCAGCGTGTTGAGGACGTCCCGCTGCTTGATCGGCATAGTCAGTGGCGGCAGCGGCTCGGCCGAGGCACCGTTCGCCTCGCCCTGCTGCTGCGCCTTGTCCCGCGCGGCGGTCAGCTCGTCGCGCACCTGGTCGTAGATCCCCTGGATCCGCGCCTCGGTGATCGTCCCGCCCGCGATGTACGCGGCCACGTCCGGCGACTGCTGACAGGCGGTCAGGCCGGTGACGGCGAGGACGGCGACGACGGCGGTGGATGCGAGTCGGCGGGCACGCTGCATGGTCAAGACTCTCTCACGCTCCGGATGTGACTCCCGACACCGGGGCCGGAATATCACCCAATACGTCCTTGAGCAGCTGCGTGCACCACTGCAGCAGCGCCTGGTCGCGCAGCGGCTCGCCGCCGATCCGGCGGGTGCTCGGGCGCGGCACGCTGACCTGGTCGTTCGCCGGCTTGTAGACGGAGTCGGGGTGGTAGCGCTTGAGCCGCATCTGCTTGGAGTCGGGCAGCGGCAGCGGCGAGAAGCGCAGGTGCTTGCCCTGCACCGAGACGTCGGTGAGGCCGTACGCCCGGGCCACCTGCCGGAACCGGGCGACCGCGATGAGGTTGGCGACCGGCTCCGACGGCGTGCCGTACCGGTCGGTCATCTCGGCGACCACCTCGTCGAGGCGGGCGTCGTCGCGGGCCTCGGCCAGCTTCCGATACATCTCCAGGCGCAGCCGCTCGACGGCGATGTAATCGGTCGGCAGGTGCGCGTCGATCGGCAGGTCGACCTTGACCTCCGGCTCCTCCTCGGGCCGCTCGCCCTTGAAGGCCTGCACCGCCTCGCCGACCATGCGGACGTACAGGTCGAAACCGACGCCCTCGATGTGGCCGGACTGTTCCCCGCCGAGCAGGTTGCCCGCGCCGCGGATCTCGAGGTCCTTCATCGCCACGTACATGCCGGCGCCGAGCTCGGTGTGCTGGGCGATGGTGGCGAGCCGCTCGTGGGCCTGCTCGGTCAGCGGCTTCTCGCGCGGGTAGAGGAAGTACGCGTACGCGCGCTCCCGGCCCCGGCCGACCCGGCCGCGGATCTGGTGCAGCTGGGCGAGGCCGAGCAGGTCTGCCCGCTCGACGATGAGCGTGTTGGCGTTCGGGATGTCGATGCCGGACTCGACGATGGTCGTGCAGACGAGGACGTCGAACTCCTTCTCCCAGAAGCCGATCATCACCTTCTCGAGCTGTTCCTCGCTCATCTGCCCGTGCGCCACCGCGACCCTGGCCTCGGGCACCAGCTCGCGCAGCTTGCGGGCGGCGCGGTCGATGGACTCGACCCGGTTGTGCAGGTAGAAGACCTGGCCGTCGCGCAGCAGCTCGCGGTGGATCGAGGCGGCGACCTGCTTGTCGTCCTGCGCCCCGACGAACGTGAGCACCGGGTGCCGCTCCTCCGGCGGGGTGGCGATGGTGGACATCTCGCGGATGCCGGTGATCGCCATCTCCAGGGTGCGCGGGATCGGCGTGGCGGACATCGTCAGCACGTCGACGGAGGCACGCAGGGCCTTGAGCTGCTCCTTGTGCTCGACGCCGAAGCGCTGCTCCTCGTCGACGATGATCAGGCCGAGGTTCTTGAACCTGGTCGAGTTGGCCAGCAGGCGGTGGGTGCCGATGACGATGTCCGCGGTGCCGTCGGCGGCCTGCTCCAGCGCCAGCGCCGCCTCCTTGGGCGTCTGGAACCGGGAGAGCTGCTTGAGGTTGAGCGGGAACTGGCTCATCCGCTCGGCGAACGTGTTGTAGTGCTGCTGGACGAGCAGCGTGGTGGGCACCAGGATGGCCACCTGCTTGCCGTCCTGGACCGCCTTGAACGCGGCCCGCACCGCGATCTCGGTCTTGCCGTAGCCGACGTCGCCGCAGATCAGGCGGTCCATCGGTACGGCCAGCTCCATGTCGTGCTTGACCTCTTGGATCGCCGCCAGCTGGTCCGGGGTCTCCGTGTACGGGAACGCGTCCTCGAGCTCGCGCTGCCACGGCGTGTCCGGGCCGAACGCGTGCCCCTTGGACGACTGGCGCGCGGCGTACAGCTGGATGAGCTGGGCCGCGATCTCGCGGACGGCCTTGCGGGCCCGGGCCTTGCTCTTCTGCCAGTCGGAGCCGCCCATCTTGTGCAGCGACGGTGACTCGCCGCCGACGTAGCGGGAGAGCTGGTCGAGCTGGTCGGTGGGTACGAAGAGCCGGTCGCCGGGCTGTCCCCGCTTGCTGGGGGCGTACTCGATGACCATGTATTCGCGGTCGGCGCCGTTGACCGTGCGCTGCACCAGCTCGACGTAGCGGCCGATGCCGTGCTGCTCGTGCACGACGAAGTCGCCGGGCTTGAGCTCCAGCGGGTCGATCGTGTTGCGCCGCCGGCTCGGCATCTTGCGCATGTCCTTGGTGGACGCGCCGCGACCGCCGCTGATGTCGTTGCCGGTGATGACGGCGAGCTTGGAGCCGTCGTCGACGAAGCCGTGGTTGAGGCCACCGCAGGTGACCAGCAGCTGTCCGGGCTCGACCGCTCCGTCGATCGAGTCGACCGGGGTGACGCCGAGGCCGGCGTCGCGCAGCAGTTCGGTGGCGCGCTGGGCGGTGCCGTGGCCCTCGAAGACCAGCGCGATGGCCCACCGGTCGGCGGCCCACCGCTGGAGGTCGGCGGCGAGGCGCGCGGTGTCGCCGTGGTAGAGCGGCACGGGCTGCGCCTTGAGCGAGACGGCGTCGCCGGTGTCGGGGCTCACCTCCACCGACGGTGTCTCGAGCCAGGGCAGGTCGGCGGCGGGCTGCTCGTCCGCGTCGGCCAGGCCGAACGGCGAGATCGTCCACCACGGCTGGCGCAGCGTCGCGGCGTGGGCCCGGACGTCGGCCAGGGTCCGGAAGGCGGCCGCGCCGACGTCGATCGGCGCCTGCCCGCCCACCGCCGCCGCGGCCCAGCTGGCCTCGAGGAACTCGTCGGACGTACGGGTGAGGTCATGCGCCCGGGTCCGGATCCGCTCGGGGTCGCAGAGCAGCACGTGGGTGCCGGCCGGCATGCAGTCGATCAGCAGTTCCATGCTGTCCGTGCCCTGCAGCAGCGCGGGGGCCAGCGACTCCATGCCCTCGACGGGGATGCCCTCGGCCAGCTTGTCGAGGATCTCGGCCAGCTCGGGATGCTGCGCCGCCAGCTCGGCCGCGCGGGCCCGCACCTGCGGGGTCAGCAGCAGCTCCCGGCAGGGTGGCGCCCAGAGGCGTTCGGCGGGGTCGATGGTGCGCTGGTCGGCGACGGCGAAGGTACGGATCTCCTCCACCTCGTCGCCCCAGAACTCCACGCGGGACGGATGCTCGTCGGTGGGCGGGAAGACGTCGAGGATGCCGCCGCGCACCGCGAACTCCCCGCGCTTGGTGACCAGGTCGACGCGGGCGTACGCCATGTCGGAGAGCCGGCGCGCGACCTGCTCGAGCTCGGCCTCTCCCCCGGGCCGCAGCTCGACCGGCTCGAGGTCGCCCAGGCCCTTGAGCTGCGGCTGGAGCAGCGACCGGACGGGCGCGACGATGACCTGCAGCGGGCTGTCCCCGGCCGCCGCGGGGTGGGCGAGCCGGCGCAGGACGGCGAGGCGCCGCCCGACCGTGTCGGAGCGAGGCGAGAGGCGCTCGTGCGGCAGCGTCTCCCAGGACGGGTAGACGGCGACCCGGTCGGCGGAGATCAGGCAGCCGAGGGCGTCGGCGAGATCGTCGGCCTCCCGGCTGGTCGCGGTGACGGCGAGCACGGGACGGTCGGCGCCGCCGATCTCGGCCGGTCCGGCGACCGCGGAGACGACGAACGGGCGCAGCGAGGCCGGTGCGGTCAGGTCGAGCGCGTCGGAGTCGACCCCGCCCTTGCGGGCCAGGTCGCGGGCCCGCGCCAGCCCGCGGTCACGCAGGGCGGCCGGGACGAGGCCACTGAGTTGCATGGAAAAGACTCTCCCGAAGGCACATCGAAAAACCCCGACGCCAGTTGGACGGGGGGTATGCCCCCACCTTAGTCCGCCACCCGGCGTCCCCGGGTGTGACGGACCACTACCGGACAACATGTCCGACACGGTGGCAAATCGGTAGTCAACACTGCCCGTTTGTCTGGGGGCAAAGGTTGTCTGGGGAGGCAATGTGCGGATTCTTCTATTGGTGTCGGCGTTCAACGGGCTCAGTCAGCGGGTGTGGTGCGCCCTACGCGAGGCCGGCCATGACGTCGGGGTCCTGCTAGCGACCGGTTCGCAGGACATCATCGAGGGAGTCCGCGCCGCCCGGCCGGAGCTGATCCTGTGCCCGTTCCTCAAGGAACGCGTGCCCGCGCAGGTCTGGCAACAGATCCGCACCGTGATCCTGCACCCCGGCCCGCTCGGCGACCGCGGGCCGTCCTCGCTCGACTGGGCGATCACCGAGGGGGCGCCGACCTGGGGCGTCACCGCCCTCCAGGCGGTCGAGGAGATGGACGCCGGCCCGATCTGGGCGACCCGGACGTTCCCGATGCCGCCCGCGCCCCGCAAGTCCTCGCTCTACAACGGCCCGGTCGCCGACGCGGCGCTGGAGTGCGCCTTCGAGGTCGTGGCCAAGGCCGCCGACCCGGCGTTCCGGCCCACCGCCGCCGCCGAGCTGACCGTCGAGGTGCAGGGCGCCCGGCCACGGCCGGCCATGAAGCAGGCCGACCGCGCCTTCGACTGGTCGGCCCCGACGGACCACATCGTCCGGCGGATCCGGGCCGCGGACGGCGCTCCTGGCGTACGGACACAGCTGGCCGAGCTGGAGGTCTTCGCGTACGACGTGCACCCGGGGCTGACCCGCGGTATCCGGCCGGGCACGATCGCCGCCCGGAGGCAGGGCGCCGTGCTCGTCGGTACGGGCGACGGCAGCGTCTGGCTGGGCCACCTGCGCGACGGGTCCGAGCCGGGCCGGTTCAAGCTGCCCGCCACCACGCTGCTCGGCAAGCGGCTGAGTGGCGTACCGCAGTCGCCGCTGCCCGCCGGGATCGAGCCGGAGGCGCCGTCGTACCGGCAGATCCGCTACCGGCGCACCGGGGCGGTCGGCTGGCTGGCGTTCGACTTCTACAACGGCGCGATGTCCACCGGGCACTGCCGGCGGTTGCTCGCCGCCCTGCGGCACGCCGCCGCCCAGGACACCCGGGCGCTCGTGCTGCGCGGGGGCACCGACGCCTTCAGCAACGGCATCCACCTCAACGTCATCGAGGCGGCCACCGACCCCGCCGGCTCGGCGTGGGCCAACATCCGGGCCATCAACGAGGTCTGCACCGAGCTCATCCGCTGCACCCGGCAGGTCGTCGTGGCGGCGTACGCGGGCAGCGCCGGAGCCGGTGGCGCCATGCTCGGCCTCGGGGCGGACGTCGTGGCCGCCCGCGACGGCGTGGTGCTGAACCCGTACTACGACATGGGCCTGTACGGCTCCGAGCTGCACACCTACACGCTGCCGCGGCGCGTCGGCGCGGAGACCGCCCAGCGCCTCATCGACGACAAGCTGCCGGTCAGCGCCCAGCAGGCCCGGTCGCTGGGGCTGGTCGACGAGGTCGGGCCGCGGCACCCCGAGGCGTACGCCGAGTGGCTGACCGCGCTGGCCGCCAAGTGCGCCGACGCCCGTACGGCCCGCAAGCTCCGGGCGGACAAGTCCCGGCGGCTCGCCGGCGAACGGGTGCCGCTCGACGTCTACGAGTCGCGGGAGCTCGCGGAGATGAGCAGCGACATGTTCGGCGACCGCTCCGGTTTCGCCGCCGCCCGCCACGCGTTCGTCACCAAGGCGAAGGCCACGACCACCCCCGCCCGCCTGCTGCCGGCCGGGGTGAAGGACGCGGCCCGTCCGCGTCAGATCGGCCGGGTGCGCAACGCCACCCCGATGGCCGATACACCCGTGCGGGTCCGGTCGGCCATACCGCTGTCCGCCTGACGGTCCACACCAGACGAGGCACGGCGGTGTTCCGCCGTGCTCGTTTCCTGCTGCCCGGGTTCGATGCGAGAGGACGCGATGAGCGACCCTGCCCACCCTTCCCCCGAGATACCTGCGCCGCGCATGCCGGCGGATCCTGCTCTCGTCCGGGCGCTCACCGCCCCCACCGAGCTGCTGCCGGGCCGCTACGAGTACAGCGGGTACAGCGTGCTGGCCGGGCCGGCCGAGATGCCCGGGGACGGTCCGCAGCGGGTACGGATGCGCCCGCTGGCCCAGCGCCGCCCGGTGCTCACCGTCCTCATCACGCTGTTCGCGTTCGCCTTCGAGACCACCTTCTTCGCGTGGCTGCTGTCCTCGATGGAGCTTCCGGACCGGGGCCTGCACCTGTGGCTGTACGCCGCGACCATCGTCATGATCACGGCGACGGGCCTGATCGAGCTGTTCCGGCTCGTCAACGTGGTCACGCTCTGCCTGGCCACCCTCTGGGCCCGCGATCCCGTGCCGATGGTTCCCGATGCGAGCCTGCGCGTCGCGTTCCTCACGACGATCGTGCCGGGCAAGGAGCCCGTCGAGATGGTCGAGCGCACGCTGCGGGCGGCGCGGGTGATCCGGCACGCCGGGCCGTACGACGTGTGGCTGCTGGACGAGGGTGACGACGACGCGGTGAAGGCGATGTGCGCCCGGATCGGCGTCAAGCACTTCAGCCGCAAGGACGTCGCGCGCTACAACACCGAGGCGGGCACGTACAAGGCGAAGACCAAGCACGGCAACTACAACTCGTGGGTCGACGCGCACGGCGACGACTACGACGTCTTCGTCTCGGTGGACCCGGACCACGTGCCGTCGCCGAACTTCTGCGAGCGGCTGCTCGGCTACTTCCGCGATCCGGACGTGGCCTTCGTCGTGGGTCCGCAGATCTACGGCAACTACGACAACGTCGTGACGCGCTGGGCCGAGTCGCAGCAGTACCTCTTCCACTCGCTGCTGCAACGCGCCGGCAACCGGCTCGGGATCTCGATGCTGGTCGGCACGAACAACGCCGTCCGGATCGCGGCCCTGCGCGCCATCGGCGGCCTGCAGGACTCGATCACCGAGGACATGGCGACGAGCCTGGTCGTCCACAGTGGCCGCAATCCGGACTCCGGCGAGCGCTGGCGTTCGGTCTACACCCCGGACGTGCTCGCGGTCGGCGAGGGGCCCTCGTCGTGGACGGACTACTTCACCCAGCAGCACCGGTGGTCGCGCGGAACCGACGAGGTCGTGGTCCGCTCGTTCGCGCGGTTCGTCTGGCGGCTCGGTCTCCGCCGGGGACTGCACTATGCGCTGCTGATGTCGTACTACCCGCTGACGGCGCTGGCCTGGCTGCTCGGTGCGGTGAATGCGGTCTGCTACCTCGTGCTCGGCGCCAAGGGCGTCCAGGTGCCGCAGCACGTGTGGCTGATGCTCTACGTCGACGCCGCGCTGATCCAGATCGGGCTTTACCTCTGGAACCGCCGGCACAACACCAGTCCGCACGAGGAGGCCGGGTCGTCCGGGCTGGCCGGCATGGTCATCTCCACGCTGTCGACGCCGATCTACGTGTCCTCGTACATCGGTGCCCTCCTGGGCCGCCGTACCGGTTTCGTCGTGACGCCCAAGGGCGACTCGGCCAGCCCGGACCGGCTGCTCACCTTCCAGCAGAGCCTGCGCTGGGCCGCGTTCTACGTCGCGCTGCTGATCTCGGCCCCGATCGGCGGCCACGTCGACGGCGCGATGTGGCTTTGGCCCGGCCTCAACCTGATCGTCTGCCTGACGCCCCCTGCGATCTGGGCCGGGCAGGAATTCCAGCGCCGAAGAGCCCCACAAGCCGCCAACAGCAACACCGAAGAAGCCGTGGAGTCGTACGCATGAAACCCCGTCCCCGCCCCTCGACGCCCCGGCGCCTGGTGAGCGCCGCGATCGCCCTGGTGGTCCTGAGCGTGCTCGTCTTCGTGAACCGGCCGATGGTCGCCTTCGGCGCCGACGCCTTCCACGACTTCACCATCAACCGCCAGTCCTACAAGGAGAAGTACGGCCTCTGGTCGCGCCTGCCCGTACCGAAGGGCTTCCGGGTCAACGCGATCCACGCCGCGATGCTGAGCACCGGCAAGGTCCTGATCATCGCGGGCAGCGGCAACAACCGCGACAACTTCGAGGCCGGCACCTTCCGGACGGTCCTGTACGACCCCGCGAAGGACAGCTTCAACGAGGTGCAGACACCGACCGACGTGTTCTGCGCCGGGCACACGTTCCTGCCCAACGGCAACCTGCTCGTCGCGGGCGGGACGAAGTCGTACGAGGTGCTGGAGAAGAACATCACCCACGCGGCCGGGGTCATGAAGATCAAGAACGAGAATCCGGCCGGCGGTCCCCGTACCTTCCCCAAGGGCACGACCCTGCTCTCGGGTGACGGGACCGCCTACCGCACCCGCGACGATCTGACCGTGCCGGCCGCGACCACGATGAAGCACGGCGACGAGGTGATGACCCACGCCGGCGAGGCCGAGGTCTGGGTGGACGCCGCCGAGGCCGGCGACGGGCCGGTCGTGGACAACCCGGCGCAGTACACGGTCGCCGGGCTCACCGGCAAGGACAAGCAGAACGTGTACGGCCTCGCCGACAAGATCACCCGGGAGAAGCAGGAGTACGGCGGCGACAAGACGTCGTACGAGTTCGACCCGCGCGCCGAGCGCTACGTCCGCACCGGCGACATGGTGCAGCACCGGTGGTACCCGACGCTGGCGGAGCTGCCCGGCGGCGACGTGCTCGCCGTCTCGGGCCTCGACGAGTTCGGCCGGATGCTTCCCGGACACAACGAGCGTTACGTCCGCGACCAGAAGCGCTGGGTGGATGCGCCGGAGCTGAAGCGGGTCTTCCCGACGTACCCCGCGCTGCACCTGATGGAGGACGGCAAGCTGTTCTTCTCCGGCTCGAACGCCGGCTACGGTTCCGACACCGAGGGCCGTACCCCCGGGCTCTGGAACCTGAAGAACAACACCTTCCGCGAGGTGCCCGGGCTGCGCGACCCGCGGATGACCGAGACCAGCTCGTCGGTGCTGCTGCCGCCGGCGCAGGACCAGCGGGTCATGATCTTCGGCGGCGGCGAGGTCGGCGAGTCCGCGGTCTCCACCGCGCGCACCGCGATCGCCGACCTGGACGAGCCGGTTCCGGCCTACCGTCCCGGCCCGGATCTGCCGCGGCCGGCCCGCTACCTCAGCACGGTGCTGCTGCCCGACGACACGGTCTTCACCACCGGCGGATCGTCCGGCTACCGCGGCGGCCGGTACGGCGTCAAGACCCGCAGCGACCTCTTCAACGCCCAGATCTTCCGTCCCGCCACCGGCAAGTTCGAGACCGCCGCGGACTCCACGGTCGGGCGCAACTACCACTCGGAGGCGCTGCTGCTCCCCGACGGCCGGGTCGTCACGATGGGCTCCGACCCGCTGTACGACCGCAGCGGGCGCAATCCGGGCACGTTCGAGCAGCGGATCGAGGTCTACTCCCCGCCGTACCTGTTCCAGGGCCGCCGCCCGGTGATCGGCGCCGGACCGAAGACCGTGCAGCGCGGCACCACCTTCGCCGTCGCCACCCGCGACGCGGCGAGGATCCGGACCGCCCGGCTGCTGCGGCCCAGCGCGGTCACCCACGTCACCGACCTCGACCAGCGCTCTGTGGCGCTCGACATCACCCCGGCCACGGGTGGCCTCGCTCTGTCCGTACCGAAGGCCAAGGGTCTGGTGCCGTCGGGCTGGTACATGCTGTTCCTCGTCGACGGCAAGGGTGTGCCGTCGGTGGCCCGCTGGATCCAGGTGCGGTGATGTCGAGGCACGCCGCCCGGGCCTGGTTGCTGGCCGCCGGGCTGTCCCTGGTCATCGTCCTCGCCGCGATCGTCGTCCTCTCGATGCGCGGCGAGGACTGGCCGGTGGTCGCCGGTCCCGCGGCGGTGCGCACGACGGCGTCGCCGGCACCGCGGTCCGTCCCGGAGCTTTACGTCGACCCGAACGGCGCCGCCGCGGAGCAGGTCCGTGACTGGGAAGCGGCCGGGCGGCACGCCGATGCGGCGGTCCTCCGCCGCATCGCCGAACGGCCGGTAGCGACGTGGTTCGCCGACGACAGTCCGGGCTACGCCGAACGGGTCCGGCAGCTCGTCACGGCCGCGACCGCGGCCGGCCGCCTGCCCGTGCTCACGCTCTACAACATCCCCGATCGCGACTGCTCCGGGCAGTCGGCGGGTGGCGCCTCCGACGGGGAGGCCTATCGGGCATGGGTACGCGCCATTGCGGCGTCCCTGCACGGGCACAAGGCCCTGATCGTGCTCGAGCCGGACGCGATCCCGCAGGCGGTCCGGGGCTGCCTCGACGACCAGGACACCCGCGAACGCTACGAGTTGCTGGCCGAGGCGGTCGGCGCGCTGCGGGCGGCCCCGGGTGTGCTCGTCTACCTCGACGCGGGCAACCCGGGCTGGATCTCCGAGCCCGGCGAGATGCTCTCGGCCCTGCGCAGGTCCGGCATCGGCCGCGCCACCGGCTTCTCGCTGAACGTGGCCAACTTCGAGACGACGGCCGACAACATCGCGTACGGGACCCGGCTGTCCGCCCTGCTCGGCGGCGCCCACTTCGTCGTGGACACCAGCCGCAACGGCCACGGCCCGGCGCAGAAGGGAGCCGGGGACCGGCACTGGTGCAACCCCACCGGCCGGTCCCTGGGCGACCCGCCCACCACGCGGACCGGGGTGCCGCTGGTGGACGCGTACCTGTGGGTGAAGCGGCCGGGCGAATCCGACGGCGCGTGCGGCAGCGGTGCCCCCGCGGCAGGCCGGTGGTGGCCCGAGTACGCCCTCGGACTCGCCCGCTGACTCCTGGGCAGTTGCCGCGGTCTCCGCCGTGAGTCTTACCTCAAAGCACGCAGCCGGGGCACGGCCCCGATACGATCGCGTAGTCGGGACAGCGCTGTCCTCCGCACCCCATGCAAAGGAGCGCCCCGGTGACAGACCAGCACGGCCAGCTCGACCCCGACGGCCCCGACGCCGCCCTGCGCGCCGACATCCGCCGCATCGGGACGCTGCTCGGCCAGACCCTCGCCCGGCAGGAGGGCAAGCCCCTGCTCGACCTGGTCGAGGAGGTTCGCGCGCTGGTCCGCGCGGACGCCACGGCCGCCGCCGGGCGGCTCGCCGCCATGGACGTCACGACCGGCACCAAGCTGGCCCGGGCGTTCTCCACGTATTTCCACCTCGCGAACATCACCGAGCAGGTGCACCGCGCCCGGGACCTGCAGCGCCGCCGCGCCCGCGACGGCGGCTGGCTGGACCAGGCCGCCAAGCGGATCGCCGAGCGCGGCGTGCCGGCCGACGAGATCGCCGCCGCCGCCCGCCGGCTGGCCGTACGCCCGGTCTTCACCGCCCACCCCACCGAGGCCGCGCGCCGCTCGATCCTGTCGAAGCTGCGCCAGCTCGCCGACTCGCTGGACGCCGAGGCCAGCGCCGCGGTCCTCTACGGCGCCTCGGACACCACCGCCTCGACCCGGCGCTTCGCCGAGCTCATCGACCTGCTCTGGCAGACCGACGAGCTGCGCCTCGACCGGCCGGACCCGACCGACGAGGCCCGCAACGCCGTCTACTACCTCAAGGACCTGTACGCGGAGGCCGCGCCGCAGGTGCTGGACGACCTCGCCGAGACGCTGCGCCAGCTCGGCGTCGAGACCGCCCCGACCGCCCGGCCGCTGACCTTCGGCTCCTGGATCGGCGGCGACCGCGACGGCAACCCGTTCGTCACCCCGGCCGTCACCAAGGACGTGCTGATCATCCAGCACGAGCACGGCATCCAGGCCACCGAGGCGGCGATGGACGCGCTCATCGACGAGCTGTCGGTGTCCCGGCGGCTGCGCGGCGTCTCCCTCGACCTGTCGGCGAGCCTGGCGGCGGACCTGGACGCCCTCCCGGAGGTGGCGCCGCGGTTCCGGCGGGTGAACGCCGAGGAGCCGTACCGTCTCAAGGTCCGCTGCGTGAAGGCGAAGCTGGCCAACACCCGCCTGCGGCTGCGGCAGGGCACCGCGCACGTAGCGGGCCGCGACTACCTCGGCAGCGACGAGCTCATCGCCGACCTGGAGCTGATCCGGGCCTCGCTGGCGCGCAACTCCGGCCAGCTCACCGCGGTCGGCACGGTCGCGTCGGCCATCCGGACCGTCTCGGCGTTCGGCCTGCAACTGGCCACCCTCGACGTCCGCGAGCACGCGGAGAAGCACCACGAGGTGCTGGCCCAGATGTACACGCAGGTCGGCGAGGTGGGCGAATACCTGACGCTGAGCCGGGAGGAGCGCACCAAGCTGCTCGCCACCGAGCTCGGCGGGCGCCGGCCGCTGTCGTCGGCGGACACCCCGCTCACCGATGCGGCCCGCAAGACCTTCGACGTCTTCAACGCCATCCGCGAATCCCAGGACCGCTTCGGCGCGGACGTGATCGAGTCGTACATCATCTCGATGACCCTCGGCGTCGACGACGTGCTCGCCGCCGCCGTACTGGCGCGCGAGGCGGGCCTGATCGAGATCCACAACGGGCGCGCGCGGATCGGCATCGTGCCGCTGCTGGAGACCCCGGCCGAGCTGGACGCCGGCGGCGAGCTGCTGGACGAGATGCTGTCCCTGCCGGCGTACCGCGAGATCGTCAGGGCCCGCGGCGACCTCCAGGAGGTCATGCTCGGCTACTCGGACAGCAACAAGGAAGGCGGCATCACCACCAGCCAGTGGTCGATCCACAAGGCCCAGCGCGCGTTGCGCGACGTGGCCGCGCGCCACGGCGTACGGCTGCGCCTGTTCCACGGCCGTGGTGGCACGGTCGGCCGGGGTGGCGGTCCCACCCACGAGGCGATCCTGGCACAGCCGTACGGCACCCTCGACGGCGCCATCAAGGTGACCGAGCAGGGCGAGGTCATCTCGGACAAGTACACGCTGCCGGCCCTGGCCCGGGAGAACCTGGAGCTGACTGTGGCCGCGGTGCTGCAGGCGACCCTGCTGCACAAGGAGCCCTCGGTCGACCTGTCGTCGCTGGCCCGCTGGGACGCGGCCATGGACACCGCCTCGGGCGCGGCCTTCCGCCGCTACCGCGAACTGGTCGAGAACCCGGACCTGCCGGCGTACTTCTGGGCGGCGACCCCGACCGAGCTGCTCGGCGCGCTCAACATCGGGTCGCGCCCGGCGAAACGGCCCAACGCGGACGCGGGCCTGGGCGGCCTGCGGGCCATCCCGTGGGTCTTCGGCTGGACCCAGACCCGCCAGATCGTGCCGGGCTGGTTCGGCGTCGGCACCGGCCTGGCCGCGGTCCGCGAGGCCGGCCAGGGCGACGTGCTGCGGGAGATGTTCGCCGAGTGGCAGTTCTTCGGCACCTTCATCTCGAACGTGGAGATGATGCTGACCAAGACCGACCTGACCATCGCCCGGCGCTACGTCGATACGCTGGTGCCGGCCGAGCTCCACCCGATCTTCGGCACCATCGAGCAGGAGTACGAGAAGACGGTGCAGGAGATCCTCGCGATCACCGGCAACGAGAAGCTCCTGTCCGCCCAGCCGGAGCTGACCCGTACGCTCGGGGTCCGCGACACCTACCTCGAGCCGCTGCACCACCTCCAGGTGGCGCTGCTGCGCCAGTACCGCGACCTCGGCGACGTCGACCGGCAGATGGCCACCGCGCCGGGCGCCCGCCGGGCTCCGTCGGACTCGACCGCACTGGAGCGGGCGCTGCTGACCACGGTGAACGGCATCGCCGCCGGCATGCGCAACACCGGCTGAGCATCATCGTTCGACAGGGGCCGGGCACACTCCGTGATGCCCGGCCCTTGCTCGTTCACCCTTGGGTATAGGGGCGACTCAGGGGTGAGTCCGGGGCATTACCTGATCCGCACAGGTGTCTGCTGTTCCTAGGCTGACACCCGTGAGCCTCATCGAAACCCAAGGGTTGACCAAGACATACGGCGGGCGGGTGACCGCCCTGCACGAGCTGAGCGTCTCCGTCGAACCCGGGATCATCGGACTGGTCGGCGCCAACGGCGCCGGCAAGTCGACCCTCATCAAGATCCTGCTGGGCCTGATCCCGCCCTCGGGCGGGCAGGTGCGGGTCTTCGGCATCGATCCGACGGCCGATCCGGACCGGGTCCGGTCGAAGGTCGGCTACATGCCCGAGCACGAAGCGCTGCCGCCGGACGTCTCCGCGGCCGAGTTCGTCACCCACCTGGGCCGGATCAGCGGCCTGCCGCGCACCGCCGCCCGGGAGCGGGCGTCCGAGGCGCTGCGACACGTCGGGCTCTACGAGGAGCGCTACCGGCAGATCGGCGGCTACTCGACCGGCATGAAGCAGCGGGTCAAGCTGGCCCAGGCGCTGGTGCACGACCCGGACCTGCTGCTGCTCGACGAGCCGACCAACGGGCTCGACCCGGCCGGCCGCGACGCCATGCTGGCCCTGGTGCACCGCATCGGCACCGAGTTCGGCATCTCGGTCGTCGTGTGCTCGCATCTGCTCGGCGAGGTCGAGCGGATCTGCGACTCGCTCATCGCGATCGAGGGCGGGCGGCTGCTGCGCGCCGACCGCATCTCGGCCATGACCGAGGCCAGAGACGTGCTCGCGGTCGAGGTCTCCGAGGGTACGGAGGAACTCGCGGCCGCGCTCACCGGCCTCGGCCTCAGCCCTCAGGTGGACGGGCGGCTGCTGCTCGTACCGCTGGACCACGAGGACACGTACGACCGCATCCTGCGCGCGGTGGCCGACCTCGACCTGCCGTTGCACCGCCTCGACCAGCGACGCCACCGGGTGGCCGAGCTCTTCGCCCCCAGGGAGACCGCGGATGTCTGAGTCCAGCGTCATCCATGACATCGGCTACCAGCGCTACACCGGCCCGCGGCTGGGCCGCAGCGCGGTGTTCGGTGCGATCTACGTGCACGGGCTGCGGACCGCGTACGGGCTCGGCCGGTCGGCCAAGGCCAAGATCTTCCCGTGGCTGGTGGTCGGCATCGTCACCCTGGTCGCCGTGATCCTGGCCGCCGTCCGGTCCCAGACCGGCCTGGTGCCGCTCAACTACATCCAGTTCGCCGACGCGATGAGCTGGCTGATCATCTTCTTCGTGGCGATCGTCGCGCCCGAGCTGGTGTCCCGAGATCTGCGCGCCGGCGTGCTGCCGCTCTACTTCAGCCGGCCCCTGCGGTCCGCGGACTACATCGGCGCGAAGGTCGCCGCCATGGTGACGGCGGTCTGGGCGCTGCTGGCCGTACCTCAATTCATCATGTTCCTGGGTGCGGCCTTCACCACCAAGAAGGGCATGTCGGACGTCTGGCACGAGCTCGGCGACCTGCTGCCGGGCTGGGGTTACAGCCTGCTGTGGGCGCTGGTGTTCACCGGCATCGGCCTGCTGGTCGCCTCGCTGACCGGCAAGCGGGCGTTCGCCGCCGGCGGCATCGTCGCTGTCTTCCTGATGACCACGCCGGTGGTCGGCGTGCTGTCCATCCTGCCGTCCACCGACGTGCAGGAGATGGCCGGCCTGGCCAGCCCGATGTCGCTGGTCAGCGGCGTCGGCGAGTGGCTGGTGCCGTCCGCCAACCCCGATATCATGATCGGCAACTTCGGCCCGGTGTACGCCATCGAGGCTGCCACGCTGATCGCGACCTGCCTCCTGCTCCTACTCGCCCGCTACCGGAGGGTGGCCGCGCTGTGACCACAGTGGACCTGCAGAACGTGTCACGCTGGTACGGCAACGTCGTGGCCGTCAACGACATCAGCATGACCCTCGAGCCGGGCGTGACCGGCCTCCTCGGCCCGAACGGCGCGGGCAAGACCACCGTCCTGCACATGATGGCGGGCTTCCTCTCGCCGTCGAAGGGCACCGTGACCCTGGACGGCACGCCGACCTGGCGCAATCCGGCCGTCTACCGGCAACTCGGCCTGGTCGCGGAGCGCGAGGCTGTGCACGGCTTCCTCACCGCCCGCGAGTTCGTCATGGCGTCGGCGAAGATGCAGAAGCTGTCCGACCCGAAGGCGGCCACCGAGTGGGCGCTGAACATGGTCGAGATGGCGCCGGCCGCCGACCGCCGCATCGAGACGTACTCCAAGGGCATGCGCCAGCGCACCCGGGTGGCGGCGGCGCTGGTGCACAACCCACAGGTGCTGCTCCTGGACGAGCCGTTCAACGGCATGGACCCCCGCCAGCGCATGCACATGATGGCGCTGCTGCACGAGCTCGGCGACCGCGGCCACACCATCCTGTTCAGCTCGCACATCCTCGAGGAGGTCGAGCAGGTCTCCGGCACCGTCCAGGTGATCGTGGCCGGCCGGCTCGCGGCCTCGGGCGACTACCGCAAGATCCGCCGGCTGATGACGAACCGCCCGCACGTCTTCGCGGTGCAGTCGTCGGACGACCGCCGCCTGGCCGTGGCCCTGATCGCCGAGAAGTCCGTCACCGGCGTGGAGATCGAATCCACCGGCATGACGGTCCGGGCCGGCGACTACGGCAGCTTCACCCGCGCCCTGCCGCGCATCGCCCTCGAGTCGGGCATCCGGCTGCGCAAACTGATCCCGTCCGACGAATCCCTGGAGAGCGTCTTCTCCTACCTGCTGGAGGCCTGACATGTCGACGGTCGCGTGGATCACCGCCCGGGGCCTCTTCGGCCGCCGGCGGGTATTGCTCCTGCTGCCCCTGCCACTGCTGCTGGTCGGCCTGGCCGCGCTGTGCCGGGCGTACGACGTCAGGCCCTCCGACTGGGGCACGCCAGTGCTCGTGGGCCTCGGTCTGGCGGTGCTGCTGCCGGTGGTGTCGCTGATCGTCGGCACCGGCGTGCTCGGCTCCGAGGTGGACGACGGCACGATCGTGCACATCCTGACCAAGCCGCTCCCCCGCCGTGACATCATCGCGGCGAAGCTCGGCGTGGCGGTCGGCGTGAGCGCCCTGACGGCCGCGATCCCGCTGTTCGTGGCGGGCTGGCTGGCCGACTCGGTCCGGCTCGGCGGCGCCCTCGCGGTGGCCGCGGTGGTGGGCGCGTTCGCGTACTCGGCGTTGTTCCTGCTGCTCAGCCTGCTGACCCGGCGCCCGGTACTGCTGGGCCTGGTCTACATCCTGGTGTGGGAAGGACTGATGGGCCGCTTCGTCAGCGGCACCCGGGTGCTGTCGATCGAGCAGTACGTCATCACGATCGCCGACAAGATCACCCCGACGGGCCTGCTGGAGTCGAAGGTCTCCCTGCCGGTCGCGGCGGTGATGGCGGCGATCTTCGTGGTGGGCTGCGCGGTGTTCTCGGTGGACCGGCTGCGGTCCTTCTCGATGGCCGGCGAGACCAGCTGACGCACGGGTGCCCGGGCAGCGAGATCCCGGGCACCTCCCGGTCAGCCGCGGAACACCTCCACGAGCGCCGCCCCGGCAGCGAGCAGGCTCGCCGCCCCGCCCAGCGCGCTTCCCCAGGCGAGCAGGAGTCGCGCTCGCACCGCCTCGGACCGGCAGTGTGCACATCGAATCTTGGTCATCGTCGGCTCTCCCCGGCCTGTTTCCTGTCGGCGGTGCAACGGTCAGCGGTGCGTGGGGATCTTGTCGTCCGCGGGCCTGCGGCGGCCGTCGCGGACCTCCCAGACGCCTTCTTCGGCACTGATCAGGATCGACATCTCCCGTACCCGCCCGGCCCACGGCTCGGGCCACTTCGTGGCCTCCGACCAGCGCACCCAGCGCAGGTCGACGCGGGACAGGTCGAGCTCCCGCAGGTCGGCTCCCACCAGGTCGTTCATGGCGTGCAGCAGGCTGCGGATCTCCGCCGGCGTCGCCTCGTCCGCCTCGCCCGGTGCGACGAACCCCAGCCGCCGGGCGACCTGGTGGATCAGGCGGTGCCCCGACCGTACGGCGTCCGCCACGTTGCCCACGAGATCCAGCGACTCGTCGTGGAGCAGTCCGATCTCGCGGACCAGCGCGCGGGCGAGTTCCAGCTCCGCCCCCACCTCCGCCCCGAAGTCGGAGCGCAGCCGCTTGAGCTCGTCCGTCATCCCGCGGGCGGCGGCCACCTGGCGGCGAAGCCCGTTGGCCATCGCCTGCGAACTCGGCAGCGACAGATCCCCGACCAGCGCCTCGGCCAGCCGTCCGGCCTGCGCCAGGTCACGGGCGAGCTGATACGCGAGGTAGCGGAAGCGGACGACGCGCCGGGCGCGGTCTCCGCCGACGGGTCCGGCGTCTGTGGCACGGTCCCGGAAGCCGTCGGCCAACTCGAGTGCCACGCGGCTTCCCCGGGTCGACCGGGCGGCGATGTCCGCGGCCACGCTGGGCGCCTGCACGAAGCCGATGCCGATCCCGCACTCCAGCGCCAGCGAGCGCATCGCCAGCCGCAGGGAAGCCGGCACCATCGCGAGAACGTCCAGCAGCCCCCGGACGCCGGATGTCGACGGTGGCCGGCCGGGATGCGAGTCGTCGTAGGAGGCGTCGGCGGACCGCAGTACCCGCGCGAGCCCGCCGTCGAGATCGAGAACGCCGGCGACATCGTCGGCCAGCGCCTCCCGGGCGGCGCCCGGCAGGACCGCCTGCTTCCAGCCCGTCTCCAGGGAGAGCGCGGCGCCCACCTCGTCCTGCAGCAGCAGCCACTGATCGGTCAGCCATTTCTGCCCCGCCGCCTCCAGGTCGGGCAGCTGCCCGTACGCGTCGGTCATCGCCCGCCCTCCTCATCCAGGAGTTCGGCGATCGCGCGCCGCGCGAGCGAAAGGCTGCTGCGTACGGCCTCCGGCGTCATCTGCAGGTGATCGGCGATCTCCTTCGGGGTGAAACCGTCGAGGGACCAGGCGAGCACCTGGCGCTGCCGCGGCCGGTGCTTGAGCTTATCGAGGATCTGCAGGACGCGGTGCCGCTCCTCCCACTCGGCGACGTCGGTAATAGTCAGCACCGAAGGCTTCTCGGGGAGCTCGGCCATGACCTGTTCCGGGCCCACCTCGGCGAGTCGCCGCGCCCACAAGCGGGAAGCCACCCGGCGGATCCAGGCCCGCGGATGGTGAATGGTGCTCCACTGGCGGAAGGCGAGGATCATGGCATCCTGCGCCAGGTCCGCCGCGTCCTTGAGCGGTACACCCTGGACGAGCAGGAACGTCACGAGCTCGGGCATCGTCGCGCGGTAGAAGGCGGCGAAGACCGCGGCCTGCTGCCAGTCGGCGGAAGGTGCCGCCGGGGTGGACGCGTCGTCCGCGACCCGGGTCCGTGCATGGCCGTCCATGCCGTCGGGCGGCGAGGCCGCTTCGTCGTCAGCCATTTCCGGCGGACTCCCGTCCCGGCGGCCCTTCCGTCCGGTGCGGATCCGCCGGTCCGCACCGTCCGACGTCAGCTACAGGGTTCATCCCCGGCCCCTTCCCCAGCGCTCCTCCTCAGTAGTGGGGGATGCAGCCCGGGAACGTGAAGTGGGTGCCGGAAGAATTCGAAGATTTTTTACGGCAGCGCGGGGGTGACCTCCACCTGGAAGATCGGCAGCCGGCCCAGCCGGCGGTACGCGGCCAGCGACTGCGGCGTCGCATCGACCGACGACGCGCGACCCTCCTGGTTGTGCGGCGTGTCGAAATGCACCATCGCCCGGATGCCCGGGAAGCGCGGGATCTGCTTGCCGACCTCCTGGTAGAACTCGGCCTTGTGGCCGGGGTTCTTCTTCGACGACCACACGCCCCACTCCGCGACCATGAGCGGCTTGCCCGGGTGCTCGGTGGTCGCCCAGTTGTAGAAGCCGGGCCAGGTGGGCCGGGCCGACGACTGCCGGTTCAGCAGTTCGGCGAAGTCGCCGTGGCCGTAGCCCGGGTCGCTGTACGCGTACGTGTCGAAGCCGATCCAGTCGACCACGTCGTCGCCCGGGTACATGTCGGCGAACCATTTCTTGCTGGTGTGCGGCACGTAGGCCATGTGCACGAGCACCGAGACGATGTTGTCGGCGCCGTGCGCGCGCAGCCTGGTCACGACGTGGCGGTACATGGCGGCGTAGTCCTTCGCCGTGTAGCCGGAGCCGGACTTCTCCCGGATGTTGTCCTCGGCCTCGTGGTGAACCGTGAAGAAGAACTGTTCGGGGAAGTCCTTCTTGATGTGCGCGGCGAGCTTGTCGAGGAACTTGTCCGTCGCCGGGTCGCCCTTGGCGATCTTGGCCCAGGACGCGCCCCGCGGCTTCCAGTTGAGGAACAGCAGGCGTTCCCGGCCGGGCTCGCGGGCGATGGCGATCTCGTCCTTGGTGGGGAAGAGCTGGCCGTTGCCGCGGTGGTAGGCGTGGTAGATGTCCTGGTGCCGCTCGGTCTTCTCCTCGAAGGCCGCGAGCGCCTGCCTGCCCCGGGCGTCCGTGAAGGCCCCGGGCGCCACGCCCCACAAAACCCCGCAGGTCGGGACGAGCTTCTTTCCGGTACGGCAGGAGCCGGCCGGCACCGGAGCCCGGGGTGCCGTCCGGGCGGGATCCGCGGCGCTCGACGCCGAGGCGGACGGGCGCGCCGAGCCGGACCCGGACGGCGACGCCGGGTACATCGGCACTCCGGGTTCGGCGGGTCCCGGCGCCCCTCGCGAGGTACCGGGCGCCCCCGTCGCGGCGGGGCCGGGCATCAGCACGGGCTCGGGGCCGTAGGGCAGGCTGAGCTGGTCGACGCCACCCGTCCAGGCCCACGAGAGCGTGGCGACGGCCGAGATGCTGAAGACGGCCGTGATGGCGGCGAGGTGCAGAAACAGGTTGCGGCGCGTTCGACGTCTCACGATCGCCCAGTATCGGACCTAAAGTCCGTTTTGTCGACTACCCGACGAAGCCGATCCTGGCGGCGCGGTCGGACAGCCCCGGATGGCACCGCCGAGAACGGAGCCCCGCTCGACCCGGAGGGATCCGGCTGCGAAACTGTCCCTCAAGTCACTGCAGGGGGAGTCTTAGGTGAACGACGGTTCTGTGCTGCCCGAGGACGTGTTGCGTGACGCGCCGTCGTACACGCCGCGCGCGCACGAACTGGCCGACCTCGAGTTGCTGCTCGTCGGGGCGTACGCGCCGCTGACCGGCTTCCTCGGGCGCGCCGACCTGCAGTCCGTGCGCCGCCGGGGCCGGCTCGCCGACGACACGCCGTGGCCGGTCGCCGTGACGTGCGAGATCCCCGCCGAGCTCGCCGCCGGCCTCGACCTCGACGACCCGCTGCGGCGCACCGTGGTGCTCACCGACCCCGAGGGCGCGCCGGTGGCCGCCATCGAGATCACCGACGCCTGGCCGACGACCGAGGGCCGCGCCGCGATCGGCGGCACGGTACGCCGGATGGGCGACGGCGGGCACGGCCCGTTCCAGCGGCTGCGCCGGACCCCCGAGGAGGTCAAGGCGCTGCTGCCGCCGGGCCGCGTGCTGGGGGTCATCGCCGACCGCCCGCTGCACCGCCCGCAGCTGGCCCAGATCGCGCACGCCGCCCGTACCCTCGCGGCCCACCTGCTGATCTTCATCCCGGTCACCGGCCCCGGACCCGACGGCCTGCCGCCGGAGGCGCTGGTCCGGGCGATCTTCGCGGCCCGCGACCGGATGCCGCCGGCGACCATCGTCGCGGTCCCGCTGATGACGCGCGGCGACGAGATGCGCGACGCGCTGCTGCGGGCCAAGGTCGCCACCGCGTACGGCGTCACCCACGTGCTGTCCACCGGCGACATGCTCTCCGGTGGCGGCCTGCGCGTGCTGGTGCCGCGGGAGCTCGCATACGACAACCGCGACGGCCAGTGGCGCTGGCGCGACGACATCCCGCCGCGCAACCGCCGCCTGGCGATGTCCGCCGCCGAGGTGAACGACCTGCTGGACCGGGGCTTCCCGCTGCCCGAGTGGCACACTCCGCCGGCCGTGGCGAAGGAGCTCACCCGGGTCCGCCCGCCGCGCCGGCACCGCGGCCTGGTCGTCTTCTTCACCGGCTTCTCCGGGTCCGGCAAGTCCACGATCGCCCGGGGCCTGGCCGACACGCTGCGCGAGAGCGGCGAGCGGACCATCACCTTCCTCGACGGCGACGTGGTCCGGCGGGAGCTCTCGGCCGGGCTGGGTTTCAGCCGCGCGGACCGGGACCGCAACGTGCGGCGGATCGGCTGGGTGGCGGCCGAGGTCGCGCGCCACCGCGGCATGGCGGTCGCCTGTCCGATCGCCCCGTACGCGAATGCCCGCGCCGCCGTGCGCCAGATGGCCACCGAGGCCGGGGCCGGGTTCATCCTCGTACACGTCGCCACCCCGCTGGAGGTGTGCGAGCAGCGCGACCGCAAGGGCCTGTACGCCCGCGCCCGCGCCGGCCAGCTGCGCGGCATGACCGGCGTGGACGACCCGTACGAGACGCCGACGGATGCCGAGCTGGTGGTCGACACCACCGACATGAGCGTGCCCGAGGCCGTCGATCTCGTGCTCGCGTACCTCGTGGAGAACGGCTGGGTGGAGCCGGAGATGAAGTAACCGGTCGCCGCGGAGTAGTTACGCATCGGCGCACGGGCCGTTTACCCCTCAGGGGCGAAACGCCCGAATGCCGACAACTCCTACTCCGCCTGCGAAAGGGCCGCCGTACCGATGGAAGCGACTCGCCCGGTCTCCGCCGACCTCTCGCACTACCTGGGCGTGTTCCGCCGGCACTGGTGGCTCGTGCTGGCCGCCACCGGCGCCGGCCTGGCCGTCGGGGCCGCCGTGACCCAGGCGCTGCCGAAGGTCTACGAATCCTCCACGTCGGTGCTGGTCCAGGGCGTCGACGGGGACACCAACGCCTCCGGCGGCCGGACCAAGGGCACGATCAACCTCGACACCGAGGCCCAGCTCGTCGGCTCCGGCGCGGTCGCGGCGAAGGCGACGGCGCTGCTGCGCTCCCCCGTCTCGCCGATCGAGCTCGCCAAGAGCGTCTCCGTCGAGGTGCCGGCCAACACCACCGTGCTGGTGATCCGCTTCGAGGCGGACAACCCGAAGGACGCCCAGGCCGGCTCGCACGCCTTCGCCGAGGCGTACCTGCGCAACCGCGAGGAGACCGCCCGGTCCGGCCTGGACCAGCAGATCAAGACCCTGAACCTCAAGGTCAGGCAGCTCACCACCACCCTGACCGGCATCAACAACCGGCTGGCCAAGGCGGAGAGCGGCAGCTCCGAGCGCAGCAACCTGGAGAGCCTGCGGAACAACTCGCAGAACCAGCTGAACAACCTGACCGGCCGGCTCAACGTGCTGACCACCGCGACCGTCGGGGCCGGCAGCATCATCAGCGACGCCCGGCTGCCGGAGGAGCCCACCAGCCCGAACTCGATCCTCAACATCGCCGGCGGCACGATGGTCGGCCTGCTCGCCGGGCTCGGCCTGGCGTTCGTCCGGGAGCGGTTCGACCGTCGCCTGCGGACCGCGGCCGACGTGCGCGACCGCGGGCGCATCCCGGTCCTCGCCGCCCTGGACGAGCGGACCACCCCGCACTTCGACGACGTGCTCCAGCCGTACGGGCCGGGCGGGCGGGTCTTCAACCGGCTCCGCAACGAGGTGCTGGCCAGCCTCAGCGCCGGAGACCAGATCATCGTCGTCACGGGCGCCAGCCGCGGCTCGGCCACCACGCTCGTCGCCGCGAACCTGGCCGCCGCGCTCGCCCGTACCGGAAGCGACGTCGTCCTGATCGGGGCGCACCTGCCGGACAGCGTCGTCGATGCCGCGCCGCTGGCGCGGATGCTCGGGGTCAACACGATGCCCGGACTGTCCGATCTGCTCGCCGGTCGGATCGGTCTGGCGAAGGCGCTGCAGCGCACCCCGCGGATCCCGTCGCTGCGGGTCATCACGACCGGCGGCGCCGCCACCGCGGCGGGGCTGATGCAGTCGCAGCGGCTGCGCGACACCCTGGAAGCGCTGCGCCGGCAGACCGGGTACGTGGTCATCGAGGCGCCGTCGACCAGCAGCAGCGCCGACGCCCAGAGCCTCGCCAGCCTCGCGGATGCGGCGATCCTCGCGGTGGAGCTTCGTCGCGCCAAGCGTCCGGCCCTGCTCGACGCCGCCGAGCAGCTGAGCCGCGTCGGCACGCCGTTGCTCGGCGCTGTGGTGCTGCCCCAGCTGTCCGGCATGCCGCGCGCCACGGTCACGGAGAACCTGCCGGTGGTGGCGCTGAGCGCGCAGAGGCCGGACGAGACGGCAGTCATCGACGGGGACAGGACCCAGCCCCTGCGCCTGCCGCAGGGTGGCCCGGTCCGGCCGCCGCGGCAGGGCGACGGCACCGAGGAGGTCACCGCGATCATCGACCTCACCCCCGCCGCCAAGCCGTCGTCGGCGGCGGTCGCAACCACCGAGAAGCCGGACGAGAAGAAGTGACGCTGGTCGTCCCCGGCGCGACGCAGCGGGCGGCACACAGCACGGCACCGGAACGGCCCACCTGGCTGCCGGCGTGGCCGGCCGCCGGCATCCTCGCCCTCTATCCCCTGTGGTGGGCGCTCGGCCTCGGGGTGCTGATCTTCCCGATCATGGCCGTGCCGATGCTGGTCCTGCTGCTGCGCCGGCGGGCCGCCGGGCGCCCGCTGCGGCTGCCGCCCGGCTTCGGCTGGTGGGCGCTGTTCCTGGCGGCGGTGGTCGTCAGCATCGCGGCGCTGGGCGCCGACCCGGCCGGGACGGTGGTCGAGCACGCGACCGACCGCCTGGTCGCGGTCGTCTACCGGCTCAGCATGTACGCGTCCCTGACCGTCCTGCTCGTCTACACCGGCAACCTGACCGAGGCGGAGCTGCCCCGGCGGCGCCTGGTGAAGCTGCTCGGCTGGCTGTTCGTGCTCACCGTGGCCGGCGGCCTGCTGGGCATGGTCGCGGGCCGCTTCGAGTTCACCTCGCCGGTCGAGTGGCTGCTGCCCACCGGTATGCGCGGCAAGGGGTTCGTGCAGTCGCTGGTGCACCCGTACGCGGCGCAGATCATGGACCTGGTCGGCGGCGAGAAGCCCCGTCCGGCGGCACCGTGGGGGTACACCAACACCTGGGGCAACAACTTCTGCCTGCTGATGGGCTGGCTGGTGGTGGCCGCGTGGGCGACTCGCCGCGCCGGCGCCAAGCTGCTCGCCGTGCTCTGCCTCGGGATCGCGATCGTGCCCGCGGTGGTCTCCCTCAACCGCGGCCTCTGGATCGGCATCGGCGTCGTCGTCCTCTACGTCGCCGTCCGGTACGTCCTCATGGGTCGCCTGTGGATCATCGGCGCGGTGGCGCTGGCCGCGGCCGGCCTGGTGGTCGCCCTGCTCGCCACCCCGATGGGCGACATGGTCAACGCCCGGCTGGACAACGGCAAGTCCAACGGCGTGCGCTCGTTCCTGGTGCAGCGCGCGGTGGACGGCTTCGTCGAATCGCCGATCATCGGGTACGGCTCCACCCGCAACACCATCGGCGGCCGCAACTCGATCGCGGTCGGCGAGAGCTCCGAGTGCGAGCGCTGCGGCAACTTCACCGTCGGCGGCAACGGCCAGCTCTGGCAGCTGCTGTACGCCCACGGCACCGTCGGCACGGTCGCCTACCTGGGCTTCTTCGGCTACGGACTGTGGCGTTTCCGCCGGGACCGCACCGCGATCGGCGTCGCGGGCAGCGCCGCGATCGTCAGCTCGTTCTCCGCGATGCTCTGGTACAACGCGACCCCCACCCCGCTGGCGTTCATGTTCCTGGCCTACGCGCTGCTGTGGCGCAACCACATCGAGGGGGACGCACATGCCCGTTAAGACCGCGCCGGCGGAGCTGACCGCCGGCGACTCGGCGTTGCGGACGCAGTACCTGGCGGAGGTGCTCGCCCTGCTCTATCCGGAGCCCTGCTCGACCGGCGACCGGCGCGGCGAGCCGATCGCCGAGTACCTCGTCGTGCCGGACGCGCGGCGGCCCCGGCTCCTGGTCCCGACCACCTCCCGACGGGTCTCCGTCGCCGCGGTCCGCCGCTACGCCGAGCCGCAGTCACGCTCGGCCCGGCTCAAACGCGACGCCGTGGTGGCCGCCGTCCGGACCGGCGCGTCGAGCGTGCTGCTGCGCGACCGGATCCGGGTCACCGGCCCCGCCTCCGAGAGCATCGACGGCCACCTGCGCGAGGCGCTGGGCCGGGAACTGGCAGTGAGTATCCACATCGGACCTGCACGGGCCAACCGCAAGCCGGTGCTCCAACTCATCAGCCCCGACGGCGAGACGTTCGGCTTCGGCAAGCTCGGCACCGGGCCGCTGACCCAGCGCCTGGTCAAGGCCGAGACCGCCGCGCTGGCCGCGCTGAGCAAGGTGGGGCTGACCAAGCTCACCGTGCCGACGGTGCTGCACGCCGGCCAGTGGCGCGGCTTGCAGGTTCTCATCCAGTCGGCGCTGCCGGTGTGGCTGCCGCGGGCGCCGCTGACCCCGCGCCGGCTCACCGCCGCAATGATCGACATCGCTGGTTGCTGCGGTTACACCTCGGGGACGCTGGACGGCAGCGCGTACTGGGCCGAGCTGCGGGGGCGGCTCGCCGCGGTGGCGGACCGGCCCGAGGGGGTCGCGCTGGCTGCGGCCGCCGAGCTCCTCGCGACGCATGCCGGCAGCACCACCATGGAGTACGGCGCGTGGCACGGCGACTGGGCCCCGTGGAACATGGCGAACCTCGCGGACGCGCTGCTGGTGTGGGATTGGGAGCGGTTCACCAAGGGCGTGCCCGTCGGGTTCGACGCCATCCACTACGAGCTGCAGCGGCGGATCCAGTCCAGCGACGACGCGGCCGGGGCCGTCGAGGCGACCGTACGCCGCGCCGGCGAGCTGCTCCAGCCGTTCGGCGTGGCCCCGGAGGCACGGGAGCTGACCGCCCTGCTCTACCTGGTCGACCTGGCCGCCCGCTACCTGACCGACCGCCAGGCCGAGGCCGGTGCTCGCCTCGGAGTGCTCGGGACGTGGCTGCTGCCCGTACTGATTCGAAGGGTTGAGGAACTGTGATGAATGGTCGCAAGGTTCCGGCGCCGGTCAAGCGGGTCGTGCACCTCGGGTCGCGGTCCTACGGGCGGCTGACGGCGCCCAGCCGGATGACGCCCTCATTCCTCATCTGCGGCGGGCAGCGCTGCGGCACGACGTCGCTCTACCGGGCGCTCGCCGCGCATCCGGCGGTGCTGAAAGCCGTGCTGCACAAGGGCGTGCACTACTTCGACGTGTCCTACAAGCGCGGCATGGGCTGGTACAAGGCGCACTTCCCGCTGCAGAAGCAGGCAGACAAGGTCTACGAGCAGTACGGGGTGCCGGCGCAGACGTTCGAGTCGAGCCCGTACTACATGTACCACCCGCAGGCGGCGGCGCGGATCGCCGCCGACCTGCCCGGGACGAAGCTGGTGGTGCTGGTCCGCGACCCGGTGGAACGGGCCTACTCGCAGCACCACCACGAGGTGGCGCGCGGGTTCGAGCACGAACGCGACTTCGGCAACGCGCTGGCGCTGGAGCCGGCCCGGCTGCACCGCCAGGAGGACCGGCTCGCGGCGGACCCGAAGTACTACTCCTTCGCCCACCAGCACCAGGCGTACCGCGCCCGCGGCGAGTACGCCCGGTATCTGAGTGTGATGGCCCAGCACGTCGGGCGGGAACGCATCCACGTGGTGGAGAGCGAGCGGTTCTTCAGCCAGCCGGAGCAGGTCTACGACGAGGTGTGCGCGTTCCTGGGGCTGCCGATCAACCTCGGCCACCCGCCGTTCGAGCGGCACAACGCCCGTCCCCGCCAGTCCGACATGGACCCCGGCATCCGGCGCGAACTGAGCAGCCACTACGCCACGCATGATGAGGCCTTGATGACGTGGCTGGGCCGCGTACCGATCTGGCGCCAGGGATGACGGCGGTCGCGGAGGCTCCGGCGAAGACCGGCGCTCAGGGGGTCGCCCGCGGCGGGCTGGCCAACATGGTCGGATCGGCCCTGGCGGGCGGCACCGGCGTGGCGGTCACCTGGATCGTCGCGCGCGCCCTCGGCGCCGAGCACGCCGGCGCGTTCTTCGCGGCCACCGCGGCATTCGTGCTGGTCGGCGGCCTGGCCAAGCTCGGTACCCAGACCGGGCTGGTCTACTGGCCGGCGCGGCTGCGGGCCACCGGCCGCGACCATCTGCTCGGTGCCTGCCTGCGTACCGGCCTCACCCCGGTGCTGGTGCTGGCGACGCTGCTCGGCGCCGGTATGTGGTTCGGAGCCTCCTCCATCGCCGGCCTGACCGCCGGCGGCTCGCCGGAGGTGGTCGCGGGGGTGAAGATGCTGGCCTTGTTCCTGCCGCTGCAGGCGCTGACCGACGCCCTGCTGACCGCGACCCGCGGGTACAAGGCGATGCGCCCGACCGTCACCCTCGACCGCGTCCTGCGCAGCACGCTGCAGTTGCTGTGCGTCGGCGCCGCCGGGGTGGCCGCCCTCTGGACCGGCGCCTCCCTGCCCGCGTTCGCGTTCGCGTGGGCGGTGCCCTACCTGCCGGTCTCGATCCTGGCGGCGCTCGCCCTGCGGAAGATCTACCTGGCGGGCAAGCCGGAACGGTTCCGCTCGCGCCGCAGCGAGCGCCTGGACCTGCGCCGCGAATTCTGGCGCTTCACCGGCCCGCGGGCGCTGGCCAGCGTCGCGCAACTCGCGCTGCAGCGGGTCGACGTGCTGCTCGTCGCGGCGCTGGGCGGGCTGGCTGCGGCCGCCGTGTACGCGGTCGCCGGGCGGTTCGTGGTGCTCATCCAGTTCGCCAACCAGGGCATCTCGCAGTCGGTGCAGCCGCGGCTCGCCGAGGCGCTCGCGGTCGGCGACCGGGACACCGCCAACCACCTCTACCGGACCGCGACCGGCTGGCTGGTGCTGGTGACCTGGCCGATCAACCTGCTGGTGATCCTCTTCGCGCCCCTCTACCTCGGACTGTTCGGCAACCACTACCGCAGCGGCACGCCGGTGGTCGTGGTGCTCGCCTGCGCGATGCTCGTCGCCACCGGCTGCGGCATGGTCGACATGGTTCTCGCGATGGCCGGGCGCACGTCGTGGAACCTCTACAACGTCCTGGTCGCGCTGGTCGTGACGATCGGCCTCGACGTGCTGCTGATTCCCCGGTACGGCGCGACGGGCGCCGCGATCGGGCTGGCCTGCGCCCTGGTCGCCAACAACCTGCTGCCCCTCGTCCAGGTGGCCCGCGCCGCGCGGCTGCACCCGTTCGGCCGCGGCACGCTGACCGCCGGCGCGCTGACGGTCGGGTGCTTCGGCGTACTCCCGAGGGTCGTGACCGCCGTGACCGGGGCCGGGCCGACCGGCCTGGCGCTCGCGACCGGCCTCGCCGTGGCCGCGTTCGGCACCGGCGCCTGGCTGCTGCGCGAACCGCTCGCGCTCGACGCCTTCAAGCCTCACAAGCTCATGTCAAGGAGGACCGGTTGACCACCGACTACACCAAGGTGTTCCAGGACGCCGACGCCGTCGCCAAGTACGAGCACGTCACGTACGCGCCGGACAGCTACGCGTCGCGGATCAACGAGCGGCAGCAGGAGTACCTGCGCAAGCTCGTGCAGCGGGAGTTCGGCGCGAAGCTGCCCGTCCAGCACGACTTCGCCTGCGGGACGGGCCGGGCCATCCGGACCCTGCACGGCCTGGTCCGCGAGGCGCACGGCTACGACACGTCGGCCGAGATGATGGCGAAGGCCGAGGAGGTCGGCTCGCAGGCGCAGTGGCACCAGATCCCGGCCGACGGGCCGGTGCCCAACCCGGTGCCGGCCGGGCATCCGGTGATCGTCACGATGTTCCGCCTGCTGCTGAACGTCGACGAGCAGGTCCGCGAGCGGGCCATCGCCTTCGCCGGGAAGGCGCTGCCGACCCCGGACGCCGGCGTGCTGGTGGTGGAGAACCACGGCAACGCGGGCTCCCTGCGGCACCTGCGGGCCCGGCGGCACTCCGGCGAACGGTGGTTCGCCGAGCTCTCGCACGCCGAGGTGGAGCAGCTGCTTGACCGGCACGGCTTCGAGATCGTCGAGCGGCGCGGGTTCTCCATGCTCACCGAGTCGCTCAACCGGATCCCGCTCGCCCGGGCCGCGGACGCGGCGGCGCGCGCGCTGCCCGGCACGGATGGTTTCGCGGTCAACGTGCTGTACACGGCGCGCCGGAAGAAGTAAGCGCCGTGCGCCGTGTTGTCGCCCTGCTGGGGCTTGTCGCGCTCGTGCTCGCCGGCTGCACCTCGCACCGGCGGGCCGAGCCCGAACCGACGCCGTCGCCCGACCTGACGAGCCCGCCGGTCGCGGTCGCGGTGAACCCGGGACCGTTCGAGGCGGGACCGTTCGAGGCGCCTCCGACGGGCGCGTACCTGGGAGCCTGGATCAAGCCGGACGCCCTGACCCACGCCGGCCGCGTCGAGGCCGTCGACGCCCTGGAGCAGGAGCTCGGCCGGCCGCTCGACATCGTCAACACGTACCGCCGCTTCGAGCAGATGGTCGGCACCGCGTCCGATGCCGAACTCCTGGACCAGGGCGCCACGCTGATGGTGAGCTGGGCGACCGGCGACAACCGCTCGATCACCGCGGGCGAGCACGACCAGCTGATCCGCAGGCAGGCGCGTGCCATCCGCAAGGTGAAGAAGCCGGTGCTGCTGCGCATCCGGTGGGAGATGGACCGGCCCAACCTGCGCGCGACGATGTGGTCCGGCGAGGACTACATCGCCGCGTACAAGCGCATCCGCGACATCTTCGCCGAGGAGCGCGCGACGAACGTCTCCTGGGTGTGGTGCCCGACCGCCGAGGGCTTCATCCGCGGCGACGCGCCGGCCTTCTACCCGGGCGACGACCAGGTCGACTGGACCTGCGTGGACGTGTACGCCGGGAAGGACTTCCGGCCGATCGGCCAGCTCATGGGCCCGTTCCTGCAGTTCGCCGCGCAGCACCCGAAGCCGATCATCATCGGCGAGTTCGGCGTGGCGAAGGCGTGGGGTTCGGCGGGCCGGGCGGCCTGGCTCCAGGACGCCCGGCGCACCTTCAAGGCCAACCGGCAGATCAAGGCGGTCGTCTACTTCGAGTCGGACCCCGAGGGCAATGGTCCCAAGCAGCAGTTCCAGCTCGCCGGCGACCGTCCCGCGTTCCGCGCCTTCACCCGGATGACCAAGGATCCCTACTTCAACGTCGGCGGGCCTGGGCCAGGAGCTTGAGGGCATAGGGGGCGTCGTGCTTGAGGTAGCGCCCGGCCAGCCGGCGCGGCTCGGTCCCGAGCCGGTGGGCCCACTCCAGGCCGGTGCGCTGCATCCAGCGCGGCGCCCGCTCGACGTCGCCGGCGACGAAGTTCACGGCCGCGCCGCAGCCGACGAACCAGGCATTCGGTAGCTCCGCCCGCAGCCGGGTGATGACCGCCTCCTGTTTGGGGAAACCGAGGCCCACGAAGACCAGGTCCGGCTCGGCGCCGGCCACCTTGGTGCAGAAGTCCGCGTACGCCTGCTCGTCCTTCTCGAAGCCGTAGTCGGGACAGAGGGTGCCGGCGATCCGCAGGCCCGCGCACTCGGCGGCGAGCCGGTCCGCCGCCCGGGTCGCACCGTCCTTGACGCCGTCGGCCGCCGGCGTGCCGCCGACGACGAAGACGGACCGTCCATCGTGGCCCAGCCCGCGCGACAGGGACCAGATCAGGCTGCTCCCGGCCACCCGCTCGGGCAGCGGCGTGCCGCTCAGCTTGCTGGCCCAGACCAGCGGCATGCCGTCGGCCACGATGAGGTCGGCGTCGTCGAGGTAGTCGCGGACCTCGCCGTCCACCCGCGCCTGGCGCAGGATGTCGATGTTCGGCGTGAGGATCCGGCCTCCGCGCCCGGCCGCGATGGCCTCCCGGACGACGGCGACCACCTCGCCCTCGGTGATCGGGTCGAACCCGGTCCCGTCGAGCTCGACCCGGTCGAAAGTCTCGATGGACAACTCCACGCCTCCTTCGCGCTCGTTCGCTCGTTATAGGAGCGAAACGAGCGAAGGTGGGCAGAAGTGGCACGGGTTGTTTATCTGGGTGGATTGGGACGAAGCGGAACCACGCTCGTCGAACGCCTGCTCGGCGAGCTGCCCTCGGTGTGCGCGCTCGGCGAGATCGTCCACCTCTGGCAACGCGACATCCGGGACAACGAGCGGTGCGGCTGCGGAGCGCGCTTCGCCGCCTGCACGTTCTGGCGGCGGGTCGGCGAGCGGGCGTACGGCGGCTGGCACAACGTCGACGTGGACCGCGTGCACGCCTTGCGCGACGCCGTCGAACGCACCCGGTTCATCCCGCGTCTCGCCGCCGCCAAGCTGCCCAAGGCCCAGCTCGCGGACGTCCGCGAGTACGCGAGCTTCTACTCCCGGATCTACGCGGCGGCGGCCGAGGTCTCCGGCGCGGCGGTCGTGGTCGACTCCTCCAAGCACAGCGCGCTCGCTCACGTGCTGCGCTGGGCCGAGGACGTCGACCTGAGGGTCGTGCACGTGGTGCGGGACGCGCGCGGGGTCGCGTACTCGTGGACCAAGACCGTCAGCCGGCCGGAGACGGACGGCAGCGAGGAGATGACGCGCTACTCCCCCAGCCGCTCGGCGCTGCTCTGGAACGCCCACAACGCGGCCTTCGGGCTCCTCGCCCGCCGCGGCGTACCGGTCCGGCGCATCCGCTACGAGCAGTTCCTTACCGATCCCCGGGCGACCCTTCGCGAGCTGGCCGACCACGCCGGCGTCCCGGTCGCCGACGGCGACCTGTCGTTCCTCGGAGACGGGTACGCGAACCTGCGCGTCGGCCACAGCGCGGCCGGCAACCCCATGCGCTTCACCGTCGGGCGCCTGCCGCTGCGCCGCGACGACGCCTGGGTCCGCGCCCTGCCCGGCAACCAGCGGCGGCTCGTCGGCGCGGTGTGCGCGCCGATGCTGCGCGCGTACGGCTACCCGCTCAACCCCGCAGAAGCACCCCAGGAGGCGTGATGAACTGGCCGTCCGTCGGCGTCGTGATCCCCACCCGCAACCGCCCGCAACTGGTGCGTAAGGCGATCGCCGCGGTCCGCGAGCAGCGCTATCCGGGCGAGATCAAAATCGTCGTCGTGTACGACCAGACGGAGCCCGACTACCTGCTCGCCTCCACCGAGGGCATCCAGGTGCTGGTACTGACCAACTGGCGTACCTCCGGCCTGGCCGGCGCCCGCAACACCGGCATCCTGTCGCTGGACACCGAGCTCGTGGCGTTCTGCGACGACGACGACCGGTGGGCCCCCGACAAGCTCCGCCGCCAGGTGGCCGCCCTGGTGGCCGAGGACGACGCCGAGTTCGCCACGTGTGCGATCGAGGTCGAGTACGAAGGCAAATGCACTCCCCGCCTGGCCGGGCACAGCCGGGTCACCATCGACGAGCTGGCCCGCTCGCGGATGGCGATGCTGCACTCGTCGTCGTTCCTCGTGCGGCGCGAGGCCTTGCGCGAGGACGCCATCGGCCTGGTCGCCGAGGACGCGCCGGGCAGCCAGAACGAGGACTGGGATCTGCTGCTGCGGGCGGCCCGCCGGGCCCCGATCGTGCACCTCGACGAGCCGCTCGTGCGGGTGCTGTGGGGCAGGACCTCGCATTACGCGTACGAGTACGCCACGAAGATCTCCTCGCTGCGCTGGATGATGCAGCGTCACCCCGAGATCAGCGGCTGCCGCCCCGGCGCGGCCCGCGTGTACGGGCAGTTGGCGTGCTGGTCCGCGGCGACCGGGAACCGCTCCCAGGCCTGGCAGTTCAGCAAGGAGGCGGTCCGCGCGAACTGGAAGGAACCGCGTACGGCCATCGCCCTGGCGGCCATGACCGGGGCCGTGAAGGTGGAGAACGTCCTCTCCGCGCTTCACAAACGCGGCCGAGGTATCTAACACACTCTTTTGCGCACACCCGATCACCAGGTAGTGTTCGCACGTGTTCGAAATAGTGCGGTTCACCTCGGGGGGTTGCTGATGCTCGCCCAGCAGCGCCAGGCGGCGATTCTCGATCGGGTTCGTGCGGCCGGCGGCGTCCGCGTCAGCGAACTCGCCTCCGAGTACGGCGTGTCCGACATGACCATCCGCCGCGACCTGGAATCCCTCGCGGACCGCGGCCTTCTCGCGAAGGTACACGGCGGGGCGACCACCGTGAGCCCCGGTTCGACGCACGAACCGGGTTTTGCGGCGAAGTCGGTCCGCCAGCGCACCGAGAAGGCGGCCATGGCCATGCGCGCGGCCGCCCTTGTCTCACCCGGCGACGCGATCGCGCTGTCGGCCGGCACCACGACCGCCGGCCTCGCCCAGCGGCTCGTCGACGTACCGGCGCTGACCGTGGTCACCAACTCGATCCCGGTCGCCGACGTCTTCTACCGCGCCGGCCGCCCGGACCAGACGGTGGTGCTGACCGGCGGGACGAGAACGCCGTCGGACGCGCTGGTCGGCCCGGTCGCGGTGGCCGCCATCGGCACCCTTCACCTCGACATGCTGTTCCTCGGCGTGCACGGCATGAGCGAACGAGCCGGCTACACGACGCCCAACCTCATGGAGGCGGACGTCAACCGGGCGCTCGTGGAGGCGGCGGAACGCCTCGTCGTCCTGGCCGACCACACCAAATGGGGCACGGTCGGCATCTCCTCGATCGTCCCCCTGAACCGCGCCGACGTGGTGATCACGGACGAGGGCCTCGACGAGACCGCCCGCGCGATCCTCACGGAACAGGTGAACGAACTCATGGTGGTGAGCGGCCAGTGATCGAGAAGCGGACGGCGATCAAGCTGTCGGACGGCCGCGAGCTGGTCTACTTCGATGAGTCCCCCGCCGAGGACCGGACCCGGTGGCAGGACAGCCGCCAGTTGCCGCCCCCGCCGCCGACCTCGCAGCTGCGCTACGACCCGCTGGTGGACGAATGGGTCGCGGTGGCGGCCCACCGCCAGACCCGCACCTTCCTGCCGCCGTCGGACAAGTGCCCGCTCTGCCCCTCCACCCCGGACTTCGCCAGCGAGATCCCGGCACCGGACTACGACGTCGTGGTCTTCGAGAACCAGTTCCCGTCGTTCAGCGACCGCGTGAAACCGGACGAGATCACCGAGCTGACGAACATGGTCCCGGTCCGCCCGGGCATCGGCCGGTGCGAGGTCGTCTGCTTCACCAGCGACCACACCAGCTCCTTCGGAGCCCTGCCCCCCGAACGCATCCGCACGGTGGTCGACGCCCTCGCCGACCGTACGGAGGAGATGTCGGCCCAGCCCGGCGTGGCCCAGGTCTTCCCGTTCGAGAACCGCGGCATCGAGATCGGCGTGACCCTGAGCCACCCGCACGGCCAGATCTACGCGTACCCGGGCATCCCACCCCGCACGGCGGCCATGCTGGAGGCGTCCCGGCAGCACGCCGAGCGCACCGGAGGCCGCAACCTCTACGCCGATGTCCTGGCCGCGGAACAGAAGGCGGAGATCAGAGTCATCGGTTCCAACGCGCACTGGACCGCGTACGTGCCGGCGGCAGCCCGCTGGCCCTTCGAGGTGCAGCTCGCACCCAACCGCCAGGTCCCGGACATTCCCGCGCTGACCTCCCAGGAGAGGGACGCGTTCGCCACGCTGTACCTGGATGTCCTCAAGCGCTTCGACGCGCTGTTCGGCAAGCCGATGCCGTACATCGCGGCCTGGCACCAGGCCGTGATCGGAGAAGGCCGAGACCTCGGCTACCTGCACCTCCAGCTCTTCACCATCCGGCGCGCGGCGGACAAGCTGAAGTACCTGGCCGGCTCGGAATCGGCCATGGGCGCGTTCATCAACGACATCGTGCCGGAGAAAGCAGCCCAGATCCTGCGCGACGCCCTCTAACCCGCCAGCGCAACCAGAGGTGGTCTGTTTCGGTGTCCTCGACACAGGCCCCCTGGGGCGCAGTGCCCGCTGAGCGAAGCGAGGCCATATACACAGTTAAGGGGGCGGGGGGCCCGGGACAAGGCCCCCCGCAGGGAAGGGACGGCAGGCGTTCCGCCTACAGGCCGCACCCCGCCGAGGTAACCGATCGGCGCCCGGGACAAGGCTGCCGGATCGGCGGGCGACACCTCGTGCGACGCGACCGTCATCCGTTCTGCTAGGGGAAACGAGCCGCGTACCCCCCGGTTACGCATCCTAAACATCACGTTTGGATCACCGGCCGGTTTTGCCGAAATAGGCCGTACGGACGCTTGCGACGGGCCTGCCGTGCCGCCTTCCACTACCCGCCCAGACCGCATTCGGGCCGCCGTCGCGCTTCCGGCGGCGCGGCGCACACATTCCGCCCAGGTGCGCCGCCCGCGCGCCGCTTCCTCAGCGCCGTCCGGCGACGCACAACACCCTCCACGACCATCGACCCGCGCCCGGCTCCCCCAACGCCGCGAACAAGCGCCCAGTGCCTCGCGCGTCCACCCCAGCCCGTCGCCCGGCACCACCAACGCCCGCGTGGACGCGCGAGGGCCCGCCGGCGTGGTGCCGGCGGGCCCTCTGCGGGAACGGGGTCAGGCCAGCTTGCGGGCCAGGTTCTCGTCCAGGGCGTTCATGAACTCGTCGGTGGTCAGCCAGGGTGCGTCCCGGCCGATGAGCAGCGCCAGGTCCTTGGTCATCTGTCCGCCCTCGACCGTCTCGACGCAGACCTTCTCCAGCGTCTCCGCGAACTCGCTGACGGCCGGGGCCTCGTCGAGCACACCACGGTGCTTGAGGCCGCCGGTCCACGCGAAGATCGAGGCGATCGGGTTCGTCGAGGTCTTCTCGCCCTTCTGCCACTGACGGTAGTGCCGGGTGACCGTGCCGTGGGCCGCCTCCGCCTCGACGGTCTTGCCGTCGGGGGTCATCAGCACCGAAGTCATCAGGCCGAGCGAGCCGAAGCCCTGCGCCACCGTGTCGGACTGCACGTCGCCGTCGTAGTTCTTGCAGGCCCAGACGTAGCCGCCCTCCCACTTCATGGCGGCGGCGACCATGTCGTCGATCAGGCGGTGCTCGTACGTGAGGCCGGCCTTCTTGAAGTCCTCGGCGAACTCGGTCTCGAAGATCTCCGCGAACAGGTCCTTGAAGCGCCCGTCGTACGCCTTCAGGATCGTGTTCTTGGTCGACAGGTAGACCGGGTAGTTGCGGGCGAGGCCGTAGCGGAACGAGGCTCGCGCGAAGTCGCGGATCGACTCGTCGTAGTTGTACATCGCCATCGCGACGCCGCCGCCCGGGTAGTCGGCGACGTGGAACTCCATCGGCGCCGAGCCGTCCGCGGGGGTGAAGGTGACGGTCAGCTTGCCGGGGCCGGGCACCACGAAGTCGGTGGCCTTGTACTGGTCGCCGTGCGCGTGGCGGCCGATGATGATCGGCTTGGTCCAGCCGGGTACGAGCCTCGGTACGTTCGACATGATGATCGGCTCGCGGAACACGACGCCGCCGAGGATGTTGCGGATCGTGCCGTTCGGCGACCGCCACATCTTCTTCAGGCCGAACTCGTCGACGCGGGCCTCGTCCGGCGTGATCGTCGCGCACTTGACGCCGACGCCGTGCCGCTTGATGGCGTTGGCCGCGTCGATCGTCACCTGGTCGTCGGTCTCGTCGCGGTGCTGGATCGACAGGTCGTAGTACTCGAGGTTGACGTCGAGGTAGGGCAGGATCAGCTGCTCACGGATCTGCTTCCAGATGATCCGGGTCATCTCGTCGCCGTCGAGCTCCACCACCGGGTTGTTGACCTTGATTTTCGCCATCGGCCGGCGCTCCTCTCCCGGGATTCATGCTTTAGCAGTACGAGCGTACTGCCTGTCGGTTGAAGATCGTCGCCGCCCCCGGGCCTGGCGCGAGGGTTCTACGCTTTCCCCCGATGGACCGCACCGAGCACCGTGACGAACGTCCCAACCCGCCCCGGACCAGGATGATCCTGATCGCGGCGGCCATGTTGGCGTTCCTGCTCGCCGTCACGATCAACAGCCTGTGGCTGGTAGCCGTGGCGGTTGTCCCGGTGGCCGCCTACGTGCTGCGGGAGCAGTCACCGGAGCTGGCCGCCAAGTCGACTGCCGCGATCCTCGCCGCCGCGCTCAGTCTGATCCTCATCGGGCTCGGCGTCGCTCACTCCTGACACCTTCGCATTTTTGTCGGCCCGGCCGCAGCGAGACCGGACGGCCTGTGGATAACCACGCGTTGTGGACAACGCCCGGCGTCGCCCCGGGCATCGATAAGGTCCCATCCATGACTGCAGCCGCCGCCCGGACAGGCGCATCCGGCACGGGCCTGAGGCCGTACCGGGAAAGGGTGAAGGCCGGACCGAAACGGCCCGGCCTTCGACGAGAGGATCTTCCGAGGCCGGCGCGACTGCGCGGGCCCGGCCGACGTGGATCAGAGGTCGGCGACGTCCGCCTGCTTGGCGCGCACGGCCTCGGCGGCCTCCTTGAGGCCCGCGAGCTCGGACTCGGTCAGGTCGGTCTCGACGACGCGCTTGATGCCCTGGGCACCGATCTCGGCCTCGACGCCCAGGTAGACACCCGAGATGCCGTATTCGCCGTCGACCCAGGCGCAGACCGGCATGACCGCGCCGGAGTCCTCGGCGACGGCCTTGGCCATGCGGGCCGCGGCGGCCGACGGCGCGTAGTAGGCGGAGCCGGTCTTGAGCAGGGCCACGACCTCGGCGCCACCGTTGCGGGTACGGGTGACGAGCTCCTCGACCTTGTCGGCGGGCAGCAGGTCGGCGAGCGGCTTGCCGTTGACCGTGGACTTCGACGGGACCGGCACCATCGTGTCGCCGTGCGAGCCCAGCGTCAGGGTCTTCACGCTGGCGACGGGAACCTTGAGCTCCTCGGCCACGAAGTTGGTGAAGCGCGCCGAGTCGAGCATGCCCGCCTGGCCGAGCACCCGGTTCTTCGGGAACTGGGTGGCGATCTGGGCCAGCGCGGTCATCTCGTCGAGCGGGTTCGAGACGACGATGACGACGGCGTTCGGGGCGTACTTCGCGACGTTCTCGGCGACCTGGCGAACGATCTTGGCGTTGACGCCGAGCAGGTCCATGCGGCTCATGCCGGGCTTGCGGGGCAGGCCCGCGGTGATCACGACGACGTCGGAGCCCTCGATGGCCTCGTAGCCCTCGCCGTTCGGGCCGGTGGAGGCGCCGACGACCTTGGTCTCGAAGCCCTCGACCGGGCGCGACTGGTTGAGGTCGAGCGCGAGGCCCTCCGGCTTGCCCTCGATGATGTCGGTGAGCACCACGGTGTCGAAGATGTCGTACTCGGCCAGACGCTGTGCGGTCGTGGACCCGTAGAAACCGGCGCCTACGACGGTGACCTTCTTGCCCATGCTCAAACTCCCAGTCCGCGGGACGGTTTTTCCGGACCGTATCAGTCGGTTGAGGCCGCAATACCCGGCAGGGCCAGATCCGGCGAGGTAGGCCACTCGTGAGGCCGGCACCCGCAGGTCAGCCGATGATCGCCCCGTGTGCCCGGGCGAACAGCCCCGCCTGGGCGATGTCGATCTTTGCCCCGGTGAGGTCCACCTCCCGCAACGCGACCCCGTCCAGGTCCGCCCCGCGCAGATCCGCGCCCTTGAGCACGGCGTCCTTGAGCCGGGCGTACGAGAGATCGGCGCCGCGCAGGTCGGTCCGGGTCAGGTCGGCCCCCTCGAGATCCGCCTCGTGCAGGCGCAGGCCGCCCAGCTTCGCCGCGGTCAGGTTCTGGCCGCGCAGCGACACGAAGCCCCAGTCCCCGCCGTCGATGGTCAGCGGGCGCAGTCCACAGTCGAGGAACTGGCTTCCGGTGAGCTTGCAGTCGCTGATCGTCGCGTCGAAGAAGTTGCACCGGCGCAGCGTCGACTGGAGGATCGCGCAGGTGCTCAACTCGGCGGCGTTGAAGCGGACGTTGCCGAACTCACAGTGTGCGAAGGTGCAGCCGGTGAGCCGCGCCTCCGACCAGTCGACGTCGTGGAACGCGCAGTCCTGGTACACCGCGCGTTCCACCTCGGCGAGCGCCCAGTCCTTGCCGGAGAAGGTCTGGTTGCGGACGACCTCGGGCTCCTGCACGTCAGTGGTAGAAGTGCCGGGTGCCGGTCAGATAGACGGTGAGGCCGGCCTTCTCCGCGGCCTCGATCACCACGTTGTCGCGGATGGACCCACCCGGCTGCACGACGGCCTTGACGCCGGCCGCGATCAGCACCTCGAGCCCGTCCGGGAACGGGAAGAACGCGTCCGACGCCGCCACGCTGCCCTTGGCCCGGTCCGCGCCGGCGCGGTCGACCGCGAGGTGCGCGGAGTCCACCCGGTTGACCTGACCCATGCCGACGCCGACGGTGGCGCCGTCGTGCGCGAGCAGGATCGCGTTGCTCTTCACCGAGCGGATGGCCCGCCAGGCGAACGCCAGGTCGCGCAGATCCTCCGGCGATGCCGCCTCGCCGGTCGCCAGGGTCCAGTTGGCCGGGTCGTCGCCCTCGGCGTCGATGCGGTCGGCCATCTGCACCAGTACGCCGCCACCGATCTGCTTGACCTCCGCCGGCGGCGGGTTCCAGGCCGGGGCGACCAGCACGCGCAGGTTCTTCTTCTCCTGGAAGACCGCGAGTGCGTCGGCGGCGAACGACGGCGCGACGACGACCTCGGTGAAGATGCCGTCGAGCTGCTTCGCCAGTTCCAGGGTCACCTCCCGGTTGACCGCGATGACCCCGCCGAACGCCGAAACCGGGTCGCAGGCGTGGGCCTTGCGGTGCGCCTCGGCCACGTCCGCGCCGATCGCGATGCCGCACGGGTTGGCGTGCTTGATGATCGCGACGCACGGCTCGGTGAAGTCGTTGGCGCTGCGCCAGGCCGCATCCGCGTCGACGTAGTTGTTGTACGACATCTCCTTGCCGTGCAACTGCTGCGCCTGCGCGAGACCGGCGGGAGCGTTCGGGTCGACGTAGAGGGCCGCCTGCTGGTGCGGGTTCTCGCCGTACCGCAGGGCGTTGTCGCGCTTGAGGGCGAGACCCGCGAACTCGGGCCAGTCCGCCGGCGCAAGCGTCGTCGCACACCAGTTGGCGACTGCGACGTCGTACTCGGCGATGTCGGCGAAGGCGCGAGCTGCGAGCATTTTGCGCTGCGTCAGCGTGAAACCGCCGTCGCGCAGGGCGTCCACAATCAGCGGGTACGCCGACACGCCCGTCACCACCGCGACCGACGGATGGTTCTTGGCCGCCGCCCGCACCATCGCCGGCCCGCCGATGTCGATCTGCTCGACGCACTCGTCCACGCTCGCGCCGGAGGCCACGGTCTCGGTGAACGGGTACAGGTTGCTCACCAGCAGGTCGAAGGGCTGCACCTCGAGCTCCGCGAGCTGCTGCTCGTGGGCCGGCAGCCGGAGGTCGGCGAGCAGGCCGGCGTGCACGCGCGGGTGCAGCGTCTTGACGCGACCGTCGAGGCACTCCGGGAAGCCGGTCAGCGCCTCGACCCGGGTCACCGGCACGCCGGCGCCCTCGACGGTCGAGGCGGTGGACCCGGTGGAGACGATCTGCACCCCGGCGGCGTGCAGGGCCCGCGCGAGCTCAACGAGGCCCGTCTTGTCGTAGACGCTGAGCAGCGCTCGCTGGATCGGGCGTCGGCCATCGGCGCTCATGCCGGCACTCCGCTTCGCTCCGTGCCGTCATGAGGCACGGGCGCACTGAGCCTTCCGATGCCCTCGCTTCGCTCGGTCATGGGATGGTGACCTTCCTGTCCGTGATGGTCCAGCCTTCGCGGACCAGCCTGCCGACGTACTCCACGAGTTGCCGGCGCTCGGCTTCCTTGATCCGCTCGGTCAGCGTCTCTTCCGTGTCGTCGTCGAGCACGGGCACGCTGACCTGGGCGATGATGGGCCCGGTGTCGACTCCGGCGTCGACGAAGAAGAGGGTCGCGCCAGCGATCTTCACCCCGTACGCCAGAGCGTCGCGCGGGCCGTGAATGCCCGGGAACGCCGGGAGCAGCGCGTTGTGGGTGTTGAGGTAGCGGTCGCCGAACGCGGCGAGGAACTGCTTGCCGACGAGCTTGAGGAAGCCGGCCGAGATGACCAGGTCCGGCTTGTGCTCGGCGACGTGCGCGGCGAGGGCGGCGTCCCAGTCGTCCCGGGTCGGGTAGGCCTTGACGGAGTCCACGAACGTGGGAACTCCCGCCGCGGCGGCGCGGTCGATGCCGGCGATGCCGTCCCGGTCCGCACCGACGGCGACGACCCTCGCGCCGTACGCGGGATCCATGGCGGCGTCGAGGAGTGCCTGCAGGTTGCTGCCGGAGCCGGAGACGAGGACGACCAGGCGGGCGGGCGCGGGGTCTGTCACGCCAGCACCCTATCGCCGGGCCTGGTCGCCACCGCAAACGGGTCGATTCGCGGACAGCGCAAACGGCTGATCATCGGTTAGGCTGCGGCCGCTCACGCGATGGTCCGCGTGCGCCTGGATCTGCACACGACCGCCGCAGCGCGGATTTATCTGGAGGATCGCCCGTGACGCCACCGCCCTACTACGGACAGCAGCCCCCGGCTGCCGCCGGCAACGACAAGACGACGCTCTGGGGCGTCCTCGGCATCGTGTTCGCGTTCTGCTGCGCGCCGCTCGGCATCGTGTTCGCCGTGCTGAGCCTGCTCGAGGCGAAGAAGGTCAACAAGCAGCCCATCCTGGCGTACATCGCTTTCGGCATCGCGGCCCTCGGCATCATCGGCAACATCGTGTACGCCGCCTCCGGCGGGTACAGCAACCTCGGCAACTAGGCACCACCACACGAACGGGCGCTCCGGCCACGGCCGGAGCGCCCGTTTCGCTGCGCGGACGACTATGCGCGGAACGACTACTTGTGGACCGGCGCGCGGAACGCCCGCCCCGCGGCCGCCCCGATGCAGGACGACACGCCGACCACCACCGTCGCGATCAGCCCGACCTGCCACGGCACCGGCCCGATCTCCGCCAGCCGCCCGTCCCCCAGCGACCCGCCGGACAGCCACGACAAAACACCCAGAACCAGCCCCGCCACCGGCCCGGCCAGCAACGCCGAGCCCAGCACCAGCGACCAGCCCGGCTCCCCCACCACCGGCTCTCCCGGGCGTACAGGGTGGCGGCTGTCCCGCAGGTGACCGTCGACGACGTGGTGCACGCCCATCAGACGGCGGGTCAGCAGCCAGCCCGCCGCCATCGCGGCCAGCACCGGCACCGCCAGCAGCGCCGCGCCGCTCGCTCCCATCGGGCCGTTGGGGAGGCCTGCCAGCAGCGGCAGCGTCGGCAGGGGGCCCACGGTCACCTCGGTCAGGCGTACGGCGGAGTCGGTGCCCAGCAGGAAGCCCGGGCCGAGCAGGTACGCAGCCGCCCAGATCACGCCGTTCGCGCCGTACGCGAGGCTGATCAGCGTGATGCCCGTCTGGCCCGCGACCCCGGTCCGGTAGGCGCCGATCATGTCCGCGGCCTGGCCGCCGCCGACCGCGATGGAGAGGCCGGCGAACGCGGCGCCGGCGACGAGGATCAGCAGGGTTGCCACGACGCCGGTGCGCAGGCCGTGCCGGGCCGGCTGCGGGATCCGGCGGGCGACCACCACCAGGGCGTCCGTGCTGCGCAGGGAGCCGATCAGCGAGAAGGCGAGCCCGGCGAGGAAGAGATGGAACGCGGCCCGCCCGGGTGAGACGTCCGTGCCGCGGCCGTCGACGACGAGGGCGGCCAGCAATCCGAGCATCCCGTACGCGGCCCCGATCGTGACTGCGACCAGCACAGCGGCCCGGGGTGACGCGCTGCGCCGGGCGCCGATGGCCCGGGTGACGTGCAGGCCGGCCCGGTTGAGCCGCCACCCGGCCAGCAGCGTGAGCAGCAGAGGCGCCAGGCCGAGCGGGCCGATTGACGTGCCGATGGGTACGCCGTGCCCGAGCAGCCACCCCGCCAGCCCGGCATGCGCCGCGCCACCGAGGCCGCCCTGGCCCTCGAGGGTGCGGGCGAGTCCGATGACCGCGGCCACCGGCACGTACGAGAGCAGCGCGGCCCACAGCGTCGCGAAGGCGGCGGCCACCGGCAGCGGAGCCCGGTTCCGGGACTCGGCCGGGCGGCGCTGGCCGGGCAGCTTGACGGTCGGGTGCTTGCCGGTATCGACGCGGACGGTGGGGTGGTTGCGCGGATCGACCGCGACCGTGGGCCGGTTCCGGTCCGATTCCTGCGGCTTCGCCTCGGAGCCGGCGCCGGGCCTCGAGCCGGTGGGGCCCACGCGGACGGTGGTGTGGCCGGGCACCGCGGGACGCACCCCGGCCGGAGCGAGGTCTCGCATGATGTCGAGCTCGTCCTCCGGGCCCGCGGAGACGGCCTCGGAGCGGCCGGGCGTGCGGCGGGCAGCGTCGTCGGAGGCCTCGGTGGCATCCAGCGGGTCCCCCGAGCCGGCGGATCGACCGTCGGGACGGTCGGGTGTGGTCGGCATCGCCGACTACTTTTCCACGCCGGGCGGCCTGCGGCGACGCAGAATCCGCGACTCGCCGCGTCCAGCCGCGCAAACAGAGCCGCGCGACCCGCATCCAGCCGCGCGAACAGCTCCGCGCGACCGGCATCCACCGGCACGCGACGAGGCGCATGACCGGCATCCAGCGCCGTGCAGAGACGCGGACGCGCCGCCGTGCGGACCGGTCAGGTCCGTGCGGCGGCGCGTCTGTGGCCGTACCAAAATCAGCTCATGACCTCGCGCATGAGCCGCGCGGTCTCGCTCGGGGTCTTGCCGACCTTGACGCCCGCGGCCTCGAGGGCTTCCTTCTTGGCGTCGGCCGTGCCTGCCGAGCCGGAGATGATCGCGCCCGCGTGGCCCATGGTCTTGCCGGGCGGGGCGGTGAAGCCCGCGATGTAGCCGACGACCGGCTTGGTCACGTTGGCCTTGATGAACTCCGCCGCGCGCTCCTCGGCGTCGCCGCCGATCTCGCCGATCATGACGATCGCGTCGGTGTCCGGGTCCTCCTGGAACGCCTTGAGGGCGTCGATGTGGGTGGTGCCGATGATCGGGTCGCCGCCGATGCCCACGCTGGTCGAGAAGCCGAAGTCCCGCAGCTCGTACATGAGCTGGTAGGTCAGCGTGCCGCTCTTCGACACCAGGCCGATGCGGCCGGCCGGGGTGATGTCGGCCGGGATGATGCCCGCGTTCGACGCGCCCGGGGACGCGATGCCGGGGCAGTTCGGGCCGATGATGCGGGTCTTCTGCCCCTGGGCGATGTTGTGCGCCCAGAAGGCGGCCGAGTCCTGCACCGGTACGCCCTCGGTGATGACCACGGCGAGCGGGATCTCCGCGTCGATGGCCTCGAGGACGGCGGACTTGGTGAAGGCCGGCGGCACGAAGATGACCGACACGTCCGCGCCGGTCTCCTTCATGGCCTCGGCGACGTTGGCGAAGACGGGGAGCGCGGTGCCGTCGAAGTCCACGGTCGTGCCGGCCTTGCGCGGGTTCACGCCGCCGACCACGTTCGTGCCCGCGGCCAGCATGCGGCGGGTGTGCTTCGAACCCTCAGAGCCGGTCATGCCCTGGACGATGACCTTGGAGTCCTTGGTGAGCCAGATAGCCATGTAGTCACTTCCCCGCAGCCGCGAGCTCGGCGGCACGCTCGGCCGCACCGTCCATCGTGTCGACCCGCTCGACGAGCGGGTTGTTCGCCGAGTCCAGGATCGCCCGGCCGGCCTCGGCGTTGTTGCCGTCGAGGCGCACCACGAGCGGCTTGGTGACGGCCTCGCCACGCTCGCCGAGCAGGGCGAGGGCCTGGATGATGCCGTTGGCGACCTCGTCACAGGCCGTGATGCCACCGAAGACGTTGACGAACACCGACTTGACCGCCGGGTCGCCCAGCACGATCTCGAGGCCGTTCGCCATCACCTGGGCGCTGGCGCCGCCGCCGATGTCGAGGAAGTTGGCCGGCTTGACGCCGCCGTGCGCCTCGCCCGCGTACGCGACCACGTCGAGCGTCGACATGACCAGGCCCGCGCCGTTGCCGATGATGCCGACCTCGCCGTCGAGCTTGACGTAGTTGAGGTCCTTGGCCTTGGCGGCCTGCTCCAGCGGGTCGACCGCGGACTGGTCCACCAGCGCCTCGTGGTCGGGGTGCCGGAAGCCGGCGTTCTCGTCCAGGGTGATCTTGGCGTCCAGGCAGAGCACCCGGCCGTCGCCGACCTTGGCCAGCGGGTTGACCTCGACCAGGGTGGCGTCCTCGGCCACGAAGGCCTGCCAGAGCTTCACCGCGATGTCGACGACGTGCTCGGCCACCTCGGCCGGGAACTTCGCGGCGGCGACGATCTCGCGCGCCTTGGCCTCGTCGACACCCGCGTTCGCGTCGATAGCGATCTTGGCGACCCGCTCGGGGTCCTCCTCGGCGACCGTCTCGATCTCCATGCCGCCGGCCACGCTGGCGATGCAGAGGAAGGTGCGGTTGGCCCGGTCCAGCAGGTAGGAGAAGTAGTACTCCTCCTTGATGTCCGCCGTCTCGGCCAGCATCACCTTGTGAACCGTGTGACCCTTGATGTCCATGCCCAGGATGTCGGTCGCCCGGGCCTCGGCCTCGTCCGCACCGTCGGCCAGCTTGACGCCGCCGGCCTTGCCGCGGCCGCCGACCTTCACCTGCGCCTTGACGACGACCTTGCCACCGAGGCGCTCGGCGATCGCCCGCGCCTCCTGCGGGGTCTCGGCGACGCCGCCGCCCAGCACGGGCAGCCCGTGCCGTTCGAACAGGTCGCGCCCCTGATACTCGAACAGGTCCACGTGTCTCCTTTCGCTCGCGACGCTTGCCCCGGCAAGCCGCGTACCTGCGTCCCGACCTGTGTGCGCGGCGCGTCGTTGCGTCGCCGCCAGCGTGAGAGAAATGTCGGCCCCGGCGGTGCTCGGGGGCCTCAATTCGCAGCCTAGCCACACCGGCGGTGACGGCGGGCCCGCGGGTGCGTCCTGTGCGGTCTTGCACAGCGATTCGCGCTTCTCCCGGCGGCCGGGGACGGCCGGGACCCGCCACGGCCCGGGCGCGCCAGCCGCCGGAGGCGGGGCCGGTGGGTGCTGCGCCTGCCCGCCCGCGGCCGCGTACCTAAAAGATCTTGATCCTGCGGGAGAACGACGCGTAACCCTGCCCGGGAGGCGTCGTTGAGTGTGGTGTCGGAGCGCTGAGCGACGACGAAAGCGGCCGATGCCCTGTCGGTCGAGGGGTGGCGGCGGGGCATCGTGCATGAGGGGCCGGACGTGTGAGGGGTGCGTCCGGCCTCTCCCCTTAACTCTTCGCAGTTATTCGGTGATTATCCGTCAGGCAACCGGTGCGGCGACATTGGCGCGTACCCATTCGATGATGGATGCCGTGGTCGCGCCCGGAGTGAATATGTGGGCGACGCCGATCTTCTGCAGTTCGGCGATGTCGTCGGCCGGAATGATGCCGCCGCCGAATACGACGATGTCGGCTGCGTCACGTTCGGCGAGCAGTTCCAGCACCCGGCGGAAGAGCGTCATGTGGGCCCCGGAGAGAACTGAGAGTCCGATCGCGTCGGCGTCCTCCTGGATCGCCGTCTCCACGATCTGCTCAGGCGTCTGGTGCAGCCCGGTGTAGATGACCTCCATACCGGCGTCACGCAGGGCGCGGGCCACCACCTTGGCACCCCTGTCGTGCCCGTCGAGCCCGGGCTTCGCCACCACGACCCTGATCCGTGCTTCCATGTGCGACCCCTTCGGCGCGCGACGTCGAGTCAGACCTTAACGAACGGTAACCCGGCTCGGTTGAACCCTGGTAGCCACCGCACCGTACTACCGGCCGGTGCTGGAGCACCGCGCCCGTCGAGTGCAAGCACCGTTTACCGTATTCCACGTCACATGACTTTGCGTTTCGAACGCAGTTACGGAGAGCCAACCCTGCCGCTCCTCCGAAAAGATGACCAACTCGGACATTCGCTACCGAATACCTAGAAGGAACTGTCAGGGAATTGGCGGTTCGACTTGTGACCGGCGTTGCGTTTCGTTACCGTGGCACCCGGCTGTCAACCGGTTAACCCCGGACCGGCAGCCCGGCAAACCACCGTTCAGCAAGTGTTCCCCACGGTGGTCGGCCGTTCTTTGCCACCGACGGAGGGTTGTTCGTGCGTCAGCGCTTGTCGTCTGAGCCCGACCGCTATCGCGGCCGTCGCCGCGTACCTACCCCTCCGCGGAGCCGTTACGCCGCGGTCGTCACCTCGGCCTTCGTCGGCGCCGGCGTCGTGGCCCTCGGAGCCGCCTCGCAGCTGCCCGACGCCAAGGCTGTCAGCCCGAACGTCCTGCGCAACCTCGAAGAGGCCTCGGTCACCCAGGACGCGCTCGCGGACCGCTCGGCGGACACCGACCGCGCCTCCCGCGGCGAGGTGCGCGGCGACGCCCCCGCCCAGATCAGCGAAGAGGAAGCCGCCGCCCAGGCCTGGCTCCTTCCGCTCGACGACTTCGAGTTCACCTCGGCGTACGGTGTCCGTTTCGGCAAGCTCCACGCCGGCATCGACCTGGCGGCCCCGGAGGGCACCCCCTACAAGGCGGTCCACGCGGGCACGGTCACCTCAGCCGGGTACAACGGCGGCTACGGCTACGCCATCACCATCAAGCACGACGACGGCACCGAAATGATCTACGCCCACTCCCGTCGGCTGCTCGTGCAGGCCGGGGATCAGGTGCGGGCCGGTCAGGTCATCGGCGAGGTGGGCAATACCGGGTACTCGTACGGGACGCACCTGCACCTGGAGGTGCACGTGGACGGCTCTCCGACCGATCCGATCGGGTTCCTGCGGCTGCACGGGGTCGACATCAAGCTCAAGATCGAGTCGGTGTACGGGGCTCTCGCGGCTTCCTGACCTCCGCCTTTCTTCCCTCCGGGCCTTCTGGCTCTTGCTTCGTCCAGCCCGCACACCGGTGGCGAGATCGACCTTCCGTGACCGGCGCCACCCCGCGCGACGCCGATTCGAAGGCTTTGCAACCGGGCGGCAACCCCTGCGGTAGCAGCTCGCCAAGCACCCTCAGGGCCTCCTGGACCGTGCCGACAGGCAGATGTCGGACGAGAAGCAGGAGCCTGGAGGATCAACCCACCGTGCAGCATCGAGCCCCTCGGAACACGCCCGGCCGGCACCGCCGGACCGTCCCGCTGCACAGCCACCGCGCCCCGCGTGAGTCGGTCGCTGAGAAGGGCCGCTACGCCGTGGCCGCCGCCCTCGTTGCCGGGGTCGGCGTGACCGCGGTCACCGTGGCTACCGACGGCTCCTCGCCGGCCGGTGCGGTCCCCAAGACCCCGACGCAGGTGGCCGCCCAGGCCTCATCGCCGACCACCGAGGTCGAGCCGACCACCGCGGAAGCGCTCGGTATTCCGGCGGCTGCTGCCGCGCCCGTACAGGTGAAGGGCGGCATGGCGGCGGCCGGTCTGCCGCAGGCCGCGCAGCCGTTCATGGCGCAGCGCCGCAAGGTCAAGCCGATGCCGTTGTGGGTGAACCCCATGCCCGAGGGCTCGGTCACCTCCTGCTTCGGCCAGCGCTGGGGCCGCCTGCACGCGGGCGTCGACATCGCCGCGGCGTCGGGTACGCCGATCCGCGCGGCCGGCAAGGGCATCGTGGTGGCGGCGGGCGCCGAGGAGGGCTACGGCAACGCGGTCCTGATCGACCACGGAAACGGGTTCCTCACCCACTACGGGCACATGTCGGTGATCACGGCGACGCTGGGCCAGCACGTGGAGCCCGGCGACACGCTCGGCGAGGAGGGCTCGACGGGCCACTCCACCGGGCCGCACCTGCACTTCGAGGTGCACCAGGGGTCGTACAAGAACCCGATCGAGCCGACGCAGTGGATGCACGAGCACGGCGTGGACATCAACGGCTGCGTCGAGCTCCGCTAGATCTTCTCGATCGGGGCGTGCCGCAGCACCAGCCACATCACCTGATCGCCGAAGTCGATCTGGGCGCGCGCTCCGGGCCCCTGGCCCTCCACCGTCACGACCCGGCCCAGGCCGTACCGCTGGTGGTTCACGCGGTCGCCGGCCGCGACCTTCGGCGGCTGTTTCATCTCGCTGGCCGTGGTGAGCTTGCTCGCGTCCACGCCCAGCCGTTCCGCCAGCCGCTGGGCCTTAGGGGTACCGCCGGCAAAGCCGCCGCCACGCCCGTAGTCGCGCCCGTAGTCGCCACCCCGGCCGCCCACGCCGCCGCCCGTGCCCGACCAGGATGTGTACGAGCCGGCCGTACGCTCCCAGCGCACCAGCTCCGTCGGCAGCTCGTCGGTGAACCGGGACGGCGGGTTGTACTGCGGTTGTCCCCACGCCGAGCGCGTCACGGCGCGGGACAGGTAGAGCCGTTGCCGCGCGCGGGTGATGCCGACGTACGCGAGCCGGCGCTCCTCCTCGAGCTCCGTGTTGTCGCCGAGGGCCCGCATGTGCGGGAACACGCCGTCCTCCAGGCCGGTCAGGAAGACGACCGGGAACTCGAGGCCCTTCGCGGTGTGCAGCGTCATGAGGGTGACCACGCCCTGGTGGTCGGGGTCGTCGCTGGGAATCTGGTCCGCGTCGGCGACCAGCGCCACCTGCTCGAGGAAGCCGGCCAGGGTGGCGGCCTGCGCGTCATCCTCCTCCGCCTGCGCCTCGACGCGTTCGGTGTACTCCCGGGCGACGCTGACGAGCTCCTGGAGGTTCTCGACCCGGCCCTGGTCCTGGGGGTCGAGGCTCTCCTCCAGCTCGGACAGCAGGCCGGACCGCTGGAGGACCGACTCCAGCACCTCCTCGGGCGGCCCGGTGCGGGAGAGCTCGCGCAGGTCGTCGAGGAGCTGCACGAAGTCACCGATGCTGTTGACCGCGCGCGTCGAGATGCCGGGCGCATCCTTCGCGTGGCGCAGTGCCTGGCCGAACGAGATGCGGTCGCGAGTGGACAGTGCCTCGACGCACGCCTCCGCGCGGTCGCCGATGCCGCGTTTCGGCGTGTTGAGCACGCGCCGGATGCTCACCGTGTCGTCGTCGTTGACCACGGCGCGCAGGTAGGCCAGCGCGTCGCGGACCTCCTTGCGCTCGTAGAAGCGGACGCCGCCGACCACCTTGTAGGGCAGGCCGACGCGGATGAACACCTCTTCGAAAACCCGGGACTGCGCATTCGTACGGTAGAAGACGGCAACGTCCCCCGGCCGCACCTCGTGGTTGTCGCCCAGCCGGTCGATCTCCCGGGCGACCCAGTCGGCCTCGGCGTGCTCGGTGTCGGCGACGTAGCCGACGATCTGCTCGCCGGCGCCCTGGTCGCTCCACAGCCGCTTGGGTTTGCGGCTGGTGTTGCGGTCGATGACCGCGTTGGCGGCGGAGAGGATGGTCTGGGTGGAGCGGTAGTTCTGCTCCAGCAGGATCGTGCGTGCGTCGGGGTAGTCGCGCTCGAACTCGAGGATGTTGCGGATCGTCGCGCCGCGGAACGCGTAGATGGACTGGTCGGCGTCGCCGACCACGCAGAGCTCGCCCGGGGGCACCTCGCCGCCCGAGGGTCCGACGAGCTCCTTGACCAGCATGTACTGCGCGTGGTTGGTGTCCTGGTATTCGTCCACGAGCACGTGCCGGAAGCGCCGCCGGTAGGCCTCCGCGACGTGCGGGTGCGACTGGAACAGGTGCACCGTCGCCATGATGATGTCGTCGAAGTCCAGCGCGTGCGCCTCCAGCAGGCGGCGCTGGTAGAGCTCGTACGCCTCGGCGACCGCCCGCTCGTTGGGACCCTTCGCCCTGTCCTTGAACTCCGCGGGGTCGACGAGCTCGTTCTTCAGGTTGGAGACCTGGGCGGCGAGCCCGCGCGCGGTGTACCGCTTGGGGTCGAGGTCGAGCTCGCGGGCGACCATCTGCATCAGCCGGCGCGAGTCGTCGGCGTCGTAGATCGAGAACGTGCTCTTGAGCCCGGCGTGCTCGTGCTCGGCGCGCAGGATCCGGACGCACGCCGAGTGGAACGTCGACACCCACATCAACCGGGCGCGCCCGCCCACGATCGCGGCGACCCGCTCCTTCATCTCCCCCGCCGCCTTGTTGGTGAAGGTGATGGCGATGATCTGGCCGGGGTGCACGTCGCGCTCGGCGAGCAGGTAGGCGATCCGGTGGGTCAGCACCCGGGTCTTGCCCGAGCCGGCGCCGGCGACGATGAGCAGCGGTGAGCCGGCGTGGGTGACCGCGTCGCGCTGCGGCCCGTTGAGGCCGGTCAGCAGCGTCTCCGGATCGAGGCGCCGTGGCGCCGGCCGCCGGGGCGCCTCCGGCTGGACGGGAGGGACCGCGAACAGGGGCTGGGAATTTTCAGGGAGAGCTCGCATCGCGCGGACAAGTCTATGCCCGGGGTCCGACAATCTTTGTACGGCCGGGTGTCGCGGCCGCCGTCCGGACGGGGGTCCACGGATGAGGCTGCTTCCCGCAGCGGCGGTGTCGCTGCTCATGATCTCGGCGGGCCCGGGGCCGGCCGCCCACGCCGCCACGCCACCCGAGCTGAGATCGGTACGCCTCACCGACGCGAACCCGGTCGTCACCACCGGCCGGTGCGCACAGGTCGCCATGACCGCGCGGATCAGCGCGCCGGACACGCCGTGGACGTCCGTCACCAGCACGATCACCCGGGACGACTCCGGCGACCGCAAGGACACCCTCGGCCTCGCGATCAGGCGGTCCGGGACGTCCGCCGCGATCAGCGACCGGGTCAGGCTCTGCGGGATCAATGCTTTCCCGTACGAGATGGACGAGCCGGGCCGCTTCGTCTGGACCGTCAGCGTCGCGCACGCCGGCGGCACGGTGCAGGTCACGCGCAGTTTCCGGCTGCGCTTCCAGGGGATCGTCCACCTCAACGCCAGGCCCGAGCCGGTACGCGCGGGCAACTGGGTGACGCTGACCTCGTGGGTGCACGACAACTGGGAGTCGTACGACACGAGCCCGATCCACTTCTACTTCCGTGGCACCCGCCCCACGGCATGGACGTACAAGGGTTCGGCGCGGCCGCGGTGCACGTTCGGATGCGGTGAGCCGGGGGTGCAGTCGTGGGTGGCGACCAAGCGGTTCCGGCAGTATCGGAGCGGAACGTGGCGAGCGGTATCGACGCGTACCAATTACCTCGAAACCGGATCACACAGCGACGCGGTGACCGTACGCCGGTGAGCAAAGCAACCAACCTGTCATCCGGAAGTAGTAGCGCTGACCAGCATCGATACACAAGGCTGTCGAGGTTGGTTGCACCGTTACCCGAATCGGGAGACCGAATACTATGGACCACCCCCGCCGTCGCGGCTGGGCTGTGCTGCGTCATCTCGCCGTACCCGCCCTCGCACTGGCCGTCGTCGCCACCCTGCCGATGACACATTCCGATAAAGCGCAAGCCGCCCCTCAGTACCTGCCCGGCATGGCGCCGGCAAGCGTCAGCTACGGACTGCCGTACGGGCAGGTCGTCAAGGGCCAGTTCCTCAGCTACAACGACTTCCACGGCGCCATCGACCCGCCCGGCGGGTCCGGGGCGGTCGTGAACGGCACGCCCGCGGGCGGTGTCGAATATCTGGCGACGTACCTTCGCAAGCTGCGGTCGGAGGCCGCCGCCGAGGGCCGGCAGACGCTCACCGTCGGCGCCGGCGACCTCATCGGCGGGACCCCGCTGGTCAGCGCCGCCTTCCACGACGAGCCGACCATCGAGCTGATGAACGAGGTGGGCCTGCAGGTCTCCTCGGTCGGCAACCACGAGTTCGACGAGGGCGTCGCCGAGCTCCTGCGCATGGACCGCGGCGGTTGCCACCCGGTCGACGGGTGCCAGGACGGCGACGGGTTCAAGGGCGCGAAGTTCACCTACCTCGCCGCCAACACGATCAACAAGAAGACCGGCCTGCCGATCCTGCCGCCGATCGACATCAGGTTCGTCAAGGGCCAGCCGGTCGGCTTCGTCGGCCTGACCCTCGAGGGCACTCCCGGCATCGTCAACCCGGCCGGCATCAAGGACGTGCGGTTCGCCAACGAGGTTGAGACCGCCAACAAGTGGGGCAGCCTGCTGAAGCTGTTCGGCGTCAAGGCGCAGGTGCTGCTCGTCCACCAGGGCGGCCAGCAGAGCGCCTCGGAGCAGGTGCCGGTGCCGGGCGTCGACGACTGCAACAACTTCAGCGGCCCGATCGTCGACATCGTCAAGGGCCTCAACCCCGAGTTCAACCTGGTGGTCTCGGGCCACACGCACCGGTTCTACTCGTGCACGCTGCCCAACTCGAAGGGCACCTCGGTCGTCACCAGTGCCGGCACCAATGGGCAGCTGATCACCGACATCGACTACAGCATCGACCGGCGCACGGGCCGGTTCGCCGAGGTCACGGCGAAGAACGTGGTGGTGGAGAACGGAGTGTCCGACGGTAAGGGCGGCTGGCTCAAGGACGCCGCCGGCGTCTACCTGAAGAACCCCGACACGGTGGACCCCAAGGCCAAGAAGGTCGCCGACAAATACCGTACGGCGGTAGCGCCGATCGCCAACCGCGTGGTCGGCACCATCACGGGCGACATCGTGCGTACGGCGGGCGCCAACGGCGAGTCGCCGCTGGGTGACGTCATCGCGGACGCCCAGCTCGCCTGGACCCAGAGCAACAACGCGCAGCTCGTGCTGATGAACCCGGGCGGCATCCGCGCCGACTTCGACGCCGAGGCGTCCGGGGGCGGCGAGCCCGACGGCAAGGTCACGTACGGCGAGGCGTTCACCGTCCAGCCGTTCAACAACCTCGTCGTCACCCAGACCCTCACCGGCGCGCTGCTCAAGGACGTGCTCGAGCAGCAGTTCGTGGGCTTCGGCGGGCAGACCACGCAGAAGATCCTGCAGGTCTCGAAGGGTCTGACCTACACCTGGACCAGCACGGCCCCGGCCGGCTCGAAGGTGTCGGCGCTGGCGCTCAACGGCACGCCGATCGACCCGGCCGCCACGTACCGCGTCACCACGAACGACTTCCTGGCCAACGGTGGCGACGGGTTCACGAAGCTGACCGGCGGCACGGACCGTACGACGGCTCCCGGCTTCGACATCGACGCCCTGGTGGGTTACCTCGGCGCCGGCACCCCGGTCGCGCCGGGACCGGCCGACCGGATCACCAAGGCGGGCTGACCGTCCCACGGTTCGGGCCGTTTCCTTGCGGGGCGGCCCGGACCGGGGGCATACTCGCTTCGTGATCCAGCGCGTCCGATTTTTTTACTACGGCACCGGAAGTCCGGCGACCGTAGGACGCGTCTGAACGACAGGCCTACACCAAGCCCCGGGCTTCCCAGCCCGGGGCTTGATGCTGCCCGGGCCGGGCCGACCGAGGCGTCAGCACCCGAGGAGCACGACATGAGCGCAGACCTGATCGACCAGCCGGCGAGCGTGGACGGCACCGCCCCCACCGCGGACCAGCCGACCGGCACCAGCGACCAGCTCGCCGCCGGCGAGATCAAGGCGATCCGTGAGCGCATCGACGAGATCGACCAGGCGCTGATCGACCTCTGGCAGGAGCGATCACGCCTGTCCCAGCAGGTCGGCCGGACTCGGCTGGCGTCCGGCGGCACCCGCCTGGTGCTGTCCCGCGAGCGCGAGATCGTCGAGCGTTTCCGCGAGGCTCTCGGCCCCGACGGCACCCAGGTGGCGCTCCTCCTTCTGCGGGCGGGCCGCGGCCCGCTCTGAGTCCGTACACGGAAAAGGGGCCCGCCCAACCGGACGGACCCCTCTTTCACCGTGGCTCAGACCGCGTGGACGACGTCCCGCGGTTCGGCGAAGTGGCATGCACTCGGGTGCGACGACCGCTCCCGGATCTGCAGCAGCGGCTCCTGCTCGGCGCAGATCGGCTGCGCCTTCCAGCACCGGGTCCGGAACCGGCAGCCCGACGGCGGGTTCGCCGGCGACGGCACGTCGCCCTCCAGGACGATCTGGTCCCGCAGGCCGCGCAGCCTCGGGTCCGGCACGGGTACGGCGGACAGCAGTGCCTGCGTGTACGGGTGCGTCGGGTACTCGTAGATCTGCTCGTCGCCGCCGACCTCGACGATCTTGCCGAGGTACATGACCGCGACCCGGTCGGAGATGTGGCGTACCACCGACAGGTCGTGGGCGATGAAGATGTACGAGAGGCCGAAGTCGTTCTGCAGACCCTCCAGCAGGTTGATCACCTGGGCCTGGATCGACACGTCGAGCGCGGAGACCGGCTCGTCGCAGACGATGATCTCCGGCTTGAGGGCGAGCGCGCGGGCGATGCCGATGCGCTGGCGCTGGCCGCCGGAGAACTGGTGCGGGTAGCGGTTGACGTGGTCGGGGTTGAGGCCGACCGTGTCGAGCAGGTCCTGCACCGCCCGGGCGCGCCCCTTGCGCGGGGTCACCTCGGGGTGGATCGCGAACGGCTCGCCGATGATGTCGCCGACCGTCATGCGCGGGTTCAGCGACGTGTACGGGTCCTGCAGCACCATCTGGATGTTGCGGCGGGCCCGGCGCAACGCGCCGCCCTTCATCGTGACCATGTTCTCGCCGCGGACGTTGATCGAGCCCGAGGTCGGCTTCTCCAGCCCGACGAGCAGCTTCGCGAGGGTGGACTTGCCGCAGCCGGACTCTCCCACGATGCCGAGGGTCTCGCCGCGGCGCAGCTGGATGTCCACGCCGTCGACGGCGCGCACGGCACCGACCTTCGACTTGAACACGATGCCCTGCGTGATCGGGAAGTGCTTCACGAGACCCTTGGTCTCGAGCACAACGTCGTTACGGTCGCTCATTGCCCGACCACCTCCCTCCAGAAGTGGCAACGGGCGGTACGGCCCGGCGCGACGATGTACGGCGGTGGCGGCGGATCCTGCCGGCAGACGTCCTGGGCGTACGCACACCGCGGGTTGAACGCGCAGCCCTTCGGGATGGCGGTCAGCGCGGGCGGGAGGCCCTTGATGACGTTGAGCTGCTGGCCCTTCATGTCGAGCCGGGGAATCGACTCGAGCAGGGCCTTCGCGTACGGGTGGGCCGGGCGCGCGTAGATGTCGTAGACCGGCGCCTCCTCGACGACCTTGCCCGCGTACATCACGGAGATGCGGTCCGCGACGTCCGCGACCACGCCCATGTCGTGCGTGATGAGGATGAGGCCCATGTTGCGCTGCTGCTGGAGCTCCGCGAGCAGGCCCATGATCTGAGCCTGCACGGTCACGTCCAGCGCCGTGGTGGGCTCGTCGGCGATCAGCACCTCGGGGTCCAGCGCCAGCGCCATCGCGATCATCACGCGCTGGCGCATACCGCCGGAGAACTGGTGCGGGTAGTCGCCGATCCGGGCCCTGGCGGCCGGGATCTTGACCTGGTCGAGCAGCTCGATCGAGCGCCTCCGGGCATCCGCCCGGGACATGCCCCGGTGCTTGCGGAAGAGCTCAGCGAGCTGGTAGCCGACGGTGAACACGGGGTTCAGGGCCGACAGCGCGTCCTGGAAGATCATCGCGATCTGGTTGGCTCGGACCTTGCGGCGATCCCTCTCCGGGAGCTTCAGCAGGTCGAGGCCGCGGTACTTGACCTCACCCTTGGTGATGAAGCCGGGAGGGCTGTCCAGGATGCCCATGATCGCCTGGGCGGTCACGGATTTGCCGCAGCCGGACTCGCCGAGGATGGCCAGGGTCTCGCCCGGCGCCAGCGTGAAGTTGGCACCGTTGACGGCGTGCGCGACGCCGTACTGGGTGCGGAACTCCACGTGCAGGTCGTTCACTTCGAGGAGCGGCGCGCGCGGGTCGAGACCCGGCAGAACGTCGATCTCCGCCTTGATGTCGGTCATGTCTGCGGTCACCGCAACTTCGGGTCGAAGGCGTCGCGGACCGCGTCGCCGAGCATGATGAAGGCCAGCACCGTGGCCGCGAGGAAGACGGACGGCCAGACCAGCGGCGCGGGCGCGATCCGGGCGAACGGGCTCGCCTCGGCGATCGAGATGCCCCACGAGATGGCGCCGTTCTTGAGGCCGATGCCGAGGAACGACAGCGTCGCCTCGCTGGCGATGTTCGCGCCCAGCAGGATCGTCAGCACCACGATGAACGACGCGGTCGAGTTCGGCAGGATGTGCCGCACCATCAGCCGCGCCGGCCCGGAGCCGAGCATCCGCGCGGCCGCCACGTAGTCCTGGTTCTTGGAGGCGATGACCGACGACCGCATGATGCGGGCCGCCGTCGTCCACCCCAGGACGCCCAGCGTCAGGGTCACGGCCGCGACGCCGTTGCTGCCGGGGTCGGCCGAGAGGCGCTTGGCCAGCACGATCGCCGCCAGCAGGAACGGGATCCCCAGGACGACATCGATGAAGCGGGACAGGATCGCGTCCACCCAGCCGCCGAAGTAGCCGGCACCGAGCCCGAAGAACAGGCCGATGACACCGGACATCAGCGTCGCCAGCAGGCCCACCTGCAGCGAGTTGCGAGCGCCGTAGATCGTCTTCGCGTAGACGTCGCAGCCCTGGTAGTCGAAGCCGAAGAAGGCGTTGCCGCTCGGCCCGGCGTGCTGACGGGACAGCGCACACGTCCGCGGGTCCCCGGCACCGAAGAGCGACGGGAACAGGGCCATCAGCACGATGATGAGGACCAGGATGGCCGCGAACCAGAAGATCTTGCTCTTCCGCAGGTCGATCCAGGCGTCGCCGGCGAGGCTGCGGGGCTTGTCCCTCTTGCTCGCGTGCCGGGGCTCGGTGGGCGCTTCGCCGCTCGGACCGGCCGCGGTGGTTACTGCTTCGAGATCACTCATAACGAATCCTCGGGTCGAGGGCGGCGTACAGCAGGTCGACCAGCAGGTTCACGACCAGGAAGACGATGACCAGGATGCTCACGAACCCGACCACGAGCGGACCGTCCTCGGTCCGGATGCCGCGGAAGAGGTTGAAGCCGACCCCGGGGATGTTGAACACGCCTTCGGTCACGATCGCGCCGGACATGAGGCCGCCGATGTCGACGCCGATGAGCGTCACGACCGGGATGAGCGAGTTGCGAAGCACGTGCACGCCGATCACCCGCTGGCGGGACAGACCTTTCGCGCGGGCCGTGCGAACGTAGTCGGAGCGCAGGTTCTCGGCGACGGAGGCGCGGGTGACGCGCAGCTCGGTCGCCAGCACCAGGCTGCCGAGGACCATGGCGGGCAACAGCAGCGCCCAGAACGTCGGGTGCGCGCCCGCCGTAGGCGGGAACCAGCCGAGCTTGATGCCGAAGATGAGCTGGCATAGCGGGGCCAGCACGATGATCGGCAGCGACAGGATGACCAGCGTGACCACCAGGGTCACGTTGTCGAAGATGCTGCCTCGCCGGATGCCGGAGATGACGCCGGCGACGAGGGCCACGACGGCAACCATCACCATCGCGATGAGGGCGAGCCTGATGGTGATCGGCCAGGCCGTCTCCATCATGGTGCTGATCTTGCGGCCGGTGAGCGAGATACCGAAGTTACCGGTGAGCAGGCCCTTCATGTAGTACCAGTACTGCACGATGAAGGGCTCGTTGAGGTGGTAACGCTCGGTCAGCGCCTGCCGCACGTTGGCGGTAATGGGCTTTTCGCCCGCCAGAGCCTGGATGGGGTCGTCCTGGTTGGCGAACATCAGCGCGTACACGATGAAGGTGGCCCCGAAGAAGGTCAGGACCATCTGGAGTAGGCGCCGCACGATATAGCGGAACATACGGATTTAGCCTCTTCCGCGGAAGATGCGCCGCCGGGCCTCGTGGGCACGGCGGCTGAAGTAGGGGGATTACACGCAGCGGTGGCGCCACGGTTGCACAAAATCCGTGACGCCACCACTGCACGAACGGCTCAGATCAGCTTGCGACTTCGATCTTGTACAGGTCGACCTTGGTGAAGATGTCCACGTCGACGTTCTTGACCTTCTCCGAGTGGCCGAAGACGTTCTGGCCGAAGCGGAGCGGGATCACCGGCATGTCCTCGGCGAGGATGTCCTCCGCCTGCTGCCACTTCGTGATGGCCTCGTCGGTCGTCTTCGCCGCCGAGCCCTCCTTGACGAGGCTGTCGAACGCCGGGTTGCTGTAGCCGTAGTAGTTCGAGGAACCACCCGTGCCGTACAGCGGGCCGAGGTAGTTCTCCATCAGCGGGTAGTCCATGACCCAGCCGAGGCGGATGAGGCCGACCGGCTGCTTCTTCTCGACCTTGGTCAGCAGGTCCGCGAACTTGGGCTCACCCACGCCGGTGCAGTCCACACCGAGCGACGCCTTGATCTGGTTGCACATGGCGTCGACCCAGGCCTTGTGGCCACCGTCGGCGTTGTACGTGACCTGGATCTTCGCCGGACCCTTGGCCGCGGTGTAGAGCTCCTTGGCCTTGGTCGGGTTGTACTCGCAGTTGGCCTTGCAGGTGTTCTCCCGGTAGCCGGCGACGGCCGGGGAGACGAACGACGTGGCCGGCGTCTGCGAGCCGAGGAAGATCTGGTCGGTCATCTCCTTGCGGTTGACCGCCATGGAGAGGGCCTGCCGGACCCGCTTGTCCGAGAACTCCTTCTGGAACGTCGGGAAGCCGACGAAAGCGAACGAGGAGCTCGGGCTCTTCTTGAAACGGTCACCCAGGTCGCCCGGGGCGGCGGCGAGGCTCTCGATCGGGATCGCGGTCTGCACGTCGTTGTTGCCCGCGACCAGGTCGGCGTACTCGGCCTTCTGGTCCTGGTAAATCTTGAAGTTCACGCCGTCGATCTTCGGGTTGGTGCCCTTGAAGCCGGCGACCTTCTCGACGACGATCTGCGAGTCGTGCTCCCAGGTGCCCTTCATCTTGAAGGGGCCGTTGCCGATGATCGCGTCCTCGAAGCCGTCGGCGATGACGCCGGGGGCGGAGAAGGCGGCCTTGGGCAGCGGGTAGAACGCCGTGTAGCCCATGACGGACTCCCAGCCGGCGAACGGCGAGGACAGCGTCACGGTGAAGGTGGAGTCGTCCACCTTCTTGAGACCGGTCAGCGTCTTGGCCTTGGGCTCGGGAGCCTTCTGCGGGCCGTCCTCGCCGTCGGGGTCGACGGACTGGAGGTCGGCGTAGCCCTCGATGCGCTCGTAGAAGTAGGAGGCGCCCTGACCGTTGGGCCCGTAGGCGCCGTAGTTCCAGGCGTCGATGTAGTTGTCGGCGACCACGGGCTCGCCGTTGCTGAACGTGAAGCCGGACTTCAGCTTCACCGTCCAGACCTTGTTGTCGTCGGAGGTGATCGACTCGGCGGCGACCTCAACCGGCTTGCTCTGCGCGTCGAAGTCGACGAGCGGGTAGAAAAGGGCGGCGAGGACCTGAGCACCGCTGGTTTCCGTCGCGTTCGACGGAATGAGGTGCTGGGGCTCTCCGATGCCTATGACGATGCTGTTGGAGTTGGCGTCGGTGTCCTCCGACGCGCCTCCAGAGCAACCTGCGGCCAACAAGGCAATGGCGGTCGCGCCGACCGCCATCTTCCATGGGCGATTCCCAAACATGGGAGTGTCTCCTTCAGGGGCGCTCACGAGGGGTTGTGTGAGTAGGTGCCACCTTCGCACAGAGCCACTAGTCCCTGAGGGCGCCGTTATCAACCCGATATTCGCCAGTTGGGCTCCCGCGGCCTCCGGAAGATCATACTTTCGGTCAGGAACAGTCCTCTGACCAGCGGTTCGGGCACCCCCGTAATGATCCAACAACTTTGGGTAACCGCAATGTCGGGTTTAGCCCAGGGCGCGCCGAATCGCCCTGGCCGGAGGGTTGAACCGCCCTAGACGAGTCGCCGATCCGCCGCCCATCTCGACAGTTCGTAACGGTTGGACATCTGCAGTTTCCGCAGCACGTTCGACACATGGGTCTCCACCGTCTTGATGGAGATGTAGAGCTCCTTGGCGATCTCCTTGTACGCGTACCCGCGCGCCAGGAGTCGCAGCACCTCCCGCTCCCGGTTGGTGAGCTGATCGAGCTCGGGATCCGCCACCGGCACGTCCGGACGCGCGGCGAAGGCGTCCAGCACGAAGCCGGCCAGGCGCGGGCTGAACACCGCGTCGCCGTCCGCCACGCGCTTGATCGCCGCGGCCAGCTCGTCGGGCGAGATGGTCTTCGTGACGTACCCGCGGGCGCCGGCCCGGATCAGTCCGATCACGTCCTCCGCCGCGTCGGACACCGACAGCGCCAGGAACTTCACCTGCGGGTGGGTGCGCCGCATCGCGTCCAGCACGGCCCGGCCCCCGCCGTCCGGCATGTGCACGTCGAGCAGCACCACGTCGGGGGTGGTCGAAGCGATCCGGGACACCGCCTCGGACACGGAGCTCGCCTCTCCCACCACGTCGACGTGCGCGCCCAGCTCGGCGCGGACGCCGGCCCGGAACATCGCGTGGTCGTCCACGAGGAAGACGGTCAGGCGGCGGCCCTCATCGGTAGCTGGCTCGGTCATCGTGCGTTCTCCTTTCCGGCGGTGACGCTGTCCCGCGAGGCGGGCAGCGTCAGGCGTACCTCGGTGCCGTCCCCGGGCGCGCTGCGGATCACGGCCTTGCCGCCGTGCCGCTGCATGCGTCCGATGATCGAGCCGCGTACGCCATGCCGGGTATCTTCCACCCCGTTCGGGTCGAAGCCGGCGCCGCGGTCGCGCACGAAGACGCTCAGCTCGTCGTCCTCGACCTCGGCGTACAGCGAGACGGTCTCCACCCCCGCGTGCCGGGCCGCGTTGACCAGCGCCTCGCGGGCGGCGGCCACGAGCGCAGCCACCCTTTCGTCACACTGCGTGTCCCCCACGACCACGGTCTCGACCGAGATCGCGTACGTGTCCTCCACCTCGGCGGCGGCCTGCTCGAGCGCCGCGCCGAACCGTTCGGTCGGCGAGGCCGTCGGCTTGTACAGCCAGTTGCGCAGCGAGCGTTCCTGGCCGCGGGCGAGGCGCTGGACCTCCTTGATGTCCGCGGAGTTGCGCTGGATCAGGGCGAGGGTGTGCAGCACCTGATCGTGGATCATGGCTGCCACTTCGGCCCGTTCCTGCTCGCGGATACGGCCCTCGCGCTCGCTGCGGAGCTGGCTGAACGTGCGCCACAGCAGCGGGGCCACCACCACGCCGACCCCGAGCAGGCCTACGAAGGCGAAGATCACGCCGTTGAACACCGTGGCGAGGTTGCCCTTCGGCAGGAACACGAACAGCACACCGATCACGCCCACCGCGACGAGGACCCCGCCGCCGATGAACCGGAACACGAACGAGCGGCGGTCACTCTCCGCGACCACGGCGGCCAGCCATGGCGCCTGGGAGCCGTCCGTCCAGGTGCCCCGGCGGGTGGGATCGGACTGGTGCCAGATCACGCCGGCGCCGACCGCGATCACCGCGACCAGCCACCCGGCCGTTCCGGCGCCGCCGTGGTCCCGGAACAGCAGCCCCTGAAGCAGCACCACGCCCAGGCCGATCGCCCCGAACGGCAGCAGCAGGGCCAGGTCCCGATGGGGCTTCGCCGCGCCGGTGGGCAGCTGCTGGGGCAGGACCGCCCAGAACACGGCGTAGAGCAGCAGGCCCAGCCCGTTGAAGCCGAGCAGCAGGACCAGCGCGATGCGCACGACCGTCACCGAGATGCCGAGGTGGCGCGCGATACCGGACGCGACACCGGCGATGACACGGTGGTCGCGCGGCCGGTACAGGCGGCGCGTCGGCGGCGGTACGGCGGTGGCGGTGATCGCTGCACTCCTCGGGTCGGGGCCCGCAGGTGGGCCGGTTCGATCGTCACACGTCCGGACCCGCCCGGGCCACGGGGAAAGTCACCCATGGCGGGCGGCCCGGGATATCAGGGTGGCCTCAGGGTCGGTGCCTGAGGCGGGCCGGGTGTCCCGACCGCCAGTATCGAAGCCATGACCGACGAAGCTGCCCAGTCCCGCGAAGCTGCCGGGTCGTCGCAGGACGCACCGGCGCCTTCGAGCACTCCCCCGGCCGGGGACGTACCGCCGGCGTACGAGCCGCCCGCGCCGGACGCCCCGCCCCCGCCGCCCCCCGGCGACACGGCGCCGCCCGCCGGAAACCCGCCGCCGTGGTTCGGCGCTCCCGACGGCCCGGTCTTCTCCCGCGAGAAGCTGATCCGCCCCCGCAGCGGCCGCTACGTCGCGGGCGTCTGCGGCGCGATCGGCCGCGCCACCAACACCGACCCCGTGCTCTGGCGCGTCCTGATCGCGGTCCTCGGCTTCTTCGGCGGCGTCGGCATCCTGATCTACCTCGTCGGCTGGCTGCTGATCCCGGCCGAGGGTGACACCGCCTCGCCGGTGGAGTCGCTGCTCGGCCGCGGCCGCTCGGGCATGGCGCCGCTGTCGGTGGTGGTGCTCGGCGCCGCCGCCGCCGTGTCCTTCGCGTTCGTCGTGCAGGACGGCTTCCGGGCGACGCTGCTGGCGGCCGCCGTGCTGGTCTGTGGCGCCCTCGTGCTGAAGAAGTCGGGCAAGGCCGGCCCGGTGCCCGCCGCGGACCCGTGGGCGGCGACCGCGACCTTTCCCGCTGCCGCGCCGTCGGCGCCGGCCTCGCCGGAGAACCCGGCTGCCGAGCCGGCGGGTGCCTTCGCGGCCGCGGGCGCTCCGGCGCCCGCCGCGGCACCGGCCGGCGAACCGGTGACCGCGCCGCTGCCACCCCTGGCACCACCGGCACCGTCCGCCTCGCCCGCCTCGTCCGCGCCTCCGGCTCCGCCCTGGCCGCCGGCACCGCCGAAGTTCGGGCCGCCCAGCGGGGGCTACCGGCCGCCGTTCGCCCCGCACGGCCCCTGGGCGCAGGGCGCCGGACAGCCGCCGCACGGCGCGTGGCAGGGCGCCGGGCAGCCGCCCTACGGTTCGTGGCCGCAGGGGGCGGGGCAGCCGCCGTACGCTCCGCCGGCCCCGCCACGGGCACCGAAGCGGCCCCGCGAGCGCTCGAAGCTCGGCCGGATCACCTTCTTCGGCGTCGTGGTGGTGATGGGCATCCTGGCGGCCGTCGACGTGGCCGGGGCGAACGTCCCGGTGTCGGGCTATTTCGCCGCCGCCCTCGCCACCATCGCACTGGGCCTCATCGTCGGGGCCTGGTTCGGGCGGGCCCGCGGGCTCATCTTCCTGGCAATCCTCGCCACGATCGGGCTGTCGATCTCCACCGGCGTGGAACGCTTCGGCGGGGAGTTCGCGAACAACACGTATCGGCCGCAGACGCTCGCCGCCGTGGCGGACCGGTACGACTTCTCGGTCGGCAACGCCACGCTGGACCTGCGGGCCCTCGACTTCACCGGCCAGGACCAGGCGGTGACGGTCGCGATGAAGTTCGGCCAGGTCCGGGTGCTGCTGCCGGACAACGTCGACGCCACGACGAGCGTGAGCATGGACGACGGCCGGGCGCTGATCTACGGGCGCGAGCTGACCGGCCGCCAGGACGTGCAGGGTGTCACCGACCTCGGGCCGGACGGCAAGGGCGGCGGCTCGCTGCGGCTGGCGATCCAGATGGACACGGGCAACGTGGAGGTGACCCGGTGAAGCCGCACCGTACCGACGGCATTTCGCTGAGCTTCGGCCTGATCTTCGCTTTCGTCGCGCTCTGGTGGGCGGTCTCGCAGGTGGTCAACCTGCGGCTGCCGGCGCTGGGCTGGCTGGTGGCGGGCCTGCTGATCCTCTTCGGCGCGCTCGGGCTCCTCGGGGCCATCCGCTCGGGCCGCCGGGCCGAGGTGCCCGCGCCGGTCGCCGCGGAGGCGCAGGTGGAGACGCCGGGAGACCTCCCACCGCAGATGCACGCCGAAATCGTCCGGGAACTGCTGGACAACCCGGCCGAGCGGATCGACCTGCCGCCCGCGCCCCCGGCCGCCTCGACGGCGACGGCGACGGACGGGGACACCGAGCCGGACGTCCTCCGCCGCCAGGACTGACCGTTTGCGCCGGCCGCGGGTCACACCAACGGGTGGGACCCGCGGCCGGCGCCATATGCTCATGCCATGACGGCGTTTCCCCCCGTGTCCACCGCCCCTGTGACCGGCGTCGGCCCTCGCGCCGCACGCAGCCTCACCGCCGAGTTCGCGCGCCACAACGAGGCGACGACCGCCCTCGTGATCGGCGCCGACCACGCCTCCGCCGTGGTGGCCGCGGCGGTCGAGGCCCTGCTGCCGGGCGACACGCTCATCCTGGTGGCGGGCGAGCGCAGCACCGCCGAGCTGCTTCGCGACCACATCACCGGCCTCGGCAGCTGGATCGCCGACCGGGTGCGGATCGTCGAGTCGCTCACCGAGGCGGAGCCCGCCGACGTGGTCGTCCTGGGCGAGCCGCTGACCGGCACGGCCGAGGAGACCCGCGCCGTCCTCGACGGCCTGAGCAAGTACCTGACGGACGGCGCGGTCGTGTCGGTGGCCACGCCGGCGGCCCCGGGGCGTACCGGTGGAGCGGCCGCCGAGCTGTTCCGGCAGAGCGCCCTCTTCGGGGTCGGTTCGGATCTCGTGGTCCGCAACCAGCCACCGCTGCGCATCCACAAGCTCCGGTTCAGCCAGGCGGACAGCGCGAAGGCGGCGCGGCTGGCCCCGGCGTACCGTCCCTCCAGCGTCCCGGTCACCCGGAGCATGCACATCGACTCCAACGGGGTGGCGGCCGCCGGCATCACCCTCGGGCTGGCGGCCCTCGCCCGCGCGACCCGCCCCAAGTCGAAGCTGTGGCTGCTTCCGGCCCTGCTGGCAGGCCCCGTCGCCGCCTTCTTCCGGGACCCGGAGCGCGACACCCCGGACGACCCGAACGCGGTCGTGGCGGCCAGCGACGGCAAGGTGCTGTCCGTGGAGCGCCTCACCGACGAGCGCCTCGGCGAGGGCGAGTTCCTGCGCATCGCCGTCTTCCTGTCGGTCCTGGACGTGCACGTCAACCGCGTTCCGGTGGCGGGCCGGGTCAAGGACTACTTCGTGATCGACGGCGGCTACGCCAACGCCATGACGGCCGCCGCGGAGCACAACGTGGCGGCGTACACGGTTCTCGACACCGATCACGGCACGGTGGTCGTGGCCCAGCGGACCGGCCTGATCGCCCGCCGCATCGTCCAGCGGACGCCGGTCGGCACCCTGGTGGCCCGCGGCGAGCGCATGGGCCTGATCCGTTTCGGCTCCCGCACCGACGTCTACCTGCCCGCCGCCAAGGCGGAGGCGATCGTCGCCGTCGGCGACAAGGTGATCGGCGCGAGCTCGGTCATCGCCCGCTGGCGCTGAGCCCGCTGGCGCTGAGCCCGCCGACGCTGAGCCCGGAGACGCGAAAGGCCCCCACCCGGTCCGGGTGGGGGCCTTTTCACACGTTCCGGGTCAGGCCCGCTTGGCGCGCAACCACATGACGGGGCCGCTGAACAGGTACGCACCCACGACGAAGACGAAGGTCAGCCGGGGGTCCACCAGCGCGCCCACGATCGGGAGCAGCCAGACCCACGGCGGCAGCTTCACGACCCGGGCGAGCTTCGCGTACGGGAAGCTGGACACCATCGCGAACGCCAGCACCGCCACCCCGCCGAGCACCACGATGCCCGGCAGCGGCAGGCCGATGAGCACCGTCAGCGCCAGCACCGCGGCGGCCATCGTCGTCGGTACGCCGGAGAAGAACTTGCCGTCCTTGGGCGAGACGTTGAACCGCGCGAGGCGGATGGCCGCGCAGCCCGCCACGAGCATGCACGCCACGGCGGCGGCGGCCGTCGGCACGGTGTGCTCCAGGGACGCGTAGACGACCACCGGCGCGGCCAGGCCGAACGAGCACATGTCGGCCAGGGAGTCCATCTGGGCGCCGAACGGGCTGGACACGCCCAGGCGGCGGGCCAGGGCCCCGTCCAGGCCGTCGAAGGCCACGCAGGCGACCAGGCAGCCGGCCGCGAGCCGAGCGTCGCCGTGCATCGCCAGGAAGATGGCCAGCAGGCCGAGGGCCAGGCTGGCGAGAGTGCACGAGTTGACCAGGGCGAAGCTGATCCGGCGGCGGACCGTGTGCTCGCCGGGCAGCAGCGACTCGGGGCCGGCCTCGACGAGGACCGGCGACGCCACGGCGGCCGGGCCGTGGCTGCCCGAGGTGGCCACCGTGCGGCCACGTCCGGCGTACGGGACGAGCTCCGTGCCGGTGTAGATCACCTCTGCCCGGGTGGCGGTGGCGGCGCGCCCCGCATCCGCGGATCGGCGTCCCACCCGCACGAACAGGGCCTGCCGCGCGAGACTTCCGCCGCGGCGCAGCCTGCCTGCCCAACGACGTCCGGCGGGACGGGGACTATCCGTCGTACGACGCCGGCGCCAAGGGGTTCTCGGCACGTGCTCCTCCATCTTGGGGTCGGTATGCCCGCCGGCTTCGGCCGCCGCGGGGTGATGCCCATCGCCCGTACGCCTACGGACCGTGATTAAGGCGGGTTACACAATCGCACAGCCGAGGCCTCTTGGCGAGAGACGAATCGACCCTCGTGTGCAACATCGTTCTCTGGAGTTTTCATTCCTCCGCCGGGGCGAGGAGGCACGCACACTGCTCGGCCCTGTGACGAGTCTAACCGAGGTCGGGCAACCCACTTCCCCGATGAGCCCCTTCCTCCGCGAGCCGCCGCAATGCCGAGCGGGCGACTTCGGTCAGATCAAGGTCACCCGCAGTGACCTGGTCGAACCAGCCCGCCGCCGCCGTGGAGCCTCCCGCTTCCTCCGTCACCACAGGTTCTGTCGGCCGGTCCACGGAAACCCTGAACAACACGCGGACGACATGCCAATCCACCGGTACGCCCTCCGGGCCGAGCGCGGCCGGATCGTGCCGGTGCGAGGTTCCCAGGAGGCGGATCACCCGTCCGTGTTGACCGGTCTCCTCGACGAGCTCCCGGGCGAGCGCGACCTCGGGTAGCTCACCGTGGTCGGTGCCGCCGCCCGGCAGGTGCCAGAGCCCGGCCCCCGGATACCCCTCGGCGATCTGCGTGAGCAGGATCCGGCCGCCGGGGTCCGTCACGATCCCGTACGCGCCGAACCGCTGGTTGCCGCGCACCGGCGGCTCCGCGGGGTCTGCCGGCACGTCGGAGGGCGTGACCGGCAGCCCCAGCACCCCGGCGGTGAACGGCATGAGCGGCAGCTCGCCAGGGGTCACCCAGGCGACCCGGTCCGTCGTACCGGCGGCCTCGTCGCGCGGCTCGCCCCCGATGATCTCGACGTCGTAGATGATCCGATCGGTGTGTTCCCACGTATCGGTGTGTGGAAGGCGGAAGACGTCGGCGGTCACCGAGTGGAGGCCCGTGATGCGTACGTGCAGGCCGGTCTCCTCGGCGAACTCCCGGACGACGGTGTCGTCGGGGTCCTCGCCCTGCTCCACGCCGCCGCCGGGCAGGGTCCAGAGGCCCGGGAACGCCGACAGCGAGGAGTTGTGGGCGAGCAGCGTCCGTCCGGCGGCGTCGCGGCAGAGCCCGTACGCTCCGATTCGTCTGACCTTCACGGGCTCCAGGCTAGGCGGCGGAATGTCAGAGCAGCTCAGCGGCCCGCAGGGCCTCGGCGGTGACCTCGGTGAGTTTGTCCGTCGGTAGAACGGCGACATCCTTGAGCGCCATCCAGCACGCCTCGGAGGTGGAACCGCCGACGTCCTTGACGCTGACCTCGGTGGGCCCGTCGACGGCGACCCGGTAGAAGGCCCGGACGCCGTGCCAGTCGATCGGGTAGCCCTCGGGGCCCAGCGAGGCCGCGTCACGGTGGCTCGCCACGCCGAGGAGCTCCACGAGCCGGCCCTCCTGCCCGGTCTCTTCGAGCAGCTCGCGGATGAGGGCGGTGCCGGGCTGTTCGCCGTAGTCCGTCCCGCCGCCGGGCAGGTGCCAGCAACCCTCGCCCGGGTAGCCCGGGGCGATGCGGGTCAGCAGCAGGCGGTCGTGCGGGTCGGTGGCTATCGCGTACGCGGCGAAGCGCTGCGCGCGGTGCAGCCCGTCCGGCCCCGGATAGGCGTAGAAGGACGGGAAGTCGGGAGCCTCCTCGGGGCGCAGGTCGGCGCTGGCCGCCGGCAGCCCCAGCGCGGCCGCCGTGAAGGGCCGCAGCCGCAGCTCTTGCGCCTCCTCGAGGGTGTGCCAGCGGGCGAGGTCGGTCGGCTGGCTGACGCGGTCGATGATGGTGCCGCCGCGGACGGAGACCTCGTACACGAGGCGGTCGGTGTGGATCGTGACGCCGCGGTGCGGCAGCGAGCGCATGTCGGCCAGGACGTCGCGCAGGCCGGTGACGGTGACGGACAGGCCGGTCTCCGCGGCGGTCTCGCGGACGACGGTGTGGTTCGGGTCCTCGCCGTGATCGACGGCGCCGCCGGGCAGGGACCATACGCCGGGGGTGCCGGAGCGGGGCGAGGCACGAACGAGAAGGACGCGGCCGTGGGGATCGGTCGCGACGGCATAGGCCGCAATCCTGCGGAGCGGTTCCAGTGCGGGGGTCACGGGCGGCATCTTGCCCGGTTTATGTTAACTCCAGGAAACGTATGTCGGATTCCTGACAGGGCGATAGCCCTCAGTAACCGCAGTTCAGGGCGCTTCTCCGCACCGATCGCAGCAAGTTCGTAACACACAGCAATACCCCCAGACCTCCCCCCTTCACGGTACGCCGGATCCGGCCGTATCGACGACCATCAGCCGGCGTCGGCGGGTCACCCCGGTACCGGAATCAGGGTCGGACTCCGGGCGTTCACCGAGGCCGCCGGGCGCGGAAAAGCCGACTCTGGAGACATGACTGATCCGACCGTCGCCCCGTACCGGCAACTCCGCCGTCCCCTCGACGACCGCATCGTGGCGGGCGTCTGCAGCGGCATCGGCCGCTACCTCGGCCTCGACCCAGTGCTCATCCGGGTGGCCTTCGCCGGCCTGACCGTGCTGACCTGGGGCACCGCCCTGATCGCCTACCCGGTGATGTGGTTCCTGATGCCGGAGGAGCCGGGCCCGGCCGTCCCGCCGTGGCGCGACCCCGCGGACCCGGCCTGGGGCCGGCCCCCGACCTACCCGCCGGCCACTGAGCCGGCTGCCGCGCCGACGAGCACCCCACCGGCCCCGTGACGGCGGCCGGCACCCCGCAACCAAAGTCGCACTGCGCCCGCCGATGGCGAGGGCGCCGAAACAGACAAGGCGCCCTTTGCCGTGGTCTGTTTCGGCGCCCTCGTCATCGGCTCCCCAGGGCGCAGTGCCCGCCGGAGCGAAGCGGAGGCCAGCAGCTCAGTCACTCCCATTCGATCGTGCCCGGCGGCTTGCTCGTGACGTCGAGGACCACCCTGTTGACCTCCGGGACCTCGTTCGTGATGCGGGTCGAGATCCGGGCGATCACGTCGTACGGCAGCCGCGACCAGTCCGCGGTCATCGCGTCCTCGCTGGAGACCGGGCGCAGCACCACCGGGTGGCCGTACGTGCGGCCGTCGCCCTGGACGCCGACGCTGCGGACGTCCGCGAGCAGCACGACCGGGAACTGCCACACGTCCCGGTCCAGGCCAGCCGCCGTCAGTTCCTCGCGGGCGATCAGGTCCGCCGCGCGCAGCACGTCGAGGCGGTGGCGGTCGACCGCGCCGATGATGCGGATCGCCAGGCCCGGCCCGGGGAACGGGTGGCGCTGGACGATCTCCTCCGGCAGGCCGAGTTCCGCGCCCAGCGCCCGTACCTCGTCCTTGAAGAGCGTGCGGAGCGGCTCGATCAGGGCGAACTGGAGATCGTCGGGCAGCCCGCCCACGTTGTGGTGGGATTTGATGTTGGCCGTGCCGGTGCCGCCCCCGGACTCCACCACGTCCGGGTAGAGCGTGCCCTGCACCAGGAACTCGATGTGGCGTTCGGCGTCGAGCTCGCGGGCGGCCGCTTCGAACGTACGGATGAACTCCCGTCCGATGATCTTGCGCTTTTGCTCGGGATCCGTGACGCCGGCGAGGTGGCCGAGGAAGACGTCGGAGGCGTCGACGACCTTGAGGCGGATGCCGGTGGCCGCGACGTAGTCCTTCTCGACCTGCTCGGCCTCGCCCGCACGCAGCAGGCCGTGGTCGACGAAGACGCAGGTGAGCTGGTCGCCGATCGCCTTGTGCACCAGCGCCGCCGCGACCGCCGAGTCGACGCCGCCGGAGAGGCCGCAGATGACCTGCTTGTCGCCGACCTGCTCGCGGATCGCCGCGACCTGGTCCTCGATGATGTTGGTGGACGTCCAGGTGGGCTCGAGGCCGGCGATGTCGTAGAGGAAACGCTTGAGCATCTCCTGGCCCTGCTGGGTGTGCGCCACCTCGGGGTGGAACTGCACGCCCGCGCGGCGGGTGACGAGGTCCTCGAACGCCGCCACCGGCGCGCCGGCCGAGGAGGCGGTCACCGCGAAGCCGCTCGGCGCCTCCGTGACCGAGTCGCCGTGGGACATCCAGACCGGCAGGTCGGCGGGGAGCTCCCGGAGCAGGGTTCCGGCCTGGGAGGCCGGGGAGAGGACAGTACGCCCGTACTCCCGCGAACCGGTGTGCGCGACCGTGCCGCCGAGCGCCTGCGCCATGGCCTGGAAGCCGTAGCAGATGCCGAAGACGGGCACCTCGTTGTCGAACAGCGCGGGGTCCAGCACCGGGGCGCCGGGTTCGTACACACTGGACGGTCCGCCGGACAGGATGATCGCGGCCGGGTTCTTCGCGAGCATGTCGGCGACCGGCATCGAGTGCGGCACGATCTCCGAGTAGACCCGCGCCTCGCGGACCCGCCGGGCGATCAGCTGGGCGTACTGGGCGCCGAAGTCGACGACAAGGACCGGACGCGGTGTGCTCATGGACGGCGAGTTTACCGGCGCACTGAGCAGCGTCCGGGCGCCGGGGCAGCCGCTGTCAGCGGTACCACGTGCGGGTCGGGGTGTACGAGACGTTGCCGGCGCGGTCGTATGCGCGTACCCGGACCTTGATGCTCTTGCCGAACTTCGCCGTCGGCACCGTGAACGTGTGCCGCGACGCCGTGGAGCTCTGCACCACCCTGCCGTTGACCAGCAGTTCCGCGCGGCGGATCCCGCTGTGGTCGGTGGCCTCCGAGCGCACGGACCTGGTCCCGAGGACGTTGCGGGCGCCGCTCGCCGGACCAGAGGTGATCTTCACGGCCGGGCCCCAGTTGTCGACCGTGACGCGGCGCGTGGCGGTCGCCACATTGCCGCCGCGGTCGTACGCCCGCAGCCCCAGCGCCACGGTGCCGCCGCGGATCGCCGAACGCCACGAGAACGCGTACGGCGCCACCCGGTCGACGCCGACCACGATGCCGTTGGCGAGCAGCTCGACCTTGGCGATGCCCTGATCGTCGGCGGCGCGGGCGGACACCCGTACCGTTCCCCGCACCAGCGCGGAACCGGACGGGGTCACGAAGGAGGTCGCCGGCTCGACCGAGTCGTCCTCGGCCGGCAGCGCGGCGAGCGCGGCCGGTGCGTCCACCCGGCCCGACGACGTGGGCACCCAGGTGCCGGGAATCCTGGCGGCGGAGGAGATCAGCGTCGCCCGGATCGTGGCGCTGCTCGGTACGGGGGTCGTCGACGCCAGCAGCGCCGCGACGCCGGAGGCGAACGGAGTGGCGGAGGACGTTCCGCAGAACTCGCCGACGACGCCGTTCATGCCCTGAGCGGGGTTGCAGCCGGGCGCGGCGATGTCGACCCAGCCGCTGCCGTAGTTGGACCAGCCGTAGCGGGTGTCACTGGAGGTCGTGGCGCCGACCGCGATGGCCGCCGGGATCGCCGCGGGATAGTGCGGCGCCGGGCTGCCGTCGTTGCCCGCGGCGGCGAGGACGACGACGCCCTTGCCGGTCGCGTACGTGACGGCGTCCCGCAGCAGCTCGCTGTCGTCCGCGCCGCCCAGCGACAGGTTGATGATGTCGGCGCCGTGGTCGGCCGCCCAGCGGATGCCCTCGGCGATGGCGCTGTAGGTGCCCATGCCCTTGGCGTTCAGCACCTTCACCGGCAGGATCTTGCAGTACCAGCAGATCCCCGCGATCCCGGTGCGGTTGTCGCCGGCGGCGGCGATGACCCCGGCGGCCATCGTGCCGTGGCCGTTGTCGTCGGTGGCATCGCTGTCGTCATTGACGAAGTCGTGGCCCGCCAGCAGGCGGCCGGAGAAGTCCGGGATGGCCTTCACCCCGGTGTCGACCACGGCGACGACGACACCGCCGCTCCCCGGGGTACGGTCCCACGCCGCGTCGACACCGGTCTTCTCGATGCCCCACTGGCCGGCGAAGGCCGGGTCGTTCGGCGTGGTCGCGGCGATGGTCGCGATGTGATCCTGCTCCACGTAGGCGACCGACGGGTCGGCACGCAGCGCCTCGGCGGCCTCGGCGGCCTGCCCGGCGGGCACGTCCACGGCGACGGCGCCGGTCAACGGCTCGCTCGCGACGACGTCGACGTTCTCCTCGAGCTTGTCGACGACCTCGGCGCTCGTCGCGGGCTCGGGTGCCGCGTCGGCGTCCGCCCGCAGGCCGACGACGAGCGAGACCGGCGCCTGCGCCGCGGCCGGCGCGGCTGCGGCGGGGCCGCTTCCGGCCAGGGCGATACCGCCGGCGAGCAGGCCCACGGTCACGAAGCGCAGCATCATGACCCCACCGTCGGCCGGACCACCGGCAGAACCCGGATCCGCACGGTTGTAGTCGGGTAGCGGAAAGCCCCCGCCGGGAGCGCTCGGCGGGGGCTTTCTCGCGATCAGGTCAGCGCTTGTACGTACGCGTCGCGTCGTACTTGATGTTCTTGGCGACGTCGGTGGCCCGGACCTGCACCTTCATCCCGGATGCGTAGCTGGACGCCTTGAAGCTGAAGTTGTACGGCGCGGTGGTGTCCGTCTGCTTCACCTTGCCGTTGATCAGCATCTCGACCGTGCGGACGCCGTTGGCGTCGGACGCGGTCGCGGTGAGCTTCACGGTGCCGGAGACCGTGGCGCCGTTCGCCGGGCCACTGGTGATCTTCACGGTCGGCAGGATGTTGTCCGCGGTGATCGAGCGCTTGAAGACCGCACGGTTGCCGGCCTTGTCGTACGCCCTGATCTCCAGCGCCACCTTGCCGTTGCGCCCGGTGGTGTCGTACGTGAACTCGTACGGCGCGGTGCGGTCCTGGGCCTTGTAGATCCCGTCCACGTACAGGTCGACGTTGCGCATGCCAGACCAGGGGTCGGCGATGCCGGTGGGCTTGATCGCCACCTTGCCGTGCATGCGCCAGCCCTCACCCGGGGTGGAGAGGCCGGTCAGCGTCGGCGGCTCGGGGTCGGTGGCGATCGTCAGCGCCTTCGCGGCGTCGAGCATGCCGTACGTGACCCAGCCGGAGGGCGAGATCGGCCGCGCCGACTTCAGCAGCGCGCGCTGCATCGACCAGCCGGTGTAGTCGGGGTGCACGGTCTTGATGAGCCCGGCCACCCCGGAGACCATCGGCGCCGCGAACGACGTGCCGGGCCAGCCGGTGTGGTAGTTGCCGTACCGGTCCATGGCGGCGACGACGCCGGGTGCCGCGATGTCGACCCAGGTGTCGCCGCTCTTGTTGAAGCTGGAGAAGCCGGCCCGCTGGTCGGTGTTGCGGCCCGTCGCGCCGACGGCGACCACGTCGGAGTACGCCGCCGGATACTGCTTGGCGGTCTCATGGGTGGTGCCACCCTCGTTACCCGCCGCCGCGACGACGAGCACGCCCTTGAGGTTCGCGTACGACACCGCGTCGGCGAGCACCTGGCTGGAGCCGGAGCCGCCCAGCGACAGGTTGATGATCTTCGCGCCCGCCTTGGTCGCGTACACGATGCCCTTGGCGACGTTGCTGTCGTAGCCGTTGCCGTTCTTGTCGAGCACCTTGACCGGGATGATCTTGCAGCTCCAGCAGCCGCCGGCCATGCCCTCGCCGTTGTTGCCGCGCCCCGCGATCAGCGACGCGACCGCGGTGCCGTGGCCGTTGGGTCCCGCGCCGCTGACGTCGTCGGCCGCGTTGGTGGTGTTGCTGACGTAGTTGTAGCCGTCGAGGACCGCGTCCGCGAGGTCGCCGGTCTTCGTCACGCCGGTGTCCACCACCGCGATTTTGACGGCGGCGTCGCCCGTTGTGGTCTCCCACGCCTCGGGAAGCCGGACGTTGTCGACCTCAACCTGCAGCGGGAGGTGCGGTTCGTCCTCGTCCTTGCCGGTGTAGAAGGGGTCGTCCGGCGTGACGGCGGTCATCTTCCGGACCCGGTCGACCTCGACGTACGCGACGTCCGGGTTGCTCTTGAGCGCGGCGATCACGCGGTCCTTGCGGGCCGGGGAGACCTCGATGGTCTGCGCCCGCAGCGCCGACATGGCCTGCTGCGCCGGACCCGCGGCGTCGATCTCACGCACGCCCATCGCGGACACCGCGCCCAGCGGGGCGGCGGTGCCGACGCCGGATTTGAGCCCGACGACGAGCCGAACGGGAGCGTCCGGCGTCTCATCGGCCAGGGCCCAGGTCGAGACACCGGCGGTCGCGGCGACGACCGCAGCCGACAGCGCCGCGACGACGACGCGTCGTGGAACGAGCTTCATGTAGGACGGCCTCCCCGTTATCGACCGCCGCCTCGGCGAATCGCGGCGGTCAGCGTACGGGCGATCTTGTTCTTGTCCATACCCCGTTCCAAAAGACGAGATCTTGGGCCATTGAGCAGCTTGTTAGCGTCAATTACTGTTCCAACATGCGGACCAAGCGAGGCTTGTGGATCGTCCTGGCGGCCGTGATAGTGCTGCTGGGGGCCGGTACGGCGTTCGCCTTCACCCTTCGCGGCGACTCCGGTGAGCCCACGGCGGCGCCCGCACCCAGCGCGCCGACGGCGAGCGCTGTGCCCACGACGGCCAGCCCCGCCCCGCCGCCGGGCGCGGACCTCACCGGGCCGCTCGACCTGCTGCTGATCGGCGTCGACACCCGGGTGAGCATCCCGGACTGGCAACCGCACGCCGACGCCATCATGCTGCTGCACGTCGATGCGGGCCTGAAGACCGGATATCTGTACTCGCTGCCCCGGGATCTGAGGGTCGACATCCCCGCGTTCGCGCGCAACGGCTACGGCGGCGGCCGGCACAAACTCACCGAAGCGATGAGTTACGGCGCAAGGGTGCCCGGAACGGACCGGGCGAACGTCGCCCAGGGGTACGAGCTGCTCTCCCGGACCATCAGCAGGTACACCGGCATCCGGTCCTTCGACGCGGGCGCGATCCTGACGTTCGACGGGCTCAGCCGGCTGACCGATGCGCTCGGCGGCGTCACCATGACGATCGACCAGAAGGTGGTGTCGCAGCACCGCCGCCCGGACGGCACCGCCCGTACGCTGCGCCCGGGTGGCGGCGGCTACGTGGGTCCGCAGGCGACGTACCTGCCCGGCACCCGCAAGCTGGTCGGCTGGCAGGCCATCGACTACGCGCGGCAGCGCTACACCGCCGGCGGGGACTACACCCGCCAGCGGCACCAGCGGCAACTGGTCAAGGCGCTGCTCACCCAGGCCGAGGACGCCGGTCTGGCAACCGACCGGACCAAGCTCCAGGCGGTGCTCACCGCGCTGGGCGACACCCTGGTCGTCTCCGGGACGCGGACACCGATCGAGTACGCGTACGCGCTGCGCGACCTGGCCCCCTCCGGCTTGACCTCGGTGGGCCTGCCCGGCGACTCGGTCTTCCACAACGGCGGCTACATCGGCGAGCAGCTTGACGCGACCGGGCGCGCGTTCCTGCGGGCCGTGGCGGCGGGCGACCCGGGCGCGTACCTCGCCGAGCACCCCGAGCTGATCAAGAAGTAGGTTTCGGCTGGGGTGTCGTGCCGAAGAGCCAGCCCTGGAAGAAGTCGGCGAGGTCCTTGCCGGAGACCTGCTCCGCGGCATTGATGAAATCGTCGGTGGTGGCGTTGCCGTCGCGGTGGTCGGCCGGGAACTTCTTCAGCAGCGCGAAGAACGCGTCGTCGCCGATCGTCTTGCGCAGGGCGTGCACGATCATCGCGCCGCGCTGGTAGACGGCGTCGCCGAAGATCCGGTCCGCGCCCGGGTCGCCGGTCGGCACGTGCCAGTCGAAACCCTTGTAGGCCCGGTCGAACGCCTGCTGGGCGGTCTGCTCACCCTTGTGCTCCTGCCAGAGCCATTCCGCGTACGTGGCGAAGCCCTCGTTCAGCCAGATGTCCTGCCAGCGCTCGAGGGCCACGCTGTCGCCGTACCACTGGTGGGCCAGTTCGTGCGCGACGACCACGGGGTTGGGCTGGGTGCGGAAGAAGACGCTGCCGTACACCGGGCGGGACTGGGTCTCCAGCGCGTACCCGACCCGGGCGTCGTCGATCACCACCCCGCCGTACGCGTCGAACGGGTACGGCCCGAACTGCGTCGCCAGAAAGTCGGTGATCTCGCCGGTCCGGGCGAGGGACCGGGCGGCGGGACCGTCCGCGGGCAGCGACTCGGGAATCGCGATGACCATCGGCTTGCCGGCGTGGGTGCTGCTCGTGATCCTGTACTGGCCGATGACCACCGTGGCGAGATAGCTGGCCATCGGCTTCGACTCGGTCCAGCGCCAGGTGGTCCACCCGCCGGCGGTCGCCCGCTCCGCCGGCACCCCGTTGCTGATCGCTTCGACGCCCTCGGGCACGGTCATGGCGAGCGCGAACGTCGCCTTGTCCTTCGGGTGGTCGTTGACCGGGAACCAGGTGCTCGCCGACTCCGGCTGGCCGAGCGCGAAACCGCCGTCCTTGGTCCGCATCCAGCCGCCGTCGCCGAGCGCCTCGTTGGTCAGCGCCTTGGGCTCGCCGCCGTACTCGACGACGACGGTGAACGCCTTACCCTTCGCGACACCCGCGGCAGGGGTGACCACCAGCTCGTTCTTCTCCGCCTTGCTGGTGGCGGCCTGCCCGTCCACGGTCACCTTGCTCGCGGTCAGGTGGGCCAGGTCGAAGTCGAAGCGGGACAGGTCCTGCGTCGCGGTGGCCGTGATCGTCGCGCTGCCCTCGAGCTTCCCGCTTGCCGGGTCGTACTTGAGCTTGAGGTCGTACCCGGCGACGTCGTACCCCCCGTTGCCGTACGTCGGGAAGTACGGGTCGCCGGCGCCGTCGGACCCCGGCGCGAAACTCGGCGCGGCGCCGGCTCGCGGCTGTTCCTTCTTGTCGTCGCTGCAACCACTCAAAGCCAGCACGGCGACGGTGACCGCCGCGATTACCACCCGCATCGCCTACTGCTCCCCCCGTGTCACGTAGGTACGACCCTACGGGGGAGAAGCACCCTCATTTGTCGAGGACGAGGCTCACCTTCTGGAATTCCTTGACGTCGTGGTAGCCGCACTTGGCCATGGCGCGCTTGAGACCGCCGAACAGGTTGAGCTGGCCGTCGGGCCGGTCGGCGGGCCCGTAGAGGATCTCCTCCAGGGTGCCGTCCGGCTCGCCGGCGATGCAGAAGCCGCCCCGGGGCAGGCTCGGGTGGCTGGCCGCCGAGTGCCACCAGGCGCCACCCGCCGGGGCACCCTCGGCGAGAGACAGTGGCTCGCCGAGCATCACCGCATCGGCGCCGCAGCCGATCGCCTTGGCGATGTCGCCGGACGTCTGGATGCCCCCGTCCGCGATCAGGTGGACGTAGCGGCCACCGGTCTCGTCGAGATAGTCGCGACGCGCCGCCGCCGCGTCGGCGATCGCGGACGCCATCGGCACCCGGATGCCCAGCACGGTGTCCGTTGTGGACCACTCGTCGGCACCGACGCCGACGATCACGCCGGCTGCGCCCGTACGCATCAGATGCAGTGCGGTCTTGTAATCCGTGCACCCGCCCACGATGACCGGAAGGTCGAGGTCGGCGATGAACTCCTTGAGATTCAGCGGCTCGTCCGTCGTGGACACGTGCTCGGCGCTGACCAGCGTGCCCTGGATGACGAGCAGGTCGACGCCGGCGTCGAGGATCACCGGGGCGAGCGCAAGGGTGTGCTGCGGCGACACCCGGACGGCGACGGTGACGCCGCCATCGCGGATGGTCCTGACGCGTTCGGCGATCAGCTCGGGCCGGATCGGCTCGGAGTAGACCTCCTGGAGGCGCTTGGTGGCGTCGGCCTCCTCGTCGAGGGAGGCGAGCTCCTCGAGGATCTTGGTCGGGTCCTCGTAGCGGGTCCACAGACCCTCGGCGTTGAGCACGCCCAGACCGCCGAGGCGGCCCAGGGCGATCGCCGACGCGGGGCTCATGGTGGCGTCCGACGGGTGCGCGACGCAGGGGATCCGGAACGGGTACGCGTCCACCTTCCAGTCGGTGGACACGTCATCCACGTCCCGGGTGCGGCGGCTCGGGACGATCGCGATGTCGTCCAGGTGATACCCGCGCTGGGCGGTCTTGCCGAGCCCGATCTCCACCACGTCGCGCATGTCGGTTACCTCTTTACGGGTTAGCGGGAGTGGTAGTTGGGGGCTTCGACGGTCATTTGGATGTCGTGCGGGTGGCTCTCCTTGAGACCCGCAGCGGTAATCCTGATGAGCTGACCGCGCTCCTGCAAGTCCGCGATGGTCTCCGCTCCCGCGTAACCCATCGACAGGCGCAGTCCGCCGACGAGTTGCGCCATCACCCGCGACAGCGGGCCGCGGTAGGGCACCTGGCCCTCGACGCCCTCGGGAACCAGCTTCTCCTCCGGCACGTCGTGCTGGAAGTAGCGGTCCTTGGAGTAGGACTTCGCCTGCCCGCGCGACTGCATCGCGCCGAGCGAACCCATCCCCCGGTACGACTTGAACTGCTTGCCGTTGACGAAGATGAGGTCGCCGGGGCTCTCCTCGGAACCGGCGAGCAGACCGCCGAGCATCACGGTCTCGGCGCCCGCCACGATCGCCTTGGCGATGTCGCCGGAATACTGGACGCCGCCGTCCGCGATCACCGGCACGCCGGCGGGCTTGCAGGCCCGGGCCGCCTCCATCACCGCGGTGATCTGGGGAACGCCGACACCCGCGACGATCCGGGTGGTGCAGATCGCGCCGGGCCCCACACCGACCTTCACCGCGTCGGCGCCCGCCTCGACCATCGCCTTGGCGCCCGCGTACGTGGCGACGTTGCCGCCCACGATCTCGGTGGTGGTGTCCTTCTTCAGCCGGGCGATCATGTCGAGCACCTGCCGCTGGTGGCCGTGCGAGGTGTCGACGATAATCACGTCCACGCCGGCGTCGATGAGGCCCCGGGCCCGCTTGTAGGACTCGTCGCCCACGCCGATCGCGGCCGCCACGCGCAGCCGGCCCTGGGGGTCCTTCGTCGCGTTCGGGAACTGCTCGCTCTTCGTGAAGTCCTTGACGGTGATGAGGCCCCGCAGCCGCCCGCTGTCGTCGACCAGCGGCAGCTTCTCGACCTTGTGCCGCTGGAGCAACGCGAGCGCGTCCTCCTTCGTCACCCCGACCGGCGCGGTGATCAACGGGCTCTTCGTCATGACGTCGCGCACCTTCGCGCCGTCGTCAGTGATGAACCGCATATCACGGTTGGTGACGATGCCGACCAGCGTGCCGTCACCGTCGACCACGGGCACACCGGAGATGCGGTATCTGCCGCAGAGCGCGTCGACGTCGCGCAGCGTGTCGTTGGGGCTGCAGGTGACCGGGTGGGTGATCATCCCGGACTCCGACCGCTTCACCAGGTCGACCTGGGCGGCCTGGTCCTCCGCGGAGAGATTGCGGTGCAGCACGCCGATGCCACCCTCGCGCGCCATCGCGATCGCCATCCGCGCCTCGGTGACCGTGTCCATGGCCGCGGACAGCAGCGGGATGGTGAGTTCGACGTTGCGAGTCAGCCGCGTGATGGTGTTGACCCGGCTCGGCACCACGTCGGATTCACCGGGCTGCAGGAGAACGTCGTCGAACGTCAGACCGAGAGGAACCAAGCGCGCGGAGTCAGTTTCCACAGATCATCCCTAGCGAAGAGGCGGAGTGTTACATCCTACTCATCGGTCAGGGCGTACCCGAGGGGGCGGACAGCACGTGCGGGCCAGCACACAGTGCCCCTTGATGGGTACGGTATACAGCGTGCAAGAAGAGCCCATCGACCCGTTCAACGGCGACCCCGCCGACCCGGCCGCGGGACTCGACGACCTCGCCGAGGACGCCGAGCAGGATCCGCTGACCGAGGTCGAGCGGCAGGACGTGCTCGAGGACCTGTCTGACCTGGAGATCTACCAGGCGCTGCTGAGCCCGACGGGGATCCGCGGCCTGGTGATCGAGTGCGAGGACTGCCACGAACCGCACTACTTCGACTGGGACCTGCTGCGGGGAAACCTGCGCCATCTGCTGTCCAGCGGGCGGCCGCGGGTGCATGAGCCGGCTTACGACCCGGATCCGGATCACTACGTCACGTGGGAGTACGCGCGGGGTTATGCGGATGGCGTACACGACACCCTGACGGAGGGGACGGACGACGAGCCGTCCTGAGACCTACCGAAGACTGACCGACGCCGACGGCGGGCCGCCCTTGTGGGAGACCCGCCGTCGCTCGTTCACCTGCGGCCGACCCGCGGTCGCCTGATCACCTGCGGCCGATCTGACCGGGCCACCCCGCCCGGCCTTGATCGCCACGTCTGATGCCGCCGGCGATGTGTTCTCGTCAGGCCACCAGGCCGGCGCGGAATCCGGCCGCCACCGCGTGGGCGCGGTCGCGGGCACCGAGCTTGCGGAAGAGCCGCCGGGCGTGGGTCTTCACCGTGTCCTCGGACACGAAGAGCTCCCGGCCGATCTCGGCGTTGCTCTTGCCGTCGGCCATCCCCCGCAGCACCTGGAGCTCCCGCTCGGTGAGCGTCAGGCGGCGGCCGGCCGGAGCCGCCTCGCCGACCCGGGGGTCGTTGCCCGGCCAGACCAGGGGTCGCCCGGTCGCCGGGTCGATCTCCGAGCCGTCCCCCCGCTGGGAGGGGACCATCGGCGAGTTCGGCAGCATGGCCGGGATCCCCGCGGAGTTCGGGGTGCCGGCCATCGCCAGGCCGTCACGGTGCAGCCCGCGGGCGGCAGCCGAGTTGTTGTTGCGCCCCGCTCCGCCCACGGCCGCGGGCTGGGCGTTCGCGCCGTTGATCGGCATGCCCTGCGGGCGTACCGGCAACAGCAGGAGCAGGAGCGCCTTGGCGACCACACTGACCAGGTCGTGCTCGACACCGCGGATGACGCCACGGGCGCCGGCGGCGACCGTGGCGGCGGCGACCCGGGGGTCTTCCGCGCCGAAGAGAACGACCTGCGCCTGTGGGGCGCGGGCGAGGACGCGCCGGGTGAAACCGACGCTGTCGGGACGGGTCACGGCGGTGTCGGCCAGAACCACCTCGGCCGGCCTTTCAGCCAGACGGATCATGGCCTCGGTCTCGCTCACCGCTGTCCGAACCACCCCGGTCATGCCGAGCCGGGCCGCGGTGGACGCGACGGTCTGGGCCGCCAGTGGGGTACGGACGCACACGAGGACGGTACGCACAGTGATCCTCCTTCTCTCTCAGAGGAGATCACGCGAGGGCCGCAGCATTACGCGCTTTAGATGGAAAAAATGGGAAAGATCGGTACGGCTTTCGGCACCAGTGAGATACGGCAGGCGAAGACATCGACAACTCGTGTGTGATCCGACGTTTGCCGGGGTACACGGGCGGCAGGCCTGAGTCAGGCCCTTCATGACAACACTCCGCGGTGCCGCGCGGGAGGAGGGTGTTGATGTCGAACGTTCGTAGACTGCCCGGGCCCATCGCCGACCTTTGGGACTGGCAGCGACTCGGCCTGTGCAGGGGGCGCGACAGCGCCCAGTTCTTCCACCCCGACGGCGAGCGCGGATCTTCCCGCAATCGCCGGGAGGCGAAGGCCAAGGCCATGTGCGGCGCATGCCCGGTACGGGCCGAGTGCGCCGCCCACGCGCTGGCTGTCCGTGAGCCTTACGGCGTCTGGGGAGGTTTCAGCGAAGCGGAGCGGCTGCGGCTGCTCGCGGTCGGCTGGGATGACCTTGCCGATCGGCATCACGGACGGGTCGACCTTGCCCGGCTCGAGGCACGCCTCGGCCGGCCCCACAAGTCCACGGTGCCGGCACAACGGCAAGCACCGGCGGCCTGACGCCGCCCGACGCGCGGCATCACCACCACACACCTGACGACGCGGTTCCCGGCCGGGAGCCGCGTCGGCGTTTGTAACGGCATGTCAGCCGCATCGGTGAACATGCAAGCCACCGTATGAGCGAACTTCCCCTTGACGTCGGACGAAAAGTGCGGCTTTCGCGTGACACCCGATCAACCGGTTGTGTCCGCCCATCCCGCCCGCCGCGACTCCCCGGTGATGCATCCTGCCTGGTCAGCCGCGTGCCGCCAGCGTGACCATCCGATTTGCGCACGCACAAGCCGCGCACGGCGGGCTTGACGGCAAGCCCGATTGGCACACCGACCCCAGCGGCACATCGCGACGCCGGCGCCGAGGGCACCGACGCCGGCGACAACGACGACGCGATCCGGGTGCGGCGCAAACGGGCGTGCGGGCGTTCCGCGCAGCGATCCGGGTAGACCGGGCAGGACGACGTTCGGTTCGCCCTGGGGGGCGAGCGCACCAGGACGCAAGCTGGGCTCACTCCACGGTGATCTGCACGGTGTGCCAGCCCGTGGCGCCGTCCGGGGCTGGCGAGGCTCGGGTGCTCGTCTGCGTCTGGCCGTCGGCGTCCGTCGCGCGAACCCTCAGCGTGTGGTCGCCCGGCGTTGCCTGCCACTGGTGTGACCATTGGACCCAGGTGTCCGCGGACACCGCGGGCGCCAGCGTTGCCGTCGCCCAGGGTTGCGCGTCGACCTGGACTTCCACCTTGGTGATGCCGCGGTGCTGGGCCCAGGCCACGCCGGCGATCGTCACCGTTCCCGGTTTGCGGCGGGCGCCGTCGCGGGGTGTGTCGATGCGGGACTGCGTCTTGATGGGTGCCTGGGCCGACCAGCCCCGGGGCACCCAGTACGCGTCGAAGTCAGCGAACCGGGTCAGCTCGATCTCGGTGATCCACTTGCAGGCGGAGACGTAGCCGTACAGGCCGGGGACGACCATGCGGACCGGGAAGCCGTGGGGCACCGGGAGGGGCCGGCCGTTCATGCCGATGGCGAGGAGGGCGTCGCGACCGTCGCGCAGGACGGATGCCGGGGTGCCGCAGGTCCAGCCGTCGACCGAGCGGGACACCACCTGGTCCGCCTCCGGCAGCGGCTGGGCCTCGTCGAGCAGGGCCTTGATCGGGGTGCCGAGCCAGAGCGCGTTGCCGATGAGGTCGCCGCCCACGTCGTTGGAGACGCAGGCGAGCGTGACGTAGCGCGAGACCATCGGGCGCTGCAGCAGCTGTTCCCAGGTGATGGTGAGGGGGTTGCGGACCATGCCGTGGATGTGCAACTGCCAGGAGGCGGGGTCGACCTGGGGCGGGTACAGCGAAGTGTCGATGCGGTAGAAGTCGGCGGCCGAGGTGACGTAGGCCGTCGCCCCCGGGACCTGGGCGCCGGGCGGGATCGGCGGGGGCGGTTGCGCCGGCGGGGGCAGCACCACGGCCTGCCGGGCGGCGGTGACCGCGCGGCGGGAGGTCAGGTAGCGGCCGCCGAAACCGCCGACGGCCCCCACGGCCGCCGCGATGCCGACGCCGACGAGAAAGCGGCGCCGGCCACCGTCGAGCGGCGGCGGAGCCGCCACGGGTGCGTCCGGAGAAGAGACGGAGGCGGCGAGAGCGATCAGATAGCGCAGCGCGGTGGCCGCCACCAGGCCGGCCACGAGGGAGGGCACCGCGGCGGCGAGACCCGCATCGTGCCGGGTCAGCGCGGCGACCACGCCGATGACGGTGAAGAGCGCGACCCCGCCCAGGGCGAGAACCCAGGAGCGCAGCGCCGCCATGCCCACCGCGGCGGCATAGCCGGCCAGCAGCACCATCGTGCCCGTGATGAGCGCCGTCTTGTCATGCGTGCCGAAGACGGCGATGCCGAAGTCCTTGACCGGCCCGGGAACGGTGTCGACCACCACGCCCCCGACGGCGAGAAGCGGAGAGGATTGCGGTCCGATGAAGGCGGCCACCACTTCGCCGAGCCCGAGCCCCGCCGCGGCAGCCGCCACCCCGGCCAGGCCTGCCCGCAGAAGGGCGGCCCGGAGCGAGGCGGCCCCGCCCGGGGCAGGAGCAGCGGGAGGACCGGAAAGCTTCACGCGATCCATCCTGCCGCGCCTGCCCGGGAATGGCTCTTACGAAGTCATGACGGCCGGTCGCAGTGGCGGCAACGCCGCGACCAGCGAGTCGAGCAGTTCCACCGCGCACCGCTCGGCCCGCGGCTCGGGCAGCTTCGGCACCCCGGTCGCGGGCAGGTCCCAGACGACCCGTCCCGGCGACAAGCTCTCCAGGGCCGCGTACCACTGCTGCAAGGGCTCCCTGAGCTGCACATGTGCGGCGAAGTTGCGCCGCCGGCGGGTCTCGTCCCCGTCGCGGCGGAGCTGCAGCGTCGCGATGTCCGGCAGGCTCACGAGGACGGCGTCGGCGAAGCCCAGCCGCCCGCTGCGGAACGCCTCCCGGGTGACCGCCAGCTCCCGGTCGAACTGCGCGCGCGGTGCGAGCCCGAGCGCCGCCATTCCCCACGCGTAGTGCAACTTCACCGGGTCGGTGTCGCAGAACGCGATGCCGTCCTCGCGTTCCAGGTCGAGGGCCGTGGCCCAGCGTTGCGTGCCGGCCCGCACCCAGTGGCGGGCGAGCGCGACGGCGTCCGCCGGTTCGCGGCCGGTCATCTGGTACTCGGCCACGTGTCTGCCGACGTACCGGCGGCACCAGGAGGTCTTCCCGGCCGCGGTGGGTCCCTCCACGACGACGATCATCCGCGCACCTTTCCCCGGTTCTGCATCACACACGAGAAGGGCGCGCCGCGGAAGCGACGCGCCCTTTCGCCGAAACTACCGGTCAGAAGCCCGGGCCGTGCTGGTGGCCGTGGCCACCGTGGCTGTGCCCGTGGCCGCCGCCCGCGGCGGGCTCCGGCTCGGCCGGCTTCTCCACCACGAGACCCTCCGTGGTGAGCAGCAGGCCGGCGATCGACACGGCGTTGGAGACCGCGTTGCGGGTCACCTTGACCGGGTCGATGATGCCGGAGGCGGCGAGGTCGACGTACTCGTCCGTGGCCGCGTTGAGGCCGTGGCCCCAGCCCAGCTCGGCGACCTTGCCCACCACGACGTAGCCGTCGTGGCCGGCGTTCTGCGCGATCCAGCGCAGCGGCTCCACCAGCGCCTTGCGGACGATCGAGACGCCGACCGCCTCCTCGCCGGTGAGGCCGAGGTTGCCGTCGAGTGCCGAGACGATGTGCGCCAGGGCGGCGCCGCCGCCGGGGACGGTGCCCTCCTCGACCGCGGCCTTGGTCGCCGAGATGGCGTCCTCGATGCGGTGCTTGCGCTCCTTCATCTCGACCTCGGTCGCGGCGCCGGCCTGGATGACGGCGATGCCGCCGGAGAGCTTGGCCAGGCGCTCGGAGAGCTTCTCGCGGTCCCAGTCCGAGTCCGAGGCCTCGATCTCCTTGCGGATCTGCGCGACGCGGTCCTCGATCTCGGACTTCTTGCCACCGCCGTCGACGATGGTGGTGTTCTCCTTGTCGACCACGACGCGCCGGGCGGAGCCCAGCATGTCGACGGTGACCTGGTCGAGCTTGTAGCCGAGCTCGGGGGCGATGAGCTCGCCACCGGTCGCGATCGCCATGTCCTGCAGCATCGCCTTGCGGCGGTCCCCGAAGCCGGGGGCCTTCACCGCGGCGACCTTGAAGGTCTTGCGCAGCGCGTTCACCACGAGGGTCGACAGGGCCTGGCCCTCGACGTCCTCGGCGATGATGAGCAGCGGCTTGCCGGCCTGGAGAACCTTCTCCAGCAGCGGGAGCAGCTCCTCGACGCTGGAGATCTTCTGGGTCGTGATGAGGATGTACGCGTCCTCGAGCACGGCCTCCTGCGCCTCGGCGTCGGTCACGAAGTTCGGCGAGATGAAGCCCTTGTCGAACTGCAGACCCTCGGTGACGACGAGTTCGGTGCTGAGCGCGGAGCCCTCCTCGACGGTGATGACACCGTCGCGGCCGACCCGGTCCATCGCCTCGGCGATCAGCTCGCCGATGGTGGCGTCCTGGGCCGAGATGGTGGCGACGTTGGCGATCGACTTGTGGTCGCCGACCTCGACCGCCTTGGCCAGCAGAGCCTTGGAGACGGCCTCGGCGGCCTGGTCCATGCCCCGCTTGAGGCCGATGGGGTTGGCGCCGGCGGTCACGTTGCGCAGGCCCTCGCGGACCAGCGCCTGGGCGAGCACGGTGGCCGTGGTGGTGCCGTCGCCGGCGACGTCGTTGGTCTTGGTCGCCACTTCCTTGACGAGCTGGGCACCGAGGTTCTGGTACGGGTCGGTGAGCTCGATCTCCTTGGCGATCGTGACGCCGTCGTTGGTGATCGTGGGTGCGCCGAACTTCTTGTCGAGGACGACGTTGCGGCCGCGCGGGCCGAGGGTGACCTTGACCGTGTCGGCGAGCGTGTTGACGCCGTGCTCCAGCAGGTGCCGGGCGTCGTCAGAGAAACTGAGGATCTTCGCCATGTGTAGGTCCCTTCACGCACCACCGCCCTGGCCCCAGGTGCGGGCCAGGGCGGGAAGCACTGTCAGTAGGTCACTTCTCGATGACCGCGAGGACGTCGCGGGCGGAGAGCACCAGGTACTCCTCGCCGGCGTACTTGACCTCGGTGCCGCCGTACTTCGAGTAGAGGACCGTCTCGCCGACCTTGACGTCAACCGGGATGCGGTTGCCCTTGTCGTCGATGCGGCCCGGGCCTACAGCGAGGACGGTGCCCTCCTGCGGCTTCTCCTTGGCGGTGTCGGGGATCACGATGCCCGACGCCGTGGTCGTCTCAGCCTCGTTCGCCTGGACCACGATCCGGTCCTCGAGCGGCTTGATCGCAACCTTGGTCGCGGTAGTCACGGGCATACCCTCCTGGGTACAGGTTTCGCCGGCCAGCTTCGGCCGATCTCATGCCTCATGCCACCGGGCGGGGCCGTCGTCGCGGGTGCCGGTCCGCCTGGCGCAAGCGCACTCCCCGGGACGGGGCGCGCGCTGGCACCCTCGGGTTGAGAGTGCTAATCGGAGATTATGCCGGAACTAGCACTCCGTCAAGGAGAGTGCCAACACGGCAGAATGACTCCCGTGGACCTCGAACTGCTCGCCTCCCTGCGTACCCCGGAAGGGTCCGAGGCTCTTGCGGCCGCGGCCGAGGTGGCCGGCGGAGATCCCTTGGCAGCGGCCTCGGCCCTGCGGTCGCGCGGTATCGCCGCGCCGCTCGCCGCCGCTGCGCTCACCCAGACCGACCTGCGGCGACGCGCGGAGAGCAAGTTCGGGGCCGAGGCGGCGGCGATGTTCTTCACCCGGCCCGGCTTCGAGCAGGCGACCCGCGCGGTGGTGGCCCACCGCCGCGCCGCCCGGCTGCGGGCCGCCGGCGTCGAGACCCTCGCCGACCTGGGCTGCGGGCTGGGATCGGATGCGCTGGCCGCGGCCCGGCACGGGATCCAGGTGTACGCGGTGGACGCCGATCCCCTGACCGCGGCGGCGGCCCAGGCGAACGCGGCTGCCGCCGGCCTCGCCGAGCTGGTGACCGTGGAGTGCGCGGACGCCACCACGGTCGAGGTGGAGAAGTTCGACGCGGTCTTCGCCGATCCGGCCCGCCGCCGCGCGGGTCGTGGCCGGGTCATGGACCCGCAGTCGTGGTCGCCACCGTGGGACTTCATCGCGGCGCTGCCCGGGCGGGTGCCGCGGACGGTGTTGAAGCTGGCACCCGGCATCGACCATGCCCTGCTGCCACCGGGCGCCGAGGGCGAATGGGTCAGCGTCCACGGCGACCTGGTCGAGGCGGCGTTCTGGTGCGGGCCGCTCGCGGAATTCGCACGGCGGGCGAGTCTATTGCCGTCGGGGGCCGGGCTGCACGGCTCGGGGTTCGAAGCGGCGCCGGTCGGACCGGTGGGCCGGTTCCTGTACGACCCGGATCCGGCGGTCGTCCGCTCGCACCTCGTCGCCGAATTCGCGGCGGAGATCGGCGGCCGGCTCGCCGACCCGGAGATCGCGTACGTCCACACCGACGATCCCGTGGACACGCCGTACGCCCGCCGCCTGGAGATCACGGACGTGCTGCCCTTCTCGCTCAAGCGGCTGCGCGCGTTGCTGCGCGAACGTGGGGTGGGGCGCGCCGAGATCCGTAAGCGCGGATCGGCGTTGGAGCCCGAGCAGCTCCGCCGTGACCTGCGCCTGCGGGGCAGCGGCTCGGCGTCGATCGTGCTGACCCGGGTGGCGGGCGCGCCGACCGTACTGCTGTGCCGTTAACCTCGCTGATCGTGGCTAAGAAGGCGGCCGGGACGCCGGCGACCGTAGTGCTGTCCGCGGCGAAGGTGCCGCACGAGCTGCACCCGTACGACGTTTCGCCGGACGCCCCCAACTACGGCGCGCTGGTGGCCGAGGCGCTGGGCGTACCCCTGGAGTCGGTGTTCAAGACGCTGATCGCCGAGGTGGACGGGGCGCTGACCGTGGCCGTCGTACCGGTGACCGGGGATCTTGATCTGAAGGCGCTGGCCGGGGCGGCCGGTGGGAAGCGGGCGACGCTGGCCGACCGGGCCGCTGCCGAACGCAGCAGCGGTTACGTGCGCGGCGGCATCAGCCCGCTCGGTCAGCGCAAGCGACTGCCCACGGTGATCGACGACTCCGCGACCGCGCTCGAGCGGATGTACGTCTCGGCCGGCCGGCGGGGATTGCAGGTGTCGATGGCCCCTGCGGACCTGATCCGGCTGACCGAGGCCGCCACGGCCAGGATCCGGACATAAGTCCCGCACCGTTACGACACCGTTACGACCAAACCGGATCTTTCTCCGGAGAACCTCCGATTTCGGATCGCGAAGTGACCTAGCGTCACGTTGTGAGTACGCCATGCCGGTTGTGCTGCACCGTGCCACGGGAATACGTTGCCCGACGCAACAAAAACATCATGGAGTGGCATCCCGGCTGCGCGCGCGAGGAATCCGAGGCAAGATCCGGATTGATCCGAGAGGACACTAGGAATGCGTAAGGGAATGTTCGCTCTTGCCGCGGCAGGTCTGCTGGCCAGCGGCAGCATGGCCGCATGCGGCGGCGACAGCGGTACCGACTCCGGCAGCGGGGGCACCAGCGGCTCATCCGTCGGCAAGATCGGCGTCATCCTGCCCGACACCGCGAGCTCCCAGCGATGGGCCTCCGACGACCCCAAGTTCCTGAAGGCGGCGTTCGACGCGGCGGGCGTGCCGGCCGACATCCAGAACGCCCAGGGTGACAAGAGCCAGTTCCAGACCATCGCCGACGGCATGATCTCGAGCGGCGTCAAGGTCCTCATGATCGTCAACCTGGACTCCGGTACGGGTAAGGCGGTCCTCGACAAGGCGGCGTCGGCGGGTATCGCGACGATCGACTACGACCGGCTCACCCTGAACGGCGGCGCGAAGTACTACGTGTCGTTCGACAACGTGGCGGTCGGCAAGCTGCAGGGCGAAGGTCTGGTCAAGTGCCTGACCGACATGAAGGCCACCAAACCGATGGTCGCCGAGCTCAACGGCTCCCCCACCGACAACAACGCGACCCTCTTCAAGGAGGGCTACGACTCGGTGCTGAAGCCGAAGTACGAGTCGGGTGACTACGTGAAGGGCCCGGACCAGTCGGTGCCGGACTGGGACAACGCGCAGGGTGGCACGATCTTCGAGCAGATGCTGACCCAGAAGAAGGACATCAAGGGCGTGCTGGCCGCCAACGACGGCCTGGGCAACGCCGCGATCGCGGTGCTCAAGAAGAACAAGCTCAACGGCAAGGTGCCGGTCACCGGCCAGGACGCCACCGTGCAGGGCCTGCAGAACGTGCTCGCCGGCGACCAGTGCATGACCGTCTACAAGGCGATCAAGCAGGAGGCCGACGCCGCCGCCGACCTCGCCATCTCGCTCGCCAAGGGCGAGCAGAAGTCCGTCTCCCAGAGCGTGAAGGATGTGGAGTCGGGCAAGGACGTGCCGTCCGTCCTGCTCACCCCGAAGGCGATCTTCAAGGAGAACGTCAAGGACGTCGTCGCCGACGGCTTCGTGACCAAGGACCAGCTGTGCACGGGCGACTTCGCCAAGCTGTGCACCGAGTACGGCGTGAGCTGACCGCGGTAGAACGCCGAAGCACGACGCCGCCCACGCCTTAGCCGGGCGTGGGCGGCGCCGCATCGAGAAGGAGAACCATCCGTGGCCGCGACACCTCTACTGGAGCTGCGCGGGATCGACAAAAGCTTCGGTCCCGTCCAAGTCCTGCACGACGTCGGACTCAGCGTCTACCCCGGCGAGGTCACCGCCCTCGTCGGCGACAACGGCGCCGGCAAGTCGACCCTGGTCAAATGCATCAGCGGCATCTACACCATCGATGCGGGCACGATGACCTTCGACGGCGACCAGGTGGCGATCCACAGCCCCCGCGACGCCGCCAGCCTCGGCATCGAGGTCGTCTACCAGGACCTCGCCCTGTGCGACAACCTCGACATCGTTCAGAACATGTTCCTCGGGCGGGAGAAGGTCCGCGGCCTCGTCCTCGACGAACCCACCATGGAGCAGATGGCCGGCGACACCCTCGCCAGTCTCTCCGTACGCACCGTCAAGAGCCTGCGCCAGCTCGTCGCGAGCCTCTCCGGCGGCCAGCGCCAGACCGTCGCCATCGCCAAGGCCGTGCTCTGGAACAGCCGCGTGGTCATCCTCGACGAGCCCACCGCCGCCCTCGGTGTCGCCCAGACCGCCCAGGTCCTCGAACTCGTTCGCCGCCTCGCCGACAACGGCCTCGGTGTCGTCCTGATCTCCCACAACATGAACGACGTCTTCGCCGTCTCCGACCGCATCGCCGCGCTCTACCTCGGCCGCATGGCAGCACAGGTGAAGACCAGCGACGTGACCCACTCCCAGGTCGTCGAACTCATCACCTCCGGCCGCAGCGGAAACCTCGGCCTGCCGCCCGAGAAACCGGCCGCCGCCGGTTTCGTCGACATCACGCCTCCGGGAGCCGACGCATGACCACCACGACCACCACCGCGGGCGGCGTCACGGTCGTCAAGCCCACGGTCGCCAGTCACCTGCACGACTACTGGGGGCGGATCCGCGGCGGCGACATCGGCAGCCTCCCCGCGATCCTCGGGCTCATCGTGCTCTGCCTCATCTTCGGCATCGCCCGCCCGACCTTCTTCAGCGCCGTCAACTTCGCCAACCTGTTCTCCCAGGGCGCGGCGGTCATCTTCATCGCGATGGGCCTGGTCTTCGTCCTGCTGCTCGGCGAGATCGACCTGTCCGCCGGCTTCGCCAGCGGCGTCTGCGGCGCGGTCATGGCCATCCTGCTGACCAAGCACGACTGGAACTGGTACGCCGCCATCCCGGTCGCCCTCCTCACCGGCCTGGTGATCGGCTTCGCGCTCGGCTTCCTGGTGTCGAAGATCGGCATCCCGTCGTTCGTCGTCACGCTGGCGGCCTTCCTGGCGTTCCAGGGCATCCTGCTGATGCTGCTCGAGGGCGGCAAGAACATCTCGATCCGCGACAAGTTCGTGCTCTCGCTCGCCAACAACAACATGTCGGTCGCCGTCAGCTGGGCGGTCGCCGCCGTCGCGATCATCGGGTACGCCGCGGTGCAGTTCCTGCGGCTCCGCGGCCGGGCCGCCCGCGGGCTGGTCACCGACCCGCTGGGTATCGTGCTGGGACGGATCGCCGCGCTCGCCCTCCTGCTGCTCGTGGCGGTCGCCGTACTGACCCAGGAGCGCAGCATCAACCCGCTGATCATCTCGGTGAAGGGCGTACCGATCGTCGCGCCGATCATCGCGGTGGTGCTCGTCGTGTGGACCTTCATCCTCGGCCGCACCACGTACGGCCGGCACGTCTACGCCGTCGGCGGCAACACGGAGGCGGCCCGCCGCGCGGGCATCCCGGTCGACCGCATCCGCATCTCGGTCTTCGTCATCGGCTCGTTCATGGCCTCCATCGGCGGCATCGTCGCGGCCAGCCGGGCAAACTCGGTCGACCCGAACTCCGGCGGCAGCAACGTCCTGCTGTACGCGGTCGGCGCGGCGGTGATCGGCGGCACGAGCCTCTTCGGCGGCAAGGGCCGGGTGATCGACGCGGTCATCGGCGGCGCGGTCATCGCGGTCATCGACAACGGCATGGGCCTGATGGGCTACAGCTCGGGCACGAAGTTCGTCGTCACCGGTCTCATCCTGCTGCTCGCCGCCAGCGTCGACGCGCTCTCGCGCCGCAGGGCGGCCGCCACCGGAAACCGATGAAGGCCGGGCCCAGCCAGGAGGAGGTACGCCGGCACAACCTGGGTACGTTGCTCCGATACGTACACATTCACGGGGCTACGTCCCGCGCCGAGCTCACCACCAAGCTGGGCCTCAACCGCAGCACCATCGGCGCCCTGACCGCGGACCTGACCGCCGTCGGCCTGGTGACCGAGAAGGGACAACGCGAGACCGGCCGGGCCGGGCGACCGTCACTGGTCGTCCGGCCCGAGTCGTCGAAGGTCTACGCATACGCACTCAACATCGAGGTCGACCGGCTGCGCGCCGCGCGCGTCGGGCTCGGCGGCACCATCCTCGACCGGCGCGAGGCCCCCCGCCCCCGGGGCATGCAGGTGGTCGACGCGGTCCAGCCGCTCGCGGGCTTCATCCACGAGATGCGCAAGGACGTGCCGGAGGGCGCCCGGTACGTCGGCGCCGGCCTGGCGATCGCGGGCATGGTGCGCCGCGCGGACGGCATGGTGCGGCTCGCCCCGACGATCGGCTGGGTCGAGGAACCGGTCGGCGAGGCGCTGGTCGAGGAGATCGGCGACGTCGGCCCGATGATCGTCGGCAACATCGCCGACGTCTCCGCCCTGGTCGAGCACAGCCGCGGCGCGGCCGCCGGCCGGGACAACGTCATCTACCTGTACGGCGACGTCGGCGTCGGCGCGGGCATCATCGCCGGCGGCCGGCGCATCACCGGCCACGGCGGCTACGGCGGCGAGGTCGGCCACATGGTGGTCAACCCGTACGGACGGCCGTGCAGCTGCGGCTCGCGGGGCTGCTGGGAGACCGAGATCGGCGAGTATGCGCTGCTGAAGCTGGCCGGCCGGGAGGACCGCAGCGGCCGGGAGGCGATCCTCGACGTGGTGGAGGCGGCGATGCGCGGCGACTGGATGGCCCAGCAGGCGGTCCGGCACGTGGGCGAGTGGATCGGTCTCGGCGTGGGCAACCTGGTCAACATCTTCAACCCCGAGGCGATCATCTTCGGCGGCACCCTGCGCGACGTGTACCTGGTGGCGGCCGCCCAGATCCGATCGCGGCTCAACGAGGTCGCCCTGCCCGCCTGCCGCGAGCACATCCGCCTGCGTACGCCCGAGCTGGGCGCCGACGCCGCCCTGATCGGCGCGGCCGAGCTCGCCTTCGAACGCCTTCTGGAGGATCCCCTGCTGGGCTCCGGGAGTTAGAGTGCCCGCGTGAGCATGCGCGCTTCCGACGAGGACCGGCAGCGGATCGTGACCGCCCTGGAGCGGCACACCGGCGCCGGGCGGCTGACGCTCGACGAGTTCGCCCAGCGGGTGGACGTGGCCGCCGGCGCGCGGACGCTGGACGAGCTCGCCGCCGTGGTCAGCGACCTGCCGGCCGAGCAGCCCGAGGAGCGGCAGCAACGCGAGTTCCTGCTGCTGCTCGCGGTCGCGATCGTCACGCTTGCTCTGCTGGGTGCGTACCTGGCCCTGCGCTAGAGCCGACCGGCGGCGTGCCGTGCCAGGAATCCCACAGGGCCGCGTAGGAGCCGCCCGCGGCGACCAGCTCGTCGTGTGAGCCGAGCTCGGTGATCCGCCCGTCCTCCACCACCGCCACCCGGTCCGCGTCGTGCGCCGAGAAGAGGCGGTGCGCGATCGCGACGACCGTACGGCCCCGCAGCACCGCGGCCAGCGACTGCTCCAGGTCCCGGGCGGCACGCGGGTCCAGCATCGCGGTGGCCTCGTCGAGCACGAGCGTGTGCGGGTCCGCCAGCACCAGCCGGGCCAGTGCCACCTGCTGCGCCTGGGCCGCCGACAGGCTCACCCCGCCCGCCCCGACGACCGTGTCCAGGCCGTCGGGCAGCTCGTCCGCCCACTTCAGGGCGTTCACCGCGGCCAGCGCCTCGCGGACGTGCACCGCCGAGGAACCGGGCCGGACCATGGCGACGTTGTCGCGCAGCGTACCCATGAAGACGTGGTGTTCCTGGCTGACCAGCGCGACCTCGGTGCGCAGCCGGTCCAGCGGCAGCCCGGCCAGCGCCACCCCGCCGACGGTGAGCGACCCGCCGCCCGGCGCGTGCACCCCGGCCAGCAGACGGCCCAGCGTGGACTTGCCCGCACCGGACGGGCCGACGATGGCCAGCCGCTCCCCCGGCGCGATCCTCAGGTCGATGCCGTGCAGCACCTCCCGGCCCTCGACGTAGGAGAAGCGCACGTCCTTCGCGACGATCTCCGCACCGCGCGGGGTCAGCCGCGACGGCGCCGGCGAGCCGAACGAGACGCCCAGCAGCCGGGCCAGGGACGCGGCGCCCACCTGGAGTTCGTCGAGCCAGCCGAGGAAACGGTCGATCGGGTCGACCAGCAGCTGCGCGTAGAGCACGGCCGCGGTGACCTGGCCGAGGCTGACCCAGCCGTGCAGGTAGAACCAGCCGCCGAGCAGCAGGGTGCCGACCACCGGCAGCACGTAACCCACCTCGATCGACGGCATCCAGACCGTCCGCAGGTACAGCGTGTACCGCTCGGCCCGCCACGACCGGCGCAGGTCGGCATCCGTACGCGAACCGCGTTGCCGCTGCCGCCGCAGCGCGTCCACCGTCCTGGCCCCCTCGACCGTCTCCGCGAGACCGTCGGTGACCTGGGAGTACGCGGCGTTCTGCCGCAGATAGCCGCCCGCCGCCCGCCGCAGGTACCACCGCGTCGACCCGGTCAGGATCGGCACCGCGACCAGCAGCGGCACCGCCAGCAGAGGACTCACCAGCACCAGGGCGCCCACCGCGAGCGAAGCGGTGATCATGGCTATCACCGTCTCGGGCACGGCGAACCGCAGGCACCGGGACAGCGCGTCGACGTCCCGGGAGGTGCGGGTGAGCAGGTCTCCCGTACCGGCACGCTCCACTGTCGACAGCGGGATGGTCAGGACCCGGTCGACGAACTCCTCGCGCAGCTCGGCCAGGACCTGCTCGCCGAGCCGCGCCGAAGCCAGGTACGCGAACCGCACGAGCACCGCCTGCACCACCACGAACACGGCGATCGTGGCGGCGATCCGGTCCACCGTGCCCACGCCGGCGTCGTGCTGGATCGACTCGACCAGGTCGCCGAGCAGCCGGGGCCCGACCAGGCCGGTCATCGCGGCCAGCACGTGCAGGGCCACGGTCGTGACGAGGGCGCGCGGATGCCGGCGGAACAGATCGCGGGCGTACCGGCGCACCTGGCGGGTGTCCGCCACCGGGAGCGCGTTGCTCACTCGCGCAGCACCGTCCTCGCGTAGGCGAAGCTGCCGTCCAGCAGCTCGCGATGGGTTCCCTCGGCGACCACCACTCCGTCCTCCACGTAGAGGACGTGGTCGGCGCGGTCCAGTACCAGCGGGCTGGTCGAGCAGACGACGGTCGTGCGGCCGCTACGGGCCGCGGCGAGCCGGTCGGCGATCCGGGCCTCGGTGTGCGCGTCCACGGCGCTGGTCGGCTCCACCAGCACGAGGATCTCCGGGTCGGCGACGAGGGCGCGGGCGAGTCGCAGTCGCTGCTGCTGACCGCCGGAGAAGCTGCGGCCGCGCTCGGCGACCTCGCTGTCCAGGCCGTCGGGCAGCGCCTCGACGACGTCGGTCGCGGACGCGGCGGCCAGGGCCTCGAACGCCCGGCCGGTGCCCTGCGGATCAAGATCCTCCCGCAGGGGGCCGGAGAAGAGCCGGGCATCGTTGTCCGCCACCAGGATCCGCTCCCGCACGGTCGCCAGATCAAGATCTTTCAGCGGTACGCCGGCCAGCATCGTTCCGGCGCCCGACGCGGTGTAGTGCCCGAGCCGGTCCGCGATGGCGACCGCGTCGGCGGGCAGGGCGGCCGCGATGGCGGTGACCATCCCGCGCCGGACGACCACTCCGGACACCCGGTCGACCAGGTCGCCGCGCTCGGGCGCCGGGATCGGGCGGACCGGCCTGCGCAGATCCGAACGGACCCCGAGCATCGACACGACCCGCCGCCCGGACACGTGCCCCCGGGTGACCTTGTCGATCGTCTCGGTGAGCTGGCGCAGCGGGGAGACGAGGAAGGCGGCGTACCCGTAGAAGGAGACCAGCTGCCCCACCGTGATCCGCCCGGAGATCGCGAAGCGCGCCCCCAGCCAGGTGACCAGGACCAGGAAGATGCCGGGCAGCAGCACCTGCGCGGCGTCCAGCAGGGCCTCGACCCGGGCGACGTGCAGCCCGGCGGCGCGCAGCGTCTGCGACTCGGCGCGGTAGCGCGCGGACATCACCGGCTCGCCGCCGACCCCGCGCAACACCCGCAGCCCGCCGACGAGGTCGGTGGCCCGGCCGGTGAGCCGCCCCTGCTGTTCCCGGTACGCCTGCTGGCGGCGGTGCAGCGGCCGGATGAGCAGGCCCACCACCGCCATCAGCACCGGGATGCCGAGCACCACCACGAGCCCCAGCGGCACGGACGTGACCAGCAGGATCGTGGCGACGGTCAGGACGGCGACGATCGATCCGACGCCGCGTGCGGTGATGTCGATGGCGTTGCCGATGTGCGTGATGTCCGCCGTACCGATGGCCACGACCTCGCCCGCGTCCAGCCGGCGCGGCAGCGCGACCCCGAGCCGGCCGGCCTGCCGGACGGCGACCTGCACCGTGCGGTACGCCGCCGCCAGCCAGTTGAAGACGGCCCGGCGGTGGCGCAGCAGGCCGGCGCCGATCTGCACGAGCCCGAGACCGAGCAGGACCATGCTCCAGACCAGCAGCCGGCGGCCGTCGCGGTGGGTCAGCCCGGCGTCGATCGCCTTGCCGACGACCGCGGGGACGAAGGCCTGGCAGACCATCCACACGACCGCGAAGAAGATCGCGGCGCCAACGGATACCCAGGTGCGCCGGGCGAGCCAGCCCAGGTAGCGGGTGGCGGACCGGTGATCCGGGGCGCCGGGATCGGCGGGGGGCAGGTCGCGCATCGCCCCTCGACGTTACGTAACGGCGCCGTCACGATCCAGCGCGTTATCTGTCGACCGGCGTGAAATCCCACACGTGCGGAGAGCGGGCCACGAGGTTTGCCGGAGGCTCGGGAAGGGCAGCCGGATCGGTTCGCCATTTTGTGATGACCACAATGCGAAGATCCGTCGACGAAAAGACCTCGCTCGACACGTGCGAGGGCAGCACCTCCACGGCGGGCAGCGCCTCGTCGACCACCCAGCTCAGCAGCTCGTCGAAGCCGCCCCGCGAGGCGCGTACCTCCCACATGCGTGCGATCATGCTGCTTCCTACCCCGCCACAGCGATCGAGGTCAATGACATCGCGGAATCGGCCGGCAGATCGAGCGGGCTCGGCGCCACCCCGGCCGCGACGAGATGCGACCCCAGGGCGGCGACCATCGCACCGTTGTCCGTACACAGCTGGGGGCGCGGCACCCGTACGCGAATGCCCAGCTTCGCCGCCCGCTCCTCGGCCAGCAGCCGCAGCCGCGAGTTGGCCGCGACCCCACCACCGATGATCAGCGTCTCGACACCGTGCTCGCGGCACGCGTCGAGCGCCTTGGCGGTGAGCACGTCGCAGACCGCGTCCTGGAAGCTCGCGGCCACGTCGGCCACCGGCACCGGCTCGCCGCTGCGTTCGCGGGCCTCCACCCAGCGCGCCACCGCGGTCTTCAGCCCCGAGAACGAGAAGTCGAACCGGTGCGCGGCAAGATCCTTCGGCGCGGTCAGCCCCCGCGGGAAGGCGATCGCCGCGGGGTTCCCGTCGCGCGCCGTACGGTCGATCACCGGCCCACCCGGGAACCCCATCCCCAACAGCCGCGCCACCTTGTCGAACGCCTCCCCCGCGGCGTCGTCGATCGTGGCGCCGAGCGGCGTCACCCCGGCGGTGAGGTCGTCGACCAGCAGCAGCGACGAGTGCCCCCCGGAGACGAGCATCGCCACGGCCGGCTCGGGCAGCGGACCGTGCTCCAGGGTGTCGACGGCCACGTGCGCGGCGAGATGGTTGACGCCGTAGATCGGCTTCTCGGCCGCGAGGGCGTACCCCTTGGCGGCAGCGACCCCGACGAGCAGCGCACCCGCGAGACCCGGCCCGGCGGTCACCGCGATCGCGTCGATGTCCCGCAGCGCGACCCCCGCCTCGTCCAGAGCCCGCTGCATCGTCGGAACGATCGCCTCGAGATGCGCCCGGCTGGCGACCTCGGGCACCACCCCACCGAACCGCGCATGCTGCTCGACACTGGACGCAAGGGCGTCGGCAAGCAACGTGTGACCGCGCACGATCCCGACACCGGTCTCGTCGCAGGAGGTCTCGATCCCGAGGACCAGGGGCTCGTCAGGCATCACGCATCATCACCAGGGCGTCCGTGTTGCTCGGTTGGTAGTAACCCCGCCGGATCCCGACGGGCTCGAAGTCGTACGAGGCATAGAGCTGCTGCGCGACCCGGTTGTCGACGGCCACCTCGAGCAGCACCTTGCGGCCACCGGCCCGCTCCAGCAACGTCTCCAGCAGCCGCCGCCCGATGCCCCGCTTCTGGGCGGTCCGCTTCACCGCAATGTTCTGCACCCAGCTCTCCTGCTCGTCGACGACCGCAAGGCCGGCATAGCCGACGACCTCGTCGTCCAGCCGAGCGACCACGTAGAAATGCCGCTGGGCCAGCTCGTTCCAGAACATCGCCGCCGACCACTTCTCCGGCCCGAAGAGATCCTCCTCGAGAGGCAGCACGTCGGCGATGTGCCACCACCGGAACCGCTCGATCGTCATCCGGGCAGCACGTGCTTGCGCTGAGTGGCCGCCACGGCATCGGGCCGCCGCAGATACAGCGGAGTCAGCGGATCACCGGGCGCACCAGCCCGGATCTTGTCGAGCGCCAGGGCGATCAACGCTTCCCCGGGCGGATGCAGCACCCGATCGTCGATGGGCAGGCCGAAGATCTCGCTGTACTTGACCGCGCCCTCACCCACGGCCCGGTCGGCGTCGACCCGCACATCGGCAGGCTTCGCGACGTCCGGATCGGTTATCCGCTTCCCGTCGAGATAGGTCGCGAAATACACCTCCCGCCGCCGCGCGTCGGTCGCGACCAGCACCCGCCCGGGTCCGGCTGCGCGGCCGAGAGCATCCAGCGAGCAGATTCCGTACGTGGGGATGCCCAGCGCCTGCCCCATGCTCGCGGCGGTGGCGAGGCCCACGCGCAGACCGGTGAAGGGGCCGGGGCCGAGCCCGGCCACGATGGCACCGAGGTCGGCGGGGCGGGCACCGGCTTCGGAGAGCACCAGCTGGACCTGGGGGGCGAGAAGCTCACCGTGCGCCCTCGGGTCGACGGTTCGGCGCTCACCGAGGCCGGTCAGGTGGTGGTCGCCCACCTCCGCCAAGGCGGCCGTGACCGCGGGGGTGGAGGTGTCCAGAGCAAGTACGAGCACCACCAAACCCTAGCGGCCGGGTGGCGGCAAGCCGTTGCAGGCGGCTGCGAGAGCCGGGGTGGGCGCCGTGTGGCCGGCACGCCCCCGCCCGTCCGCCGGAGCCGGATCCGCCGCCCAGCCGCCCGAAGCCGGTGCCGTCGCCCGGACATCCGAGGCCCATCCCGCCGCCTGCGGCCTGTTCCGCGGGCCGCGCGGATCGGGCCGCGCGATCGGGCCGGTCGGGTCAGGCCGGTCGGGTCAGGCGCGGGGGTCCCAGTTGATCGGCGGGCGGCCCGCGTCGGCGAGGGCCTTGTTGGCCGCGCTGAACATGCGTGCCCCGAAGAAGTCCTTGCCGCCGTTCAACGGGCTCGGGTGCCCCGACTCGATCACCGTGTGGACCGGGTTGGTGACCAGCGCCGCCTTCTTCCGGGCGTACGCGCCCCAGAGCAGGAACACCACCCGTTCCGACCGGGCGTCCAGCGTGCGGATCGTTGCGTCGGTGAAGACCTCCCAGCCCTTGCCCTTGTGCGATGCCGCCGCTCCCGCGCGTACCGTAAGAACCGCGTTGAGTAGCAGCACCCCCTGCCGGGCCCACCCGGTCAGGTCGCCACCGGCCGGCGGCGGCACGCCGACGTCCGCGGCGAGCTCCTTGTAGACGTTGCGTAGCGACGGCGGCACCCGCACCCCGTCGCGGACGCTGAAGCTCAACCCGTGCGCCTGCCCCGGCCCGTGGTACGGGTCCTGGCCGAGGATCAGCACCCGCGTCTGCTCGGGCGGGCACAGCCTGTACGCCGCGAACAGGTCCTCGATCGGCGGGTAGACGGTGTGCTCGGCGTACTGCGCGTCCACGAACGCACCCAGCGCCTCGGTGGCAGCCGGGTCGAGGAACGGCGTCAGCTCCGTACGCCATGCGGGCGGGAGCAGGTCGGGCAGGTTCACATCATCTCCGGTAGGTCACAGCTTCTCGGGCCGAGCCGCCCAGTTCCCGGTGGCGGGCCGCCCAGCCCTCAGTGGGTCACAGCTTCTCGAGGCGTGCCGCCCAGTCCCCGCCGTGCGGCAGGAGGTCGATCACCCGGGTGTCGTCGTCGAACCGGGCGATGCGGACGGCGAGGTATTCGTCGTTCAGCTGCTCGACCAGCCCTGCTCCCCACTCGACGACCGTGACCGCTTCCTCGGCCGAGGCGTCCAGGTCGAGATCGTCGATCTCCGCGCGCGGATCGGCCGCATCCCCCAGCCTGTACGCATCCGCGTGCACCAGCGGAACCTCGCCACCACGCGCCGGATCGGGCCGATGCACCCGGGCGATCACGAACGTCGGCGACGTGATCGCGCCGAGCACTCCGAGTCCGTCGCCGAGGCCCTGCACCAGCGCGGTCTTCCCGGCGCCGAGCGGACCGGTCAGCAGCAGCAGGTCACCCGCCCGCACCAGCGCGGCCAGCCGCCGGCCGAATGCGCGCGTGTCGTCCACAGTGGCAAGACGAATACCAGCAGTGGTCACGAAATGCGCTCCAGGAACGGGATCAGGGCGGCATTGACCTCGTCGGCCTTCTCCAGCATCACCACGTGGCCGCTGTTGTCGATCTTCAACAGCTCGGCCTCGGGCAGGTGCCTGAGGATCTCCTCCGAGTGGGTCACCGGGGTCAGATAATCCTTCGTCCCGACGAGCACCAGCACCGGTACGCCCTTGAGCGCGGACAACGCCGGGAACCGGTTGTGCGTGTAGAGGGTGTGCAGGTATTTGGTCAGCGTCTCGACGGAGGTCTTGGAGTTCATCTGCTCCACGAACGTGACCAACGACGGGCTGGGCCGGGCGTCTCCGAAGCCGTACCGGCGGGTGAGCAGCCAGGCCAGGTCCGAGGAGGCGATCCGCGCGCGGTCGATGGCCGTACCGCCAATGCGGGCCGCGCCGCCCCACAGCGGGAAGAACGGGGCGCTGGCCCGGGCCAGCAGCGAGGGTACGCCGAGCTTGGTCTTGTCGATCAGGCCCGCCGAGGTGGACATGAGCACCACGCCGGTCACCCGCTTGCCGAACCACTCCGGATACTGCTCGGCGAACGCCATGATCGTCATGCCGCCCATCGAGTGTCCGATCAGGATGATGTGTCCCTCCGGAACCGTGGTGTCGAGCACGGCGGCCAGGGACCTGCCAAGAGCCGCGATGTCGTAGTCCCCCGACTGCAGGCGGCCCGACCGGCCGTGGCCCGGCTGGTCGTAGAAGACGAGGCGCTGATCACCACGCTCGGACAACGCCTGCCGCTGGAAGTAGAACGTGCCCATGTCCAGCGCGAACCCGTGCACGAAGACGACCGTGGGCTTGCTGGTGGGCTGCCGCGGCTCGACGATCTCGACGTGCAGGTCGGTGCCGTCGGCCGCGGTGACGGTCAGCTGCTCGTCGTACGGCTGATCGCCGAAGACCTCGTCCGCGTGCGGATCGCCGGGCGCGCTGATCGACTTGCGGACGAGCGCCCGCTCCACCGCGAAGGCCGTGGCGAGTCCGGCAGCGGCAACGCCGATGACGGCACCGGCGATGCCGACCTGTTTCGCGCGGCGGCGCGGGCCGGACCGGGCGGCCCGCGACGAGGACCGAGCGGGCGGCTTGGCGGGGCTCATCCGACCTCCTCGGGAGGGGAGACTTGATCACCGGAAGAAGGAGCGACGGGGTCGGCGGACGATCCGGGCGCGGGCGTTCCGGCGGTGCCGTCGTAGATCCGGGGCACCCGGCTGCCGCCGAACCGGGTCACGATCTCGTAGTTGATCGTGCCGATCGCCTCGGCCCAGTCGGTCGCGGTCGGTTCACCGTCGTCGCCCGGGCCGAAGAGCGTCGCCACGTCGCCCACCTCGATCGGGTCGTCTCCGCAGTCGAGGACGAACTGGTCCATGCAGACCCGGCCGGCGATCGTACGGACCTCGCCGCCGAGCAGCACCGGCCCCACATTGGACGCGTGTCGCGGAACCCCGTCGCCGTAGCCGATCGGCACGAGCGCCAGCGTGGTCTCGCGCGCGGTGTAATAGGCGTGCCCGTACGAGACTCCCTGGCCGGCGGGGACCCGCTTCGTCATGGTGACCCGGGCCCGGGCCGTCATCGCCGGGCGCAGGCCGTCCGGCTGCGGTCCGGGCAGTGGCGACAACCCGTAGATCGCCACGCCCGGGCGTACCAGGTCGTAATGGGCGTCGGGGCGGGTGAGCGTCGCGGCCGAGTTGGCGATGTGGCGGTAGCGCGGCTCGATGCCGTAGCGCTCCGCCGTCGCCAGGCCCTCGGCGAAGACCGCGAGCTGGTGGTCGATGGTCTCGTGGCCCGGCTCGTCGGCGTAGACGAAGTGGCTCCACACGCCGACGACCTCCAGCTCGCCGTCGGCCTGCGCCTTCGCCGAGGCTTCCACCAGGGCGGGCCAGTCGGCGGGTGTGGCACCGCCGCGGGCCAGGCCTGTGTCGATCTTCAAGTGCACCCGGGCCGGGCGCCGCATCCGGCGGGCGGCGTCGATCAGCTCGCCGAGCTGCCCGAGGCTGCCCGCGTTGAGGTCGACGTCCGCCTCGATGCCCTCATGCAGCGGCATTCCGGGGGCGTGCAGCCACGCCAGCACCGGGGCGGTGAGGCCGGCCCGGCGCAGGGTCAGGGCCTCGTCGAGGGTGGCCACGCCGAGCCATGTCGCACCACCGGCCAGGGCCGCGCGGGCGGCGGGCAGCATGCCGTGGCCGTACCCGTCGGCCTTGACGACCGCCATGACCTCGGCGGTCGTGCCGGCGCGCAGGGTCGCCACGTTGTCCCGGATCGCGTCCAGATCGATCCGGACCTCGGCCTGCCACATGCTCACCAGCCTACTGATCGCCTCTGACAGAACCGCATCACAGCAGGTCCGCCAGGACCGGGCGGACCGCGGCGGCGACGTCGGCGGATGTGGCGGGACCGTCCTCGCCGGCCCGGCGTCCGGCCAGGCCGTGGACGTACGCGGCCGCGACAGCCGCCCGCTCCGGAGGCAGGCCCGCGGCGAGCAGCGAGCCGAGCAGGCCGGCCAGCACGTCGCCCGACCCGGCGGTGGCGAGGTCGGGGCTGCCGGTCGGGTTGGCCCACACCTCGCCCGACGGTGTCGCGACGATCGTGCGGTCGCCCTTGAGCAGGACGACCGCGTTGATCCAGGCCGCGAGCCGGCATGCGGCGCCCACCCGGTCGGCACCCGGCGCCTCTCCGGCCAGCCGGGCGAACTCGCGATCGTGCGGAGTGATCACCAGGGGGGCGTCGCGGCGCAGGTCGGTCGCGTGCTTCCCGTCGACCAGCAAGGTCAGCGCGTCGGCGTCGAGCAGGACCGGCAGTGAGGTGGCCAGTACGCTGCGGAGCTCCGTACGCGCATCATCCCCCGTCCCCAGCCCCGAGCCGCACACCCAGGCCTGGACCCGACCGGCGTCGGCGACCCGCTTGGCGGCGACCACCGACGGGTGCTGCCGCAGCACCTCGCGGTCGGCGCTGCCCGCGTATCGCACCATGCCGGTGGGTCCCGCGAGCGCACCCGCGACCGACAGCACCGCGGCTCCCGGATACGTGGCCGAACCAGTGGCCAGGCCGACCACGCCGCGGCTGTATTTGTCCGACGCCGAACCCGGGCGCGGCCACCACGCGGATACGTCGGACGCGTCGGCCACCCGTACCGCAGCCGCAGCGTGCAGCGTGGCACCCAGACCGATGTCCACCAGCTCGACGTGGCCCGTCAGGGCCGCGGCGGGACCCACGACGTGCGCGGGCTTGAGGCAGCCGAAAGTGACCGTGACATCGGCATGCACCGCGTCACCGGGCACGTCGCCGGTGTCCACCGCGACCCCGCTCGGCACGTCCACGGCGACGACCGGCGTCCGCATGCCGTCACGCGTCCGCAGGCCGGGCAGGGTCTTGACGAGGCCGGCGGCAGGTGGTCGCAGCCCCCCGCTTGCGCCGATGCCCACGATGCCGTCGACGACGAGATCCGCGCGCGCCGGGAGATCTGCCACCGTGCGGCCGCCGGCGCCGCGCAGGGCGGCCAGGCCGGCCAGGTGGACGTGGTCGGGCCTCAGCAGGATGGCCTGCACGGCGGCGCCTCTTGCCGCCAGGCGGGCGCCCGCGTAGAGCGCGTCGCCACCGTTGTCACCGCTGCCGACCAGCAGCAGCACAGTCGCGCCGTAGACGCCACCGCTCTCGTGCAGCATCAACGCGCAGCGGCGAGCGAGACCGGCCGCGGCGCGCTGCATGAGGGTGCCGTCCGGCAGCGTCCCCATCAGGGCCTTCTCCGCCGAGCGGACATCCGCAACCCGCCATGCCTGCCGCATCCGCGCTCCCTCGTTCGTGTCCGTTCAGGCCTCGGCGACCACCATGGCCGAGGCGATGCCGCCGTCGTGGGACAGCGACAGGTGCCATCGGCTGACGCCCCGCTCGGCTGCCGCCGCCGCGACCGTACCGGAGACGGTCAGCCACGGGCGGCCGTCCGGGTCGGAGACGATCTCGCAGTCGTGCCAGCGCAGCCCGGCGGGTGCGCCGAGGGCCTTGGCCACCGCCTCCTTCGCGGCGAACCTGGCGGCCAGCGACTCCGCCGAACGCGGATTGCCGGACCGTGTCATCCGCTCCGCGTCGGTGAAGAGCCGGTCCACCAGCAGCGGCGTGCGATCCAGCGCCCGGGTGAACCGGTCGACCAGCACCACGTCGATCCCGACAGACACGATCACACAGCCAACCCTAGCGGGATCGGTTGTCCACAACGCGGCTCCGGACGGGCGTTGTCCACAGGCCGGAACCGCGAGCCCGGCCGATTCCCTAACGTCGTCGGCCCGAGTCCTATCCCTGAAGGAGGTTGCCGATGACGCCCGATCTCGAAGTCGACACCGAAGGCGTGCGCGCCTGGGCCGCGGCCCTGACGGCCGCCGGCAGCGGCCTGCATCTTCACCCCCTGCCACCGGTTCCGGGCCCGCACTGGTCGGCCACGGACGCGGGTACTGTCGCAGCCGCGGCCGCCCGGCGCGCCCTGGCCGAGATCGCCGAGGAGATCGTCGCCACGGGTCGTGCGGCGGTCGTGTCGGCGGACGACTACGACGCGGCCGACGACCGGGCGGCGACCGGGTTGCGGAGGATCCGGTGACCGTCCTTCAGGCCACCGAGCCGGCCCGGTGGCGCGAGACGGCGGCTGCCTGGCGGGCCTGGGCCACGGCTGCCGGCCGCTGGGTGGCCGACGTGCGATCTTGCGTGGCCGGGCTGCCGGCGGTGTGGACGGGTGCCGCCGCGGACGCGGTCGCCGTCCGGCTCGGCCGGCTCCTCCGGCGGCTGAATCTGTTCCGGATCGGGTGCTGGGCCGCCGACCAGGCGTTGAGCGAGTTCGCCGCCGCCTTGGCACGCGCCAGACCGAGGGACGACCTCCCTGCGGCCGTCGCGGCCGATGCCACTGCGGCCGGGCAGCTGCGCGAGCTGTTCCTGATCTCGGCGGCGCCTCCGACGGCCGCTCCCCCGGCGTGCACCGCCGCGCCCGCGGAGGTCGGCAGGTGGTGGGCCGCTCTGAGCCCGGCGAACCGGGACTGGCTCCTGGTCAGCGAGCCGGGGTGGATCGGGTCGCTCGACGGGGTTCCGGCCGCCGCCCGCGACCGCGCCAACCGGCTCGTGCTGGACGGGCTGCGGATCGGGGGCACGCTGCGGGAACGGCTTGCCGGCGAGGACGGGCCCCGGGCGTACCTTCTGCGGATCGATTCGGGCGGCGAGGGACGTGCGGTCGTAGCGCTGGGCGATCCCGACCGGGCCGACCACGTCGTCACCCAGGTGCCGGGCATGACCGCCGACCTGGCGTCGTTCGGCGGTGAGCTGGCCCGCGCGGAGCGGATAGCGGTCCGTGCGGGCGAGCTGGCGCCGGAGAAGGCAACCAGCGCGGTGATGTGGCTCGGCTATGACGCCCCGGACTTCTTGGACGAGGCGGCGAGCCGCGCCGCCGCGGAGGCCGGTGCGCCCGCGCTGCGGCGCTTCCAGGACGGCCTTCGGGCCACGCACGAAGGCCGGCCCGCCCGCCAGACCGTGCTCGGGCACAGCTACGGCTCCCTGGTGGTCGGCACCGCGGCGGCCCGCCCCGGGCTGGCCGCCGACAGCGTCGTGTTCGTCGGTTCCCCCGGCGTGGGCGTGGACTCCGCCGACGGCCTGCACGTGCCGTCCGGCGAGGTGTGGGCGTCCACCTCGGCGACGGACGTCATCCAGTGGGCGGCCGTCTCGCCGAGGAGCCTGGCCGAGGATCTGGTGCTGAGCCAGGCGCGGCCGGCCGGGGCGCTGCTCGCCTTCGGCCGGCCGGAGAACGACCTGTGGTTCGGCACCAACCCCGCCGACCCGGCGTTCGGCGCCCGGACCTTCGCGAGCCAGGCGGGCGCCGGGCACCTCGGTTACTGGGACGAGGGCGGCCCGGCGCTCGACGCGCTCACGAACATCACGCTGGGACGCACCGATGTCATTCCACGGTGACGGACTTGGCCAGGTTGCGAGGCTGGTCGACGTCGTGGCCCCGGGCCGCCGCGATCTCGCACGCGAGGATCTGCAGCGGCACGGTGGTCATCAGCGGCGCGAGCAGGGTGGGCGTGCGAGGCACCCGGATCAGGTGGTCGGCGAAGGCGCTCACCGCGTCGTCGCCCTCCTCGGCGATCACGATCGTGCGTGCGCCGCGGGCGCGGACCTCCTGGATGTTGGAGACGACCTTGTCGCGCAGCACGCCACGACCGGCCGGCGACGGCACCACGCAGACCACGGGCGTGCCCTCGTCGATCAGGGCGATCGGGCCGTGCTTGAGCTCGCCGGCCGCGAAGCCCTCGGCGTGCATGTAGGCGAGCTCCTTCAGCTTGAGCGCACCCTCCAGCGCCACCGGGAAGCCGACGTGCCGGCCGATGAAGAGCACGGTCGACGCGGTCTTCAGGTCGCGGGCCAGCTCCCGGACCTCCTCCATCTGGCCCAGCAGCTCGCGCAGGTCGTCCGGCGTGCGCTGCAGGCGGGAGACCACGGAGGCGACCTCGTCGGCGTACATGACGCCGCGGATCTGGGCCAGGTGCAGGCCGATCAGGTAGCAGGCGACGAGCTGGGTGAGGAACGCCTTGGTCGAGGCGACCGCGATCTCCGGGCCGCCGTGGGTGTAGAGCACCGCGTCGGACTCGCGCGGGATCGTCGAGCCGTTGGTGTTGCAGACGGCCAGCACCCGCGCCTTCTGCTCCTTGGCGTGACGCAGGGCCATCAGCGTGTCCATCGTCTCGCCGGACTGGCTGATCACGATAACCAGCGTCGAGCGGTCCAGGATCGGGTCGCGGTAACGGAACTCGCTGGCGAGCTCGACCTCGCACGGGATGCGTACCCAGTGCTCGATCGCGTACTTGGCGACCATGCCGGCGTTGTACGAGGTGCCACAGGCGATGATGAAGATCTTGTCGACGTCCCGCAGGTCCTGGTCGGTGAGCCGGACCTCGTCGAGCACGATCTCGCCGCGGTCGGAGAGCCGGCCCAGCAACGTGTCCGCGATGGCCTGCGGCTGCTCGGCGATCTCCTTCAGCATGAAGTAGTCGTAGCCGCCCTTCTCGGCGGCCGAGGCGTCCCAGTCGATGTGGAATTCCTTGCCGACGGCCGCCTGCCCGGCGAAGTCGCTGATCTCGATGGCGCCGGGCGTGATCAGTACGACCTGGTCCTGCCCCAGCTCGATGGCCTCGCGGGTGTGCTCGATGAAGGCCGATACGTCGCTGGCCAGGAAGTTCTCCCCGTCGCCCCGGCCGACCACGAGGGGCGAGTTGCGGCGCGCGGCGACGACCGCGTCCGGGACGGCGACATCGATCGCCAGCAGGGTGAACGCGCCCTCGAGGCGGCGTACGGTCCGGCGCATGCCCTCGGCCAGCAGGTGCGGCCCGTCGGCGGTGGACCCGGAGTCGCGCAGCGCCCGCATCTCGGCGGCGAGCAGGTGGGCGGCGCACTCGGTGTCGGTGTCGCTGACGAAGTCGATCCCGGCGGCCTCCAGCTCGGCGCGGAGCCGGGCGAAGTTCTCGATGATCCCGTTGTGGATCACTGCCACCCGCCCGTCGGCCGACAGGTGCGGGTGGGCGTTGCGGTCGGTGGGGCCGCCGTGGGTCGCCCAGCGGGTGTGCCCGATGGCCGTCGGCCCGGCGGCGATGCCGTCGCCCACCCGGTCGGCCAGCGCCTTCTCCAGGTTCGCCAGCTTTCCGGCGCGCTTCTCGGTCTGGATGACGTCGCCGTCGATCACCGCGACGCCGGCCGAGTCATATCCGCGGTACTCCAGGCGGCGGAGCCCGTCGAGGACGATTTGCAGCGCCGGACGTTTACCGACGTAACCCACGATCCCACACATGTGGGGCAGCGTAGCCGACCTTCGCTCATGGGTGGTGCGCAAGAAGCATACTTTCGCGCATCGTACGTGATCGAAAGAGCCGTTCGGACAGGTGTGGTCCGCCCCAGGGCCAGGTCACGGGCGACCGTGACACGACCGGGTGATCCATTCCTGGCGGTGGGGGCGTACCGTCGGCCCGACGCCTGCTCTGGAGAGACTTTTGAGCTACCCACCGCCCTCGGACCCCACGCGACCGCTCCCGCCGGAGGAGCCGCCCTCGGGTCAGCCCTGGTCGTCACCATCGGGCGACCCGCTGTCGGCTCAGCCGTACCAGCCGCCGGGCGCGCCGCAGTACCAGCCGGGCTACGCGTCGCTGCCTCAGCCCGAGCCGCAGGTGAGCGGGCCGCCGGAGGGCTACTACGCCACGTCGCAGTTCCAGGCACCAGGCCAGGCGCAGTACCAGCAACCGGGCTATCCCCCGCCGGGCGGCTACGGGCCGCCGCCGGGGTACGGACCGCCGCCCGGATACGGGGCGCCTCCCCCGCCGCCGCCCAAGCGCAGCAACACCCCGCTGGTGGCCGTGCTGATCGCGGTCACGCTGCTGCTCTGCGCCGGTGGGGTCACCTCGGCGGTGCTGCTGGTCAACCGGGCCACGGACAAGGCCGAGGAGACCATCAAGTCGCTGCCGACCGGGCCGCCCGTGGACGTACCGGACCTGCCGACGGAGATCCCGGACCTGCCGACCGATCTCCCCACCGACCTGCCGACCGGCATCCCGCAGCTGCCCGGCGAGGGCGACGAGATCACCGTCGAGTACGAAGTGACCGGCGACGGCCCGGTGGAGATCGTCTACATGGACGACCTGGGCAAGGACCCGAAGCGGATCCACAACGTCTCCCTGCCCTGGCACAAGAAGGTGACGCTGCACGGCTCGGCGCTCGTCTCGGTGGTCGCCGTCCGGGGCGACACCTCCGACGGCTCCCTGAGCTGCAGCGCGAAGGTCGACGGCGAAGAAGTGGCCCAGAAGACGAACACGGGCTCGTTCATCACCGCGTCCTGCACCAAAGTGATCTTCTGACGCCGGGCCGTAGGCTGACGGGCGTGACGACGTCGATCTCGGCGGACCCGCTCGTCGGCCGCATGCGCCCGTTCGGCACCACCATCTTCAGCGAGATGTCCGCGCTCGCCGCGCGGACCGGCTCGGTCAACCTGGGACAGGGCTTCCCGGACACGGACGGGCCCCCGGAGATGCTCGCCGCGGCCGCCGAGGCGTTGCGCTCGGGCGCCAACCAGTACCCGCCGTTGCACGGCATCCCGGCGCTGCGGCAGGCCGTGGTAGCGCACGACGAGCGGTTCTGGGGGCTCGCCCGGGACCCGGACACCGAGGTCGTGGTCACCGCCGGCGCCACCGAGGCGATCGCGGCTGCCATCCTCGCGCTCTGCGAGGCGGGCGACGAGGTGGTGTGCTTCGAGCCGTACTACGACTCGTACGCGGCGTCGATCGCGCTCGCCGGAGCCGTGCGGCGGCCCGTGACGCTTCGGCCGGGTGCCGACGGCCGGTACGGCTTCGACGAGGCCGAACTGCGCGCCGCCTTCGGGCCACGGACCCGCATGGTGCTGCTCAACTCACCGCACAACCCGACCGGCGCGGTCTTCACCACGGACGAGCTCGCGCTGGTCGCGCGGCTCTGCCAGGAACATGACGTGTACGCCGTGACGGACGAGGTCTACGAGCACCTTGTGTTCACCGACGCCGCCACGCCGCACGTACCCCTCGCCACCTTGCCGGGCATGCGCGAGCGCACGCTGCGGATCTCGTCGGCGGGCAAGACGTTCTCGTGCACGGGCTGGAAGGTCGGCTGGGCCACCGGCCCGGCCTCGCTGGTCTCGGCGGTGTCACGGGTCAAGCAGTTCCTGACCTTCGTGAACGCCGGGCCGCTCCAGCCCGCCGTGGCGGTGGCGCTGGGCCTGCCCGACGACTACTTCACCGCGTTCCGGGACGGGCTTCAGTCGCGGCGCGACCGGCTCGTCGCCGGGCTCACGGACGCGGGCTTCGGGGTGCTGCCGTCGGAGGGCACCTACTTCGTGACGGCGGACATCAGGCCGTTGGGCGGCACGGACGGGGTCGACTTCTGCCGTGAGCTCCCGGAGCGCTGCGGGGTGGTGGCGGTGCCCACCCAGGTCTTCTACGACCACCAGGAGCAGGGACGGCACCTGATCCGCTTCGCCTTCTGCAAGCGCGAGGACGTGATCGACGAGGCCGCCCGCCGCCTCCGAACCCTGGCCTGACAGAACGCCCAAACCGGCGGACCCTGGGCCGGGTGCGAACACCCCGGGCCCGCGCGAACAGTCCGGGCCGGCCTCCGTGGCGGGCCGGCCGCGGACTTCGTCGATCGATCAGGCGGGGCTGGCCGCGCGAACCTCGTCCGCCACCCGCTCCGCCACCGCCCGGGCCTGGTCCTGCGTCTCCGCCTCCACCATCACCCGCACCAGCGGCTCCGTACCCGACGGCCGCAGCAGCACCCGCCCGGTCTCGCCCAGCTCGTCCTCCGCCAGCGCCACCGCGGCCTGCACCGTCGGGGCCTGCGCGCCCGCCTCGCGGTCCCGCACCTGGACGTTGATCAGCACCTGCGGAAGCTTGTGCACCACCGCCGCGAGGTCCGCGAGGGATTTGCCGGTGGAGGCGATCGTCGCCATCAGGTGGAGGCCGGTCAGGACGCCGTCGCCGGTGGTCGCGTACGCCGGCATGACGATGTGGCCGCTCTGCTCGCCGCCGAGGGCGAAGTTGCCCGCGGTCAGCTCCTCCAGCACGTACCGGTCGCCGACCTTGGTCTCGATCAGGCGAATGCCGGCCTGCTTCATCGCGATGCGCAGGCCGAGGTTGCTCATCACCGTCGCGACCAGGGTGTCGTCGGTGAGCGTGCCCGCGTCGCGCATCGCCAGCGCCAGGATGGCCATGATCTGGTCGCCGTCGACCACCTCGCCGGCCGCCGTGACGGCCAGGCAGCGGTCCGCGTCGCCGTCGTGGGCCAGACCCAGGTCGGCGCCCTCGCGGACCACGGCCTCGCGGACCACGTCCAGGTGGGTGGAGCCGCAGCCGTCGTTGATGTTCAGCCCGTCCGGGTCGGCGTGGATGGCGATGACCTCGGCGCCGGCCTGCTCGTACGCGGCGGGGCCGACGTCGCTGGCCGCGCCGTTCGCGCAGTCCACCACGACCTTGATGCCGGCCAGGCTGTGCGGGGTCGAGGCGACCAGGTGCTTGACGTAGTGCTCGGCGCCGTCAAGGAGGTCGTGGACGCGGCCCACGCCGCCGCCGGTGGGGCGGCCGACGAGTCCGTGGCCGTCCTCAACAGCCTCCTCGATGCGGGCCTCGATCTCGTCCGGGAGCTTCTGGCCGCCCGGGGCGAAGAGCTTGATCCCGTTGTCGGGCATCGGGTTGTGCGAGGCGGACAGCATCACCCCGAGGTCGGCGTTGGCCTGTCCGACCAGGAAGGCGACCGCGGGCGTGGGCAGCACCCCGACCCGGACGACGTTCGCCCCGGCGCTGGTCAGGCCCGCCACCACGGCGGCCTCGAGCATCTCGCCGCTGGCTCGGGGGTCGCGGCCGACGATCGCGAGCGGCTGGTGGGTCCGGTCGCTCTCGATGAGCACCCGGGCGGCCGCGACGGCCACCGAGAGCGCCAGTTCCGGGGTGAGGAGATCACCGTTCGCGAGCCCGCGTACGCCGTCCGTACCGAAGAGTCGCCCCATGGCGGTCGTTCCTTTCGCGGTCCTGAGCCTCCAGTAAAGGCGGACCGGTATGTGGCGGGGAGGGAAACGCGAAACGGCCGGGCACGCCCCGTGGAAGGGGCGCACCCGGCCGTACCGGTCAGACGTGGTGCAAGGCGAGCGCTGCGCTCAGCGCTTCGAGTACTGCGGAGCCTTGCGGGCCTTCTTGAGGCCGTACTTCTTGCTCTCCTTGACCCGGGCGTCACGGGTGAGGAAGCCGGCCTTCTTGAGCGCCGGGCGGTCGTCGGGCTCGTTCGTGATGAGCGCGCGGGCGATGCCGAGGCGCAGCGCGCCGGCCTGGCCGGTGATGCCGCCGCCGCGGAGGTTCGCGATCACGTCGAACTGCTCGGCCTTCTCGGCGGTGGTCAGCGGCTCGCGGATGAGCTGCTGGTGCACCTTGCTCGGGAAGTAGTTCTCGAGCTCGCGGCCGTTGCAGGTGATCTTGCCAGAGCCGGGGATGAGGCGGACCCGGACGATGGCCTCCTTGCGGCGGCCGACGGTCTGGATCGGACGGTCACCCGGGCGCGGGGCGCGGACGGTGACCGGCGCGGCCTCGACGACCACCACGGTCTCCGCGGGCGCCTCCGCCGGGGTCTCAGCGGGTGCCTCGACGGTCTCGACGACCTCGGGCTCGACGATGTCGGACATGCTGTTTCCTTCGCCCGCGCTCACTGCGCGATCTGCTTGATTTCGAACGGCACCGGCTGCTGCGCGGCGTGCGGGTGCTCGGCGCCCGGGTACACCTTCAGCTTCTTGATGATCTGGCGGGCGAGCTTGTTGTGCGGGAGCATGCCCTTGACGGCCAGCTCGATCGCGTGCTCGGGGCGCTTGCTCAGCAGCTCCTCGTAGCCGACCTGCTTCAGACCACCCGGGTAGCCGGAGTGCCGGTAGGCGACCTTGGTCTGCCGCTTGTTGCCGGTCAGCGCCACCTTGCCCGCGTTGATGATCACCACGAAATCGCCGGTGTCGACGTGCGGGGCGAACGTCGGCTTGTGCTTTCCGCGCAGAAGGGTGGCGGCGTGGGTGGCCAGGCGGCCCAGAACGACGTCAGAAGCGTCGATAATGTGCCACTGACGCTCGATCTCACCCGGCTTCGGGCTGTACGTACGCACAGAATTACCTTGTCTCGTCGTCGGTCTGGGGTCGCGCGCCTCGTTCGTGATCAGCACAGTGCCTTAAGACAGTGCCTCAAGAACACAGTGCGTCGAACACGAACATCGAGCGTACCCGAATAGGGACGCTCGCAGCCGTCGCACAACAGCAGGCAACAATACCCGCCTACGCGGCGCGCGGTCAAAACGGGCCAGGTCGAAAGGAACGCCCTGTTCAAGCAAGCTCAGTGGCCCGTCAGCCGACGGACCGCACAACTTATCGGTCCCAGGATAGGCGGTGACCCCCGGCACGCCGACGGCGGGTTACGTGATTCCACCCACCGTGCACACCCCGGCGGCTCTTAGCAGGCTCGAAACACGGGGGACGCCGGGCCGAAATTACGCAGCGGCACGCTTCCGTCATGGCGAGTGGTGCGGTCACCCCGACGACGCGGTCCGGCGGCGTACCCGGGCGCACCACGCTCGAACTGCCGCCAGGGTTGAGGACGGACCTGGCGGTGCCGGCCGGAGCGGGTCACCGTTCCGGCAGGAAGCCGCGGTGTGCGCCGGCCGGAGGTACGGCGGAGAGCGCAGGCGTGACGCGGGAGCGGGTCAACGCCGAGGACGGTGGTCTCCGAGCGTGCCCTTCGGTGGACCGGCCGGCCACGCCGCGGCTTCTCGGAACCCCCGTGAGCGGCACGGAGCGGGGTCGGGCCGCCGGATGACGACCGACCGGACCGGGGGTACACGCCGAACCGTGATCCCGGCGTCGGCGCTGACCGGGCCCACGGCGTTGTTGTCCGGTTACACCGTCGGCGTCACCTCGGACCGCCGTCGCGACGAGCTGGCCGCCCTCCTGGAGCACAGGGGCGCCCGGGTGGTGCTCGCCCCGGCGCTGCGGATCGTCCCGATCGCCGACGACGCCGAGCTTCGGGTGGCCACCCGGGCCTGCCTGGCGACGCCGCCCGACATCGTCCTGGTGCACACCGGGATCGGCATGCGGGGCTGGCTGGAGGCCGCGGACGGGTGGGGCCTGGCCGAGCCGCTCTACGCCGTACTGTCCCGGGCGTACCTGGTGGCGCGCGGTCCCAAGGCCCGGGCCGCGATCCGCTCCGCCGGGCTCCGGGACCGTTGGTCGCCGGAGAGCGAGAGCTACGAGGAAGTCGTCGGGCACCTGGCGGGCCGGGGGCTCTCCGGCGTCACGGTGGCGATGCAGCTGAACGGTGACAGCCACCCGGAGTACACGGAAGCCCTGGAGGCCGCCGGCGCCCGGGTGATCGAGGTGCCGGTGTACCGCTGGGCGCCGCCGATCGATCCGGCCCCGCTGCACCGCCTGGTCGACCTGATCACCGGGCGGCTTGTGGACGCGGTCACCTTCACCGCCGCGCCCGCTGTCGGCGCGCTGCTGCGGGCGGCCGGCTCGGGCACCGAGCAGGTGCTGGAGGCGCTGCGCAGGGACGTCCTGGCGGCCTGCGTGGGGCCGGTCACGGCGGCGCCGCTGCGCAGGCACGAGGTCCCGGTGGTCGCGCCCGCCCGGGCCCGGCTGAGCGCGCTCGTCCGTACGATCGTGGACGAGCTGCCGAAGCGGGCGCTGAGCATCGAGGTGGCGGGGCACTCGCTGACCCTGCGCGGCCATGCCGCGATCGTGGACGGCGAGCTCAAGCCGCTGGCGCCGGCACCGATGGCGGTGCTGCGCGCGCTGGCGGCGACGCCGGGGCGGGTGCTGTCCCGGGCGGCCCTGCTGCGCACGCTGCCCCGGGGGGCCGACGAGCACGCGGTGGAGATGGCCGTCGCGCGACTGCGCGCCGGCCTGGGCACTCCCCGGGTGATCCAGACGGTGGTCAAACGGGGCTACCGGCTGCCCGCCTGACCACCTCGTCAGCCGACCGGGGTCGGGAAGCCTCGCTCCTGCTCGGCCACCAGCGTGCGCATCGCGTGCTCCACGACGCCCACCAGCACCCGTTTCACCGAGTCACGCTGCCGCGCGTCGCACATGATCAGCGGCACGTTCGGCGAGATGGCCAGGGCCTCGCGCACCTCGTCCGGCTCGTACCGGGGTGCGCCGTCGAAGCAGTTCAGCGCCACGAGGTACGGCAGATGACGGTTCTCGAAATAGTCGAGCGGCGCGAAGGCGTCGGAGATGCGACGCGTGTCGACCAGCACGGCCGCGCCCACGGCACCCCTGATCAGCTCGTCCCACATGAACCAGAAACGCGTCTGGCCCGGTGTGCCGAACAGGTACAGGATCAGGTCGTCGGCCATGGTGATGCGACCGAAGTCCATCGCGACCGTGGTCGTCTCCTTGCCGGGCACCTTGGAGGCGTCGTCGATGCCCTGCCCCGCCGAGGTCATGACGGCCTCGGTGGTCAGCGGCTCGATCTCGGAGACCGCGCCGACCATCGTCGTCTTGCCCACGCCGAAGCCACCAGCGATGACGATCTTCGCGGAGGTGATCTCCTTGGGTTGCGCCCCCGCCCGCTCAGAGCTTGCGAAGTCCACTCAACACCCTTTCCAGCAGATCCATCCGCTCCGTGAACCCTTTCTTGGGAGCGGCACTGTGCAGCGACAACATCCCGTCGGCGACCATGTCGGCGACGAGAACCCGGGCGACTCCCAGCGGGATGCGGTTGTAGGCCGCGATCTCCGCCAGCGACTGCGCCCTGGGCTCACACAGCACGGCTATGCGGTACTTGTCGTGCCCGGCGAACCGGGCTTCCTGAACGGCGGCCTGGCTGGCTACCAGCACCGCCTCGATGGGGATGTCCCGGCGCGGCTCCGTCCGGCCCCGGGTGACCGCGTACGGCCGGACAAGATTGCCGCGGGGGTCGTGCGGCGGTTGTCCCATCGAACGGTCACCTCCTTCCGGTTGTGGTCGGACGCGCTCGGGTCGTACTAGACCTGACCGGCGACGGTCTCGCGCGGCGCCGGCACCAGCGCGGCACCGACCCGTTCCACGAGCAGTGCCATCTCGTAGCCGACCTGGCCGACGTCGCAGCTGCGGGCGGCGAGGACGGCCATCGACGAACCGTCGCTGATGGACATCAGGAACAGATAGCCGCTGTCCATCTCGATGATCGTCTGCTGCACCTGGCCGGCGTTGAACATGCGCGACGCGCCGTCGGTCAGGCTGACCACGCCCGAGGTGATGGCCGCGAGCTGGTCGGCACGGTCGGCCGGCAGGTCCCGCGACGAGGCCAGCAGCAGGCCGTCGGCGGAGACCGCGACGACGTGCGCGATGCCGGCCACGCTGTCGGCGAAGTTGCTGAGCAGCCAGCCCATGTCCTGCATGGTGGGGGGCCTGGTCACTGTCAGTTCTCCTTCGGAGCAGGGGCGCCTTCGGCAGCTTCTTCGCTGCCGGCCGTACGCCCTCGTTGCACCCCTCGGTGGTACGCGGAGAGGAGACCGCGTACCTCGTCCGGGCTGCGCCGTGTCTGATTGCGGGGGATGGTCTGTACACCACCGGGCACCAGCTGGGCCTGGGGCACCCGTTTCGGCAACCCGGAGCGGGTCGTGTCGTTGACGGTGGGTTCGGCCGCCGCCATCGCCCGCTGCCATCCGTCGTCGGCCGCGGTACGCCAGGCGTCCTCGGCCGACCTGCGGGGCCGGGGCACGGACTGGTTGCCGTCCGGATCGGCCTCGGCCGGCAGCGACCCGTTCTGCCGCGCCGGAGCCGGGGGCGCAGGGACGGATGAAACCGGAGCCGGGAACGCCGGAGCGGGCGAAGGCGGAGCGGCCGCGGGCGTGCTGGGGGCGAGCGGGGCCGGCGGAGTCGCGACGGCGGCCGAGAGCACAGGCTGGCTCGGCGGCGGCGCGTAGCCCGCGGTCGGCATGCTCCACTCCTCGGGCGACTTCCCGTCGTGGCCCTTGAACCAGCTCTGCTGCATCTGCAGGAAGATCGGGGCGGCCTCCGGACGATCCTCCGGCCGGGTCCGCGTGGGCGGCGGCGGAGGGGGCGGCATCGCAGCGAGCGCGGCGCCCCAGCCGTTCGCGCCGGCATTCCCCGGTTGCTGGGACGCAAGCCCGTCGTCGGCCGGCTGCAGCGGGGAGGCCGGCTGCAGCGGGGAGGCCGGCTGCAGCGGGGAGGCCGGCTGCAGCGGGGAGGCCGGCTGCATGATCGGGTACGCCATCGTCGGCGAGCCGGGACTCCCCGAGTCGTACGCGGGTTCCGGACCCACGGGCTGGGTCACCCGGGTCGGCAGGGGCGGCCGCTCCTCGATCCCACGCTTGGGCAGTGCGGGCCGGTTCGGCGTCGGGAAGCCGTCCCCGGCGTCGGGGCGCTGCGAGGGCTGCAGCGGCAGCCGCGGATGGGCCGGCTCCTGCGGCTGCGGCGACGGCGGCGCGGAGACCGCGGGCAGGCCCGGGATCGACCGGGGGTAGCCGTCCTCCGGCCGCGGCTGCCACGGCTCCGGGGCGATCGCCGGCAGGGTCGCCGTCGCCGCGCTGCCACGTCCCAGCGGCATCGGGTCGTTCCAGGCCGGGTCGAGCTGGCGGTTGCCTCGCGACGGCGGGTCCAGCGGCCGGTTGTTCGGCAGCACGACGATGCTGTTCGGGAGGATCACCTGGGCGACGGTGCCGCCCTCCATGTTGGGGCGCAGCTCGACGCGGATGCCGTACCGGGCGGCGAGGCGGCTGACCACGGCCAGACCCATGAGCCGGAAGGCGGCCACGTCGACGTCGGGCGTCTCGGCGAGGCGGCGGTTCAGGCTGTCCATCTGTTCCTCGGACATCCCGAGCCCGCGGTCCTCGACCTGGATCACGACGTAGTCGCGGATCCGCCGCCCGTCGGCGACCACCACCGTGTTGGGCGGCGAGAACCGGGTGGCGTTGTCGAGCAGCTCGGCGACCAGCCGGACCACGTCGTTGACGGCTACGGCGGCGATGGAGACGTCCGTGTCGACCGTGCCGAACTCGATGCGGTTGTAGAGCTCGACCTCGGACTGCGCGGCGCGCAGCGCGTCGACCACCAGCGCGTCCTCGCGGCGCGGGGCGCTGGAGTCGGCACCGGCGAGCACCAGCAGGTTCTCGTCGTTGCGGCGCATCCGGGTCGCGAGGTGGTCCAGCTCGAAGAGCTGGGCGAGCCGCTTCGGGTCCTCCTCGCCGCGCTCGATCTGGTCGAGCTCGCCGATCATGCGGTCGACCAGGCTCTGCGAGCGGCGGGCGAGGTTGAGGAACATCGCCGAGACGCTGGTACGCAGGGCGGCCTGCTCGGCAGCGACGCGGACCGCCTCCCGGTGGACCACGTTGAAGGCCTGGGCCACCTGGCCGACCTCGTCGCGGTTGCTGAGCCGGATCGGGTCGCGCACCTGGCGGACGATGTCGTCGGCGCCGCCCTCGCCGAGGTTGCGGACGTCGCGCAGCCGGGCGACCGCTTCGGGCAGGTCGCGGTTGGCCACCGCGAGGGCGCCCTCGCGCAGCCGGCGCAGCGACGAGTTGAGCGAGCGGGCGAGCACGACGGCCAGGGCGACGGCGAGGATCAGCGTGAGCAGCACCAGCGCGGCCTCGATGGCCGCCTGCCGGGTCACCGAGGCGCTCTCGTCGGCGGCCTGGCGCAGCGCCTGCGCCTCGAGCCGCTGCTCGGCCCAGCGCATGAGGTCCACGACGGACCCCATCGACTGCGTGATCTCGGCCGGGGGCAGGGCGTCGCCGCGGGTGAGCCGGGCCGCGGTCTGGTCGGCCAGGTTGACCGCGTCGCCGGTGACCGTACGGTCGACCAGCGCCCGCTGATCGGGGGTGGCGACCAGGGCGAAGCTCTCCAGGGCCTCCTGCTGGCCGGTCTGCGTGGCGGTGAACACGGAAAGCTGCTCGTCGCTGACGTCACCGGCCACGCGGGCCGCGTACGCGACCGCTTCCTGCTCGCCCGTTCCCGCCTTGGCGCGGGCGAACGCCGAGACGGCGCGGAGGCTGTCGGCGACCGTGCCCTCGCCTGCGTACTGGCTGAGGACCTCGCCGTAGCCGACCAGGTCGGTGATGACCACGCCGTAGCGCAGCACGGCCTCCGAGACGGCGATCTGGTCGCGATCCGTGATCTTCTTCCGGGTCGCATCCATGGTGCGGAGGTGGTCGTCGATCCGGGTGAGCCGGTCCTGTACGGCCGTCGGCGGCTCGTCCAGCGCACGGCGGTCGGTGGTGTACTTCTGCATCCGCCGGTCACTCTCGGCGATGACAGCGTTGTAACCGTCCGGCTTCGCACCCGGCGTCGCGAGGTACTCGGCCGCGGCCATGCGCTCCTTGTGCAACCACTGGGTCACTTCGGAGACGTCGGCCGAGAGGCGGGTCAGATCCTCCACCTGGCCCGCGTCGAGGGCGCGGCCACCGACGTCGACGAGGCGTACGGTCGCCAGCGCCAGGACGGCCAGCAGCGGTACGAAAAGGATCAGGGCCAGCTTGGAGCGGATCCGGGCGTCGCGCAGCCGCGGCAACCGTCCGCGCCGCTCCCGGGTCCCGGCGCCGCCGTCCCGCACGCCGTCATCGCTGCCGGCGGCGGAGCGCGCGGGATAGGTCGAAGCCTGGGCCGAAGATCCGGTGCTCACGACATCTCCTCGCTGATCATCCCCGCATCTCTTCGACCGCCTGATCGCTGACGCCCGGGCCCGGCCGATACCGGCGGCAGGCCTCGGTCCACACGCGGCACGGCCGCGATTTCATCAGAGTCGGCAACCGTTTGGGAAGGGCGGAACCTCCCGGAAACACTGTTCACGCGGGCACGACGATCACGCTGGAGGGTCGACAGTAAACAGTGCGTAGGCGTTGACGTGCACGAATGTAACCGTAGCAACGCTTTGTGGCGACGCAGTGACGCTCGTCCATCAAGATTCCAACCACTATGTGGGAAACACGTCCCGCTGGCCCTGCCTGACGCGGCTTGACCAGCAACCCTCACGTTGGCAAGGTTTGGCGCGTTTGGACGGACGGGCTGTCCGTGTTCGTGCGCTCTACTCCGGACAACGTTGCGTTCTGCGGGACACGGTACGTCCCGTCTCCGCCCTCGAGGAGGCACCCCAGTGAGGCTCACCCGTCGCCTGACGGCGTCCGTCGCCGCATCGACGCTCGTCATGACCGCGCTCGCGGGCTGCGAGTCGGACCACGGATCCGGCGACAAGACCGACATCGTCATCGGCGCCGATCTCGCCTCCGGCTCGGCGATCGACGCCGCGTACGCCCGCGCGCTGCAGCTCCGCGTCGAACAGGTGAACGCATCCGGCGCGCTCGGCGACAAGAATCTCGTCCTGCGCATCCAGGACAACCGGTCCGACACCACGTCGTCGCTGCGCAACATCAGCACGCTCGCCGACGACCCTCAGGTCGCCGCCATCGTCACCGGCGGCTGCAACGAATGCGTGGTCGGCGCAGCCAAGACGATCAACGACAAGCGGGTACCGACGATCGCGCTGGCGGCGGCCGAGGAGGTCAGCACACCGGTCGAGAGTCGCCGCTACCTGTTCAAGCTCGGTCCGAACTCGAGCGACAGCGCGGCCGCCCTCGTGTCCGAGCTGGTCCGCACCCAGACCAAGTCGGTGGCGCTGCTCTACTCCGACGACCTGTACGGCAAGGGCGGCCGCGCCCGCATGGCGAAGCAGCTGACCGCTGCCGGCATCGACGTCACCAACCAGCTGCCGGTCAAGCCGACCGCGACCGACGTCACCCAGACCGTCGGCACCCTGACCGACAGCGCGCCGGACGCCCTGGTCGTGTGGACCGGGCCGGACCAGGCGACGCTCGCGGCCACCAGCGCCAAGGTCGCCCAGTACAAGGGCCGGATCTACTTCGACGCCGCCGCGGCGGGCGACCTGTTCCTTCCCCAGGAGGCCGCTGCGGCCACGAACAACACGACCATGGTCTTCACCCAGATCCTCGCGATCGACGACGTGATCGCGACGACGCCGGCCAAGGCCGCCCGGAAGCAGTGGTTCCGTGACTACACCTCGCGCTACGGCACCTACTCGGGTGTCGCCTCGTTCGGTGCCGACGCGGTGAGCTTGATCGCGGACGCGGTGACGCAGGCGGGCGGCGACCGGCGGCGGATCCGGGACATTCTCGAGACCTCGCAGACCGACGGCCTGTCGGGTCCGATCCGCCTGACGCCGGACAACCACTCCGGGCTCATGCCGCAGGCGCTGACCCTGCTGGTGGCCCGCAGCGGCCGATGGCGGCTGCTGGGCTGATCCACCCCGTGGAGAAAGGGGCGCCGGCCGGCGCCCCTTTTCAGCGTGCCGACGTCGTCGCGCGCACCCACGGCAGGGCCAGCCGCTCGACCAGCACGAGCAGGTAATACAGGACGATGCTGACCAGCGCGAGCAGCGCGATGGCCGCGAACGCCGTCGGAGTGTCACCCTGACCGCTGGTCTGCACGATGATCATGCCCAGGCCGGTGCTGCCGTACTGCATCTCGCCGACGACCACGCCGATCACCGCGAGCGGCATCGCGACCTTGAGGCCGACGAAGATCTGCGGCAGCGCGGCGGGCAGCCGTACCCGCCGGAACGTCTGCGCCCGCGACGCGTCCATGGACCGCACCAGCTCCGCCAGGTCCGCCGGGGTGCTGGTCAGCCCGGTCGCGGTGGAGAGCACGATCGGGAAGAAGCAGACCATGAAGGCCATGGCGAGGATCGGGGTACGGCCGTACCCGAACCAGATCAGCATCAGTGGCGCGAGCGCCACCTTGGGCACCGCGTTGAACGCGACCAGCAGCGGCGAGAACATCCGCTCGAACGGCCGCCAGGCGGCGATCGCCACCCCGATGAGCACGCCGACGGCCAGCGACAGGGCGAAGCCCAGGATCGTAGACACCGTCGTGTGCCAGGTTTCGGTGAGCAGCAGGTCGCGGTAGCGCTGGAAGCCGTCGACGACCTCCGGCGGCGCGGGCAGCACCACCGTGTTGATCGTGAAGACGGCGGTCGCCAGCCACCAGATCGCGATCGCCACGGCCAGGCCGGCGACCGGCCAGATCATGGCGGACAGCGTACGGCGGGGCGCCGGCCCGGAAGCGGACGGCGCAGCGGGGGCAGGAGCGGTCGCCAGGTCGGTCATTTCTCATCCCCTCCGCCGGTCGCGGGGCACCGGGCGGGCGCCCCGCGACACGGACCGGATCAGGCGTTCGGTGTCAGGTCGAAGGTGATGACCTGCTCGGGCGTGAGCCCCGCGGGGATCTGCCCGGAGCCCTGCAGGATCGCGATGCTGCGCGCGACCCGCTGGCTGTCCAGGGCGCCCACCGACACACCGGAGGCCTCCGACCGCACGAACGGGGCCATCAGCGTCAGCTCGGCGGCGGCGGACTTGGGCTCGGCGGTGGGCACGTACTTCTTGAGGATCGTGCCGGCCTCGTCCGGGTTGGTGATCGAGTCCTGCAGGCCCTTGAGCAGCGCCTGGGTGAACTTCTTGACCTTGTCCGGGTGCTCCTTGGCGTACTGGCTGGACGTGATCAGCACGTTGCCGTACAGATCCTGGAGGTAGTCGCTGTACGGCAGCAGGACCGCGGGCTTCTTGGCGATGGCCTCGATGGTGGGCTTGCCGACCACGAACTGCCCGATGCCGTCGGCCTTGTGCTGTGCCAGGGTGCCGAAAAGCGTCTGCGGCGTACCGTTGACGAACTTGACCTTGGTGGCGTCCACGTTGGCCAGCTTCGCGTACGTGGGGAACAGGTTGCGCACGACGGACCCGGGGGTGTCCGCGAGCGTCTTGCCCTCGAGGTCCTTGGGCGAGTTGATCCCGTAGCCGTCGAGCGACATGATCGCCGCCATCGTGCGCTGCTGGATCGCCGCCACCGCGGTGAAGCCGGTGACCTTGGGCGCGCCCCCCGCACCACCCGCGGCGAGCAGGCCGCCGGTGAGGTCGATCGGGGTGAACTGCGCCTGGCCGCCGACGATGGACTTGACGTTCTCACCGCTGCCGGCGCCCGGCTTGATGTCGACGTCGAAGCCGGCCTCGCGGAAGTAGCCCTTCTCCTTGGCCACGTACGCGTACCCGTCGCGGCCGAAGTTGCCGAACGACGTCAGGTAGGTGACCTTGTCCAGCGTCTGCGTGCCGCCGGCCGCGCCCTTGTCGTCCGCGTCGTCGCTGCAACCGGCTGCTGCGGCGGCGAGGGTCGTGGCCAGCGCGGCGGCCACGAGCGTGCGGGTGAATGTCCTTCTGTGCACCGTGTTCCTTCCCAACCGAGGGGGGTGTCGGCGGACGGCGGAGGGAGCCGTGACGCCGTGTGGTGGTGTGATGAACTCGCCGACTCAGCGTATGGGAAGTCCTAACGATCATCGATGACAGGTGGGTCTCGAAGCCCCTTGTGGACAACCGCTCCGGGGTGGCCCGGCAGGGCGCTACAGTGTCAGCGCATTCATCACACTCCATCGGAAGTGCAGGCAGATGATCCGTCTCACCGGGGTCTCCCGGACGTTCACCGGGCGTTCCGGCACGGTGGACGCCTTGAGCGAGATCCATCTCGACGTGGCCGAGGGAGAGTTCGTCGCGGTGGTCGGCCGCTCGGGCTGCGGCAAGTCCACGTTGCTGCGCCTCGTCGCGGGCCTGCTGCCGGCTACCTCGGGAGAGGTACGGGTGTCAGGCGACCGGGTGATGAAGCCCCGCCGCGACATCGCGATGATGTTCCAGAAGCCGGCCCTGCTTCCGTGGCGCTCGGTCCTCGACAACGTGCTGCTGCCGGTGCAGATCTTCGGCTGGAGGAAGGCCGCCCACCGTCAGCGGGCGCACGAGTTGCTGACCATGACCGGCCTCGCGGGATTCGAGAAGCGATTCCCGCACGAGCTCTCCGGCGGCATGCAGCAGCGCGTCGCGCTCTGCCGCTCGCTGATCGGGAACCCGCGGGTGATGCTCATGGACGAGCCGTTCTCCGCGCTCGACGCCCTCACCCGCGAGGAGCTCTCGGGCGAGTTGCAGCGCGTCCACATGGATCTCAACACGACCATCGTCTTCGTCACCCACTCGATCGACGAGGCGGTCCTGCTGGCCGACCGCGTCGTGGTGCTCAGCCCCCGGCCGGGCCGGATCCGGGAGATCCTCGACATCAAGATCCCGCGGCCCCGCACCCTGGGCCGCGGCGCCCACCTCGAGGAAGTGGCCCGGTGCAGCGCCGAGCTGCACGAACTGCTGATGGCTTAGGACAATCGATGCGCGTCTGCCTGTTCGTCGAGCCGCACCGCGGCGCCACCTACGAGGACCAGCTCAGGCTTGCCCGGCACGCCGAGGTGGCGGGCTTCGAGGGCTTCTTCCGGGCCGACCATTACCAGTCGATGGGCGCGGATCCGGGGCTGCCCGGCCCGACCGACGCCTGGCTCACGCTCGCGGCGCTGGCCCGTGAGACCTCCCGGATCCGGATCGGCACGCTGGTCAGCTCGGCGACGTTCCGGCTGCCCGGTCCACTTGCGATCATGGTGTCTCAGGTGGACGCGATGAGCGGCGGGCGGGTCGAGCTCGGCATGGGCACGGGCTGGCTCGAACGGGAGCACACCTCGTACGGCATACCCTTCCCGCCGCTCGCCGAGCGCTTCGACCTGCTGGCCGAGCAACTCGCGATCATCACCGGGCTGTGGGCGACGCCGGACGGCGAGACCTATTCGTTCGACGGCAAGCACTACCGGCTGCTCGACGCGCCCGCCCTGCCCAAGCCGGTGCAGCGGCCCGGGCCGCCGGTGATCGTCGGAGGCCGGGGGCCGCGGCGCACGCCGGAGCTCGCCGCCCGCTTCGCGGACGAGTTCAACATGCCGTTCAAGACGGTGGCGGAGACGGCGGCGGCTTTCAAGCGGGTGCTCGGGGCCTGCGACACGTACGGACGTCCGGCGGACCGGCCCCTGACCCTGTCGGCGGGTGTGGTGGTGGCGCTTGGGCGTACGGACCAGGAGGCGCACCGCCGCGCCGCTCCCTTGCACGTGCCGAGCGCCCTGCCGCCGGAGGACCCGGTGGTCGGCTCGCCGGACGCGCTGGTCCAGCGGCTGGGCGAGCTGGCGGAGATCGGTGCCACCCGGGTGCACCTGCGGGTGATCGACATGTCGGATCTCGACCACGTCGAGCTGATCGCCGACCGGGTCCTGCCGCATGTGGGAGCGCTGTGATCGAGCAGGTGCCGGGTGCCGTCGGCCAGGAAGTCATGCTCGAGAACGACAGGGTGCGGATCTGGCACATCTCCCTGCGGCCGGGCGAGACGCAGCCGCTGCACCACCACGGGCTCCCGTATGTGGTGGTCGCCGTTCAGGGCGCCAAGAACGTCATCCACACGGCGGCCGGCGAGCGGATCGAGGTCGAGGAGGAGACCGGCGGCATCGTGTTCCGCGAGCCGGGCCAGACTCACATGCTGACCAACAACGGTGACACTGTGTATATCGGCCGGATCATCGAGCTGAAGGTCGCCTAAGCGCGATTTTGGGCAGCCTTAAGAAGCGGCTTCCTGACTGGCGGGCGGCCCGGACCATTCCGTAACGTGCCCGCCATGGCATTTCGGACCTGGGCGAAGCTGTTGTCCGCCACCCTCGGCGTGGGTGTCCTCGCGGGCGCGAGCCAGCTCGGGCTGGCCTACGGGCTGGGCATCGTGCGCCTCACCCGGGTCCTCGACGTGACCACGCGTGATCAGTGGACCGCGCAGCTCGCCTGGATCGCCTGGTTCCCCATGATCGCCGCGGTGGTGGGCGCCCTGGCCGGCAGCGTCTTTCTGCGCCGGTGGACCCCGGCGTTCCGCGGCGGCGTCGGCACGGAACTGGCCCTGGCGTTCGCGGCGGCGATCGGAGCGGCCGTGGTCGTACCGCTGACCATGCAGCCCGCCCGGACCGCGCAGGTCGCCGGGGTGAACCCCGTCCTCGTCATCGCGATCTGCGCGGGGCTGGGTGCGTTGGTGGGCGTGTTCGCCGCCTGGGCCGCCCTCGCCCAGGCGGTGGCCCGGTGGAGCCTGGTGGCCATGGGCAGCGTGATCTGGGTCGTGGCCCTCGTCTCGGTGTCGCCGTCCCTGGCGCCCGGCGACCCGCTTCCCGCCGTACGGCTGGGAGTCTTCGACGCGGGCTTCCTGTCGCCCGCGGTGACGCAGCGGACGGCCCTGGCCACGATGCCCGCGCTGGCGCTGCTGGCCGGGGCGGCCCTCGGCTGGGCGGCCCGGCGCCGCGACCTGCCGACGTTGACCATCGCGCTGGCCGGCCTGCCGGGTCCGGCACTGCTGACCATCTCCTACCTGATCGCGGGCCCCGGCGCGGGCGCGGACCGCTACCAGGTGGTGCCCTACTGGGCCGCGATGACGGCCACGGGCGCGGGCGTCCTCGGCTCGGTGCTGGCCGCGGTCCTGCGCCGCGCGCCCGGCCCGGACGACGACGAGGACGCCCCCACCGAGAACCGGCCGCCGCTGCCGAAGCGCTCCGAGCAACCGGACTCGGCCATCGCCGCCGCGGCGGCCACCCCCGATCCCCCGCTCCGCCCGTCGGACACGGCGGTCTTCGACTCACCCGGCGGCCGGCGCTCGAGTGCGGCCGACGCGTTCACCGGGCGCACCGGGGAGTTCCCCACCCGCCGTCCCGACGCTGAGCCGGAGTCGGCCCCGGCCTCCACTCCCCCGGCCCCTGGGGGGCCGTTCGATGCTTTCGGCCGCAAGACCGGGCCGGAGCCGAAGCCGTACGTCCCGGAGCCCGCGACCCGCCCGCTGCCGCCGGAGGTCCTCCAGGCACCGACCGCGGAACAGCCGCGGTCCGTGGCCGGACGGCTCGGCCGGAGCCTGCGCCCGGTCGCCCGCGGCCGCGCGAAGGGCCCGCTGACCCCGGAGCCGACGGCGATCAGCGCGCCGCTGCCGCAACCGGAGCCGGTGACGCCGCCGCGGCCTCTCACTCCCGCACCGCGCCCGGCCGACGTGCCCCCGCAGGCCGCGGCTCCGAAGGAGTCGTCGGGCGGAGGCGGGCGCGGCCGCAACAAGTTCGGGCTCCGCCGGCGCAAGGACGAGGACTACGTCGACTGGGTCAGCGAACTCGGGAAGTAGCACCGCTCTGCGGCGGGAAGGCCCCGTCGAGGTGGGCGAACGTTTCTGCCACGAAGGCGCGGTGGGCGGCCGCGAACGACCCGGGAGCTTCCCCGGCGATCTGGCGGCGGACCGCGGTGGCCACGCAAACCCGGGCGGCCGCGGTGACCAAGGCCCCGAGCAGCCGGGCGTCCGGTGATTCCGGATCGGTGCCGTCTGCTTCGGCCAGCAGGCGGGTCAGCAGCGCCTCGGTCTCCTCGCCCTGCTCGTGCAGGCGCGCCCGCAACGCCGGCGAGGCCGTCGCCACCGCCCAGTACTGGGCGACGCCTTCGCTCAGTCCGGAGAACGCGTTGCGGGTGTCGATGAAGTGCAGCAGCAGCGCGCCGACCGCACCGACCGGCGAGACGCCCGGCGCGCGCTCGCGGACGGCCCCGGTCAGCGCCTCGACCAGGTCGGGGACGCGGTCGAAGAACAGGTCCTCCTTGCGGGGGAAGTAGTTGAACACGGTCATCTTGGAGACGCCGGCCGCCGCGGCGACCTCGGCCACGCTGACCGCGTCGAAGCCGCGTTCGAGGAACATCGCGGTGGCCAGCGTCGAGAGCCGGGACCGCAGGTCACGTTTCTTCTGTTCGCGCAGGCCGGCCATGGCTCATATCTTATACCGGACCAAAATATTGACCCGGTAAAAGTTTTGCCGCATGCTCGGAGGCATGACTTACGACGTGGTGGTGGCCGGCGCGGGCCCGGTGGGACTGATGACGGCGGGCGAGCTGGCCCTGCGTGGGGCGAGCGTGATCGTGGTCGAGCGGCGGACGGAGCCGGATGCGACGATCCGCGCCGGCGGGGTGAACGCGGCGACGGTGGCGGCGTTCGACCGTCGCGGCCTGCTGCCCGCGCTGCGGGTCGAGCACGATGCCGCGCTGGCCAAGATGGCCGAGTTCAGAACGGCGCAGGGCGGCGCCGAGCCCCCGCCACCGAAGGCGGCCGGGCACTTCGGCGGCATCTTCATCCCGAGCGACCTGATCGACCCGCACGACCCCTGGCTCGCCGGGGTCGGAGCGCCCGCCACCATCGTCTCGCAGCAGCAGATCGAGCAGATCCTGGCCGGGTGGGTGGCCGCGCTCGGCGTCGAGGTGCGGCGGGGGGTGGCCGTCACCGCGATCGAGCAAACCCCTTCTTGTGTACGCGTGACCGCCGGCCCTGACGTGATCGAGGCGAGCTGGCTGGTCGGCGCGGACGGCGGGCGGAGCAGCGTACGGAAGCTTGCCCTTTTCGACTTTCCCGGCACCGATCCGATGATCACCGGGCACCAGGCGGTCGTGGCGATGACCGGGCACGAGCAGCTGCGGCCGGGCTGGAACGCCACCGGCACCGGCCTGTACGTGCACGGGCCGCAGCCAGGACGGATCATGACCGTGGAGTTCGACGGCCCGCCGGCCGACCGGGACGCGCCGATCACCGCGGCCGAACTGCAGGCGTCGCTGCGGCACACCAGCGGCGTCCCGGTGACGATCACCGAGGTGGTGAACGCGACCCGGTTCACCGACAACGCGCGCCAGGCGACGACCTATCGCGCCGGGCGGGTGCTGCTGGCCGGCGACGCCGCCCACGTGCACTCGCCGTTCGGCGGACAGGGGCTGAACCTCGGCATCGGGGACGCGGTGAACCTCGGCTGGAAGCTGGCCGCCGTACTGCGCGGGTGGGCGCCGGAAGGGCTGCTCGACACGTACACGGCCGAGCGGCACCCGGTCGGTGCGGCGGTGCTGGACTGGTCGCGGTCCCAGGTGCACATGATGCGGCCGGAGCCGTACGCACGGGCGCTGCGGCAGGTGATCGACGACCTGATCCACACGCCGGACGGCGCGGGATACATGGCCGGCCGGATCTCCGGGCTGCGGCTGCGCTACGACCTGGGCAGCGACGATCCGCTGGTGGGCCGGTTCGCGGCGGACCTGACGCTGGACGACGGCACCCGGCTGGCCGACCACCAGTCCGACGGCCGCGGGGTGCTGATCGATCCATCCGCTTCCGGCGACGAGGACGATCGGCTGGTGGTGCTGCGGACGGGCGTGCCAAGCCTCAAGGGGCTGCTGGTACGGCCGGACGGTGTCGTCGCCTGGGCCGGGGACCCGGAGACCCGCGATGCCGCGCTGCGGCGGTGGTTCGGACGCTAGGGCAGCCGGCGGCAGTACAGGGCGTCGGGGGTCCGCGCCGCGCCGAACCGGCCGGTGTAGGCGACGCCGGCCGCGTACTCGCCGTCGGCGCACTGACCTTTGTAGAAGCCGGTGGCGAAGTCCCCGCCGGGCTCGCCGGCCGGCCGATTGTCGCCGCGGTCGAACCACACCGTCCGCCCGGCGCCCGCCAGTGCGCTGTCCGACGCCGCACACAACGCGCTCGACACCGCCGCGCCGCGGACGGCGTACCCGATGAGGAACGACCCCGAGGGGCACTGGAGCTTGGTGTAGCCCGTGGCCCACTCGCCGGAGACGTACCGCTCGTCGGTGACGACGTGGTGATCGCCCGCGGACGCCCACAGGTCGGCGGCCGTCGTGTCGGTGCAGAGGCCGCGGTTACCGGTGTGGCTGAGGCCGATGAGCCGCTGCCCGTCGGGACATGCGGCCTTGCGCGCGCCGGGATCCCAGTCCGGCCGGTCCCGCATGCGCGACGATGCGATGAAGTCACCGTGGTCCGGGCTCAGCATCGACCAGTGCGGCACCGGTTCGACGTACCCGCTGCGGGTGGTGGAGGTGACGAGCCTGGTCCAGGCCTGGGCCCGCCAGTCGGCACCGTCGTACGGGCCGGTTCGGCGGCCGGCCCGGTCCCAGTAGAGCAGCGCCCACCCGTTGGTGCCGCGGTTCTCCGCCCAGCCCACCGCCGGCCAGTACGCGAAGTCGGCGTCGGCGGCGATCAGGTAGTCGGTGAAGGCGTCGAACCAGTCCCGCTGTTTCGTCCCGGCCGCGGCGTTGCCGTCCACGCCGAACTCACTGATCCACACCGGTGCCGTGAAATGCCGGCCGGCCTCCGAGGTCACGAAGAACGCATCGCGCTGGAGGACGGCGTACAGCTCGTCGCGGCTCAGGTCGCGGTAGCGCGGGTCGCTGGTCTCGCCGATCCCGGTCGCGCCGCTGTGGTTCGGGCCCGTGTAGTCGTAGAAGTGGGCGGAGTAGACGAGCTTGCCGGATGTCACCAGCGTGTGGGAGAGCGCGCGTACGGGCCGCAGCGTCGGACGCTCGTGCGGGAGGCCGTCCACGGGGATGCCGGTCCAGTTGATGCCCTCGACGATGATCAGCAGGTGGGGGTTGGCCTCGCGCAGGATCCGGTCGCCGAGCCGCTGGGAGGCGGCGAACCAGTCGTGGTCGTCGCCCAGTCCCCAGTTGGGGTCGTCCCAGACCGAGCGGCGCACCTCGTTGTAGAGGTCCGCCCCCACCACCCGGGGGTTGTCCCGGTAGCGGCGGACCATCGACAGCCAATTCTCCTCCCACGCCTGAGTGCTCTGCGAGGCGTTCCACCGCTCGTTGCCGTCGACGCCGCAGCACCAGCGGGTGGTGTTGGTGTGGTTGTTGAGGATCACCGCGAGACCGGCGCCGGTGAGGGCAGCGACCACCCGGTCGTATACCTGGAGGGGCGTCATACCGCGGAGACCGGGATTGGCCGCCACCGCGGCGTCGGTGACCGGCTGCGGATCGGTCAGCATCTCGTCGGAGAACGGCAGCCGCACGCTGTTGAGGCCGATCGAACGGAAGCCGTCGACGATCTCGTCCAGCGGCGCCCGGTCGAGCCCGAGCGGCATCCGCCCCGAGTTCTCGCCGGCGTGATGGTTGGCGTCGTCGGCGGGATCGCCCGAGCCGTTCCACGTGCCGCTGGCCCCGTGCCAGTTGCCGGAGCGCAGCTTGAACCGCATGCCGTCGGCGTCGACGATGTAGCGGCCGCGAGTGCTCAGCGGCGCCCTCCAACCGGCCTCGGCCGTGCCGCCGGTAGCGGACCCGGCAATGCCAGACGCGGGCACGACGGGCAGGGCCAGAACGGCGACCAGCGCGGCAGCGAACAGCAAGGCGATCTCCAACCCCTCGGCTTCAGCCTCCATTCAAGACGAGAACAACCGCCAACGCATAGCCGAACGCCGATGAAAGAACCGGCCTGAGGGGCGAACCGGGCCACCGAGGAGCCCTGGTTCACCCCCGACCCCTGTGTGAACGTCTACGAGCCTTGCGTGGCCGAGGTGACCGGGAGGTACACGCGACTCCCCGCGTTCACGAACTCGTCGCTCTTGTCCTGCATGCCCTTGGCGGCGTACTCCTTCAGCTCCTGGGTGATCTTCATCGAGCAGAACTTCGGCCCGCACATCGAGCAGAAGTGCGCGGTCTTCGCGGGCGCCGCGGGCAGCGTCGCGTCGTGGTACGCCCGCGCGGTGTCCGGGTCCAGCGACAGGTTGAACTGGTCCTCCCAGCGGAACTCGAAGCGCGCCTTCGACAGCGCGTCGTCCCATGCCTGCGCCCCGGGGTGCCCCTTGGCCAGGTCGGCGGCGTGCGCGGCGATCTTGTACGCGATCACCCCCGCCTTCACGTCGTCACGGTCGGGCAGCCCGAGGTGCTCCTTCGGCGTGACGTAACAGAGCATCGCCGTGCCGAACATGCCGATCATCGCGGCGCCGATGGCCGAGGTGATGTGGTCGTACGCGGGCGCGATGTCCGTGGTCAGCGGCCCGAGCGTGTAGAACGGCGCCCCGGCGCAGAGCTCCTGCTGCAGGTCGACGTTCTCCTTGATCTTGTGCATGGGCACGTGGCCCGGCCCCTCGATCATCACCTGCACGCCGTGCTCCCACGCGACGTGCGTCAGCTCGCCCAGCGTCCGCAGCTCGGCGAACTGGGCCTCGTCGTTGGCATCGGCGATGGAACCGGGGCGCAGCCCGTCGCCCAGCGAGAAGGTGACGTCGTAGCGGGCGAGGATATCGCACAGCTCGGCGAAGTTCTCGTAGAGGAAGTTCTCGCGGTGGTGCGCCAGGCACCACGCGGCCATGATCGAGCCGCCCCGCGACACGATCCCGGTGACCCGGTTCACGGCCAGTGGCACGTACGGCAGGAGCACTCCCGCGTGGACGGTCATGTAGTCGACGCCCTGCTCGGCCTGCTCGATGACCGTCTCGCGGAAGATCTCCCAGGAGAGCTTGACCGGGTCCCCGTCGACCTTCTCGAGCGCCTGGTAGATCGGCACGGTCCCGATCGGCACCGCGGAGTTGCGGATGATCGCCTCGCGCGTCTCGTGGATCCGCTTGCCGGTCGACAGGTCCATCACCGTGTCGGCGCCCCACCGGGTGGACCAGGTGAGCTTGTCGACCTCCTCGGCGATCGAGGACGTGACGGCGGACGTACCGATGTTGGCGTTGATCTTCACCAGGAACCGGGAACCGATGATCATCGGCTCGGTCTCGGGGTGGTTGACGTTGGCGGGCAGCACGGCTCGACCTGCCGCGATCTCCTCACGGACGACGGAAGGGTCGACGTTCTCGCGGATCGCGACGAACTCCATCTCGTCGGTCACGATGCCCGCGCGGGCGTACGCGAGCTGCGTCGGGCGCTCGCCGGCCAGCGGCGTCCCCCCGCCCGCGACCGGTGCGACGTCGCCGCGGGCCGCGATCCACGGACCGCGCAGCGGCGGCAGGCCGATTTCGGGGTCGCTGCCGGGACCGGACGTGTCGTAGAGCCGCACCGGCGGGTTGTCGCCGGTCAGCTCGATCTCCGCGAACGGCACCCGCAGGTCCGGACGGGATCCTTCGATGTACACCTTGCGCCTCATGTTTCCTCCCCAAATCGTGATGAACCGGGCGCTCCAAGGCCGCGAGGGACCGCGCCGGTGGCTTTCCTCGACCGCTCAGGCGAAGTGGTGCAGTGGCCCCGGCCCCGCTCCGAGCTTCCAGTCGCGGCCGCCCGCCAGCGCCCGCGCCACATAGGACTTGGCGTTCCCTACCGCCGCCGCGATGTCGTCGCCCAGCGCGAGCCGCGCGGCGATCGCGGACGAGAACGTGCAGCCGGACCCGTGGTTGTTGGCGGTCGGCACCGGCTCGCCCTGCAACGTCTCGGTGCGGCCGTGAACGTGCAGCACATCGACGGCCAGCTCACTGCCGGTGACGACGACCGCCTCCGGCCCCCGCGAGGCCAGCGCGGCCGCCGCCCGGGCCATCTCCTTGGCCGTCTCGACCCGGGACCCGAGGAGGGCGCCGGCTTCGTGCCGGTTCGGCGTCAGAACCCGCGGGTACGGGATCAGCGGCGCAACAGCCGCAACACCGGACAACCGGCTGCCACTGGTGGCGACGAGCACCGGATCCACCACCAGGTTCGGCAGCTCCGAAGCCCGGGCGGCGATCACCGCGGCGACGGCGGGATCCCCCACCATGCCGACCTTGACCGCCGCCACCTCGAAGTCCCCGAGCACGGCGTCCAGCTGCGCCGCGACGATGTCCGCCGGCACCGAGTGGATCGCGGTCACGCCGAGCGTGTTCTGCGCGGTGATCGCGGTGATCACGCAAACCCCGTACGTCCCCAGCGCCCCAAAGGTCTTGAGATCGGCCTGAATCCCGGCCCCACCCCCGGAATCCGACCCCGCAATGCTCAGCACGACCGCCGGGGTCACGAAACCACCGCCTCGACCAGCATCCGCGTTGTCTTCTCCGGATCGTCCGACCGCATGATCGCTCCCATCACCGCCACGCCGGCGGCACCCCCTCGCACGCATGAATACGCCCGCTCCGCCGAGTCGACCCCGCCCAGCGCCAGCCACCGCCGTTTCCCCGCCAGCTCGGCGGCCTGCGCCACACCGAGAGCCGGGCCGTACCCGGGCTTCGACGCGGTGGGAAAGATCGGTGACACGGTGACGTAGTCCTCATCGGACAGGTGTTCGACGCCATGCCACGAGCGTCCCACAAGATCCATGCCAGGCGGCCGGCTATCCACAGCGGACAGATGGACGGCCTTGCCACCCAACGGATCGGGACCCGCCACGATCACCGGGGCCACTGCTCTCAGCTCTGAGGCGAGTGCCGAGCGCTGCCCGTACGGAAGATCCTTCTCACGCAGGACGATCCACGACGCGCCGCCGCGAACCGCGGCCCGGACCACCTCGACCAGCGGCCCGGCGGCGAGCCGCCGGTCGGTGAGCACGACGACGCCCGACGGGGTCACCATGCCGGCATGCCCTCGTCGGACGTGGAGGCCAGGGCGTGATAGCGCTTGGGGATCCGGCCGGCACCGGCGGCGAGCCGGCCGGCCTCGACGGCATGCCGCATGGCCGCCGCCATCCGCGCCGGGTCCGCCGCCCGGGTCACCGCCGAGGCGATGAGCACGGCGTCGCAGCCCAGCTCCATCGCCAGCGCCGCGTCCGAGGCGGTACCGATCCCGGCGTCGAGGATCACGGGTACGTCCACACTGTCGCGGATCAGCCGGATGTGATGCGGATTGGTGATCCCCAGCCCCGACCCGATCGGCGCGCCCGCGGGCATGACCGCCGTGCAGCCGGTGTCGGCCAGCCGCCGGGCCAGGATCGGATCGTCGCTCGTGTACGGCAGCACCCGGAACCCGTCGCCGACCAGGGTTTCCGCGGCCCGGAGCAGCTCCACGCCGTCCGGCAGCAGGGTCCGCTCGTCGCCGATGACCTCGAGCTTGATCAGGTCGGTCTCGAACGCGTCCCGGGCGAGGTGCGCGGCCTTGACGGCGTCCGTGGCGGTGTAGCACCCCGCCGTGTTCGGCAGCACCCGCATACCCAGCCGGTCCAGCAGCGGCAGCAGGCCCGGGCCGGCCGCGTCCACCCGGCGCAGCGCCACGGTCACCATCTGCGTACCGGAGGCCACGATCGCCGCCTCCAGCGCGGCGAGGCTCTCCGCCCCGCCGGTGCCGAGGATGAGCCGCGACTCCCCGAAAAGGTCCTCCACGTCAGCCTCCCTGGGCCGCGGTGAGGACCTCGACGCGGTCACCCTCGGTCAAATGCGCCGCCGGCCAGGAGGAGCGGGGAACGACCTCGCCGTTCACGGCCACCGCGACGCCGCGCCGGGCCTCGGTGACGGCGGCGACCAGCCGCTCGACGGTGCTGCCGGCGTCGATGGTGCGGCCGGCGCCGTTGACGGTGACCCTCATGCGAACCTCCCGGACGCGAACGCTTCGAGCAACGGATCGGGCCGGCCGGTGAGCACCAGGTCGGCGATGAGATCGGCGGTGACGGGCGCGAGCAGTACGCCGTTGCGGTGGTGACCGGCCGCGACGAAGATGTCGTCGCGCAGCCGGCCGAGCAGCGGCGCGTTGTCCGGAGTGGATGGACGGTGCCGCACGACGGTCTCTCTCAGGGTCAGCTCGCCCAGCTCGGGCACGACATCGGTCGCGGCGCGCAGCAGCTCGAGCACGGCACCGGCGGTCACGGCGAAGTCGGCCCGTTCCTCCTGCGTGGCGCCGACGACCACCTCGCCGTCCGAGCGGGGGACGAGGTAGACATGACGCCCGTCCGCGTACGCCACCACGACGTGCCGCAGCACCCCCGGCTCACCGCGCAGGCGCAGCACCAGACCCTTCACCGGGCGCACCGGCAACCCGGTCAGCGCGGCGGTCCCGGTGCCGGCCGCCACCACCACCGGCCCCGGCGGGAGCTCGGTGACCTTCCCCGGCACCACCGCCTCGCCGAGGGCGGCCCGCAGCGCGGCGACCACCCGCCGCGGGTCGACCTGACAGTCGTCCGGGACGTACGCCCCGCCGCGTAACCGCGGGGACAGCGCGGGTTCCAGGTCGCGCACGGCGCTGGGCAGCAGCCGGCGCACCTTGAGGTCGTGCTCCTCCCTGTACGCCCACAGCCGCTGAGCCTCGGCCAGATCGTCGCCGGTCAGGGCGACGGCCAGCGATCCTCGGGGGTCGAAGCCCACGTCCAGTCCGGTCTCCTCACGCAGCTCGGCGGCGAAGCCGGGCCAGCGGGACGCCGATTCGATCCCGAGGGCGGTCAGCGCCTCCTGCCCGAACGCCGCCTCGGCCACCGGGGCCAGCATGCCGGCGGCCGCGTACCAGGCGGCGTCGTCGGCCCCGCCGTCGTGCACGGTGACCCGCATCCCCCGCTGCCGGCACCGCCACGCGACGGCGAGACCGATGATCCCGCCGCCCACCACGGTCAGGTCCGTCACGGCAGGACCTTCAGCAGGCGCTCGATGGCCTCTCCCGGGTCCGCGGCGTTCGCGACGGCGCCCACCACGGCGACCCCGGTCGCGCCCGACCGGACCAGGTCGGCGGCATTGTCCACAGTGACCCCACCGATCGCCACGACCGGTACGCCCGGCACAGCCCGTGCCACCTCGCCGATCCGCTCGGGCCCCAACGGCGCCGGCAAGCCGGTCTTCGTGACGGTCGCGAAGGCGGGCCCCACGCCCAGGTAGGTGGCGCCGGCGGCCGTGGCGGCACGCGCCGCCGCGGGGTCCCGGCAGGTGGCGCCGAGCACGCCGTGGTCGCCGAGCACCTTGCGCGCCGCCGCGACCGGCAGGTCGTCGGCGCCGACGTGCGCCCCGTCGGCGTCCACCGCCAGCGCGACGTGCAACCGGTCGTTGACCAGGCATCGCACGCCGGTGGGCCGGCACCGGGCCACGATTTCGGTGGCCAGCTGGAAGAGAACCCGGTCCGTGACGTCGTCCTCGACCCGGACCTGGATCGCCAGCCGGTGGGCCGCCCCGAGCCGCTGGGCGGCGGCCACCGCGGCGGCGGCGACGGCGATCGGGTCACGCCCGGGGCGGGCGTCGGTGATGACATGCAGACACGGGAAGACAGGGTCCACAACGCACTCCTCCCTGCGCCGGCATGACCCGGATCAGGTTCGACGGTCGGGGGCCGCATCAGCCCCCCTCTCAGCCCGGTGCACCGGACTCCCGTGGGGTTGGTTCCGACGCCGACACTAGCGCCGCGCCGCCGTCCGCGTAAAGCCCCGTCAGCGGACGTCCCAGACCGGCTCCGGGGTCTCCACGACCTCACCGTCGCCCTGGAAGAGCACGAACCGGTCGAAGCCGCGGGTGAACCAGCGGTCGTGGGTGACGGCTATCACCGTGCCCTCGAACGCCTTCAGGCCCTCCTCCAGCGCCTCCGCCGACGCCAGGTCCAGGTTGTCCGTCGGCTCGTCCAGCAGCAGCACGGTGGCACCCGACAGCTCCAGCAGCAGCACCAGGAAACGCGCCTGCTGGCCGCCGGAAAGCGTGCCGAACCGCTGATCACCCTGCGCGGCCAGCTCGTACCGGTTGAGCGCCTTCATCGCCCCGGCACGGTCCATTCCGGACCGGTGATCGTCGCCGCGCCACAGGATCTCGACGAGGGTGCGGTCGACAAGCTCCGGCCGGTCGTGGGTCTGCGAGAAGTGCCCCGGCCGGACCCGCGCGCCGAGCCGTGCCGTGCCGCTGTGCGCGACGTGGGCGAGCGGCGCGCCGTCGACCGGCTTGTTGTCGGCCTCGGGGGCGGTGCCACCGGCCGCCAGCAGCCGCAGGAAGTGCGACTTGCCGGTGCCGTTCGCGCCCAGGACGGCGACCCGGTCGCCGTACCAGATCTCCAGGTCGAAGGGGAAGGTCAGGTCCTCCATCTCCAGGTTCGTGCAGACCACGGCCCGTTTTCCGGTACGCCCACCGCGCAGGTTCATCCGCAGCGACTGTTCCTTGGGCGGAAGCGGCGGCGGACCGGCTTCCTCGAACTTGCGCAGCCGGGTCTGGGCGGCCTGGTACCGCGACGCCAGCCCGTCGTTGAACGTCGCCTTCTGCTTCAGGGTGAACACCAGCTCGCGGAGCTTCTCGTGCTCCTCGTCCCAGCGCCGCCGCAGCTCCAGCAGCCGGTCGTGACGATTGGCGCGCGCCTCGTGCCAGGAGGCGAACCCGCCGGGATGGGTCCACGCGCCGCCACCCTCGACCGCCACCACCCGAGTCGCGGTCTGCGCCAGCAGCTCCCGGTCGTGCGAGACGTAGAGCACCGACTTCGACGACTCCCGCAGCCGCACCTCCAGCCACCGCTTGCCGGGCACGTCGAGGAAGTTGTCCGGCTCGTCGAGGAGCAGCACCTCGTCACCGCCGCGCAGCAGCAGGTCGAGCGCGAACCGCTTCTGCTGCCCGCCGGAAAGCGTGCGCACCGGGCGGGTGCGTACCTCGTCCCACGGCTTGCCGAGGATGGCAACGGCGACCGTGTCGAAGAGCACCTCGGCGTCGTAGCCGCCGGCCTCGCCCCACCCGGTCAGCGCGTTGGCGAACCGCAGCTGCGCCTTCTCCGCCTCGGGCGCGGACGTCAACGCGGCATCGGCGTCGGCCAGCGCCTCCCCCGCCGCCCGCAGGCCCGGCGCCACCAACGAAAGAGCGAGATCAGCGAGGGTACGGTCGTCGCCGATCATCCCGATGAACTGGCGCATGACGCCGAGCCCGCCGGAACGCGCCACGGCACCGACCGGCACGGCGAGGTCACCGGCGACCATCCGCAGCAGGGTGGTCTTCCCGGCCCCGTTCGGTCCGACGAGCGCCACCTTCGCGCCCTCGCCCACCCGGAACGACACGTCGGAGAAGAGCTCCCGTCCGTCCGGCAGCACGAACCCGACCCCGGCGACATCCACGTATCCCACGCGGCCATCCTCCCCGAGGAAACGGCGCGGGTCAGTCGGTTTTCCCGGGGCCCCGCGTCACCCTCAACACCCGGAAGCCGCGCTGGCTGGCCGTACGCCGCACGTCCCAGTCCCGGTCGGTCAGCCAGGTGTGCAGCGAGTCACCGCCGAGGTTGCGGTTGATCACCAGCCAGGCCACGCCCGTGGGCGCCAGCCGGGCCAGCCAGCGGTCCATCAGCGCGTGCAGCTCGGCCTTGCCGACGTGGGTAGGCGGGTTGCTCCAGATCTCGTCGAACGCGACACCGTCAGGCACCTCGTCGGGCGCGCAGACCCGGATCCGCTCGGCCAGCCCGAGTGCCGTGGCGTTCTCGGCGGTCAGGTCCCGGGCGCGGGAGTTGACGTCGATCGCGTACACCGTGGCGGCCGGTGCCTCGCCGGCCAGGACGCACGCGATCGGCCCGTACCCGCAGCCCAGGTCGAGCAGGGTGCCCGTGGTCGCCGCGGTCGGCAGGTCCGCCTTGCGCAGCAGGACGGCCGTGCCCGGGTCGAGCCGCCCGGCGGAGAAGACCCCGCGCGCGACCGTCAGGTCGTACGCACGCCCGGCCGCGGAGAACTCGATCCGTCCCCGGGTCTCGGGGGTGGCCGGCTCGGCACTGAAGTAATGGTCGGCGCTCACCCCGTCAGTCTCCCGCCGCGCAACGACACCCGGCCCACCGGGGTGCCGCACAATCTGTGCGTTCATCGATCACGGTGCGCTCCTACCGTGGCACCCATGCTCCGCGACTCCCACTCCCGCTCCGCCCATCGCGCAAATCCGGGAAGTGGACTCGCGATCCAGGCCCTCGTACGGATGACCGCCCCCGCGTCCACCACGGCTCAGCACCGGCGACCCCACCGGGCGGCCGTCGTGATCCCGCGGATGCGCACCCCCGAGAGACACGGCCCCCGACGCCGGGAGCACCCTGTCCGGTTCTCGCTCGCGGACAGGCTTCTCGTCACGGCCCGCTCGGCCCTCGCCGCGGGTGCGGTGCCCTCCCGGATCCGGCCTCAGGACGAGACCACGCAGCGCCTGTGGCCGCGTGCCGCGGTCCGCAGCGTTCCCCGCCGGCCCGGCGGCCCGCTGCACCCTCTGGCCCAGCCGCAGCAGGCGCTGCAATTGCTGTTGAGCGGCCTGGGCGCCCTCATCATGACGTCGATCGTCGTGCTCACCCTGTTCTTCGTGATCGCCGAGGAGAGCCGCGGCCCGGTCGACGGCTCGTCGGCGCCGCCGGGGACCGTGGCGGAGGCGATCAGCTCCCGCGCCGTGGACGCCAGTCCGCTCACGCGGGGGGAAGTGTTCGGCAGCCGCGAGATCCGGTCCGCGACCGGCGCCGCCCCGTACCGGGTCACGATGACCCACATCGACACCGACTGCGGCGTCGCCACCACCGGCGATCTCGGCGGGGTGCTCAGCGAGCGCGGGTGCAGCCAGGTGGTCCGGGCAGCCATGATCGCCCCGTACGGCGCCTACCGGGTCACCGCCGGCATCTTCAACCTGCCCGACGCGGACGACGCCAAGGCAGTCGGCGACGATACCGAGATCCTGGTCGAGTCCGGCCGCGGCAGCTTCGCGGCGCTGGGAACCGGCGACGCGCCGGCCCCGCCGCTGACCCAGGTCGGCTGGCACAACGTGGGCCACTACCTGCTCTACTGCGCCATCTCGCGCCCGGACGGCACCCTGGTCGCCGACGACGACCCGTACTCGGAACGGATCACGGCCGACCTCGTCGAGCACTACTTGGCCGAGGACGTCCTGGGTAAGCGCAGCGCCACCCCGTAAGCCAGGTCAGGCGCGCAGGCGGCGGGTCGCGTCCGCTCGGCTGGCGTACTCAGCCTCGTCCGGGTAGCCGACCGCCACCAGCGTCAGCCCGTGCGCCGGCGCGACCGTCACCTCGCTGGACCGTTCCCGCAGCGTCAGCAGCTTCGCCGGCCAGCCGGGATCCCGCCGGCCGTCGCCCACCGTCAGCATCGCCCCCACCAGGCTGCGCACCATCGCCTGGCAGAACGCGTCCGCCTGCACGGTTGCGACCGCGATCCCGTCCGGCTCCCGGCGCCACTCCAGCCGGGTGATCGCGCGCACGGTGGTCGCGTGCTCCTTGCGCTTGCAGTACGCGGCGAAGTCGTGCAACCCCACCAGCCCCGCCGCCGCCTCGTTGAGCCGGTCCAGGTCGAGCGGGCGCACCCAGCCGAGCGTGTCGTGGCGCCGCAACGGCTCCGGCCCGAACACCGTGTCCGCGACCCGGTACTCATAGCGGCGGTACGTGGCCGAGAAGCGGGCATCGAAGGTGGCGGGCACGGGCGTCACCGCCTTCACCCGGGCGTCCGGTGGCATCAGCGCCGCGAGCCGGCGCAGCAGCGATTCCCGCAGCGCCTCCCAGGTGTCGACCGGCAGCTCGATGTGGCACACCTGCCCGGTGGCGTGCACCCCCGCGTCCGTACGGCCGGCCACGGTCAGCCCGAGCGGCAGGTCCGGCCCGACGAGCGTTCCGAGCGCCTCGGTCAGCGCGCCGGCCACCGTGCGCCGGGCGGGCTGGACCGCCCAGCCCGAGAAGTCCCCGCCGTCGTAGGAGACGTCGAGGCGCAGACGAGTCGTGTCGGGCAAAACCGGTCCTTCGTCCGTACGGAAGATGCGAAACGGCCCGGCACCCCGCGAAGGGTGCCGGGCCGCACGTGCCTGATCAGGCCTTGGTGTCTTCGCCCTCGGCCTGGTCGCCCGGGCCCTCGGCGCCCTTGTCGCCGGACGCGTTCACCGGCGGCTCGGAGTCCTGGTCGGCGGCCGGAGCCTCGTCCGCGGCGGGAGCCGTCGTGGCCGGGGCCTCGTCCTCGCGGGCGAGCGCCTCGACCTTGTCCTGCTGCGCGGCGGCCTTGCGGGCAGCCTTCTTGGCCGGCGCCGTGGTGGCCGCGACCTGCAGCTCCTCGACCAGCTCGATGATCGCCATCGGAGCGGCATCGCCCTTGCGCGGACCGGTCTTGGTGATGCGGGTGTAGCCACCCGGCCGGTTGCCGTAGCGCGGCGCGATCTGCTCGAACAGCGAGTAGACGACGTCCTTGTCCTTGACGACGGTCAGCACCCGGCGGCGGGCGTGCAGGTCACCGCGCTTGGCCTTGGTGATCAGCTGCTCCGCCAGGGGGCGCAGGCGCTTCGCCTTGGTCTCGGTCGTCTTGATCTTCCCGTGCCGGAAGAGCTCCGTGGCCAGGTTGGCCAGCAGCAGCTTCTCGTGCGCCGGGCTGCCGCCGAGGCGGGGACCCTTGGTGGGCGTGGGCATTTCTGATGCTCCTCTTGAATGGCGGCAGCGGGGGTTACAGCTGCTCGGTCTCGCGGTAGTCGTCGGTGTCGTAGTCCACGTCGCCGAACGAGTCGACCACGTGCGCCGGGTCGAAGGACGGCGCGCTGTCCTTCAGGCCCAGGCCCATTCCGGCGAGCTTCATCTTGACCTCGTCGATCGACTTCTGACCGAAATTCCTTATATCCAGAAGGTCGGCCTCCGTCCGCCCGATCAGTTCACCGACGGTGTTGATGCCCTCGCGCTTGAGGCAGTTGTACGACCGGACCGTGAGGTCCAGCTCCTCGATCGGCAGGGCGAGATCGGCGGCCAGCTGGGCGTCCTGCGGCGACGGGCCGATGTCGATGCCCTCGGCGGTCTCGTCCAGCTCGCGGCAGAGGCCGAACAGCTCGACGAGGGTCGAGCCGGCCGACGCCAGCGCGGTACGGGGCGAGATCGACGCCTTCGACTCGACGTCGATGATCAGGCGGTCGAAGTCGGTGCGCTGCTCGACACGGGTCGCCTCGACGCGGTAAGTCACCTTCATGACCGGCGAGTAGATCGAGTCGACCGGGATGCGGCCGATCTCGGCGCCGGCGCTCTTGTTCTGCGCCGCCGTGACGTAGCCACGGCCCCGCTCGACGGTGAGCTCCATGTCGAGCCGGCCCTTGCTGTTGAGCGTGGCCAGCTTCAGGTCGGGGTTGTGCACGGACACGCCGGCCGGGGGCTGGATGTCACCGGCGGTGACGTCGCCCGGGCCCTGCTTGCGCAGGTACATGCTGACCGGCTCGTCGTGCTCGGAGCTGACGGTGAGCTCCTTGACGTTCATGACGAGCTCGACCACGTCCTCCTTGACACCGGGGATCGTGGTGAACTCGTGCAGCACGCCGTCGATCTTGATGCTGGTGACCGCCGCGCCCGGGATGGACGACAGCAGGGTCCGCCGCAGCGAGTTGCCGAGGGTGTAGCCGAAGCCCGGCTCCAGGGGCTCGATGGTGAACCGGGAGCGGGTCTCGCTGAGCGACTCTTCCGAGAGGCTCGGGCGCTGGCTGATGAGCACGCGTTTCTTCTTTCTGTCGGGGCACCCGCTATTTGATGCCCGTCCTCATGTGATGCACCGGGCGCCCCCGCGAGGGGGCGCCCGGTCAGAGCGCTACTTGGAGTAGAGCTCGACGATCAGCTGCTCCTGGACCTGCGTGTCGATGACAGCGCGGGCCGGGAGCGAGTGGATCAGGATCTTCATCTCGCTCGGGATGGGCTCCAGCCACGCCGGCACCGGCCGGGAACCGGCCTGGGCCTGGGCGACGACGAAGGGGGTCATCTCCTTCGACTTCTCCCGGAGCGTGACGATGTCGTGCTCCTTCACCCGGTACGACGGGATGTCGACCTTGATGCCGTTGACCAGGAAGTGGCCGTGCTTGACCACCTGCCGGGCCATGTCCCGGGACGCGGCGTAGCCGGCCCGGTAAACGACGTTGTCCAGCCGCGACTCGAGGATCTGGAGCAGCACCTCACCGGTCTTGCCGGGCTTGGTGACAGCCTCCTCGTAGTAACCGCGGAACTGCTTCTCGAGCACGCCGTACGTACGACGGGCCTTCTGCTTCTCGCGGTGCTGGAGCAGGTACTCGGTCTCCTTGGTCCGGCCGCGGCCGTGCTGCCCGGGCGGGAACGGCCGGGACTCGAACGGGCACTTCGGACCATCGCACTTGCTGCCCTTGAGGAACAGCTTCATCTTCTCGCGGCGGCAGCGCTTGCAGTCCGCACCTGTGTAACGAGCCATTGCTTCGATCTCTCCCTTAGACCCGGCGACGCTTCGGCGGACGGCATCCGTTGTGCGGCTGCGGCGTGACGTCGGAGATCTGCCCGACCTCGAGGCCGGCGGCCTGCAGCGAACGGATGGCGGTCTCCCGGCCGGAACCGGGGCCCTTGACGAACACGTCGACCTTGCGCATGCCGTGCTCCATGGCCCGGCGCGCGGCGGCCTCGGCGGCCAGCTGCGCGGCGAACGGAGTCGACTTGCGGGAGCCCTTGAAGCCCACCTGGCCGGACGAGGCCCAGGAGATGACCGCACCGGTCGGGTCGGTGATCGACACGATGGTGTTGTTGAAGGTGCTCTTGATGTGCGCCTGCCCGTGGGCGACGTTCTTGCGTTCCTTGCGCCGGACCTTCTTGACGGGGGCCCCAGCGCGTGCCTTCGGTGGCATAAGTCAGTGCGCTCCTATTACTTCCGACCGGGCTTCTTCTTACCGGCGACCGTGCGCTTCGGACCCTTGCGGGTACGAGCGTTCGTCCGCGTGCGCTGACCCCGGACGGGGAGCCCACGACGGTGACGGATGCCGGCGTAGCAGCCGATCTCGACCTTGCGGCGGATGTCCGCGGCGACCTCGCGGCGAAGGTCACCTTCAACCTTGAAATTGGCCTCGATGTAGTCGCGGAGCTGGACGAGCTCCTCGTCAGTGAGGTCCTTGGCGCGCTTGTTCAGGTCAATGCCGGTCGCGGAGAGCGCCTCGACAGCGCGGGTCCGACCGACCCCGAAGATGTAGGTGAGCGCGATCTCCATCCGCTTTTCGCGGGGAAGATCGACGCCGACGAGTCGAGCCATAAGTGGGCGTACTCCTCAGATGTCTCACGGAGGTCTGTGCCCGTCCCCTTCCCGCCTGCCCGGGCGGGCCCCGGCCTCCGACCGGGGGTGAAGCCGCGCGCCATCGTCATGCATGACACCGCGGCTGGGACGAGCTTCTTCAGTGGTACGGATCTGGCAGTGCCAGGCCGGAATCAGCCCTGGCGCTGCTTGTGACGCGCGTCGGTCTTGCAGATGACCATGACGCGCCCGTGCCGCCGGATGACCCGGCAGTTGTTGCAGATCCGCTTGACGCTCGGCTTGACCTTCACGGTTTGCCTAACTTTCAGTCAGACGGGATGTGGATCCCCGCGACCCCGTTACTTGTAGCGATAGACGATGCGCCCACGGGTCAGGTCGTACGGCGAAAGCTCGACGACGACCCGGTCCTCGGGAAGGATGCGGATGTAGTGCTGCCGCATCTTGCCGGAGATGTGAGCCAGCACCTTGTGACCATTGGCGAGCTCCACACGGAACATGGCGTTCGGCAGAGGCTCGATCACTCGGCCTTCAATCTCGATGGCTCCGTCTTTCTTTGGCATGTCCTCCGCTACCTGACATCGGGTTCTTGGGGGCAGGCTCACAACGTTCATCGCAACCCCGGAGGGCCGGACCAGCCGCGGCTCCGGCGCCACCAGAAGCGCTTGGTAGACATGCCGGAGTGGACGCTGTGCGCCAGCAAGCCAGTGTACGCGCGCCCGGGCATCGACACCAAACCGAGGTCCCCGCAACCCGGAGCCGGGTGTGTCGACGGCCCACAGAAGCGGACAAAAAGGCAGCTATCGCGCGTTTTCCTCGCCCGTACCTACCCGGACGGCGACGATCAGCGCCTGCGACCGGTCCGGCGGCCGATGATTCCGAAGATCATCGGGATGAGCATCCAGCCGGGCCAGAAGTAGATCCACTCCCCCGATGCCAGCGAAGACATCGCCCACACGACGACGCAGACCACCACCACGCCGGCGTAGGAAGCCAGCCACGGCGGCCCGGACCGCCCGGGCACCTCCGCTGTACCGGGCGCCGCCACCGGCGCCTCCTGCGGTTGCTGGGGCACGACCTGGGCCCGTTGAGCGGGAATGGTCCCGGGCAGGTCGGCGGTGAGGCCGTCCAGGTCGCCGTAGGTCTTCGCCGCGTACGCCCGCTGCAGCCGCTCGTCGTACTCGTGGAGATCGAGCCGGCCCTCGTCCAGCGCCGCCTTCAGCTTGTCGGCGACGGCCTGCCGCTCGGCATCGCCCGCCCGCATTTCCTGACCCATGCCCGCCAGCATGCCAAACCCGGCCGCGAATCGCGGCCCCGTGGTCGCCACGGTTTGCTCGGCCAACGAGTCAAATTCTCGGGCAAGCGGCGTGCTACTCGGCGAGCGAGCCGACCGCCGGCTGGCGGGACGTCACCAGGTCGCCCAGGCGCGCGCGGCCACCGTCCGGGGCCGTCGTCACCCACACCCCGTCCTCGAGCAATGCCATCGTGTGCTCCACGTGCGCCGCCATCGACCCGTCGCGGGTGACGACCGTCCAGCCGTCCGACAGCTCCTGGGTCCGGGGCGAGCCCATCGTGATCATCGGCTCGATGGCCAGGCACAGCCCGGGCACCAGGCGCGGGCCCTTGCCGGGCTTGCCGTGGTTGAGCACGTGCGGGTCCTGGTGCATCTCGGTGCCGATGCCGTGGCCGCCGTACCCGTCGACGATGCCGTAGCGGCCCGCCTTGCGGACGGCCTTCTCGACGTTGAACGAGATGTCGGTGAGCCGGCCGCGGCCGTTGGCGGCGCCGCGCGCGGCCGCGGCGACCCCGGCCCACATCGCGTCCTCGGCCACCTCGGCCAGGCGCAGCAGCTCGGGGTCGGTCTCGCCGACCCCGACCGTGATCGCCGAGTCGCCGTGCCAGCCGTTCAGGATCGCCCCGCAGTCCAGCGAGATCAGGTCCCCCTGGCGCAGCACCTGGCTCGGCGAGGGGATGCCGTGGACGACCTGTTCGTTGACCGACGCGCAGATCGAGGCCGGGAAGCCGTGGTAGCCCTTGAACGACGGGACCGCCCCCGCGTCGCGGATGACCTTCTCCGCGATGGCGTCCAGGTCCCCCGTCGAGACCCCGGGGGCCACGGCCGCGCGCATCGCGTCGAGGGCGGCGGCGACGACCAGGCCGGCGCCCCGCATGAGCTCGATCTGTTCCGGCGTCTTGAGCTGGATGTCCAGCTGCTGACGGCGCATCTCAGCCCCCGTATGACCGCAGCGCGTCGATCGCACGCACGGTGACGTCCTCGACCGGCCCGGTGGCGTCGATGCCGACGAGCTTGCCCTGAGCGCCGTAGAAGTCGACGAGCGGCGCGGTCTTGTCCGCGTACTCGACCAGCCGGTTGGCGATGGTCTCCGCCCGGTCGTCGTCACGCTGGAACAGCTCGGAGCCGCACCGGTCGCAGACGTTCTCCTTGCTGGTGGGGTCGAACTCGACGTGCCAGATCTTGCCGCAGCCGCGGCAGGTCCGGCGGCCGGAGAGCCGCCGGATGACCTCGTCGTCGTCGACCACGAGCTCCATCACCAGGTCGAGCGCGGTGCCCAGGTCGGCCAGCAGCTTGTCGAGCGCCGACGCCTGCGGGACGGTTCTCGGGAAGCCGTCCAGCAGGAAGCCGTCGCCGGCGTCGGGCTCGGCGAGCCGGTCGCGGACCATGTTGATGGTGACCTCGTCGGGGACGAGATTGCCCGCGTCCATGAAGCGCTTCGCCTCGAGCCCCAGCGGCGTGCCCTGGGAGACGTTCGCCCGGAAGATGTCACCGGTCGAGATCTTCGGTACGGCGAGATGGGCGGCGATGAACTCAGCCTGGGTCCCCTTGCCGGCCCCCGGAGGGCCCACCAGTACCAGCCGCACCTACATCGCCTCGCTTCGGTGAGAACGAGCCTCGGAAACCACAGACGCAAGAGCCCCCCGGCTCCGCGTCGCCACTACCGGAGGAACCCTTCGTAGTTGCGCTGCATGAGCTGGCTTTCGATCTGCTTCACCGTCTCCAGACCCACACCCACCATGATCAGCACTGCGGTGCCGCCGAACGGGAAGTTCTGGTATTGCTGGCTGTTCAGCCAGATGAAGAAGAAGTTCGGCAGAACCGAGATCAGGCCCAGGTACAGCGCACCCGGCAGCGTGATCCGGCTGAGGATGAAGTCCAGGTAGTCGGCGGTCGGCTTACCGGGCCGGATGCCCGGTACGAAGCCACCGTACTTCTTCATGTTGTCAGCGACCTCGGTCGGGTTGAACGTGATCGACACGTAGAAGTACGTGAAGAAAATGATCATGAAGAAGTACGCCGCGATGTAGATCGAGCTCCGCGGGTCCGCGAGGTGATCCTGGATCCACAGCTGGTAGCCCTTGAGGTTGTTCTTGTCGAAGAACTGCAGGTACAGCTGCGGCAGGTAGAGCAACGACGACGCGAAGATCACCGGCACGACGCCGGCCTGGTTGACCTTCAGCGGGATGTACGTCGACGTGCCGCCGTACATGCGCCGGCCGATCATGCGCTTCGCGTACTGCACCGGGATGCGGCGCTGAGCCTGCTCGATGAAGACCACGGCGCAGATGACCAGCAGCACGAGCGCGACGACGAGCCAGAACTTGGCCCAGCCGTTGCTCTCCTTGATCGTCCAGCCCTCGCCAGGGAGGCGGGCGGCGATCGAGGTGAAGATCAGGACCGACATGCCGTTGCCGACGCCGCGGTCGGTGATGAGCTCGCCGAGCCACATGACGACGCCCGTACCGGCGGTCATCGTGACGACCAGCATCGTCAGCGTCAGCCAGTCCGGGATGCCGGTGCCCTTGGGGATGATCGAGTACTGGGCGCTGTTCTGGTCGCAGACGTTGGCGAACAGCTGGCCGGAGCGGGCCAGCGCCACGAACGCCGAGGACTGCAGGATCGCGAGGCCCAGGGTCAGGTAGCGGGTGTACTGCGTGATCTTCGCCTGGCCGGACTGGCCTTCCTTGCGGAGCTGCTCGAGGCGTGGGATGACCACGGTGAGCAGCTGCAGGATGATCGACGAGGTGATGTAGGGCATGATGCCCAGCGCGAAGACGGAGAGTTGCAGCAGTGCCCCGCCAGAGAAGAGGTTCAGGAGGTTGAGAACCCCACCGCCCGCATCCGCCTGGTGGACGAGCTTGAGACAGTTCTTGACGTTGGTGTAGGACACACCCGGGCTGGGCAGTGTGGCCCCGAGCCGGTAGACCGCGATGATCGCTACTGTGAACAGCAGTTTCTTGCGCAGGTCAGGCGTCCGGAACGCACTCAGAAAGGCGGAGAGCAACTTCTTCCTCCTGCGCGAGGTGGCCGCCTGAATCCGGCGGATGGGGGTAGGCATCGGTCCGGACGACCGATATACCTGGCTGGGAACGGACTTTAACAGCCTGACGTGCCCGCTGTGAGGCACGGTCGCCGCTTGTGCAGCACCCGGGGACGAAGAGCTACGCCGCGGCTGGTGGAACCGTGCCGTCCGGCCCGGCAAAACGCCAGGTCAGACGCCACAACGGGGATGCCGGCCGAGCATCGCAGTGCGATACCCGGACCGGCATCCCCGGCAAGCCTCACAGCTCGGTGGCGGAACCACCGGCGGCTGCGATCTTCTCCTTGGCCGACTCGCTGAACGCGTGCGCCGAAATCTGCAGCGACACGCCACCCAGCTCACCGGAGCCCAGGACCTTCACGAGCTGGCCGCGGCGGACCGCGCCGGCCTCGGCGAGCTCCAGCGGGCCGACCTCGCCGCCGTTCGGGAACAGCTCGGCGAGCCGGTCCAGGTTGACGACCTGGAAGACGACCTTGTTCTTGTTCTTGAAGCCCTTGAGCTTCGGCAGGCGCATGTGGAGGGGCATCTGCCCACCCTCGAACGCAGCCGAGACGTTCTTGCGAGCTCCCGTACCCTTGGTGCCCCGACCGGCGGTCTTGCCCTTGGAGCCCTCACCGCGACCCACACGGGTCTTCGCAGTCTTGGCTCCGGGCGCCGGCCGGAGGTGGTGAACCTTGATCGCCATTACTCGACCTCCTCAACAGTCACGAGGTGGCTCACGGCGAAGATCATGCCCCGAATCTCGGGGCGGTCCTCCTTGACCACCACATCGTTGATCCGCTTCAGGCCGAGCGACCGCAGGGAGTCCCGCTGGTTCTGCTTACGGCCGATCCCGGACCGGGTCTGGGTGACCTTCAAGCGTGCCATCAGCGCACCGCCGCTTCCGCACGCGCCGCCAGCATGGCCGCGGGGGCCACGTCCTCGACCGGCAGGCCACGGCGGGCCGCGACCTGCTCCGGCGACTCGAGGCCCTTCAGAGCGGCCACCGTCGCGTGCACGATGTTGATCGGGTTCGACGAGCCGAGGCTCTTGCTCAGCACGTCGTGGATGCCCGCGCACTCCAGCACGGCACGCACCGGGCCACCGGCGATGACGCCGGTACCGGCGGACGCCGGCTTGAGGAGCACCACACCCGCAGCGGCCTCGCCGGTGATCGGGTGCGGGATCGTCGCACCGATCCGCGGCACCTTGAAGAAGTGCTTCTTGGCCTCCTCGACACCCTTGGCGATCGCCGCGGGCACCTCCTTGGCCTTCCCGTATCCGATGCCGACGGTGCCGTCGCCATCGCCGACGATCACGAGGGCGGTGAAGCTGAAGCGACGACCACCCTTCACGACCTTCGCGACACGGTTGATCGCTACGACCCGCTCCAGATGGGGGGTCTTCTCGACGGGCGCGTTACCGCGGCCGCCCTCACGGCGGTTGTCGCGGCGGCCGCCTTCGTTGTTACCGCCGGACCCGCCGCCACGGCGCTGCTGACCAGGCATTGGTCTTCCTTCCTAGAACTCGAGTCCGGCTTCGCGGGCGGCGTCGGCAAGCGCGGCGATACGCCCCGCGTACTTGTTGCCACCGCGGTCGAAGACGACCTTGGACACGCCCGCGGCCTTCGCGCGCTCGGCGAGGAGAGCGCCGACCTTGCCGGCCAGGGCGCTCTTGTCACCCTCGTTGCCCCGCAGGGAGGCGTCGAGCGTGGAGGCAGAGACGAGCGTGTGGCCCTTGAGGTCGTCCACGATCTGCGCGGTGATGTGCCGCGAGGACCGGGTGACGACCAGACGGGGACGCTCGGCAGTGCCGCGGACGTTCTTGCGGACCCGGAAGTGCCGACGCGCCTTTCCGACGGCGCGCTTGGAGGCAACTCCGCCCCCATTGCGGCGCTTGAGCAGCGTGGCGGTCACTTCTTACCTGCCTTTCCAGCCTTGCGGCGGATGACCTCGCCCTGGTACTTGACACCCTTGCCCTTGTAGGGCTCCGGCGGGCGGATCTTCCGGATGTTCGCGGCGACCTCGCCGACGAGCTGCTTGTCGATACCGGCGACGGTGAACTGCGTCGGGCGCTCCACCGAGAAGGTGATGCCGACCGGCGCGGGCACGTTGACCGGGTGCGAGAAGCCCAGGGCGAACTCGAGGTCCTTGCCCTTGGCGGTCACGCGGTAACCGGTGCCGTTGATCTCCAGGGTCTTCTTGTAGCCCTCGGTGACGCCGACGATCATGTTGGCGACGAGGGTACGCGAGAGCCCGTGCAGCTCCTTGGCCTTACGGTCGTCGTTGGGGCGGTTGACGACCAGCTCGCCGTTGTCCGCCTTCTCGACCGTGATCGGCTCCGAGACGGTGTGCGAGAGCTCGCCCTTGGGGCCCTTGACCTTGACGGTCTGGCCCGTGATGGTGACGTCGACGCCGGCCGGGACCGGGATCGACTTACGTCCGATTCGCGACATGTCAGAGTCTCCGTTACCAGACGAAGGCGAGGACTTCCCCGCCAACGCTCCGCTTGCGGGCCTGCCGGTCGGTCAGCAGCCCCTGGGACGTCGAAACAATCGCGACACCCAGGCCGCCTAGCACCCGGGGAAGCTCGTCGGACTTGGCGTACACCCGGAGACCGGGCTTGGACACGCGCTTGATGCCGGCGAGGCTACGCTCGCGGTTCTGGCCGTACTTGAGCTCAACGACCAGGCGCTTGCCGACTTCGCCTTCGGCGGGGTCCTCAGCCGTCCAGGAGGCGATGTAGCCCTCTGCCTTGAGGACCTCGGCGATGTTCGCCTTGATCTTCGAGAAGGGCATGGTCACCTTGTCGTGGTACGCCTGGTTGGCGTTACGCAGACGCGTGAGCATGTCTGCGATCGGGTCCGTCATCGTCATGGGTATTCGTCAACCTTTCTCGCCGGGGTTCCCAGTAGGACCGGGCCTACGGCGAAGCGGTATTACAAGCTTGGGTTACCAGGAAGCCTTCGACACGCCGGGCAGCTCACCGCGGTGGGCCATGTCCCGGACACACACCCGGCACAGACCGAACTTGCGGTAGACCGAATGCGGACGTCCGCACTTCTGGCAGCGGGTGTACGCCCGAACGGCGAACTTCGGCTTCGCGGCCGCCTTGATGATCAGCGCCTTCTTAGCCATGCTCAGTTCTCCTTGAACGGGAAGCCCAGGAGCTTGAGCAGCTGCCGGCCCTCCTCGTCGGTCGTGGCGGTGGTGACCACCGTGATGTCCATGCCCCGGGTCCGATCGATCCGGTCCTGGTCGATCTCGTGGAACACCGACTGCTCGGTCAGACCGAACGTGTAGTTGCCGTGCCCGTCGAGCTTGCGCCCGTCGAGGCCGCGGAAGTCACGGATACGCGGCAGCGCGATCGACAGCAGCCGGTCCAGGAACTCCCACATCCGGTCGTTGCGGAGGGTGACCTTCGCGCCGATCGGCATGCCCTCACGCAGCTTGAACTGCGCGATGGACTTGGTCGCCCGCCGCACCAGCGGCTTCTGACCGGTGATGGTCGTCAGGTCCCGTACGGCGCCGTCGATCAGCTTGGCGTCGCGGGCGGCCTCGCCCACACCCATGTTCACGACGACCTTCACCAGGCCGGGAACCTGCATGGGGTTGCCGTACTTGAACTGCTCCTGAAGCCCGGCGATGACCTCGCCGCGGTACTTCTGCTTCAGACGGGGCAGAGTCTTGGTCTCGGTAGCGGCAGTCATCACAGGTCCTTACCGGTGCTTCGCGCGATACGGACCTTCTGGCCGTTGTCGTCGACGCGGTAGCCGACGCGGGTCGGCTTGCCCTGGTCATCCACGATCTGCACGTTGGAGATGTGGATGGCGGCTTCCTGCGTGACGATGCCGCCGGTCTTCGAACCACGCTGCGTCGTGCGGATGCGCTCGTGCTTCTTGATGCGGTTGACGCCCTCGACGAGGACCTTGTCCTGGCGCGGGAAGGCCGCGATGACCTTGCCCTTGGCGCCCTTGTCCTTGCCGGCGATGACGACGACCGTGTCGCCCTTCTTGATCTTCATGCCCGGGCCTCCGTTCCGGCGTCACCGTAGGTGTCACACAGGCTATTGCTGAGCCTGATGGTTCGCTCGCTGCGCTCGTTCACAGTCAGAGCACCTCCGGCGCCAGGCTGATGATCTTCATGAACCGCTTGTCGCGCAGCTCGCGGCCGACCGGGCCGAAGATGCGCGTACCGCGGGGGTCCCCGCCGTCCTTGATGATGACGGCGGCGTTCTCGTCGAAACGGATGTACGAGCCGTCGGGACGGCGCCGCTCCTTGGCGGTGCGAACGATGACCGCCTTGACGACGTCACCCTTCTTCACACCGGCACCCGGGATGGCGTCCTTGACCGTGGCCACGATGACGTCGCCGATGCTCGCGTAGCGGCGACCGGAGCCGCCCAGTACGCGGATGCACAGGATTTCCCTGGCACCCGTGTTGTCGGCGACGCGCAGTCGCGACTCCTGCTGGATCACGTCTGTCTCCTATGTCTGCCAGTTCTCCGGGGATGTTCTTCCGAAGCTTGGCGGAACGATGGGCGGCTGGGCCGGCTCCCGCCGGCCCAGCGCACTCACTTGGCCTTTTCGAGGATCTCCACGATGCGCCACCGCTTGGTGCGCGACAGCGGGCGGGTCTCCATCAGGGAAACCCGGTCGCCCACACCGCACGCGTTCTGCTCGTCGTGCACCTGAAGCTTGCGGGTACGCCGCAGAACCTTGCCGTACAGGGCGTGCTTGACGCGGTCCTCGACCTCGACGATGACGGTCTTGTCCATCTTGTCGCTGACCACGAAACCCTCGCGCACCTTGCGCTGGTTCCGCGGCTCAGCAGCAGTGTTCTCACTCATGCTGTCACCTCAGTCGGCGCGGCCGAGAGCCCCAGCTCACGCTCACGCATGATCGTGTAGATCTTCGCGATGTCCTTGCGGACCACCTGCAGCCGACGGTGATTGTCGAGCTGCCCGGTCGCGCCCTGCACGCGAAGATTGAACAGCTCCGCCTTGGCCTCCCGCAGCCGCGAGACCAGCTCCTCTTCGGAGAGCTCGCGCAGCTCGGCTGCCTTAACGCCCGCTGCCATCAGTTTTCACCCACTTCGCGTGTCACGATGCGGCACTTCATCGGGAGCTTGTGAATCGCGCGACGCATCGCTTCGCGCGCGATCGTCTCGTTCGGGAACGACATCTCGAAGAGAATGCGTCCCGGCTTGACGTTCGCCACCCACCACTCCGGCGAGCCCTTACCGGAACCCATGCGGGTCTCGGCGGGCTTCTTGGTCAGAGCCTGGTCCGGGAAGATCGAGATCCACACCTTGCCGCCACGCTTGATGTGGCGGGTCATGGCGATACGAGCCGACTCGATCTGCCGGTTGGTCACGTACGCCGGCTCCAGGGCCTGGATACCGAACTCGCCGAAGACCACCCGGTTGCCGCCCTTGGACGCGCCGTGGCGGTCCGGGTGGTGCGGCTTGCGGAAGCCCTTCGGGGGCTTACGCGGCATCAGCATGTGTCAGCCCTCCTGCTGCGTTTCGGCCGCGACCGGAGCAGCGGCGGTGTCGGTCGACTCGGCGGGCGCACCAGCGGCCTGCGCCTGCGCGGCGCGGCCGGCCTCGGTGCCACCCGCGGTCGTGCCGGACGACCCGGAACGCCCGCGGCGCGGACGCTCGGGACGATCGCCACGGTCACGGCGCGGACGCGCGGGCGCCTCGGGGGCGACCTCGCGACCCGGTACGTGGTCGCCCTTGTAGATCCAGACCTTCACGCCGATGCGGCCGAACGTCGTACGGGCCTCGAAGAAGCCGTACTCGATGTTGGCGCGCAGCGTGTGCAGCGGGACGCGACCCTCACGGTAGAACTCCGTGCGGCTCATCTCCGCGCCGCCGAGGCGGCCGGAGACCTGCACCCGGATGCCCTTGCAGATCGGGTTCTTCATCGCGGACTGCATGGCCTTGCGCATCGCCCGGCGGAAGCTGACCCGGCTGGACAGCTGCTCGGCGACGCCCTGCGCCACGAGCTGCGCGTCCGACTCCGGGCTCTTCACCTCGAGGATGTTGAGCTGGACCTGCTTGCCGGTGAGCTTCTCGAGCTCGCCGCGGATGCGGTCGGCCTCCGCGCCCTTGCGGCCGATGACGATGCCCGGCCGGGCGGTGTGGATGTCGACGCGGACCCGGTCACGGGTACGCTCGATGTCCACCTTGGAGATGCCGGCGCGCTCGAGGCCCTTGGACATCATTCGGCGGATCTTGACGTCCTCGCCGATGTAGTCCTTGTAGAGCTTGTCCGCGAACCAGCGGCTCTTCCAGTCGGTGGAGATGCCGAGCCGGAACCCGGTGGGGTGAACTTTCTGACCCATTACTCGGCACCTTCCGTGCTCTGGGACTCGGCCGGCGTGGCCTCGGTGGCGGCCGGAGCCGCCTTCTTGGCCGGCGCGGCCTTCTTCGCGGCGGCCTTGCGGGCCGGCGTGGCGACCTGGACGGCCTCCACCGCGACGGTGATGTGACAGGTGCGCTTGCGGATCCGGTACGCCCGGCCCTGCGCCCGCGGCCGGAACCGCTTCAGCGTCGGACCCTCGTCGACGAACGCCTCGCTGACCAGGAGCGCGTCCGGGTCGAGCCGCTCGTTGTTCTCGGCGTTCGCGATCGCGCTGGCGAGCACCTTGTAGACCTGCTCACTCGCAGCCTGCGGCGCGAACTGCAGGACCGTGAGAGCCTCCTTCGCGGGCAGACCGCGGACGAGGTTGATCACACGGCGCGCCTTGTTCGGCGAGATGCGCACGTGACGCGCAACCGCCCGCGCGCCCGGAAGCACCGGAGCGTCGCCCTTGACTGGCATCGCTGTAACCCCTTGTTCTTATCCGTGGACTGCTTAGCGACGACGGCTCTTGCGGTCGTCCTTCTCGTGACCCTTGAACGTACGGGTCAGAGCGAACTCGCCGAGCTTGTGCCCGACCATGGCCTCGGTGATGAACACCGGGACGTGCTTGCGCCCGTCGTGCACGGCGATCGTGTGCCCGAGCATGTCGGGGATGATCGTCGAGCGACGCGACCAGGTCTTGATGACGTTCTTCGAGTTCTTCTCGTTCTGGACTTCCACCTTCTTGATCAGGTGGTCGTCGACGAACGGGCCCTTCTTCAGGCTGCGAGGCATCTTTAAACTCCCGTTACCCGCGCTTGCGGGTGGCGTAGCGGCGGCGAACGATCATGCGGTCGCTCTCCTGGCCCTTGCGGCGAGTACGGCCCTCCGGCTTACCAGCCGGGTTGACCGGGTGGCGACCACCGGAGGTCTTACCCTCACCACCACCGTGCGGGTGGTCGACAGGGTTCATGGCGACACCACGGACGGTCGGGCGCTTGCCCTTCCACCGCATGCGGCCGGCCTTGCCCCAGTTGATGTTCGACTGGTCGGCGTTGCCGATCTCGCCGACGGTGGCGCGGCAGCGCACGTCGACGCGACGGATCTCGCCGGAGGGCATACGCAGCGTGGCGTACACGCCCTCGCGACCGAGCAGCTGGATGCCGACGCCGGCCGAACGGGCCAGCTTGGCGCCACCGCCGGGACGAAGCTCCACGTTGTGGATCGTCGTACCGACCGGGATGTTGCGCAGGGGCAGGGCGTTGCCCGGCTTGATGTCCGCGCCCGGACCGGACTCGACGCGGTCGCCCTGCTTCAGGTCCTTCGGCGCGACGATGTAGCGCTTCTCGCCGTCGGCGTAGTGCAGCAGCGCGATGCGGGCGGTGCGGTTGGGGTCGTACTCGATGTGAGCGACCTTGGCCGGCACGCCGTCCTTGTCGTTGCGCTTGAAGTCGATGATCCGGTACTGCCGCTTGTGGCCGCCGCCCTGGTGCCGCGTGGTGATGCGACCGTGGACGTTGCGTCCACCCTTCTTCGGCAGCGGGGCGAGCAGAGACTTCTCCGGGGTGGACCGGGTGATCTCGGCGAAGTCGGCGACGCTGGAGCCGCGACGGCCCGGCGTGGTCGGCTTGTACTTACGGATAGCCATGATTTACACCCCTTAGCTGACCGGGCCGCCGAAGGCCTCGATACGGTCACCGTCAGCCAGCTTCACCATCGCGCGCTTGGTCGCCTTGCGCTGACCGAAACCGGTCTTGGTGCGCTTGCGCTTGCCCTCACGGTTCGCGGTGTTCACCGTCAGCACGCGGACGTCGAAGATCTGCTGGATCGCGATTTTGATCTGGGTCTTGTTCGCGTCCGGGTGGACGGTGAACGTGTACCAGTTCTGGTCGAGAACGCTGTAGCTCTTCTCGGAGACCACGGGCGCGACGATGATGTCGCGCGGGTCGGCGATCGTGCTCACTTGTCCCCCTCCGCTCCATCTGCTTCCCGGCCGTCGGCCGAGGCGGGAACGCCGAGGAACTCCTCGAGCGCTTCCTTGGTGAAGACGACCTCGTCCGCCACCAGCACGTCGTACGTGTTGAGCTGGCCGGCCTCGATGAGGTGCACGGTCGGCTCGTTGCGCAGCGACAGCCAGTTCAGCTCGTCATAGCCGCTCAGCACGACCAGGACCTTGGTGGATTCGGTCGCCTTACGCAGCGTCGCGATCGCGGCCTTCGTCGACGGCGTCTCGCCGGCGAGGAACGCCTCGACCACGTGCACCCGGCCGTCGCGGGCCCGGTCGGAGAGGGCGCCACGCAGGGCGGCGGCCTTCATCTTCTTCGGGGTCCGCTGGCTGTAGTCACGCGGCTGGGGACCGTGTACGACGCCACCACCGGTGAACTGAGGCGCGCGGATCGAGCCCTGACGGGCGCGGCCGGTGCCCTTCTGCTTGTACGGCTTCTTGCCGCCACCGGAGACCTCGCCGCGGGTCTTCGCCTTGTGCGTACCCTGCCGGGCAGCCGCGAGCTGAGCGACGACGACCTGGTGCATCAGCGGGATGTTCGCCTGCACGTCGAAGATGTCGTCGGGCAGCTCGACCGAGCCGGCCTTCGCGCCCTCGGCGTTGATCACGTCAACCGAGCTCACTTGGCACCACCCTTCTTCTTCGCCGCCGTACGGACCAGGATCAGCGCGCCCTTGGGGCCGGGAACGGCACCCTTGATGAGCAGCAGGTTGTTGTCGGTGTCGACGGCCTGCACCGTGAGGTTCTGCACGGTGAAGCGCTTGCTACCCATGCGGCCAGCCATCCGGGTGCCCTTGAAGACACGCCCGGGGGTGGCGCAGGCGCCGATCGAGCCCGGCGAGCGGTGCTTGCGCTCGACACCGTGGCTCGACTTGAGGCCGTGGAAGCCGTGCCGCTTCATGACACCGGCGTAGCCCTTGCCCTTGGTCTTACCGGTGACGTCGATCGGCGTGCCGACCGCGAACGCCTCGACGGTGACCTCCTGGCCGAGCTCGTACTCACCGGCGTCGACGGTGCGCAGCTCGACGACGTGGCGACGGGGCGACACGTTCGCCTTCGCGAAGTGGCCGCTCTCCGGCTTGTTGACCTTCCGCGGGTCGATCTGCCCGTACGCCAGCTGGACCGCGGTGTAGCCGTCGGCCTCGGCGGTGCGGACCTGGGTCACGACGCACGGGCCGGCCTGCACCACGGTTACCGGGACGACCTTGTTGTTGTCCCAGACCTGGGTCATGCCGAGCTTGGCGCCCAGGATGCCCTTCACTTGCCTGTCCATTGTCCGGTCCCTACAGCTTGATCTCGATGTCGACGCCAGCCGGCAGGTCGAGGCGCATGAGCGAGTCGACCGTCTTCGGAGTCGGGTCGATGATGTCGATCAGCCGCTTGTGCGTGCGCATCTCGAAGTGCTCGCGCGAGTCCTTGTACTTGTGCGGCGAACGGATCACGCAGAAACGGTTGATCTCCGTGGGCAGCGGCACCGGGCCAGCGACCTGCGCCCCGGTCCGCGTCACCGTCTCGACGATCTTCCGCGCCGAGGAGTCGACGACCTCGTGGTCATAGGCCTTGAGCCGGATGCGGATCTTCTGTCCCGCCATGGTGGCTTCTGTTTCCTTCTCTCGATGCCGCTACGTGCGAAAGCGGTGGCCCTCGCATGCCCGCAGGACCGTTGATCCTGCGTTGTCCGACCCCCGCGGTCGGGCGTGTCGCGCTGTGGAACCAGGCTCCGCCCCAAGCATCTGGAGCGGTCATGCCCGCGGGACAGCTCCGAAGGGAGCTACCCCATCCGTCGGGATCGGGGCGGCCGGCGGTTCTAACACACGCCGGACACCGGGCGAGGGTGGTCGGCTGCCAGAACCTGCCAAGGCAGCCAACCACCCTGCGCGGACGCAACCTGACTAGTATGCCGTATCGAAAGCGGCAACGCTAATCGGGGTCACCAATGAGGGTTTGTTCACCGTGGTGAACAGGCCCTCACTCAGACGTTGATCTTCGTGACCGTTCCGGCGCCGACGGTGCGGCCACCCTCCCGGATCGCGAACTTCAGGCCCTGCTCCATGGCGATGGGCTGGATCAGCTTCACCGACATGCTGGTGGAGTCGCCCGGCATGACCATCTCGGTGCCCTCGGGCAGCGTGACGACGCCGGTGACGTCCGTGGTGCGGAAGTAGAACTGCGGGCGGTAGTTCTGGAAGAACGGCGTGTGGCGGCCGCCCTCCTCCTTCGAGAGGATGTAGACTTGGCCCTCAAACTCCGTGTGCGGAGTGCTGGAGCCGGGCTTGACGACGACCATGCCGCGCTCGACGTCCTCGCGCTTGATACCGCGCAGCAGGAGGCCGACGTTCTCGCCCGCGCGGGCCTCGTCGAGCAGCTTGCGGAACATCTCGATGCCAGTGCAAACGGTCTTGGTCGACTTCTCGCGGATACCCACGATCTCGACCTCCTCGTTCGGCTTGAGGATGCCGCGCTCGGCCCGGCCGGTGACGACCGTGCCACGACCGGTGATCGTGAAGACGTCCTCGATCGGCATGAGGAACGGCTTCTCGACGTCACGCTCGGGCTGCGGAATCGCGGTGTCGACCGCGTTCATCAGCTCCATGAGCTTCTCGGACCACTGCGCGTCGCCCTCGAGCGCCTTGAGCGCCGAGACGCGCACGACCGGCAGGTCGTCGCCCGGGAACTCGTAGGTGCTGAGCAGCTCACGAACCTCGAGCTCGACGAGCTCCAGGAGCTCCTCGTCGTCGACCATGTCGCTCTTGTTCAGGGCGACGACGATGTACGGAACGCCGACCTGGCGGGCCAGGAGCACGTGCTCCTTGGTCTGCGGCATCGGGCCGTCGGTCGCCGCCACCACCAGGATCGCGCCGTCCATCTGCGCGGCACCGGTGATCATGTTCTTGATGTAGTCGGCGTGGCCGGGGCAGTCCACGTGCGCGTAGTGCCGCGCCGCGGTCTGGTACTCGACGTGCGCGATCGAGATCGTGATACCACGGGCCTTCTCTTCAGGCGCCTTGTCGATCTCGTCGAACGGGGTATACGGGTTCAGGTCCGGATACTGGTCGTGCAGGACCTTCGTGATGGCCGCAGTCAGCGTCGTCTTACCGTGGTCGATGTGACCAATGGTGCCGATGTTGACGTGCGGCTTAGTCCGCTCGAACTTCGCCTTCGCCACTGGTGTCCTCCTGTGGACTGTGGTTTCTTCTCTCGCCCGGCACGCCGATAAGGCGATTAGGACTCTGTCGACTGCTTGTGTGCGTGCGGTCCTCGACGGACCGCACGCACCTCAACGCATCAGGCGCCGGTGGCCTTAGCGATGATCTCCTTCGCCACGCCCTGCGGCACCTCGGCGTAGGAGTCGAACTGCATGCTGTAGCTGGCCCGGCCGGCAGTCTTCGACCGCAGGTCGCCGACGTAGCCGAACATCTCCGACAGCGGGACCAGAGCCTTGATGACGCGGGCGCCGGAGCGCTCTTCCATCGACTGGATCAAGCCGCGGCGGGAGTTGAGGTCGCCGATGACGTCACCCATGTTGTCCTCAGGGGTGGTGACCTCGACGGACATCATCGGCTCCAGCAGCGCGGGGTCGGCCTTGCGAGCAGCTTCCTTCATCGCCATGGAGCCGGCGATCTTGAATGCCATCTCGGACGAGTCGACCTCGTGGTACTGGCCGTCGACCAGCGTGAACTTGACGCCGACCAGCGGGTAGCCGGCGAGGACGCCGTACTGCAGGGAGTCCTGCGCGCCCGCGTCCACCGAGGGGATGAACTCCTTGGGGATGCGACCACCGGTCACCGCGTTCACGAACTCGTACGTGGGGCCGTCCGCCTCGAGCGACAGCGGCTCGACGGTGACGACGACCTTCGCGTACTGGCCCGAACCACCGGTCTGCTTCTTGTGCACGTACGTGAGCTTCTCCACGCTGCCGCGGATCGTCTCCCGGTACGCCACCTGCGGCTTACCGATGTTCGCCTCGACGTTGAACTCGCGGCGCATGCGGTCCACGAGGATGTCCAGGTGGAGCTCGCCCATGCCGGCGATGATCGTCTGCCCGGTCTCCTCGTCGTTGAAGACGCGGAAGGTCGGGTCCTCCTCGGCCAGGCGCTGGATCGCGGTGCCCAGCTTCTCCTGGTCCGACTTGGTCTTCGGCTCGATGGCGACCTGGATGACCGGCTCGGGGAAGGTCATCGACTCGAGGATGACCGGGTTGGCCGGGTCGCACAGGGTGTCACCGGTGGTGGTCTGCTTCAGACCCTGGACGGCGATGATATCGCCGGCCTGCGCGGTCTGCCGCTCCTCACGCTTGTTGGCGTGCATCTGGTAGATCTTGCCGATCCGCTCCTTGCGGTCCTTGGTGGAGTTGACCACCTGGGAACCGGACTCGAGCGTGCCGGAGTAGACCCGGACGTACGTCAGCTTGCCGAGGTGCTTGTCGGTCTGGATCTTGAAGGCCAGGGCCGAGAAGGGCTCGTCGTTGGAGGGCTTGCGCAGCAGCGGGGTCTCGCCGTCGGTCGCGGTGCCCTCGATGGCCGGGATGTCCAGCGGCGACGGCAGGAACTCCACCACGGCGTCGAGCATGGGCTGGACGCCCTTGTTCTTGAACGCCGAACCGCAGAGCACCGGGTTCGCCTTGCTGGCGATCGTGGCGCGCCGGATGGCCGCCTTGATCTCGGCCTCGGAGAGCTCCTCGCCTTCGAGGTACTTCTCCATGACCACGTCGTCGACGTCGGCGAGGGTCTCGATGAGCTTCTCGCGCCACTCGGCGGCCGAATCGGCGAGGTCGGCCGGGACCTCCTCGACCGCGTAGTCGTCGCCCTTCTGGGTCTCGCCGCGCCAGGTCAGCGCCCGCATGCCGATCAGGTCGACGACGCCGATGTGGTCGCCCTCGAGGCCGATCGGGATCTGCAGGACGAGCGGCGTCGCGTTGAGCCGGTCGATCATCATCTGGACGCAGCGGAAGAAGTCCGCGCCGGTCCGGTCCAGCTTGTTGACGAAGCACATCCGGGGAACGTTGTACTTGTCCGCTTGCCGCCAGACGTTCTCCGTCTGGGGCTCCACGCCGGCGACACCGTCGTAGACCGCGACCGCACCGTCGAGCACGCGCAGCGACCGCTCGACCTCGACCGTGAAGTCGACGTGGCCGGGCGTGTCGATGATCTGGATCGTGTGGCCCTTCCACTCGCACTTCGTGGCGGCGGAGGTGATCGTGATACCGCGTTCCTGTTCCTGCTCCATCCAGTCCATGACGGCCGCGCCCTCGTGGACTTCACCGATCTTGTACGTGATGCCGGTGTAGAACAGGATGCGCTCGGTCGTCGTGGTCTTACCAGCGTCGATGTGCGCCATGATGCCGATGTTGCGTACCCTGGCGAGCGCGTCTGCGGCAGCCACTGCAATCCCTACTCTTCGTCGTCGTGTCGACTGTGTCCCGCGCGATGTCGCGGGGAGCCGGTGACCTGTCCCGGCCCGGCGGTGCCGGGCCGGGGACGGGGTCTTACCAGCGGTAGTGCGCGAAGGCCTTGTTGGACTCCGCCATCTTGTGGGTGTCCTCGCGCCGCTTGACGGCGGCACCGAGACCGTTGCTGGCGTCGAGCAGCTCGTTCTGCAGGCGCTCGATCATGGTCTTCTCGCGGCGGGCCTTGGAGTACTGGACCAGCCAGCGCAGACCGAGGGTGGTCTGCCGCGGGGTACGGACCTCGACCGGCACCTGGTAGGTCGCGCCACCGACGCGGCGGCTGCGGACCTCGAGGGTCGGCTTGACGTTGTCCATGGCCCTCTTCAGGGTCACCACGGGATCGGTGCCGCTCTTCTCGCGGCATCCCTCGAGAGCGCCGTACACGATCCGCTCGGCGAGCTGACGCTTGCCACCGACGAGGATCTTGTTCACCAGCTGGGTGACCAGCGGCGAGTTGTAAACCGGGTCCGCAACCAATGGGTGGCGCGGAGCGGGGCCCTTACGAGGCATGTCAGCTCTTCTCCTTCTTCGCGCCGTAACGGCTGCGGGCCTGCTTGCGGTTGCGGACACCCTGGGTGTCCAGCGAACCGCGGACGATCTTGTAGCGGACGCCCGGGAGGTCCTTCACACGGCCGCCGCGCACGAGCACGATCGAGTGCTCCTGCAGGTTGTGGCCGACGCCCGGGATGTACGCCGTTACCTCGATCTGGCTGCTGAGCTTCACACGAGCGACCTTGCGCAGCGCAGAGTTCGGCTTCTTGGGGGTGGTGGTGTACACGCGCGTGCACACGCCGCGCCGCTGGGGACTTCCCTTCAGCGCCGGCGTCTTGGTCTTGCTCGTCTTTGCCTGGCGGCCCTTGCGGACCAGCTGCTGGATCGTGGGCACCGGGTTTCTCCGCTCCCTTCGGCCGCCCTTCAGCGGCCGCAACGTCTTCGTTATGCCTTGTGTACGAGCCGTTCCGGTTGGAACGGCCCGCACCCGCGGTCGGGCGTGTCGTCCGGCTCACGGTCCCGCCGCACGCACGTCGCCCGCAGCGGGTCTTGTCTTTGTCGGGCTCAGCCCGTTCGTGCTCGTCGCCCCGTCGGTACTACAGACTCGGGCGCACGCACGAGTTGCCCGGGCTAGCCCGGGCACGAGGGGAAAGAGTACCCACCGCTGGCACGCAGGTCAAAACGAGCCCGCTTGACCAGCCAGCCTGACGATGGACATCTCCGCCTATCAAGTGTACCGGGTGCTCCGCCGCCACAACGCCGCGGTGCCAGTTTCGGCGCACGACGCGGTCTCACGAGGACTGCAACACCATCACCAACAGCAGGACCAGCACCGCAATTCCCACACCCGCTCCACCGCAGGAGATCCCCGCCACGGCCACGCCGCGGCCGGTGAAGCGGACCCGGCCGCCCAGGCCGGAGCGCGTGATCTGGCGCCGGGCGACCAGCCCCAGGGCGATCGCACCGCCGCCCACCAGGGCACCGAGCAGCGCGAACGCGCCGGCCACCACACCACCCCAGCCCTGCGCCGCGCCGGCGATGCCGAAGCACAGCACGAGGGTGGCGACCAGGATGGACGCGATGCCGGCGATGAGCGAGCCGATCGCGAGCCCGGAGGTGATCGGCGCGACGCGCAACTGGACCAGGCCGAAATCCGTGCCGGCCACGGGCTCGACCCGCTCGGGCGTCCACGCCTCCCCCGGCCTCGGCTGCATCACCGCCGGTGGACGCGGCTGTCCCGGCCACGAACCTGGCTGCTGTGTCACGGACCGTCCCTCTCGCCGCGTACCGCTGGATGTCGAGCATGTCACCCGAAGGTGGGCGCGCGCAGCCCGAGGCCGGTCAGTCGGTGCCGGGGTCGAAGTCCTGACCGCCCGGGGTGGCCGCGAGGTGCAGGAGACCCGCGATCGTGGCCACCACCAGCGCGGTCAGGGCCAGGACGATGCCGGCCCAGGCCAGCCTGCGGCCGCGGCGTACCCACTTGGAGCCGGTGAGGTAGCCGCCCGCGGCGAACTGCTCACGGGCGACCTGACGCGCGAGCACCAGGGCGATGGTGGCGGGAATCACGCCGCCGACGAACGCTCCGGTGACGAACGCCATCAGCCCGAGCGCGAAAACGGCGCGCGCCTTCGTCGACGGCGCCGGCTCCGGATCCATCGGGTGGCGGGTTGGCACGGCAGGGGCGGGGAGCGTCACCCGTCCATCTTAGGAAGAAACGCCGAGGGCGGCCGCGCTGCTGCGCGACCGCCCTGTGCGTTGCTGCGGAAACCCTTAGCGGTACGACCCGAAGTCGAAGTCGTCCAGCGGCACAGCCTGCCCGCTGGCCGGCCCGAAGCCGTAGTCGGTCTCGGGGTACCCGGTCATCGAGTACACCTTGGCCTTCGCCTCCTCGGTGGGCTCCACCCGGATGTTGCGGTACTTGCTGATGCCCGTACCGGCCGGGATGAGCTTGCCGATGATGACGTTCTCCTTGAGGCCGACGAGCGAGTCGCTGCGCGAGTTGATCGCCGCGTCGGTGAGCACCCGGGTGGTCTCCTGGAAGGAGGCCGCCGAGAGCCAGGAGTCGGTGGCCAGCGACGCCTTGGTGATACCCATGAGCACCGGACGACCGGCAGCGGGCTCGCCACCCTCGCCGACGATCCGGCGGTTCTCCGACTCGAACAGCGCCCGGTCGACCAGCACGCCCGGCAGGAACTCCGCGGCGCCCGAGTCGATGACCGTCACCCGCTTGAGCATCTGGCGGATGATGATCTCGATGTGCTTGTCGTGGATGAGCACACCCTGCGAGCGGTAGACCTCCTGGACCTCGCTGGTCAGGTGGACCTGGACCGCCCGCGGACCCATGATCCGCAGAAGCTCGTGCGGGTCGATGGTGCCCTCGGTGAGCTTCTCGCCGACGCCCACGTGGTCGCCGTCGTGGAACCGCAGCTTGACGCGCTTCGAGATCTTGTCGTACACGATCTCCTCGCTGCCGTCGTCCGGGACCACGATGATCTTGCGCGAGCGCTCGCCGTCCTCGATCCGCACGCGGCCCGGGGTGTCGGCGATGGGCGCCTTGCCCTTGGGCACGCGGGCCTCGAAGATCTCCTGCACACGCGGCAGACCCTGGGTGATGTCCTCACCCGCGACACCACCGGTGTGGAAGGTACGCATCGTCAGCTGCGTACCGGGCTCACCGATGGACTGGGCGGCGATGATGCCGACCGCCTCGCCGATGTCGACCGCCTTGCCGGTCGGCAGCGAACGGCCGTAGCAAGCCGCACAGACGCCGAGCTTCGACTCACAGGTCAGCACGCTGCGGACGCGGACGTTCTCGACGCCGGCGGCCACGAGCTTGTCGACCAGGATCGAGTTGAGGTCGTCGCCACGCGACACCACGCGATTGCCCTGCGTGTCGTCGATGTCGTCCGCCAGGGTACGGGCGTGGACACCGGTCTCGGCGTGCGTGTGCACGACGAGGGTGCCGTCGTCCAGCTTGTCCGCCACCTGCATCGGGATCGCGCGGTCGGTGCCGCAGTCCTCCTCGCGGATGATGACGTCCTGCGAGACGTCCACCAGACGCCGGGTCAGGTAACCCGAGTCGGCGGTACGCAGCGCGGTGTCGGCCAGACCCTTACGGGCACCGTGCGTGGAGATGAAGTACTCCAGCACGGTCAGACCCTCGCGGTACGACGACGTGATCGGCCGCGGGATGATCTCGCCCTTGGGGTTGGCCACCAGACCACGGATCGCGGCGATCTGCCGGAGCTGGAGGAGGTTACCGCGGGCGCCGGAGTTGATCATCACCCAGAGCGGGTTCTCCTGCGGCAGCGCCAACTCCATCTCCTTCGAGATGTCCTTGGTCGCGTTGGTCCAGATGTCGATGAGCTCGCCGCGGCGTTCCTCGGCGGTCATCAGACCCCGCTGGTACTGCTTGTCGATGCGGTCCGCCTCGCCCTGGTAGCGGGCGATGATCTCCGGCTTGCGCGGAGGACCGACGACGTCGCCCATGCCGATCGTCACACCGGACCAGGTGGCCCAGTGGAAGCCGGCCTCCTTGAGCGCGTCCAGGGTCGCCGCCAGGGCCACCTTGGGGAAACGCTCGGCGAGGTCGTTGACGATCGCGGAGAGCTGACCCTTGCGGATCTCGTAGTTCACGTACCGGTAGCCCGGGGGCAGCGTCTCGTTGAAGAGCACCCGTCCCAGGGTGGTCTCGACGAGCAGCTTGTCGCCCGACTCCCAGTTCTCCGGCCGCTCCCAGGTGGGCGCGCCGGCACCGTTGTCGACCTCGAGCACCTCGGGGAGGCGGATCTTCACCGACGCCTGCAGGTGCAGCTCGCCGTTGTCGAACGCCATCCGTGCCTCGGCGTCCGAGCTGAAGACCCGGCCCTCGCCCTTCGCACCCTTGGTGAGGTGCGTCAGGAAGTAGAGGCCAATGACCATGTCCTGGGTCGGCATGGTGACCGGCTTGCCGTCGGCCGGCTTGAGGATGTTGTTCGACGAGAGCATCAGGATCCGGGCCTCGGCCTGCGCCTCGGCCGACAGCGGTACGTGCACCGCCATCTGGTCGCCGTCGAAGTCGGCGTTGAACGCCGTACAGACGAGCGGGTGGATCTGGATCGCCTTGCCCTCGACCAGCTGCGGCTCGAAGGCCTGGATGCCGAGGCGGTGCAGCGTCGGCGCACGGTTCAGCAGCACCGGGTGCTCGCTGATGACCTCTTCCAGGACGTCCCACACGACCGGGCGCTGCCGCTCGACCATGCGCTTGGCCGACTTGATGTTCTGCGCGTGGTTGAGATCCACCAGGCGCTTCATCACGAACGGCTTGAACAGCTCCAGCGCCATCTGCTTCGGCAGGCCGCACTGGTGCAGCTTGAGCCGGGGGCCGACGACGATGACGGAACGGCCGGAGTAGTCGACGCGCTTGCCCAGCAGGTTCTGCCGGAACCTGCCCTGCTTGCCCTTGAGCATGTCGGACAGCGACTTCAGCGGGCGGTTACCCGGGCCGGTGACCGGCCGGCCGCGGCGGCCGTTGTCGAAAAGCGCGTCGACGGCCTCCTGCAGCATCCGCTTCTCGTTGTTGACGATGATCTCGGGCGCGCCCAGGTCGATCAGGCGCTTGAGCCGGTTGTTGCGGTTGATGACCCGGCGGTACAGGTCGTTCAGGTCGCTCGTCGCGAAGCGGCCACCGTCGAGCTGCACCATCGGGCGCAGGTCCGGCGGGATGACCGGGACGCAGTCCAAGACCATGCCCAGCGGCGAGTTGCGCGTGTTCAGGAACGCGGCGACGACCTTGAGCCGCTTCAGCGCACGGATCTTCCGCTGGCCCTTGCCCGTACGGATGATCTCCCGCAGGTTCTCGGCCTCGGCGTCCAGGTCCATGTTCTGGAGCAGCGCCTTGATCGCCTCGGCACCCATGCCACCGGTGAAGTACTCACCGAAGCGGTCCCGCAGCTCGCGGTAGAGCAGCTCGTCCGTGACCAGCTGCTTGCTGTCGAGCTTGCGGAAGGTGTCGAGCACCTCGTCGAGCCGGTCGATCTCGCGCTGCGCCTTGTCGCGGATCTGGCGCATCTCGCGTTCGCCGGCCTCCTTGACCTTGCGGCGCACGTCCGCCTTGGCACCCTCGGCCTCGAGTTCGGCGAGGTCCTGCTCCAGCTTGGCGGCCCGCTTCTCGATCTCGGAGTCGCGGCCGTTCTCGGACTGCCGCTTCTCGGCGAAGATCTCGTTCTCGATGGTGGACATGTCGCGGTGACGCGCCTCGGCGTCCACGCTCGTGATCACGTACGAGGCGAAGTAGATGATCTTCTCGAGGTCCTTGGGCGCCAGGTCGAGCAGGTAGCCCAGCCGGCTCGGCACACCCTTGAAGTACCAGATGTGCGTGACCGACGCGGCCAGCTCGATGTGGCCCATGCGCTCACGGCGCACCTTGGACCGGGTCACCTCGACGCCGCAGCGCTCACAGATGATGCCCTTGAACCGGACCCGCTTGTACTTGCCGCAGTAGCACTCCCAGTCCCGCTGCGGACCGAAGATCTTCTCGCAGAAGAGTCCGTCCTTCTCGGGCTTCAGGGTGCGGTAGTTGATCGTCTCGGGCTTCTTGACCTCACCGTGCGACCACTGCCGGATGTCGTCAGCGGTAGCAAGGCCGATGCGCAACTCGTCGAAGAAGTTGACGTCGAGCACTTGGACTATCCCTCGTGTTTCGTTGCTCGGATAAATTCCAGGCCGGCGGGGGCGTCCCCGGCGGTCTCAGACCACCGGGGACGCTCTCCGTCAGATCTCTTCGACGCTGCTGACGCCCTCGTTCGGGCGACGGGACAGGTCGATGCCGAGTTCTTCCGCGGCCCGGAAGACCTCGTCGTCGGTCTCGCGCATCTCCAGGGCAACACCGTCGCTGGAGAGCACCTCGACGTTCAGGCACAGCGACTGGAGTTCCTTGAGGAGCACCTTGAACGACTCGGGGATTCCCGGCTCCGGGATGTTCTCGCCCTTGACGATGGCCTCGTAGACCTTCACGCGGCCCAGGACGTCGTCGGACTTGATGGTGAGCAGTTCCTGCAACGCGTACGCCGCGCCGTAGGCCTGCATCGCCCAGCACTCCATCTCGCCGAACCGCTGGCCACCGAACTGCGCCTTACCACCCAGCGGCTGCTGCGTGATCATCGAGTACGGGCCGGTCGAGCGAGCGTGGATCTTGTCGTCGACCAAGTGGTTCAGCTTGAGGATGTACACGTAGCCGACGGAGATCGGGTCGGGCAGCGGCTCGCCGGAGCGACCGTCGAAGAGCTGCGCCTTGCCGTCACCGTTGACCAGTCGCTTGCCGTCGCGGTTGACGATCGTCGACTGGAGGAGGCCCTTGATCTCCTCCTCCTGGGCGCCGTCGAAGACCGGGGTCGCGACGTTCGAGTCCGCGGGGGACTCGTGCGCCTCGATGGCCCGCAGCTGCCGCTTCCAGTCGGCGTCCTCGCCCTCGACCTCCCAGCCGGTCTTGGCGATCCACCCGAGGTGGGTCTCCAGGACCTGGCCGATGTTCATGCGCGAGGGCACACCGAGCGGGTTCAGCACGATGTCGACCGGGGTGCCGTCCTCCAGGAACGGCATGTCCTCGATCGGCAGGATCTTCGAGATGACGCCCTTGTTGCCGTGCCGGCCGGCGAGCTTGTCGCCGTCCTGGATCTTGCGCTTCTGGGCGACGTACACCCGGACCAGCTCGTTCACGCCCGGGGGCAGCTCGTCGCCGTCCTCGCGCGAGAAGGTGCGGACGCCGATGACCGTGCCGGTCTCGCCGTGCGGCACCTTCAGGGAGGTGTCGCGAACCTCGCGCGCCTTCTCACCGAAGATCGCGCGGAGCAGCCGCTCCTCCGGGGTCAGCTCGGTCTCGCCCTTGGGCGTGACCTTGCCGACCAGGATGTCGCCGGGCACGACCTCGGCACCGATCCGGATGATGCCGCGCTCGTCCAGGTCAGCGAGCATTTCCTCGCTGACGTTGGGGATGTCGCGGGTGATCTCCTCCGGGCCGAGCTTGGTGTCACGCGCGTCGACCTCGTGCTCCTCGATGTGGATCGAGGTGAGCACGTCCTGCTGCACGAGGCGCTGCGACAGGATGATCGCGTCCTCGTAGTTGTGACCCTCCCAGCACATGAAGGCCACAAGCAAGTTCCTGCCGAGGGCCATTTCACCCTCGTCGGTGCACGGCCCGTCGGCGATGACCTGGCCGGCCTCGATCCGGTCGCCCTCGAAGACCACCGGCTTCTGGTTGACGCAGGAGCCGGCGTTGCTGCGACGGAACTTGTGCAGCAGGTACGTCCGGCGGTGGCCGTCGTCCTGGTGCACCGTCACGTAGTCGGCGCAGAGGTCCTCGACGACACCGCCGACCTCGGCCACGACCACGTCACCGGCGTCGACCGCGGCGCGGTACTCCATGCCGGTGCCGACGAGCGGGGCCTCGGCCTTGACCAGCGGCACCGCCTGACGCTGCATGTTCGCACCCATGAGCGCGCGGTTGGCGTCGTCGTGCTCGAGGAACGGGATCATCGCGGTCGCGACGGAGGTCATCTGCCGCGGCGAGACGTCCATGTAGTCGACGTCGGTGCCGGGCACGTAGTCGACCTCACCGCCCTTCCGGCGGACCAGGACGCGGTCCTCGGCGAACGTGTTGTCGCTGGAGAGCGCGGCGTTCGCCTGGGCCTTGATGAACCGGTCTTCCTCGTCCGCCGTGAGGTAGTGCACCTCGTCGGTGACGCGGCCGTTCTCCACCTTGCGGTACGGCGTCTCGACGAAACCGAACGGGTTCACCCGCGCGAAGGTCGAGAGCGCACCGATCAGGCCGATGTTCGGGCCTTCGGGGGTCTCGATCGGGCACATCCGGCCATAGTGGGACGGGTGCACGTCACGGACCTCGAAGCCGGCCCGCTCACGGGACAGACCGCCCGGGCCGAGCGCGCTCAGCCGGCGCCGGTGGGTCAGACCCGCCAGCGGGTTGGTCTGGTCCATGAACTGCGACAGCTGCGACGTGCCGAAGAACTCCTTGATCGCCGCCACGACGGGACGGATGTTGATCAGGGTCTGCGGCGTGATCGCCTCGACGTCCTGCGTGGTCATGCGCTCGCGGACGACGCGCTCCATGCGGGACAGGCCGACGCGGACCTGGTTCTGGATCAGCTCGCCGACCGTACGCAGGCGCCGGTTGCCGAAGTGGTCGATGTCGTCGGCCTCGTAGCCCTCCTCACCGGCATGCAGCCGGCAGAGGTAGTCCACGGTCTTGACGATGTCTTCCTCGGACAGGGTGCCGCGGACGATCGGGACGTCGATCTCGAGCTTCTTGTTGAACTTGTAACGGCCGACCTTGGCGACGTCGTACCTCTTCGGGTTGAAGAAGAGGTTGTCGAGCAGGGTCTGCGCGTTCTCCCGGGTCGGGGGCTCTCCCGGGCGGAGCTTGCGGTAGATGTCGAGCAGAGCCTCGTCCTGCCCCGCGATGTGGTCCTTCTCGAGCGTCGTCATGAGCAGCTCGGACCAGCCGAACCGCTCCCGGATCTGGTCCGCCGACCAGCCGATCGCCTTCAGCAGGACGGTGACGGCCTGCCGGCGCTTGCGGTCGATGCGGACGCCGACGGTGTCGCGCTTGTCGATGTCGAACTCGAGCCAGGCGCCCCGGCTCGGGATGACCTTGACGCTGGACAGGTCGCGGTCGGAGGTCTTGTCCGGCTCCTTCGTGAAGTACACGCCCGGCGAGCGGACGAGCTGACTCACCACGACGCGCTCGGTGCCGTTGATGACGAACGTCCCCTTGGGGGTCATCATCGGGAAGTCACCCATGAACACGGTCTGGCTCTTGATCTCGCCAGTGGTGTTGTTGGTGAACTCCGCGGTCACGAACAGCGGTGCGCAGTAGGTCAGGTCCTTCTCCTTGCACTCCTCGATCGAGGCCTTGACCTCGTCGAAGCGCGGAGAGGAGAAGGACAGCGACATTGTGCCGGAGAAGTCCTCAATGGGACTGATCTCTTCGAGGATCTCTGCGAGGCCCGAGTGGGCGTGCGGGTCATCCGTCGATCGGGCCTGCCATGCCTCGTTACCCACCAGCCAGTCGAACGACTCCGTCTGGAGGGCGAGGAGGTTGGGGACCTCAAGTTGCTCGGTGATCCTGCCGAAAGAGATACGGCGGGGAGCGTAAGCGCTCGACGTACGACTGGTCTTCGCAGGGCGGGAAGCTGCCAAGATGCGTCCTTCCGAGGACCGGTGCTGCTGATGCGGCTGAGCTGCTGATGCAACTGTGTGCGCTACTGACTGCTGTGCCCACTAACTGCCGGGCACTCCAATGAACCCCCAGGAAGTCATCCGGCTGGATGTTCCTGCAGGGCTCAAGGCAGAAGGCAGCGCAAACTAGCAGTGTAGCCGCTCGGCTAACCGCTGTCCAGCCCACACCGGAGGGGGCCTGCGGAACGTGCCCCCGCGGCCACTTGACCTGCGCCTCCACGGTCAGTGCCTCGTGCGGGGCCGCTCGGAACGCGGCGAAACTCCCTCGGGTGCCGTCTGCGGGGAACCGTCGTAAGCGGTGTACCCACAGGGCGGCTGTCGCAAGCGCGGAAACTTGCTGTTGTCAGCGTGCCTGTCGGCGGACACACAGTCAAGGGCTGTGCCGCGGGTCGGTCCTGTGCCGTCGTTCGCCGGACGAGGCATAGAGACCTTAACGCATGAGATGCAGGCTCCGGCGGCTTTTGTCCGTCAGGCTTCCGACGGTCCGCCATATTGCTGTTGACCTGCGGTTTCTTCTCGAACGCCGCGCAGGCGGGGGCCCTGGAACGGGCCCCCGCCTGCGGCGAGGATGAAGCGGGTGGAGCTCAGGTCACTTGAGGGTGACCTTGGCGCCCTCGCCCTCGAGCTTGGCCTTGGCCTCCTCGGCCTTCTCCTTGTTGACACCCTCGAGGATCGCCTTGGGGGCGGCCTCGACGGCGTCCTTGGCCTCCTTGAGGCCCAGGCCGGTCAGCTCGCGCACGACCTTGATGACCTGGATCTTCTTGCCACCGTCGGCCTCGAGGACGACGTCGAACGAGTCCTTCTCCACCTCGGCCTCGGGGGCGGCGCCACCCGGGACGGCGGCCGCGACGGCGACCGGCGCGGCGGCGGTGACCTCGAAGACCTCCTCGAACTGCTTCACGAACTCGGACAGCTCGATCAGCGTCATCTCCTTGAACGCGTCGAGCAGCTCGTCGGTGCTGAGCTTCGCCATGTCGGCAACCTTTCGTTGTTTCCGTGGGATGTAAGTCAAACTCCGCGCGGGCTGTCAGCCCTCGGCGGAACCGTCCTGCGCGCGCTTGTCCTGCAGTGCAGCCGCCAGGCGTGCGACCTGGGCCAGCGGGGCCTGGAAGGTGCCCGCAGCCTTGGTCAGGTTGCCCTTCATGGCGCCGGCCAGCTTGGCCAGCAGCACCTCGCGAGGCTCGAGGTCGGCGATCTTGCCGACCTCGGCGGCCGAGATGGCCTTGCCCTCGAAGACACCGCCCTTGATGACAAGGACGGGGTGGGTCTTGGCGAAGGCTCGAAGGCCCTTGGCCGCCTCGACCGGGTCGCCGCTGACGAAGGCGAGCGCGGTAGGACCGGCGAAGAGCTCGTCGAGGCCCTGGATACCCGCGTCGCTGGCCGCCCGCTTCGCGAGCGTGTTCTTCGACACGGAGTACTTGGTCTCGTTGCCCAGCGAACGCCGAAGCTCGGTGATCTCGGAAACCGTGAGGCCGCGGTACTCGGTCAACACGGTGGCCGACGAGTTACGGAACTGCTCCGTGAGCTCGGCGACGGCAGTGGCCTTGTCGGCCCGGACCGGCTTGTCCGCCATGTCCCTCCTCTCGTTGCTCAAGAGCCGCTGGACTGGTGCATGGGCCCGAACAACGAGAAACGCCCCGGCGCAGGGCGCACGGGGCGGAACATGGCGCGCGGAGGCAACCACGATCACGAACCGTTCTCCCCTGCGCGGGCCGCCCGCCTTGCTGCGGGACCTTCGGCCGCGGCCTCCGTCGAACGACGGCGACTGCGGCAACCAGCGGTCTGTGGGTGGAACTTCAACACCGAAGAGTACGCGGCGGAGCGCCCCAGACCAAATCGGCTCAGCTCCGGCCCTGGCGAAGCCACCCGTACGCCCCCAGCCCGGCCGCGGCCCACCCCCACGCCCACGCGCTGAGCAGCCAGAACGTCCCGGCGGACGGCAGCGGGGCCCGAGCGAGGGCCCGAGCGGTCGCCATCACCGGGGGCACCAGCCACGGCGCGACCGAGCCCTGCAGCCCGAGCACGACGCCCAGCACCGCACCGGTGACCAGCACCGTGACGCCGTTGCGGATCGTCCGCGTGACCGCCCGGCTCGCGAGCGCGCCGAGTGCCACGCCGGCGGTGAGCGACAGCACGTGGGCCAGCACGCCGAGGCCGACCCCGGCGGCCATGGACGGCTCGGCACTGCCCGGCTCGGGGCCGCGCACGGCGCCGAGCAGCAGCGGGGCCACGATGGCCGCCATGCCCAGGACCAGCCCGGCCGTCGCGGCCGCCAGCGCGCCGGCGACCAGCTCCCGGGCTGGCCCGACGGCGATCCGGGCCAGCCGGCGCTGGACGTCCGGCTCGGTGTCGAGCACGACCTTGGCGAGCCACGCGAACACCGGGAAGAGCGCGACGGCGGAGTAGCCGTACGCCGGGGCGGCCGATGACCGGCCACCGCCGTGCAGGATGCCGAGCAGGACCAGGCCGGTGATGAGCGGCGCGAGGACGCGGCCACCACGGAGGAAGCCGGCGAGGCGCATCCGGGTCAGCGCGATCATCCCGGCTGCTCCTCGCGTACGCCCAGGATGCGGTGACCGTCGGCACGCAGCCCGGCCACCGTCCGGTCGGCCTGCGCCCGGCGCACCGCGACCTCGATGATCAGGTCGTCGGCGGCCTCGTCCGCCTCGTGCAACGTGCCTTCAGTGATCGTCCAGCGGACGGCATCGGGCAGGCCGGCGATCTCGCCGCGATGGTCGCTGACCAGGACCGCTCCCCCGGCGCCGGTCACCTCGGCGACGATCTGCGGGATGAGGGTGCGGGCCTGGGCGTCCAAGCCCTCCCACGGCTCGTCGAGGACCAGGAGGCCGGGCGTGACGAGCAGCGCCTGGGCCAGGCCCACCTTCTGGGCGGTGCCCTTGGACAGGGCGTTCAGCCGGGTGTCCCGGTGCTCGCCCAGGCCCAGCCGCTCGATCCAGCGATCGACCTCGGCGTCGCCGCGCAGGCCGCGCAGCGCCGCCATGCCGGACAGGTATTGGTGTGCGGTGAACGGCTGATCCGCCGGGAAGCGCTCGGGCACCCAGCCGACGACCCGCGGACGGCCCCGGACGGCGCCTCGCCCGGGGCGGAGCACACCCGCGGCCAGCTGGAGCAGGGTGGACTTGCCGGCGCCGTTGCGGCCGAGCACGACCACGGTGGCCCCGGGTTCCAGGGTGGCGTCGGCCGCTCGCAGGGTCCATGGCGCGCGGCGTGCGTACCGGAACCAGATCTGCTCGAATCGCACCCGGGCAGCCTCGCACAGAAGAAACCCCCGGGGTTGTCCCCGGGGGCTTCGCTGTGGATGACGACCGTCAGTCCTGCGCCTCACGGAGGTTCTTGGTCACGTTCGGGTCGATCGGCACGCCGGGGCCCATCGTGGTGCTGACGGTGACCTTCTTGAGGTACTTGCCCTTGGCGGCGGACGGCTTGGCCCGCAGCACCTCGTCGAGCACCGCACCGTAGTTGTCGACCAACTGCTCGGCCGAGAAGGAGGCCTTGCCGATGATCAGGTGCAGATTCGAGTGCTTGTCGACCCGGAAGGTGATCTTGCCGCCCTTGATGTCCGAGATCGCCTTGGTCACGTCCATGGTGACCGTGCCGGTCTTGGGGTTCGGCATGAGGCCGCGGGGGCCGAGGATCCGGGCGATCCGGCCGATCTTGGCCATCTGGTCCGGGGTGGCGATCGCGGCGTCGAAGTCCAGCCAGCCGCCCTGGATGCGGGCGACGAGCTCGTCCGTGCCGACCTCGTCGGCGCCGGCCGCGACGGCCTCCTCGGCCTTCGCGCCCTGGGCGAAGACGATCACGCGGGCGGTCTTACCGGTGCCGTGCGGCAGGTTGACCGTGCCACGAACCATCTGGTCCGCCTTGCGGGGGTCGACGCCGAGGCGCATCGCGACCTCGACAGTGGCGTCGAACTTGGTGGGGCTGGACTCCTTCGCCAGCGTCACGGCCTCGACGGGCTGGTAGAGCTTCGAGACGTCGATCTGCTCGGCGGCCTTACGGTAGGCCTTGCTGCGCTGCATTTTTCTCGTACTCCTGTGGTTGATGGCGGGACGCACACGTGCGCGTCCCTCCCACGACTTACTCGGGGTGTTGCCTCAATCAGATCTTGGTGACCTGGTTGAAGTTCAGCTCGACCGGCGTCTCCCGGCCGAAGATCGAGACGAGGACCTTGAGCTTCTGCTGGTCGGCGTTGATCTCGGAGATCGAGGCCGGCAGCGAGGCGAACGCGCCGTCGGTGACCGTGACCGAGTCGCCGACCTCGAAGTCGAGGACCTTGATCTCGGGCTTCGCCTTCTTCTCCTCGGCTTCGACGGCCGGGGCGAGCCACTTCAGCACCTCGTCGAGCGACAGCGGCGCCGGCCGGTCGACCCGGTCGGTCGCGCCCACGAAGCCGGTCACGCCCGGCGTGTTCCGCACGCAGGAGTACGACTCCGGGGTGAGGTCCATCCGGACCAGAATGTAGCCCGGGAAGACCTTGGCCTGCACCTGGTTGCGCTTGCCGTTCTTGACCTCGACCTCTTCGCGGGTCGGCACCTCGACCTGGAAGATGAAGTCCTCCATGTCGAGGCTCGTGATCCGGGTCTCGAGGTTGGTCTTGACCTTGTTCTCGTAACCGGCGTACGAGTGCACCACGTACCAGTCACCGGGGGCGTAGCGCAGCTTCTGGCGCAGCTCGGCAACGGGGTCGTAGTCCTCCTCGACCTCGGGTGCCTCGACCTCGGGCGCCTCGACATCGGGAGTCTCGACGTCGGGAGACTCGACCTCGGCCGCCTCGGCTTCGGGCGCCTCGGCGGCGGGCTCAGCGGCGGCCTCGACCGACTCGTCGTCGCCCGCGGTCGCCACCGAGGACTGCTCGTCGGCGGAAAGGGCGGTCTCGTCGTCGTACTCAGGCACGCTTGCTCACTTCCGTAACTATCAGCTTCAGTTGCCGAACGACGCCAGGATGGCCTTGCCGAATCCATAGTCCAGCACGGCGACGATCGTGGTCATCACGGTGACGAACACGATCACGACGGCGGTGTAGGTCAGCAACTCCTTGCGGGTCGGCCAGATGACCTTACGCAGTTCACTGACGACCTCGCGGAAGAAACCGCCGATGCGGCCGCCACGGCGGCCTTCCTTCATCGACTTCGGCTTGTCGGCGTTCTCGGTGCGCTCGCGGACGGCGGTCCCGCCGCCCCGGGTCACCGGCTCGTCGGCCTCGACGTCGTCGTCCAGGACCTCGTCGTCGGCGACTGCGTCGTCGAACGCCTCGTCCTCGGGGCGGCCGCCTGCAGCGTCGTCACCGGGTCGCTTCCTCTCGGCCACTTCGCCCTCTTCCGTCGTCGGTCGGTGGATGTCGCATCAGCGCCCTACGCGGCGCTCGGTCGTACCGGCGGCCCGCGCCGGGCGTCGCCGCCGGGCCGATACGGGTTCGGTGCGCAGGGGTGACAGGACTTGAACCTGCAGCCTGCGGTTTTGGAGACCGCTGCTCTGCCAATTGAGCTACACCCCTACGTGAGGGCGGCCACGCCCCGCGCACGCTTCGCATGCGAAAGGCAGGGTCGATTACCCCACGGCGGACCAGTGTACGGGTTCGTCCCCGTGATTCCCAACCCGGCCCCGGTACTCCCGGGGTGGGAACCGGCCGCCGGACGTCAGCGCTTGCGGATCGTGGCCTTGGCCATGGCGAGGACCTTCTCGCCGTTGCAGGTCGCGGTGACGTCGATCCGGGTGAGCCCGTCGTCGGTGACCTCCTTGACGACGCCGCTCACCACCACTTCGGTGCCCTCGTCGGTGTCCGGCACCGGCACCGGGCGGGTGAAACGGACGCCGTACTCGACCACGGCGTCGGGGGCGCCGGCCCAGAGGGTGACCGCGCGGCCCGCCAGGGCCATCGTGTACATCCCGTGGGCGATCACGCCGGGCAGGCCGACGCTCTTCGCGATCCGGTCGCTCCAGTGGATCGTGTTGAAGTCGCCGGACGCACCCGCGTACCGGATCAGGTCGGCCCGGGTGACCCGGAAGGTCTGGGTGGGCAGGTCCTCGGCCATGATCAGTCCTCCCCGCGCTGGACGAGCTTGGACCAGACCGTGACGACGGGCTCGCCGGCATCGGTGGTGACGTCGGTCCGGGTCATCATGAAGTCGTGGCCGCTCCGGGACGTGATGTCCTCGACGGTGTTGACGCAGACCAGCGTGTCTCCGGCGACGACCGGCCGGGAGTACGCGAACTTCTGGTCGCCGTGCACGACGCGGCTGTAGTCCAGGCCCAGCCCGGGATCCTCGAGGATCTGCCGGCTGGCGGCCATGGTGATCACCACCGGGAAGGTGGGCGGCGCGACGACATCGGGGTAGCCGGCGGCACGGGCGGCCGCGGGATCGTGATACTCCGCGTCGGTGGCGCCGATGGCGATGGCGAACTCACGGATCTTCTCGCGGCCCACCACGTAGGGCTCGGTGGCCGGCCAGCTGCGGCCTACGAAGGACTGGTCCAGGGGCATGAGGGGAAACTACCCTGCCGTCGTTCGCCGCGCCTGAACGCAGAAGCGGCGGCCACCCCAGGGTCGGGGCGCCGCCGCAACTGGAAGGCTCAGCTCAGCGAGTTTCGCGGTGCAGGGTGTGCTTGCCGTCCCGGGGGCAGAACTTCTTCAGCTCGATGCGGTCCGGGTCGTTGCGGCGGTTCTTACGGGTGATGTAGTTCCGCTCCTTGCACTCCGTACACGCCAAGGTGATCTTGGGACGGACGTCGGTCGCCTTGGCCACGGCGGGGTGCCTTCCTGCTCACGGGGTTCACATACGGCATCTCAGCGTAGACGCTTGCCACGCGGACATGCAAAACGCCGGACGTTCGCCCGGGGGTCGTACGGCATCCGGGACGAATCCCGGACAGTAGCGGTGGCCGGACTTGAACCGGCGACACAGCGATTATGAGCCGCTTGCTCTGCCATCTGAGCTACACCGCCGCGCCAGGCTGAAATCCCGCGCCTGATGGCGGATCACTAACCCGGGTGGAGCCCCCTTACGGAATCGAACCGTAGACCTTCTCCTTACCATGGAGACGCTCTGCCGACTGAGCTAAGGGGGCGCGCGCGATCTCTCGCTTGCTGCGCAGGGAGAAGCTTACACGGCCCGGTAGCCGAGGTGAAATCGGTACCCCGGCGCGCCGTATGGGCAGTTCAGAAGCAATCAGCCAACGGCTCGCAGCCGCCGGACCTCTCCGGTGGGCGTCTCCTCGGGCTCCGTCTGGGCGCTGAGCCACATGTTCAGCCGCTCCACCGGCAACGGCCTGCTGAAGAGATACCCCTGGCCGATCTCACAGCCCAGATCGGCGAGCAGGTTGAGGGTCAGCTCGCTCTCCACGCCCTCGGCCACCACCGTGAGACCGAACTCACGGGACAGGCCGATGACCGCCCGGACGATCGCCAGGTCACCCGAGTCCGTCGCCATGCCCTCGACGAAGCTGTCGTCGATCTTCACCTCGTGTACCGGAAGCTGACGGAGATAGGACAGCGACGAGGCACCCGTACCGAAATCGTCGACCGACAGCCGCACGCCCAGGTCTCGCAGGCGATAGAGGGTGGGCAGCGCGCGCTCGATCTCCCCGAGCATGCCGGGCTCGGAGATCTCGAAGGTGACCTGGCCGGCCGGGACGCGGTATTGCTTCAACAGCTCGTGCACCTGGTCCGGGAACCGGGGATCCAGCAGGGTGCGCGCCGACAGGTTGACCGCGATGGACAGGGGACGGCCCGCGTCCGCCCATTCGCGGCAGTGCCGCAGGCCGGCGGTGAGGACCACCTCGGTGAGGCGGTTCAGCTGGCCGGTGTGCTCCGCCACCGCGACGAAGTCCTCCGGGGACACCTCGCCGTGCGCCGGGTGCTGCCAGCGGGCGAGGCACTCGACGCCGATCAGGTGCCGGTCCTGGATGGAGACCTTGGGCTGGTAGTGCACCTCCAGCGCCCCGTCGTCCAGGGCGCGCCGCAGGTCCGCCGCGAGGCCGAGGCGGCGGACCGCACGGGACTCCAGCGCGGGGTGGAAGAGCTGCACGCCGTACGGGAGCGCCTTGGCCGCGTTGGCGGCAAGCTCGGCCCGGCGCAGCAGGGCATCCGGGTCGTCGCCGTGATCGGGGTGCAGCGCCACGCCGGCGGCCGTGTCGACGTCGAGGGTGAGCGACCCGACGACCATCGGGCCGCGAAGCTGCTCCCGCATCTCGGTCGCCAGCCGTACGGTCTCCTCGGCGTTGTCCGTCCGCAGCGTGACCACGAACTCGTCGCCACCGATCCGGCCGACCAGGGCGCCCGGGCCGGCGATGCTGCGGAGCCGCTGGGCGACCTCGGCGAGCAGCTTGTCGCCGGCGGCATGCCCCATGGACTCGTTGACGTCGCGCAGGCCGTCGACGTCGAAGAGCATGACCGCGACCACCTCGCCGGCCCGCACCTTGACGGACTCGGCGAGGGCGTCGATCACCCGCCGGCGGTTGGGCAGCGAGGTCAGGCGATCGTGGTACGCGTCGTAACGCAGCCGCTCGACGAGCCGCGCGTTCTCCACGGCGACCGCCGCGTGCGCCGCGATCGTCTCGAGCACCTGCACGTCGGCGTCGCGGAACGTGACGGCATCCCCGAGCCGGTTGCTGACCTCGAGGCTGCCCACAGTGGTCTGACCCGATCGCAACGGCACCGCGATGACGTCCTTGACCCCGTTGTCCCGCAGGTACGGCCGCAGGTGAACGGTCTCCCCGAACCGGCCGCCGACCGGAACGGTGTGGCCGCTGCTGATCGCCTGCTCGCGTACGGGAGAAGGGGTGGGCGAGATGTCCAGCAGTCCCTTGCCGTCCACCCGGGCGGTGAGGAGCACCTCCGGGTGGCGGCCCTGTGCCGGGAGCCAGAGGGTCGCGTACTCGGCGCGCATGAGGGTCCGGACCCGGCTGAGCAGGACGTCCGGGAGGCTGCCGTCGGTGCCCTGCTCCCGCATCGCCTGGGTGAGCTCGTAGACCTCGGTCAGGGTGCGGTGCTGGCGGAAGAACTCGGAGAAGGAGCGCAGCACGAACGTCATGGCCAGCAGGAGCAGGCCCAGCGGGATGGCGGCCCACCACGTGGCGTCGAGCGCGACAAGGAAGACCAGCCCGACGACGATGTTGATGGCCGCGGTGACGAGCGTCTGCGAACCGGCGCGCATCGCGTCCTGCCCGGCGCGGCGGTCCTGCACCACGGTGATGACGCCGGCGTACGACAACCAGCTCACGATGGTCGCGGTGGCGACCGCTGCGGCGAGGATGCCCCAGGTGCCCGGGCCGGCGCCGCGGATCTCCGGCATGCAGGAGACGACCACCAGGGCGGCGGCCGTACGGGCCGCGGACTTGGCGACGTTGTACGCCGTCTTGGTGGTATCCGTCCGGGACCGGAGCTGAGTCACCAGGCTCGCGATCGTCGGAGCCAGGATCACCGGCACCGGAGGCAGGAAGTAAATGGCGAGTATGAGCGGAATCTCGTTCAGCACGACGAGCAAGGCCTGGCGTCGGACGACGACACTCAGCACGCTGACGTGCGCGACGATGAAGGCCGCCAGCACGAGCAGGGAACCGGCCCAGTGGTGCCACCACGTGGGCACAGCAAGCCAGTAATAGGTGAGGCAGGCGAGCGCGAAAAGCGCGAGGGGCGTGGTGATCAGCCAGGCGTACTGCGAAGAACGCCCACGCGACGGTGATCGCCCGGCCATAGCGCGCTCCTCGTCGTCGGACCGTTACAGCGCTGCCGTTCCGTAAGGGCCGGCCGGTTCAGTCCCAGTCGATGTCGCCGAGAAACAGCTGGACGGCTGCCGGCGTCGAACCCCCGGACGCATGCTCGGCGGACACTGAAGCGGCGCTGCCGCCGGTCAGAACCGCGAGCACGAAAACCAAGCCAACGAAGCGGCCCAGCTTCCTTGCGGACATGTTTGCTCCTCGTAGGAAGACGCTCCGGGTGGGGGGTTCCATGATGGTGCCACACGCTGAGTACGTCGGACAGCGTCCGCGGCCGGGTCGAACCCGCACATCCCGAAATCTTGGCTGAACGGCTGAGGCGCGACCGCAATTACGGACCGCAAAATTGGTGGCTTTGTGCCTGAAATAAAGGGAGATGTGAGCGCAATTCGCATTGCGTCGTCAAGCACTCTTGACGTCAAGTTTTCCTGACGCCAGACTACGGGTATGACCACTCCCGATGACCTTGAGCAACGACACACGCTCTCCACCGCAACAACGCGTTACGACGAGCTGAGGATGCGGGACGCCCTGGCCACGATGGCCGGCGACGGCGAGTCCGAGCCGCTGAGCCCCGAGGAAGGCCTGGAGCTCCTCGCCCTCAGCGAGGTGGTGATCCGCAAGGCGGGCTACGGGCGCCAGGCGATGGTCCGCTCCGCCCGGGCAGCCGGCGCCTCCTGGACGCAGATCGGCGCCGCCCTGGGCACGAGCAAGCAGGCGGCATGGGAGGCCCACAATCGTTGGATCGCGGACCAGGCCCGCCAGCACGAGCTCACCGGATATCAAGGCCTCGGACCGGACGAGGCCGACGCCGCCCGCGGACTGGCCGGCCGCCCCGACTAGTCGCCGGTGGCCGCGAGCCGGTCGGTAGCGCTGTATTGCGACCACGAGCCCGGATAGAGCCGGCCGGTCCCCAGCCCGGCATGCTCCATCGCCAGCAGGTTGTGGCAGGCCGTGACGCCCGAGCCGCAATAGGAGACGACGTCGCCGCCTTCCTCGACGCCGACGGCCGCGAACCGCTCACGCAGCTGCGACACAGGAAGAAGACGACCCGTGTCGTCGAGATTCTCCCGGCACGGCAGATTGCGCGCCCCCGGAATGTGCCCCGCCCGCGGATCCACCGGCTCGGCCTCGCCGCGAAACCGCGGCCGATCGCGGGCGTCCAGCACCACCGCACCACCGTCGGCGGCCGCATCGATGTCAGCCAGCCGATCCCCCGGCCAGGGCCGGGGAGTGAAGACCGCGGGGGTCCGGCTGGACGGTCCGGTCACCATATTTCCCTGGTACGCGGTGAGCCCGCCGTCCAGCAACGCGGCGTCGTGACCCGTGGCGCGCAGCAACCAGACCAGTCGCGCCGCGACGACTCCGCCCGTGTCGTCGTACCCGATCACCGTGTCCTCGTCGCCGATGCCCGCCGCGGCCATGCCCTCCGCGAAGACCTCCGGATCGGGAAGCGGATGCCGGCCCTCGGCCGGCGAGGCCGGACGAGCAAGCCAGCGGTCCAGGTCGACGAAGACGGCGCCGGGCAGATGACCTTTCTCGTACGCCTCCCGCCCCGACCGCCCGTCGAGATACCAGCGCACATCGGCCAGCACGACCCGGCCCTCCCGCTCCCGCACCCACTGAAGGTCCACGACCGGATCGATCACCACGGCTCCCCGGAACTAGGCGTCCTCGCGCGGCCGCCCCCGTCGCGGCCGATACCTGATCAAGGCGACCGCCACCAGCACGATGGCGACCGCAGTCGTGACGGTCGAAGCGGTCCCGGCCATCAGCGCCTGTCCCACCACCATCAGCAACAGCGCCGCCCCGAACAACAGGTGATACAGGGCGGCGGCGCGTACCCCCGGAAAGTTGCGCAAGGTGCTCGCCGGAGCCCGACCGGAAACCAGCATCTTCACCCCGAAGAGCGCGAGGGCCAGCCCGATCGCACCGCCGATGGCAAGCGTCGCCGCACCAAGGTCCATGAACCTCAGTCTGGACCGCGGCGCCCCGCCTTACCGGTAGTTCGTGAACTGCAGGGCGACCCCGAAGTCCTCCTGCTTGAGCAGGGCGATGACGGCCTGCAGGTCGTCCCGCTTCTTGCCGGTGACCCGCAGCTGGTCCCCCTGGATCTGCGCCTGGACACCCTTCGGAGCGGCATCCCGGATCTTCTTGCTGATCGCCTTGGCCTTGTCGGCCTCGATGCCCTCGATGACCTTGCAGTCGATCTTGTACGTCTTCCCGGACTGCCGAGGATCGCCGGCCTCCAGAGACTTCAAGGAGATGTTCCGCTTGACCAGCTTCTCCTTGTAGACATCGAGTGCGGCGACGGCCCGCTCCTCGGTCTCCGAGGTGATGGTGACCCCGTTCTCCCCCGACTTCGCGATGACGGTCCCGGTCCCCCGGAAGTCGAACCGGGTACCGAGCTCCTTCTCCGCCTGATGGAAGGCGTTGTCCACCTCCTGAGCGTCGACCTTGCTCACGATGTCGAACGACGGGCTGGCTGCCATGATCAGACTCCTGCTGGTGGGCCGCGTATCGATGTCGACGAAGAGCCCCGCGGGCCCCCGACATGCCGACCGTACCCGGTTGCAGAACCGGCCGCGGCTACGGCTATCCTGTTCTCCGCTGCCAAGGAACACTGAGGCGGCGATGCCCAGGCGGGTTGCCCGAGCGGCCAATGGGAGCGGACTGTAAATCCGTCGCGAAAGCTACAGAGGTTCGAATCCTCTACCCGCCACAGGCTCTGATATCGGCCCCGTGAGCTGCGGAAACGCGCTCCGGGGCCGTTCTCGTTCAGTCCAGCTTCGTCCAGCCGAATCCGGCTCGTCGCGAGTTGTTGTGGGCGGATCGGCGGCAGGTCGATCATGCCTGTCCCTCCCCCGATGCCCCTTGCCCCGTGCCATCCCGTCCGCCGTCGACCCACACCGTGGAGCAGGACTGGCCCAGGGCGCCAAGGTGGAGCGCCCTACCGGACATACGACCTTGGGGCTCACCGACTGGCCCACGACCCCGCTCCGACACCACGGTCGTTGAGCTGGCATGGTCAATTTCTTTGGACGCGATACAAAGCCGCGCTCGATCACGCTGCGCCTGCGCTTGTGGGAGTGGCTACTGATCATCTTGGTGGCCATTAACACCGCCTGGGCCGGAGCACCATGGGCTGCCGTTCCGGCCGCCATCCTTACCGGCCTGGTCTTCGGGGTCTGGCGGTGCGTGCAGCTCCTCGGCTACCAGCTGGAGCGGCAGCAGGCTGACCACGCGGAGGATGAATACGAAGTCGTCCCAAACTGATCCACGGCGGAGAACGTCGCGACCTCACGTCTGCCAGGATTGCGTCTTCCTCAAGGCGCCCGCCAGGGCATGGCCGAGCGCGGCCGGCCGCGCCGCGCTCGCGCGGCGCCTTGGTTCAGGAAGATCAATTCGGCAGTGGATCGCAGCGCCAGTTTGTCCTTGGTCGACTGAAGTGCGATACGCGTTCGTTTGGCACCGTGCGCCCGACGTCTAGCTGTGCAACTGCGACTGCGACGGCGGCGGCGGCGGCGCACTCGGATGATCCGCCTTCGTTGTGCCTACCGCGAGAGCCAATCGTCGTGAGCGTTCTTCGGGCCGCAGCCGTGGGTGCATTTCCTCGCCGCCCGGGACATCGTCTGCGAGCTCATTGAGTTTTGGCGATGGGTTGATGTCTGAGCTTGTCTTGGCGTGATAGGCATGGTCGTTCGGTTCCTATTGCTCCATACATGATCAATTTGGTTGGAGTTCGCGTGGGCGAGGCTGGCGGACCAAGGCGGGCTCGGGTACTTATCTCGTACGCGAATGACAATTCTGATCATGCGGAGTCCGTTCGGCAGTTGTGGTTGTTGCTGCGGTCGCTGGGCGTTGACGCCAAACTGGATGTCTCGGCGACCGCCCAGCGGCAGTTTTGGCCGGAATGGATGAACGAGCAGGTCCGCAAGGCTGACTTCGTGCTGGTAGTGGCGTCGCCAGCGTATCGGGAGCGTGCTGAGAACCGGGGCGACCGATCGGTTGGCAAGGGTGTGCGGTGGGAGGCCCAGCGTTTGCTGGAGCGGTGGTATGCCGATCAGGAAACGGGTGTTCGGTCGATCCTTCCCGTGATTCTGCCGGGCGGTGACACCGACGGGTTACCGGATTGGCTGTCGCCGGCCGGCGGCACGTCGTACCGGATACCGGAGCTCACCAAGTCGGGCGTCGAGGCATTGTTGCGGGTGCTGACAGCCCAGCCCCTGGACGTCGAGCCCCCGTTGGGGCAGGCCCCCGTGTTGCCGCCGCGGTCGGTGCCAGCCGCTCCGGGCACGGCCACAGCCTCGGCAGGTTTGGCAACGGAGTTGCTGATCGAGGCCCGTTTGGACGGTCGGCGGCTCACGTGTGAGGTGAGCTTGGCGGGGGCGCCGGTGTGCGTCCGAGAGGCGGTGCTTCCCTCCGAATTGGATCGGGTGTGGGAGTCGTTGACCGGTCCGGCGGCAGTGGCGCAGGAGAAGTTGGCGGCGGTGGGGCGCACCTTGGCGGGAGTGGTGTTCGACGAGGCAGGGCAGCGGCTGGTGGCGGATCTGGTGGGTGGGCTGCGTCCGCGGGATGAGGTCGAGGTGGTGTGGCGGGCGGACGGGGAGGCGCTCGGTATGCCGGTGGAGGTGCTACGCCTGACCACCACTGGCGGCGAGGAGCTAGGGCCGGTGGCGTTGATCGGCGGGGTCAGCGTGCGCCGGCAGGTCCGCGGCGCGGGTTCGGAGCGGGAGGCGGTACGCCTGGCGGGACCGTTGCGGGTGCTGGCTGCGGTGGCGGCGCCGGAAGAGACGCGTACGCGAAACGCGCCGCTGGATGTCGAGGCGGAGATGCAGGCGCTCCTGGACGCGGTGGGTGATCTCGCCGCCGGGGCAGGCGGTCAGGTGCGGATCTTGGAGGTGGCGTCGCTGTCACAGATTCGCGAGGCGCTGCAGGAATCGGACTTCCACGTGTTGCATCTGTCCGCGCACGGCTCGGCATCGGAGGTGGAACTGGAGGACGAGGACGGCGACCCGCAACCGGTCGGCTGCCGGGATCTGATGACCGCGATCCGGGACGCGCGGGTCGAGGTGCCGCTGATCGTGTTGTCCTCCTGTGCCGGCGCGGCCGGTGGTGGGGATGCCTTGGCGGCAGCGTTGGTGCGGGCGGGCGCGGACAGGGTGCTGGCGATGCAGGCGACTGTGACCGACAGCTATGCGACCCGGTTGCTTTCCCAGTTCTACCGAGAGTTGACAGTCGCGCCGGCCGGCAGTCAGGCCCCCGGGGCTGCGGGGGCTTTGGCCCGGGCCCGGCGCGTGGTCGAACGCGTTCACGAGGCGGGTGAGCAAACGCCACGGCCAGAGTACGCAGTGGCGACATTGCTGTGCGCCGGCGACGACGGGCCGTTGATCGACGTGGATCAGCCGCCGGTGGATCTGAGCGCGGTGGTGGTGCCGTCGGGTACGTCGGTGCGAGAGCTCGGCCTGGGCCGGCTGATCGGCCGGCGTTCCCAGCTGCGGGAGGCGACCAGGATACTGCGCCGCACCGAACCGGCCTGCGACGTGCACGGCGTGATCACGGGGGTGCAGTTGATCGGAGTCGGTGGCATCGGTAAGACCGCTCTGGCCGGTCGGCTGGTCACCCGGCTGCGCGGCGACGGGATGCTGCCGGTGGTGCACGAGGGTCGGTGGAACCCGTCGGGCCTTTTCGCCGGTCTGGCGGCAGTGTTGGCGACGGCTCGGCCGGGCGATTCGATGGCGGCGGTGCTGGCGTCGCCGGATGTGCCGGACACGGCGAAGACCGGGCTGGTTCGGCAGGTGCTGCAGGTGGCGCCGGTGGTGCTGGTCTTCGACGACTTCGAGCAGAACCTCTCCCCGGGAGGCGCGGCGTTCCTGGATCCGGCGTTCGACGAGGTGTTCACCGGGTGGTGCGAGGCCGCGGACACCGCGGTGATCCTGGTGACCTGCCGATATCCGCTACCCGGCGACGACCGATACCTGGTGCCGGTGCAGGTCGGCCCGCTGTCACCGGCAGAGTTGCGCCGGCTCCTGCTGCGCCTGCCCGCACTGCGCGGGCTGACCGGCGACGACCTCCGATTGCTGACTCGCACCATCGGCGGACATCCGCGGCTCATCGAGTACGTTGATGCGCTGCTGCGTGGACGCCCGGCACGGTTGCGGGATGTCCAGGTGAAGCTCCGGCAGCTGGCCGCCCGGGAGGGCATCGACCTGCGCCACCCGAGACCGGTCGGCGCCGCGATCGAGCACGCCCTCCTACTCGGCGGCGCGGACATCCTCCTCGACGAACTTCTCGGCCTGCTGTCCGGCCACGAACTCGAAGTCCTGCTGCAACTATCGGTCAGCCGAGCACCGATGACCCTTCGCGACCTCGCCTATGCCTTGACCGACCCAGTTTCCGATACTGCGGCGCCCCCTGCCGCTTTGCCCCTGACCGCTCTAGCGGCTGCGGTGGAACGTCTCGCCGATCTGACGCTGCTCGCTCCGGGTGATGAAATCCTGGTGCACCCTTGGACCGCCGAACTCCTCGAACGCCGCCCCGACCCGGATCTCGTCGGCCGCCATGAACGCGCTCTGCGGATGAGGCGGCGCCGCGTACAGCAGCGCCGCATCGGCTACGACGACCTGATCGACATCCCACGCCACCTAGCCGCCACTGGTCAGACCAACCAGATCCCCGGCCTAGCCCGTCAGATCATCGCCGTCCTGCCTGGGGTGCTCGCCGCCGCTGCCTATCTCGCCGAGATCCGCGCCCTGATCCCCCGGACCGACCCCGCCTGGTTTCTGGTGGCCAAAGAGGAGTACGAGGCCATTCGCACTGCAGGTGACCTCTCCAGCGCCCGCATTCTGTTGCACGACATGCGCCAGACCGTCGAGCAGCGACGTGCTACCAACCCGAATGATGGGAAGGCAACGGGAGACTTGTCGGTCCTGCTGGTCGATCTTGGAGACCTAGCCGTCGACGCCGGAGACCTGGTCGGCGGCCGCGCTTACTTCCAAGCTGCCCTGGACCTTGACTTGACCCCTGATAAACAGGATGACCCATGGTGGCAGAACCGACCGCCGGTCATCCTGAGCCGGCTCGGGGGCGTCGCCGTCGCGGCTGGTGACCTGAGCACCGCCCACAAGCACTACCAGGCAGGCCTAGAGATCCGGCTACGGCTGGCCGCCGCCGACCCGAGCAACACCACATGGCAACGCGACCTGTCGGTAAGCCGCAACAATCTCGGCGACCTCGCTGTCGCCGCCGGCGACCTGAGCACCGCCCACAAGCACCACCAGGCGGCCCTGGAGATCGTCCAGCGGCTGGCCGCCGCCGACCCGAGCAACACCACATGGCAGCGCGACCTGTCGATCAGCCGCAACAAACTCGGCGACCTCGCTGTCGCCGCCGGCGACCTGAGCACCGCCCACAAGCACCACCAGGCAGCCCTGGAGATCGTCCAGCGGCTGGCCGTCGCCGACCCGAGCAACACCGACTGGCAGCGCGACCTGTCGATCAGCCGCAACAATCTCGGCGACCTCGCTATCGCCGCCGGCGACGTGAGCACCGCCGGCGAGCACTACCAGGCAGCCCTGGAGATCGCCCAGCGGCTGGCCGCCGCCGATCCGAGCAACACCCCATGGCAGCGCGACCTGTCGTTCAGCCGCAACAATCTCGGCGACCTCGCTGTCGCGACTGGTGACCTGAGCACCGCCCGCGAGCACTACCAGGCAGGCCTGGAGATCCGGCTACGGCTGGCCGCCGCCGACCCGACCAACGCCGACTGGCAGCGCGACCTGTCGGTAAGCCGCGACAAACTCGGCGAACTCGCTCTCGCCGCCGGCGACCTGAGCACCGCCCGCAAGCACCACCAGGCAGCCCTGGAGATCGCCCAACGGCTGGCCGCCGCCGACCCGAGCAACACCACATGGCAGCGCGACCTGGCGATCAGCCGCAACAAACTCGGCGAACTCGCTCTCGCCGCCGGCGACCTGAGCACCGCCCACAAGCACCACCAGGCAGCCCTGGAGATCGCCCAACGGCTGGCCGCCGCCGACCCGAGCAACACCGACTGGCAGCGCGACCTGGCGATCAGCCGCATCAATCTCGGCGACCTCGCTGTCGCGGCCGGCGACCCGAGCACCGCTGGCGAGCACTACCAGGCAGGCCTGGAGATCGCCCAGCGGCTGGCCGCCGCCGATCCGAGCAACACCACGTGGCAGCGCGACCTGTCGATCAGCCGCAACAAACTCGGCGACCTCGCTGTCGCCGCCGGCGACCCGAGCACTGCCCACAAGCACTACCGGGCAGGCCTAGAGATCCGGCTACGGCTGGCCGCCGCCGACCCGAGCAACACCACATGGCAACGCGACCTGTCGATCAGCCACAACAAACTCGGCGACCTCGCCGTCGCCGCCGGCGACCCGAACACCGCCCACAAGCACCACCAGGCAGCCCTGGAGATCGCCCAACGGCTGGCCGCCGCCGACCCGAGCAACACCACACGGCAACGCGAGGTCACTCACCTGGCGGCGAAGACGCGCGGCGCCGAGGTTGGCGAGGACGAGCTGTGACTCTCCGGAATCAGACAATCCACATGGAAGGCACACCAGGTCAACGTCTGTTAAGTTCCGACACTCGGAGCTGCCTGTGAATCGGTCGCGAAAGCTACCGAGGTTCGAATCCTCTACCCGCCACCACAGGCACAAGAAGGCCCCTCACCAGCCGAACGGCAGGGAGGGGCCTTACTCATGTGTCCAGCCATGTCCAGCCGTCCGCGGAGAATCTCCGTGGCGTACCAGGCGGCCTCGCCACCAGCGCTCTTGCTCCCGGATCGCTTGTTCGATGCGACGCCGAGCGGCCTCTTCCTTCCCCCACGATGCACTTCGCGTTGACGCGCGGGAGGGCGACGCTGTGCCCCGCCCACTAAGCCACCTGGGTGGCCGACACCGCGGCGTTGAGCTACGTCGACACAGCAGCGCGTGTGCCGCAGGTCGTACGGCACCCGCGCGAGCGGTGAGCGAGTGAAAGGTACGGGTTCCAACGGCTGGGCGGATCAGGGGTCACTCCGCCAGCGCGCCATATCCTCCTCCAGCCGATCCGCCTGCTCGTGTTCACCCAGCTCGCGCAGATCCATGGCGAAGCCGCGGGCGGAGCCGAGGGTGTGGGGGTGGTCGTCGCCGAGGACGCGGCGGAGCCGCTCGAGGGTGTCCTCGTCGAGGCGGCGGGCCTGCTCCAGCTCACCCAGCTCGCGCAGGTCCGTGGCGAAGTTGCCGGCGGAGGCGAGGGTGATGGGGTGGTCGTCGCCGAGGACGCGGCGGCTCCGTTCGAGGGTGTCCTCGTCGAGGCGGCGGGCCTGCTCCAGCTCACCCAGCTCGCGCAGGTCCGTGGCGAAGTTGCCGGCGGAGGCGAGGGTGGTGGGGTGGTCGTCGCCGAGGACGCGGCGGCTCCGTTCGAGAGCGTCTTCGTCGAGGCGGCGGGCCTGCTCATAATCGCCCAGCTTGCGCAGATCCATGGCAAGGCAGACGGCGGAGACGAGGGTGGTGGGGTGGTCGTCGCCGAGGACGCGGCGGAGCCGCTCGAGGGTGTCCTCGTCGAGGCGGCGGGCCTGCTCCAGCTCACCCAGCTCGCGCAGGTCCACGGCGAGGTCACGGGCGGAGTTAAGGGTGTGGAGATGATCGTCGCCGAGGAGGCGGCGGTACCGGGTCAGGGTGTCTTCATCGAGGCGGTGGGCCTCCTCGTAGTGGCCCAGTTCACGGCGGGCGAAAGCGAGCAGACCGGCGGCGTTGAGGGTGGTGGGGTCGTCGGGGCCGTGCCGGCGGGTCCAGGCGGTGTGTAGCTGCTCGGCAAGCGGCAGGGCGGTGCGGGCGTCGCCGCGGGCAAGCAGGTGCCACCCGGCGTAGTAGGCCAGCCACCGCAGCCGGGTGTTGTCGGTGCCGGCCGGATCGCAGGCCAGGATGTGCGGCATCAGCAGGCTCCACTGCTGCCACAACGCGGGGTTGATGACGTCTTCGGGCTCCGCGACGATCAGCAGGCGTTCGACGGTGCTGCGGTGCACACCGGATCGGGGGTCGGTGTCGCGCAGGATGGCTTGGGTGAGCCGGTGCAACTGCAACCCGTCGGTGGTGGTGCGGGCCAGGCCGTAGCGGGTCAGCCGACCGGCGGTGCGTCCCAGCGCCAGGATACTGCCGGACGCGGCGGCCAGCTCCGCCGGCAGGCCGGCGGCGGCGGTGAACAGGTCGAGCGGGACGGGTTCCGGGGCCAGGTGCGCGCACAGAGCCAACAGCTGCCTGGCGGCGGGAGCATCGGCGGCGAGCCGGTCGGCGGCCACGGTGACGGCGGCGGCCAGCGGCACCGGATATCCCGCCGGTGGACTGTCGCTGTCGAGCAGCTCCGCCGCGTGCTGTTGCAAGGCGGAGAGGTAGGCCTCGACGCCCATGCCCGTCTCCGCCAGCAGGTCACCGGCCTGCGCGACGGCCAACGGCAGGTCACCCAACGCCCGCGCCAACCTGTCAGCGTCAGCCACGATCAGCTCGGGCAGGATCGCGCGCAGCAGCGCCACCGACTCGGGCCGGGCAAACACGTCCACGCTGATCGTCCGAGCCACGTCGGACCACACGGGATTACGGGAAGTCACCAAGACGTGAGCGCTCCCGCCGGACAGCCACGGACGTATGTCTTCACGCCGCTCGACGTTGTCGAACACCAACAGGGCTCGCAAGGCACACCGCAGATGGCTTCGGACCGCCACAACCGCGGCGGTGACATCGGTTTCGGCGGGTACCAGCCCGGCCGTGACGGCCAGAGCGGCGAGTTGCTCACCGATCAAGGCGGGATTCTCGCTGGCGATCCACCACACCAGCTCGTACTCACCGGCGAAACGGTGCGCGTACTCGACAGCCAGCTGGGTCTTGCCCACCCCGCCCATACCGTGCAACGCCTGCACCAACACCTGCCCGCCGCCCAGCAGCCTGTCCCGCAGCTCCACGATCATGCGGTCCCGACCCGTGAACGCCGCATTGCGGAGCGGCATATTGCACACCGGCGGCAGCGAACCGGGCCGGCGCG